>JANNSZ010000083.1:0-37366 GCA_031403195.1 Planctomycetota bacterium | reverse complement strand
ACTAGCGGGTTGGGGTAGACATACCCGTCGTTGCCCGCACCGCCGGCCAGAGAGTCGTCGCCGTTGCCGCCGATCAGCCGGTCGTTCCCGTCGCCACCATACAAGAAGTCGGGGCCTTCGCCACCGCGCAACTCATCGTTGCCGCCTTCGCCGTACAGCTCGTCGCTTTCTGTGCCGCCGCGGATGTCGTCATCGCCGGCGCCACCGTGCATGATGTCTTGGCCGCCGCGGCCGAACATCGTGTCGTTGCCATCATCGCCATAGAGATTGTCCGCACCGCCACCACCTTCGATTGTGTCATCGCCCCCATTGCCTCGGATCTCGTCGGTGCCGCCCTCTCCATTGAGATTATCGCCAAGGCGTGTTCCCGTGATCTTGTCCGGGCCGGAGCCACCGTTGACCGTGACGCTGCCGTCCGTCAACCTAGAGAACTTTTCTGTGTCGAGGGTTGAGAGGTCCACGGTGTCGGCGCCACCGCCGAGGCTTATGGCGATCGACGTGACATCGGCGGCCTTGATGCTCGGGGCTAACTGGATGCCGTTGACGGTCACATGGGGCACGCTCTCTACATCAATCGTGCCCACGAGTACGGTGTCGGGGGCGGCATCACATGTGAAAGCGAGGTGGCCATCGAGGAAACTCGGAGAGATCGCGAGCATTGCTCGGCTCTCGAGCGGCTCAGGCCCAATCGCCCGCGCTGCGCGGCGACGAGTACGCCTTCGGCACGCCCCAGAGCGGGAAAACCGTCGGGCGGGCCAAGTGGCCATGTGCGCCACAGTCTTCGTCCAGGCGAGAATCGACGCACGCATCAGAGATCTCCAAAACGGGATCGGCTGTCATTCGGCGCGCCAAAACCAGTCACTCAATTGGCGCACCATATCGGATGCATCCAGGGTGGTCAAACTTCTCCGGAAGGCCTCACCACCACCGTTGAGTGCAGACGCGCGGAAGCCACCACCGCAGAAAACCATATGAATGGAATCACCCCCGAGGGGCTGCCCGTGTCAAGGAGCCGGCGTTGTAGGTTGAGCGAAGCCAGGATGGCGAAGCGAAAGCTACATCGAGTGAAGCGAAGGCCGTGGATGGCCGCAGCGAACGTCCGGCGACATGATACGGACAGCCCCGAGCGACGACGGCATCCATGGCGGCTCGAATAGCTCGCCGACATGCGCGAGGACCTTGCGAATGGGAGCCGGATCGATGATGAAGGCTATGAGTCGGATAGGGCGGATATCACCGCCGCAGGCTGGACACGCACCAGGAAACGCCTCCGCACGCAATCCGCGCGAGGACATTGGCCCATGCGGAACTCTTGGAGGTGCCGTGTGCCGGCCATCTTGTGCCGCTTGAACGGCCCGAGGTGTTCAATCAGGCCTTCCTCGAGTTCCTGAAGTCGCTGCCGCTTTCTCGCCCCGCCTGATGTCTGTGATCCCCTCCGAGAGGCGATCATGACGGCGCCGGCGTGCGGCTCGTGAGGCTCTAGCCGCGGTAGGCCTTGGGGCCGCGACCCACCCACCGCTTGAAGGCGCGGGAGAAGACGGCGGTGTTCTCAAAGCCGACCTGCCGGGCGATCGACTCCACCTTGTCCGACGTCGACGACAGCAGGTGGCAGGCCTGCTCGATCCGCAGCGACGCGAGATGCTGCATCGGGCTCCGACCAAGCTGCCCCAGGCAGACCCTGCGAAACTGCTCCTTGCTGACGCCATACCGCTGCGCGAGACTGTCGAGCGACCACTCGGCGGCCAGGTTGCGACCCACCTCAGCCCATATTTTCCAGAGGCGATCACTGACATGCCAGGGCTGCGCGATTCGGCGGGCCTCGCCATGAGCAAGCTCGATCCAGTGATGCACGAGCCGTGGATCATGACCCTCGGTCCATTCCGCCCGCAGCCCCGAAAGCGTGCGCCAGAGTGTGTTGAGAGCGCACCGCACACGAACCGGTGAGGCTGCCGTAACGACGGGCCGAACGTGTGCCGGCTCGTCATACCGGATCCAGGCAAACCGCCACCGCGAGCCTGTGACCGCGTGAAACGCGTTGAGAACCCGCGGCGGCGCGAGGCAGGCCACGCCGGGGCGGCTCGTCCGCCAGCGTCCATCGAGGAGCATCTGGCCTCGTCCTTGGTGGCACACCATGACGAAGCTGCCACCCGGTTTCACGCGCACCCGGCGATAGGGTGAGACCGCGTCGGTGAGACCCACGTGCTTGATGCGATGGACGCCAAGCTCCGGGCACTGGTCGCTGGTGAGCGACCAGAGGTGGGTGCCCTGGCCGTCCACCGTTGTTTCCTCGAGATCGAGATGGATCTCGGTCACTGGTCACCGCGCGGCGGAGGCGCCAGGGGCCCATCAGGCCCGCCCTTCGGACTCCCCGGCGGGCCACCAAAGGGCGGCGGGTTCGGGCGACGGTCGGGCCCCTCGAACGAACCATCGCCCGGCGTTCCGCTCGGGGGCCGCTGAAATTGACCGGGCCCACGCATGGTGCCGCGATCCCATTCCTTTTCGCTACGGGGCGCGGGGGGCTTTCCCTTGCCGCCTGGCTCCAGGTCACCGGGTCGATTTGGCATCCTCGGGTCAAACCGCCCTGCCGAATGGGCGAGCCATTCGAGCCGGTCGGCCGTCGGCATCTCCACGATGTTGCGACGTACGAGTGGATTGATCGTCGTGATGATCACATGCCAGAGCTTTGCGGCGTCGTGGAGTGACGTCTGGGCAGGGTCGGCCAGCGTGCGGGCGAGGCGTTCGACATCCCGACGGTCCACGGCAGGCAGGCCATCGAACGTGGCGGATGACTTCTCGAGTACCGCGAGATCGCTCGGAGAGAGACTAGCCACTCGGTCTCGGCGACGGGCGAGCTCGTCGCGGGACGACTCCCCTCCCGCAAACTCGGCCTGAAGCGCATCGATCGCCCTGTCAAACTCCTGGGCTTCCGGTCGAAGCTCGAGGGAATCACGCTTGAACTTTACCCATCGAGGGGCGTTCCCCTGTCCCGCCTTCATTTTCTCGGCTACCGCCTCGAGGAACTCGACGCTGCCCGCCTCCTGAAGGAGGCCCATGTGTTCGATGACCGGCAGCCGCTCGAGGATCCGCTGATCGGGATCGGCCATCGTGCCGCGGCCCACCGCCATTCCAAAGATGAACCCGCCGACAATGACCACCAGCGGAAGGACCCGGTCGATCGTGCGGGGCGATCGGGCCGACTTGTCCCTCGTGTCTCTCACGACCCTCGCGGCCACGAGCTCCACCGTCGTGGCGGTCAGATCAGCGGCCGGGTTGGCGGTCGGAAGCGTGTCGAGCATGTTCCAGACGTCGGCTAGGTCGTCTGCGGGGCTTGCGGTTGTACCGTCCTGAGATCGCGGTCCAGTATCTCGCATGGCAATCACTCCTCGACCGGGAAGGCACGGGTGTGCCGTGCCACGATCCCCCGGCTCACGCCGGGAGCTGCTGGGTGCTTATCCTTCAACGTATCCCGAAAGCGCCTGGCGGAGCTGGTCGCGGGCACGAAACAGGAGCGACTTCACCGCCGGCACGGAAGTCTCGAGGGCCTCGGCGATCTCCTCGTAAGAACACTGCTCAAACTTCGCCAGGAGGACCGCCATCCGCTGCCGCTCACCAAGCTCGCTAAGCGCCCGCTGCACGACTGCCTGAAGCTCGCCACGGTCGGCCGCACGCGATGGCATGAGACTGCTCGCGGCGACGGCGAGATGGTCGAGGCCGATGGCGCTCGAAGATGCTGTCGTCGTGGGAGGCACGCCCCGCTCATGCCGTCGGTAGGCCCGCTGCCGCAAGTCGCTGGCGACGTGCAGCGCGATCGTGTGGACCCAGGTCGTAAACTTGGCGGTGGGGCGGTACCGCTCCCGCGCCCGGTAGACCCGCATAAAGGTCTCCTGGGCCAGGTCCTCGGCAGTGGCGTGGTCCCCGGTGTGATGGAGAAACAGGGTCACGAGCCGGCCTTGCCACAACTCGACGAGCTCGGCAAAGGCCCCGCTCTCGCCGTCACGGACGCGCAGCATCAACTCGGTGGAACGATCACCCGCTCCAGAAGCTGACATCACAGCCGAATCAGTCGCCATCACCACGGGCTCCCAGGCCGAGATTTAGGATACCACCGCGCCCAAGAGAGCCGAACAAAAGCACACGATGGGGACTCACTTTCGCGGTTGCGAAGCGGCCGTGAAGCATTCCACTCGACCCGCGCCCCGTCTGCTGGGGCGATACATCCCGCACAGCGAACGCAAACGCGAGCCCGGAGGTGCGAGCGGCCGAGCGGAGGCTCGGCCAGGGCCGCCGGGGGCAGGATGCCCCGCCGGCCCTAAAAATGGAGCGGAGGAGGATCGAACTCCCAACCTCGGCATTGCGAACGCCGCGCTCTCCCAGTTGAGCTACCGCCCCGGGTGGGGAAACTCGATGGTACGGCAGGCCTCACGCCGCGTCCAGCGGCAGCCGGTGCCACGTGGGCCGCATCGTCTATCCTTTCCTGCATTCCGAGCACGTGGCTCGGGCTCCCGCTGGGCTGACGGCGGTCCCCACCTCTGGCCCGGCTTTCGGCTCTCCGCTTTCGGCTTTTGCCTTCGCGCCCCGGTCTGTATGCACGTCCCCCCGATCATCGTCCGTGGTGCCCGTGAGCACAACCTCCGCGACGTGACGGTGGCGCTGCCGCGCGGTCGGCTCGTCTGCCTCTCGGGCGTGAGCGGTTCCGGAAAATCGAGCCTCGCCTTCGACACGCTCTATGCCGAGGGGCAGCGGCGGTATGTCGAGAGCCTCTCGACGTTCGCTCGGCAGTTGCTCGGACAGCTTCCCCGGCCCGATGTGGATTCGGTCACGGGGCTCTCGCCATCCATTTCGATCGCGCAGAAATCCGCTGGCACCAACCCCCGATCCACCGTCGCCACGATGACGGAAATTCATGATTTCCTGCGAGTGCTCTACGCGCGGGTGGGCACAGCCCACTGCCCTGAGTGCGACGCTGTCCTCGAGGCGCAGCCCCGCGACCAGATCGTCGAGCGAATCCTGGCAGCTCGCAGTGGACGGCGGGTGATGATCCTCGCACCACTCGTACGAGAGGCGAAGGGCGAACATCGTGATCTCTTTGCGGACCTCGTGCGGCAAGGCTTTACGAGGGCGCGGGTCGATGGAGGGGTCGCCAGAGTCGAGGAACCTCCCCATCTCGAGAAACTCTTCAAGCACACGATCGAAGTGGTCGTGGATCGGCTGATCCCTGGAAGTGAAACCCGCAGCCGCCTGGCCGAGGCCGTCGCGCTGGCACTCAAGACCGGGGACGGGCAGGTCATCGTCGCAGAAGAGGATGCGCACAGTGGCAGCGACCTTGTGCTGTCGAGTCGGTATGCGTGCGCCGCGTGTGGCCTGAGCTATGACACGCCGGAACCGCAGCTCTTCAGCTTCAATAGTCCGCAGGGGGCCTGCCCAACCTGTGATGGCCTCGGCGACATCTACGGCATCGATCCTGCCAAGCTCGTCACGAATCCAGAGAAAACCCTTCGCAAGGGAGCGCTCGGCGTCCTCGGCAGCTACCGCGACATGCCTCGGTGGATGCGGCGGCTCTTCAACGGAGTGGCGGCCCACGCTGAGGAAAAGAAGAAGCTCGAACCGGGGACACTCCTCGACACCCCGTGGCAGGATCTCACGCCTGCCCAGCGAAAAATCTGGCTCGATGGAACGGGCATCGACACGATCAAGATCTCATGGAAGCGAGGACGAGCCGAGCGGGGCGCCAGTACAAAATTCGAGGGCATCCGACCGCTGCTGGTGGCTCGCTGGCGGAATGCCAAGAGCGGCATCATGCGGCGGATGCTTGAAAAGCTGATGAGTGTCACGCCGTGCCATGACTGCCACGGGGCCAGGCTCTCGGCCCAGGCGCGGGCGGTGAGAATCACGACTGCATCGGCCCAGTGGTGTGCGGGGACGAAAGCCGGTGGATCAAAGAAAAAGCCGAAGGCGGAAAGCCGAAAGCCGGCAGACCGTGACACCGCAAACCACACTCTCGAACGATCGCTGCAGCTGTCTCTCGATGGGCTCTGTGCGCTCCCGATAGCCGACGCGCGGGAATTCCTGTCGGCGATCGCGCTCGACCCCACGCAGGAAGTCATTGCGGGAGAGTTGCTCAAAGAGATCCGCGGCCGGATGGCATTTTTAGACGAGGTGGGGCTCGGCTACCTCGCGCTCGACCGCAAAGCGCCCACGCTGTCCGGCGGCGAGAGCCAGCGCATTCGGCTGGCCGCGCAAATCGGCGCCGGACTGTCTGGCGTGCTGTATGTCCTCGACGAGCCCTCGATTGGCCTTCATCCGCGAGACAACACGAAGTTGCTGGGCGCCCTCGAACAGCTTCGTGACAAGGGCAACACGGTTGTGGTCGTCGAGCATGACGAGGAGACCATCCGCGCTGCCGACTGGGTCATCGATTTTGGGCCGGGACCGGGGAAGCGGGGGGGCGAGGTCGTTGCGGCTGGCACGCCCGACCAAGTGGCGAAGACGCCGGCGAGCGTGACCGGGGCCTTTTTGAGCGGCCGCGATGCAATCGAGGTGCCCGCCCAGCGGCGGCCACCGACCTCACACAAGCTCGTCCTAAAGGGCGTGCGGCACAACAACCTGAAGAACGTCGACATCGAGATCCCGCTCGGGCTGTTGGTCTGTGTCACGGGTGTGTCGGGCAGTGGCAAGAGCTCGCTGGTCAGCGACGTGCTCGAGCCGGTCTTGCGGCAACTTCTGGGAAGCGAGGTCGCGAGCCCTGGTGAGTTTGCGGCGATCAAGGGCGCCGACCAGCTCGACAAGGTGATCGTCATCGACCAGTCACCCATCGGGCGCACACCGCGCAGCAACCCGGCCACGTATGTCAAACTCTGGGACGACATCCGTGTTCTCTTCACGATGCTGCCGGAAGCCAAGAAGCGCGGCTGGAAGGCGGGGCGGTTTAGCTTCAACGTGGCTGGCGGGCGGTGTGAGGCCTGCGAGGGGAATGGCTCGATTCGCCTCGACATGGATTTTCTGGCGGACGTGTGGGTGACCTGCGATATCTGTGGGGGCGCGCGGTTTGCGAAAGATACGCTCGAGGTCCGCTGGAAGGGGAAGAATGTCGCCGAGCTTCTGAACATGGAGATCGGTGAGGCGCTCGAATTGTTTGCCGACGCGCCCGACATCGCTCGAAAACTCCAGACGCTGCACGATGTCGGCCTCGACTACCTCCACCTTGGCCAGCCATCGCCGACACTCTCCGGTGGCGAAGCCCAGCGGGTCAAGCTGTCGCGGGAGCTGGCCAAGCGGTCTACCGGCCGCACGCTCTACATTCTCGATGAGCCGACCACTGGCCTCCACATGGCGGATGTGCGGCAGTTGCTCGTGGTCCTCGAACGGCTCGTCGAAGCGGGCAATACGGTGCTTGTCGTCGAGCACAATCTCGATGTCGTGAAGCGGTCTGACTGGGTGATCGACCTGGGGCCAGAAGGTGGTGCAGCTGGTGGTTACCTCGTGGCCGAGGGCACGCCCGAACAGGTTGCCAGCGTGAAGGGTTCGCACACGGGCCTGGCGCTCGGGCATCTCCTCCAAGCTGCCAAGGATCGCGCGACCCGTAGGAAGCCCGCGGTTCGTCGCAAGAAGGTAGTCGATCCTGCGGTAGCGCTCGCGGCAATGCTCGATGCCGTTGGAAAGTCATCCATCGATCCCGGTCCGCCGTCGATTACCGTCCGCGGCGCCGCCTTGCACAATCTCAAACACGTCAATGCCGACATTCCGCGCGGCGCGATGACGGTCTGCTGCGGCCCCAGTGGCAGCGGCAAGACGTCACTCGCATTCGACACGCTCTATGCCGAAGGGCAGCGGCGGTATGTCGAAAGCCTTTCGCCATACGCCCGGCAGTTCGTCGGGCAGGTGCCCAAGCCGATCTTCGAGCGGATCGAGGGGCTCGCGCCGGCCGTGGCGATCGAGCAGCGGAGTACCGGCAGCACGCCGCGATCGACGGTGGGGACGCTCACCGAGATGTACGACCATTTTCGGGTGCTGGCCGCGAGGCTCGGTGTGATGCACTGTCCGGATTGCGGCACGCCCGTCGGCAGCCAGAGCGTCGATCAGGTCGTGGATCGTCTGCTGGCCAACCCATCCGGCACGCGACTGGTGCTCTTGGCTCCTGTCGAGCTGCGGACAGGCCAGACTCCCGAGGCCCTCTTCGCACAGCTCCAAGCCTCGGGACATGTCCGGATCCGGATTGACGGCCGCACCGTGCGGCTGGATGAGAAACCGGCACTTGACCGCAAGCGAAAAAGCAGGCTCGAGATCGTGATCGACCGGGTGACGGCCTCGCCTGGCGAACGCAGCCGGCTGGCCCAGAGTATCGAGGCGGCGTTTGATGCTGGGGGCGGGACGATGCTCGTGGCGCGGGCCGTCGACGGGGCCGAAGAGCCCGACTGGCCTGTCGAGGTTCAGAGCCGCCGCCTGGCCTGCGCTGGCTGCGGCCGGGGTTTCAAGCCACTCGAGCCGCGGCAGTTTTCGTTCAACAGTCCCCTTGGCTGGTGCCCGAGCTGCGACGGCCTCGGCACACGAACCGGCGTGGATCGCCAGGCGCTCGTGCGAGATGCGTCGCTCTCACTGGCCGATGGCGCGCTGGATCTCTGGCCCACGCTCACGGGCCCAGCAGCACAGGGCAGCAGCCGGGCGATGCTCAAAGCGGTCTGCGCCGCGACCGGCCTGCCGATCGACGTTCCCCTGTGCGATCTTTCCGGGCTCCAGCAGCGAGTCCTGTTTGAGGGCACGGGTGAAAAGTGGATCGACGTACCGCGGCCATCCGGCGATCGTCGCAGAGGGCCGCTGTTCTCCTTCCAGTTCAAGGGGCTCGAAGCTGCCTGTGAGGAGGCCGCACGGCTCGTCGTGGCCTACCGCAGCAAGGTCGATGCCGTCATGGATGAGGTGCCGTGCAGCGAGTGCGGTGGGAGCCGGCTGGCTGACGTGGCGGCCGCCGTCACGCTCTGGAGGCGGTCACTCGATGTCTGGTGCCGGATGCCGCTAGGACGGCTGCGCGATGAGCTCGCGGCTATTCGGCTCGACGATGCCGAGAAGCGGATTGCCGGCGACCTGCTCCGCGAGCTCCTGGCGCGGGTGTCGTTCCTCGTGGATGTGGGCCTCGACTATCTCGACATGGCGCGGCCTGCCGGAAGCCTGTCTGGGGGCGAGATGCAGCGGATTCGCCTGGCAGCCCAGGTGGGCAGTGGGCTGACAGGCGTGCTGTATGTACTCGATGAGCCGACGATCGGGCTCCATCCACGAGATACGCACCGCCTCATTGCAGCGCTCGGAAAGCTCCGCGATCTCGGCAACACGATCGTGGTCGTCGAGCACGACCGTGATGTTGTCGCCGCGGCAGACCACGCCCTCGATTTCGGTCCTGGCAGTGGACGCGAAGGCGGGCATATCGTCGCTGACGGCACCCCCACGATCCTCGAAACACTCCCTGCAAGCGTGACGGGGCCGTATCTCACGAAGCATCGGGCCTGCGACGCCGTGCTGGCGCGAAAGCGAGACAAGGGCTGCCGCGAGCCGTCAGGCTGGCTCGGCATCAAAGGCATCGAGCATCGCTCGATCCGCGGGCTCAATGTCCGCATCCCGCTGGGTGTGCTCGCAGCGGTCACGGGCCCCAGCGGCTCTGGAAAAACGTCGCTGGTGCTCGATGTGTTGTGGAAGGCGCTGGCACGGCGGCTGCATGCGGCCCGGGAGCAGCCGGGGCGGTTCGCCACGCTCACTGGGATCGACCAGATTGATCGCGTGATTCTCGTCGATCAAGATCCGATCGGCGTGACTCCAGGCTCGACACCGGCGACGTACACCGGTGTCTTCGACCACATCCGTCAGCTCTTTTCAAAAGTACCGGAGTCGCGAACCCGTGGCTTCACGCCGCGGACGTTTTCGTTCAACGTCGCTGGCGGCCGGTGCGAGGCATGCGAGGGGCTCGGTCAGCGGCGGGTAGAAATGCACTTTCTGCCCGATGTCTGGGTGGAGTGCGAACACTGCAAAGGCCGCCGCTACTCCTCGGAGACGCTCCATGCGAAATGGCATGGCAAGACCATTGCCGATGTCCTCGAAATGAGTGTGGGTGAGGCGGCGGTTTTTTTCAGCACCGTGCCGCAGGTGGCCCGCATCCTCGAGACGCTCGTGGACGTGGGCCTCGGCTATATCTCGCTCGGCCAGCCCGCCCCCCAGCTTTCGGGTGGCGAGGCCCAGCGGGTGAAGCTTTCGCGGGAGCTGGCCAAGCAGGGCACGGGAAGAACGCTCTACATTCTCGACGAGCCGACGACGGGCCTGCACTTTACCGACATCGAGAAGCTGCTCTGCGTGCTCGAGCGGCTGGTCGATGCCGGCAACTCGGTGCTTGTCGTGGAACACAACCTCGAGGTGATTGCCTCAGCCGACTGGGTGATCGACATGGGCCCCGAGGCCGGTGCCGGCGGTGGGCAGATCGTGGCCGAAGGTCCGCCCGAAGACATCGTGATTCATGCCCGTCGCTGGAAGCAGGAGGCGTCCGCGCCAGCATCGAAAGAAGTTCGCGACGGACGGAAGGCCGAGCCCCTCCTTCGAAGCCACACCGGCGAGGCGCTGAAACATTTTGGCACGCTCGGCCCTTCTCGGATGCCCCGCCATCGCTCCTAGCGCATCCATCACGGACCTTGAAGCTGCAGAATCTGCGGCGCCGTGGAAGTTTGCAGTCTAGGGAAGCTGCGCCATGTGAGGCCTTCGTGGCCTGTCTGGCGGCACGTCAAACTTCACCTATTCCGCGCAACAGGAACCCATTCTTGGGCTCTGGGGACGAACAACCGTCACGACCGATTCCACCGATCAGCTAGGAATTCTCCACGGAGACAGGAATCATGGCCGCGCGTGACGGATTGACCCGCAGAATCGACACTCTCGCACTGCGGGCCACGATGCTGCTTGGCAGCCTGATCGGTGGTGGCGCGAGGGAAGCCTCGGCTCAGGGCGGATGGGACGAACTGCCGCAAGCGTCGGTCCTCGTGTCCCAGGGATCGCAGCCGCCCATGGCCTCGAACTCCGACGGCGGGGGCGTGTCTGCCGGGGATGGGTCGCACGGCTTTGTGTCGTCGGACGGCCAGGGCGATGCCTGGACCTCGGCTGATGGCTACGACGCTTCCTGCAACCCTCACGGGCTCCTCGGCCCTGCTTTCACCAACTGCGATATCTGCTGGGTCGGCCGCGTGGACGCGCTCATCGCGTGGCGGAATGCACCTCCGGATCGGCCGCTTATCGAGACGGGCCTCAGCGGAGTGCCGGTGCTCAACGCCAATGGCATGGACAGCCCAACCGCAGCCGGCCCGAGGTTTTCGATCTTCCGTTTCAACAACGCCAACGGGACTGCCCTGGAGACGACCTACTTCCAACTGGCGAACTGGCGGAGTGAACGGCCGCTCTCGGCCCAGTCGGATTTGTATGCGCTCGCGCCACCGGGGATCTACGGCAACGACAATACCCAGAACTTCGACACCGGTGTCGCCAATCTCGGCTCGCACATGAAGAGCCTGGAGATCAACCGCCACTGGTGGCTCGGGGAGCACGTCCGGTTTCTGGCAGGCTTCCGCTGGGTGGAGTGGCAGGAAGACTTCTCACTCTCCGATGAGTTCGTCGGAACGCAGACGGTCCAAGACTTCTATGCCACCGATTGCATCAACAGCCTCTACGGCGGCCAGATCGGCCTCGACGCAGTGCTCTTTACGCTGCCCTGGGCGAGGTTCGATTCGGTCGTGAAGGCCGGTGCCTTCTACAACAACGCCGTCCAGTCATCGCTCTACGCCTCGGACATCACCGGGGCATTTCTGTCGCAGTCGGTGACCATCAATCAATCTCCAGTGAGCGCTGCCTTCCTGGGCGAAGTGGGCATGACGGCCGTCTTCCCGATGGCCGATTGGCTCGATATCCGAGTCGGCTACTCAGGCTGGTGGCTCTCCGGGATCGTGCAGCCGACCCAGCAGCTCAGCGGCCAAGTGCTCACTCAGCCAGCCGGCGGTGTCGAGCCGACCTCCGGCACGATCACCGCCAACGGCAGCACCCTCGTCCAGGCAGTCACGCTGGGCCTCGAAGGCCGCTGGTAAACCCACCCGCACGCCGCTGTGACAGGCTTCGCTCCGGCCGACGACGGCCTGCCCGCGTTACGCCGACACCGGCAGCGAGTTCAACGAGAAGTTGCCCACGATGCCGCCGGTGATCGCCGCGACGCGGAAGATGAAGGTTCCGCCCGCCGGAACACTCACTGTGGAACGCGCCAGAGTCGATACGCCATCGGCCGTCGTGGTCCAGGTCACGCCGTTATTCGACGAGTACTGAACCAGGTAGTCGGTGATCGGCACACCGCCGGTGTCCGCCGGGGCCGTCCAGACGAGCGACACGACACCCGAGCTGACGCGGCTGCCGCTGAGTCGGGTCGGTGGCCCGGCCAGCGTCTGCGGCGTGACGGGGCCAATGATCGCGGAGAACGCACCCGTGCCGAAGCCTGTCACAGCAGCCACTTGGAAGACGTACTGCTGCCCGTTGGTCAGGCCCGTCAACAGCCGTGTCGTGGCCGCCGAGCCCACGTTCACGCTATTCCACACGGCCGCCGAGGCAAGGCGGAAGCGGACGATGTAATCGGTGATCGGCAGGCCACCGGTATTGGTCGGCGCGACCCACGAAACTTGGACCGACTGGTCGCCAACGGCGGCCGTGACCGACGTGGGGGCCGCAGCCGGCCCAGCCGGCGTCACGGGCCCAGACCATGGCGAGAAGATGCCTGTGCCGGCGGCCGTGACGGCTGCCACCCGAACGGTGTAGGCCGAGCCATTCACGACCCCTGTGACCTGCTTTGCATTCACGACGAAGAGGTTCAGTTGCTGCGTCGTTGCCCCCGTACGGTACTGCAAGACATATCCGGTGATCGGACTTCCGTTGCCATTGGGCGTGGTCCAGAACACGTTGAGCACCGTGTTGCCCGCCGTGAGCGACGTGATCGTCGGTGGCGAGGCCGGTGCCAAAGGCGTGACGGGGCCAACGATCGCCGAGAACGCGCCAATGCCGAAGCCCGTCACAGCAGCCACCTGGAAGACGTACTGCTGCCCGTTGGTCAAGGCCGACACCACCCGTGTCGTGAACGCCGAGCCCACGTTCGTGCTGCTCCACACCCCAGACGAGGCGAGGCGGAAGCGGACGATGTAATCGGTGATCGGCAGGCCACCGGTATTGGCCGGCGCGACCCATGACACTCTGACCGACTGGTCAAGAGCGGCGGCCGTGACCGACGTGGGCGCCGCGGCCGGCCCGGCCGGCGTCACGGGCCCAGCCCATGCCGAGAAGTTACCAATGCCAGCGACTGTAACGGCTGCCACCCGAACGGTATAGGCCGAGCCATTCACGACCCCTGTGACCTGCTTCGCATTCACGACGAAGAGGTTGAGTTGCTGGGTCGTTGCCCCCGTACGGTACTGCAAGACATATCCCGTGATTGGATTTCCGTTGCCATTGGGCGTGGTCCAATAAACGTTGAGCACCGTGTTGCCCGCCGTGAGCGACGTGATCGTCGGTGCCGAGGCCAATGCTCTCGGCGTGATCACCGCCGAGGGGAGCGAGAACTCACCCTGACCGACGATATTCACAGCCGCCACGCGGAACTGGTAGCCGGTCCCATTGACGAGGCCCGTCACCGTGATCGACGTCGCTGCCGAAGCCGCATGTGGGAACGGCGTCCATGTCGCCCCGCCATTCGACGTGTATTGGACGACGTAATCGGTGATAGGCGACGACCCTGACGATGCAGGGGCGAGCCAGTTCAGGGCCACGGCCTGGTCAAGCGGCGAGCCTGTGACGTTCGTCGGCACGCCCGGCACGTCCTGAAGATTGATGAAGAAATGCTTCACCCCGCTGGTCGCCTGGTTTCCGAGGAGCACATTGTTGGCGAGATCGGTGAGCTGTCCCGTGACGCCCGCGGAGCTCTGCCGGCTCGTGGCGGTGATCAGGTAGCCGCCGAGCGTGAAGACAGACGCCGATTCGAACACCACGCGGTTACTCGATTCAAGGTAGCGGAAGACGTAATTCGTGCCCTCCACGAGCGGGACGCCGTTTCGCGTCATGACGAATGCGGCTGAGGTCACCGTCGACTTGTCGATCCCAACCCCATTGTCCGAAAGTTGGATCTCAAACCGCGTCAGGCCTCGCGCCGGTTCCTTCCGAAGAACAACGACGTCCGTAGTGAGACTGAGGTCTGTCGGCCCGCCATCGAGCGGCTCCACCAGCGACGCAAAGGGCTGGGCCCTGTCAACGCGGTCGATCGCGCCGATGTCCTTGAAGACGTTGGCCCCGAGTCCAGGGAAGCTCGCTGCCCCCGGATCGTCCGACCGCAATTGACCGTAGAGGTCAAGGTCAGGCGAGACGATCGGAGACGCGCCATCGGGCGTCGTGAGTGTGTTCCCGTTGATACCCACGCTCGCGTTGACGACGCGGAACTCCTCGCGGTCCTGGAGCGAGTCGAGCGAACTGTCGATCGCGGCCGATCCGGGCACCAGATAGAAGTTGCCGGCCTCAGCGTTCACGAATGGATTGGCGGAGAGCGGTATCGGAAGGCTCTGAGACGCCCCCGCAACTTCGGTGGCTGTATCCCAGAAGGCCGAGGTTCCCACGACCGTCCTCTGCTGTCCCTGGCCGTCCAGCCCGGATGTTCCATCGACATTCACGCCGGTGGAGAGGCTGGCAAACAGGTTGTTGATGATCGTCGGCCCGGCATTCTGGGTCACCTGAATGCCCGTCCCAGTCGGTGTCGCGCCGCCGTAGAGCGTGTTGTTGACGAGCCGCGCGAATGGAACCACCCCGAGTGGCACATTGCCCGTATTGGGATCGCCGCTCACCAGAATTCCGGCGAGGCCGCTCTTCGCGACGACGTTATTGGTGATCACAGCACCCGGAACGAGCCTGCCACTGTTGAGCACGGGCAGATTGCGGGCGACCCCCATCGCCGGCGCGTGCGTCCCTTCCTCGCGATCGCCGGCAGTGATGCTGATCCCGTACTGGGCCGCATTCGAGATCAGATTGCTCTCGACGATGAACTGCCCCTGCTGCCGCTCGGTGTTCTTGTCACCGGTCTTCGCGCCGAAGAGCCCAACCGCGCTCGCCTGCGCAATCAGCGGATCATTCGTATCGAATCGTTGATAGATGAACGGGAACGGGAACACGTCCGGGAACAGATACTCCGTGCCACGACGAATCTCGAGCTGGTATGGCCCTTGGAGCACCTGCTGCTGGCCGGCCGCCATGACCGTGCCGGTGTTAAAAAAGTCGGTGCCGCCGCCGCCGAAGACAGCCTCGCCCCGCTCTGCAAAGCCGACGATGAAGTTGTTGAGCTTGAAGCCACCGTACTTGTTGTCCACCAGGTTCGAGTCAAAGTTCAGGCGAAGCCGAATGTCGGACTGCCCGGCGAGCTCACCGAGATCGACGCGAGCCTGCCGCCAAGCTGCCGAGTTGTATGTCTGCTGAACAATCTGATTCGGGAAACCGGTGATGATCGACGACGCCGTCACGCTGGGTGGAAGCCCGCCCAAGTTCGTCGTGATGAGCCTCCACGTCGCACCTCCGTCCGTCGAAGCGGAGACAGTCGCGCTGTCCAGTGCCTCGTTTTCGAGCCAATAGTCGAAGTACAGCGTCGGCTTGTCGTCGTAGTCGTAACCCGCGAGGCTGAATGCATCCGTCAACACGGTTCCGTACGCGCCGCCCGGCATATTGTAGGTGTTTGGGTGATCAGGATTGCTGCTCAGGTCCCCCTGCCAAGTCTGCGAAACCACGCCAAATTGACCAGCAGTTCCACCTACGAAGTCAAAGGACACCCCGCCACCCGCCGGATGCCAGAGATTGATGTCGAGCGGCGAGAACGCCAACCCCGTCGCCCCGTCGGCACCGGTATCGACCGTGACATTGCCGTTGAAGATCGGCTGCAATGAGCCGTCGGCCGGATCAATGGCGCGCAGCAACCCATTCGCGTCGATCGCGAACAAGAAGTCGGCGTACGCGCCGCCGTTCACGTTCTGCGGCCCCACGGCGAGCCCCCGGAAGGAAGCGCCCGCGATCGTGTCAATCACCGTGGCGAACCCGGAGATCGGATTGATTGATATGAAATTACCGACGTCGTCGACGCCATACAGGTCTCCATCCGCACCCCACGCCATGCCCCCCACGATTCCGATCGAATCAGTCGCGGGGTCGGCACCGTCGCGGATGTAGCCCTTAAAGCCCCAAGCGTTGGGCGGCGCTGCAACGGCCGAGGCCGTACCAGGATCCGCCAGATACAGTCGGGAAAAGCCGCCGTCCCGCACCGAGTACATGAGATTGTCATAGTTTCCGACGCCCGCTCGCCTCCAGGCGAGGGCATCGACCGTATTGGTTGTCACGGCCTCGGGCAGATTCGGGTCGTATGTGTAGACCAAACCCGTCAGCGTGACGTCCGCGACCGGGGTTGGCGCGGACCAGACGACGGTCATCGCACCAGTAGCAAAGTTCACAGTCCCCGAAACGGGGCTCTGGAACCCGATCGCAGGATCAAGAGCGGTGAACGTCAGATTACCCGCGAGGTCGTCCTCGAAGATATAACGTACCGTTCCTAACGGCAGTACTGTCCTCGTAAGATTCAAGGTGCCGAGTGTCGTTCCTGGTATCAACTGGGTATTCGCGAACTGGTAGCGAATGGTAGTCGCATTCACCTGAATGCTCGTCGACGTCGCATTCGTCACGTCCACGTTCGGCGCGCGGTCGGGCAAGTTGTCCAGACCGACGGTCGTACGAGCGCCGGTTCCGGCATCGACGCTCTCAAGCCGACCTGCCGTGTTGGAAAACGGGGGAGTCGGCGAAAGGCCGGCATACGAGTACAGCCGTCCGTCCGACCTCATGATGAGGTCGCCGATGTCACGACCAGCTCCGTAATTCGGCACAAGCGTCGTCTTCGCCCCCCCTTGCAAAGGGTCCACAATTTGCAGACTCGTGGCCGTCGAGACATACAGGGCAACGTCGGACAGCGTCCACGGAACGATCTGCAATGGAAGATTGTTGTCCACGACCCGTGCCAGCGAATTGATCGGCTCGAGCCGAACCGATGTGTTCGTCGCAGCCTCGTTGTAAAACGCATTCAAGGCGTTGGGCAGTCGTTCATTGGACGACACGGCGACGTAGTACCGCTTGTTCGAAGTGCCTCCGAAAGCCGCGTTCACGGTCCCCGTCGGCAGTTGGACGGTTCCGATATAGGGGTCAAGCCTGCCGTTGGATCCGCGCGAGAGGTCGTCGAAGTCGACTCCCTGCCCGGGGCCTGACTGATCATCATCCACGTTTGAATCACGGCCGACGTAGATGAGATTCCCAGTCGAATCGAACACTGACAACGTCAGGTCGCCGCGGAAGCCGTCGCCGTAGTCGATGTCGAACATCGTCCCCCACCAGATTCCACCCGACTGCACCCGGGCCAGGTCGAGGTCAAACGCGTACCAGTCGATGTCGCCTTCATTGGCCATCGATCCTGCAACGCTGATCGTCGCCTGATCAGCCCGAAGAAGGTTTCCGACGTACTGTGCGGTGCCCAACTCGCCATTGTCGTCGACAGGATTCTCGCCCGTTTCTCCCGTCAGGTTCGAGCGGCCCGGGAGGCCCTGAGCGTCAATTCCGATCGTCGGGAATCGAATGTCGGCATACCGAACGGTCGATCCCGGCTTTTCATCCTGCTGGCGCAGGCGGATGCGAAGCTCGTACGTGCCGGTCGTCGCGCCCGTGGTCACCTGCGCCGGGTCGCCCATGCCGTTGCGGTACGCGGCCAAGGATGTCGCGGCCACGTTGCCGTTGGTGGCTCCGGTCGAAACCGGCTCGTACTTCGGCTGGCTGCGAACCCGCACAAAGTAGTTCTGCTGGGTTCCGGGCGTGCCGGGCAGGATGACGCGCAAGCCACTATCCTTGGAATTCTGAGAATAGAAGTCGTTGCCCCGATAGGAGTCCTTGGCGAGCGAAAGGGCCGTCCCACGGGCATTCCCCAGGGTCGTGTCGGTATAGGCATACCGGAACTGCACCGACGTCGCGCCCACAGGACCGGCGAAGTCGATCGTCACTTGTCCTGTGGCCAGATTTATCGACCCGCCGATGCCTTCGCCGCCGCCGAGGGCGTTCAGGAACCGGTCGTAGCCGAGAATGTTTTGAAAATGAACCTGCCCGGCCGCATCGAACCAGAACGTTTGGGCCACGCCACCGGCAGTAAACACGCCCGTCACCGAACCCGGATTGATGTTGACGTTGTTCAACTGGTACGTGACCGACGCGCCGCCGACGAGGTCTTGCTGCAATTCAGTGTGGACGACACCCCCTTCTCCCATGGAGTCGGCCGACCGTGCGATCACGACGCCTGATGAATCGAGAAACTCCACCATTGTGTCGAGCGCCGACGACGTCTTGTCGATGTCGATCCAGACTTCCGAGCCGGCAGAGCCTGTGAAGCGGTAGACGTCGACATCCTTCGGTGAGTCTGGAGAGATGGCGCCATGAATCTCGAACCCGAGCCGCCGAATCTCGTCGCCCGACTTCTCCTGGGCCGAGTCCGTCGTGTTGCCCGCCGTCGCGTAATTGGGAGCAAGGACACCGATCTGCTGGGCTACCACGGGCGTGTTGTTCGTATCGACGCCGCCTGTGTACGCCTTCTCAGCCTCGAGCACGACTGCGACGTTTCGATCGTTGGCATACGGCAGGAACTTCACGCTCCGCCAATCGCCCGCGGCCGGGCTCGTCGCCGATCCGTCCACGTTCGTGTCCTTGACCGTCAAACCGATCTGATTGAGACTCGCGCCCACACTGTCGTCACGCAGCGACGTGAGGACCACGGGGAATCCTGGCTGACCGATGACCTGCACGGTGCCGCCGATGCGGTTCGTGATGTCGAGCGCCTCGCCCGAGGCCGTGAACCCGGCATTTGGCCCCAACAACTTCACGACGAGGCTCGCGTCTGGGCGGCTTTGAAGCCGGAGCCCGGTCGCCGTATGGAAATTGTTGACGATGATCTCGTCTTGGAGGACATGGACGATGTCGGTGTCATCCCACACGCTCTCGACCGTGATCTCCTCGCCACGCACGGTCATGCCGGCAATCGCCGCGGCACCACCGGCCGCATAGGCGAGCCTGTTGCCGGCCACGAGCGGGCCGACGTTGGTGTCGAACTGCGTGTAGCGCGCGATGCCACCGGTCGATCGACCGACATCCGGTCGCTCGACATCCGAAAGCGAATTCGCATTGATGCTCGCCACCGAGCCGGCATTGCTCCGGAAATCGTTGCCGACGATGATCGGCTGCGCGCCGCGAACGTAAATGGTCGCATCATCATTCGTGCCGCGGCCCGAGCGGTTGGTCAGGGCAAGACCCGAAGCGTTGAACTCGAGGCGGCTATTGGCGACGCGGAGTTCGCCCTGATGGGTCTCGATCACATTGAACGCATCCAAAATGCCTTCGATCGGAGTTGAACCACCACCAAAGGCGATGTAGGCGTTGTCGATACTCGCTGACGCACCGGCATTCACGATGATGCCGCCCCATTCCCCCGTCAGCAGCGTGCCAATCGCCACGCCGTTGGCGTCGAACTTGTTCGACAGGTTGCCATTGGTATCGAACGTACCGCCGGCACCGAACCGATTGTCGCCGAGGCTCGTGAAGACGACGCGGTTATTCGGCTGGCCTTCAGCGACGAACTGGCTGATCCCGCGCTCGAGCTCGATCCGAGCGCCCTGAGACTTCACGACGACACCAGGATCGATCAGCAAGCGACCGCTCGGGCGGGCCTTGATTGGTCCCGCCAGAACTTCTTGAACGAAGCCGCCTGCACCGCCGGCGATGACAAGGTTCTCCTGGAGGACATAGACGATGTCGGTGCTCTTAAACCGCGCGGGCACCTCGAGCTTCTCGAGCGGCTTTCCGGGAGCTGTGGCGATCTTCACGAAAAGACCGTTGATCGAGTTCCCGGCCAAGATGTTGCCACGGATTTCCGGACCGATGCGACCATTGGAATCCTCGAAGGCGTTGGGCGTGGCGGCCATCGCCGGCCCGGCACTCGAGATGATCGTGTTGAAGGCGATCGTAGGCCGCGTGCTCTCCATCTGGATCGGAGCGAAGTTGGCGAGCTGCGCGTCAACCAAGACCTGGCCGCCGCCGTAGCGGATGTCGGCATGCTGCACGGCATTCACGAATGCCTTCTTTGATGCGGCGTCGGAATCCTTCCGGAACGTCACACCGCCCCACTGACCTCCCTCCGCTGCCGGCCCCGGATTCTGGCCGTCGGAGTTTCCACCGATCGTGTCATCGAGATACGACGTGAAGATCACCTTGGATACCGGCGTGCCGAGCACCTGGAGCGCCGCCCCCACACGAGAAACCAGCGCCGATGACGAACCAACATCAACTATTGAATCACGGAGTTTGATGATCGCACCGGCGTCGATCATCATGGTGACGTTTTGGGGCACGTTGAACGTCGCGCCGTCAGGCAGCGGGTTGCCGGCGAGGTCCCTGCCAACCAGATACGGCGTGTTCGTAGCGTTCCCGACCACCCGGATGATCGTGCGGCTACCGATATTGTTGATGGCAGCCTGGATCGTGTTGTACGGTGACGCGATCGAACCAGTGCCGCCCGCCGCGGCCGTCTTGTCGACGAACGCCGTGTTCGCGGTCGACGCGGTCTTGAACCAAAACTTGAACGTTCCGCCAAGCTGGCCATCACGGTCGCCGTCGATCGGCTTGCCGGAAAGGTCGATCATGGTGTTTGCGGATGTCCACTGAGGCGTGAACCCGAGACTGAGGGAATACGCACCGTCGCTCCTGCCGCCGGCGCCCGAATCGGCCACCTCGGGATTGATCGCCGTGTTGCCAGTCGCGGTCACGCCGACGTAGTACGTGCCGGCCGCCAGATCGAGGTCCACGAACGCATCGCGGCCGAAATAGTTGTCATTTCGTGCGATCAGAGTGCGGACGGTCGTGCCGCCAACAATTTCCTCACGGTAGAGGGAAATGACCGTATCGACCTGACTGGTCACGACAGCCCCGGGCCGACCGGCCAACGTCTCCGCCGTGAACTTCCCGGCCGAATTCAGCGTGAACTTGTACAGGTCAATATCAGACCCATTGGGAACATACAGCTGCTTGGCATGGACGATGTCGTAGTCGCCGGGGAAAACCGGTTCCCCCGGTTCAGCGTCTCGGCCCATGATCGACGCCACGTCATACGAGTGGGGAAGGCCCATGGTGTGCATGATTTCGTGCATCGCCACCCCGAACCACGATCCACCGTATTCGCTCGAACCCCAGTTGTCTGTGGAGTCCATGATCGCGCCCGGCTGCCCCGCAGCGGGGCCAGTGGTAAACGTGCCCGCCAGACCTGCTGGGGCCGTCGTGACCGTGGGACTCAAGGCCCGCATGTCGCCGGTTACCACCACGATGCCGCTCGTCGGAGTCTCGACGAACCTCGCACCCAGATAGAGGCCGAGCAGCTCGAAAATCTCGCGAGCCCGCTGCTTTTGAGTCTCCGTGATCGTGTTTTGGAGCGGGTTGCCCTGGGGGTCAACGCCATAGTCGGGGCGAAAGTTGTATTGGATCGTCTGAATCCCGGTCGCCGGGTCGATGGTGGCAAACCCGATCCCGTGGTCGCCGCTGTCACCGTGGTGATTGCGATGACCAGGCTCGTCGAGCGTGCCCGGCTGCGTGAGAAACCCGAGATTTGCGGCGGGCGTCGTGATCGTGGGCCGGACCGCGAGAGCCCCGGCGATTGTTGTCTTGCCTGCGCCGAGAACGCCGAGAGTTTGAGCAGTCGAGAAGCTCGAATTCACACTCGTCGCGACATCGCCAAACTCGTTGACATTCGTTGACGCTGTCGGCCCAGCACCGCCGACCTCGAGCCGGTAGGTCTTTCCGTCCGGGATGTTGCTGGCAAACGACAGGACGGCCCTGCCCGTGGCCGCGTTGTACGACACGCCGGTGGGGACGATCGCCGCGCCCACATCGTTTCCGGCCGCATCGACTTCGATGAGCCGGTAAAAGGCCGGGTTCACCGCCGACGGCCCAAGCGGATCCTCGCGATTGAAGTAGACGTCGATCGTGTTCCGCGACTGGGAGAGCGCCGCGCCGACCCTCGTCACGGGCTGGGGAACGACCGAGGTCACGAAGGCACCAAGATCGAGCCGCAGAAGGAAGCTCGTCGAATTCGCGTTGCCGCTGGAGACAGAACCGAGCCCAGCTCCAACCCGGATGCTGTACACATCGTCGGGCAGAGTGTTCGCGAACCGGATGATCACCTGGTTCTCGTTGGGCGAGTCATCGACTTGAATGCTTCCGGGCTGGATCAGCACGTCGTTGCCATTGCCAAACGGATCGCCGGCGCCGCCGGTGCCGACGATCGTAATTCCTCCGAGCGTACTAGGGTCGATCTTCACCCCGGGACCGAACCGCAGGGTGATCTGCTGGGGCGCGTCGTTGAGTTCCACGACGGCAGCGCCACTATCCTTGATGTAGAAGGGCGTGGCGCTCTCGGCATACGCTGCCACGAGATCGAACGCCATGACGCGACGCGGCTCGAGGTATTCGATCTGATGTCGGTGGTCACCACGACGCTGGGTTCGGCGGACGGAGCGGCCCCGACGGCTGCCCTTGTCGAACAGTCGGTGAATGGATGTTGTCCACGATGAAAACATGCTTTGCCCCTGAGCAGAGAATTCTTACGACGATCGACCCATACCCGCCCACATCACAGTTCCGGAACTTGAACGGTCCAGTCTTTGATCGGATGCGTCCCAATGGGCGAAATAAGAAAGTCTGAGCGATCGTAACATTCCCCAAAAAGGAAGACAACGAATCGGCATGCGATGAATTTGGCCCAAAAAAAGCGACAAAAACAGGCCGAAAGATGCGTCCCCCGACTCCGGCGGAAGGGTCTGCCCAGCTTGCCCAATGCGAATGCCGGGCCGAAGGCTGCCGTCGGATGATCCGCACGACCGATTCCACCGGTCATCGCGGCATGATCCTTGGAGGCAGCAAACCATGGCTGGGCGTTCGAACCGGAACCGACTTTCAGGCACAACCCTCACGACCAGCACGCTGGCGATCGGAGCCTTTGTCGGGGGGCTCGTCTTCGGTGCGGCCGATGCCGCGTTTGGCCAGTGGGATGGCGAGCCAGCGGCCTCCGCCTTCGTCGAGGGTGGAAGTCTGGCGGGTCGCGAGCCTGTTCGTTTGGGTGCTCGAACGGAAACGAATCAGTCCGAAGGCGACGCGATCAGTTGGAACGAACACAACGGTCATGCACCCAATAGCTGCTCGGGCTGCAACGGCGCAGGCTGTGACCACTGTAGTGGCGGAGCCTGCAACGGTTGCAATGGCTCGGGCTGCAACGAGTGCTGCCCATCCGCGCTCTTCGACACGGGCTGCGCAAGCAACCGCAAGGCCTGCTGGGTGGCCCGCGCCGATGCGCTTTTGCTCTGGCGGGACGCGCCGCCGGATCGACCGATCGCCGTCAGCGATATCCCCGGCGGCTCGCTCGACGCCAACGGCCTCGACAGCACTCCTGCTGCCGGCCCGCGGTTCACGCTCATGCGAGTCAACAACTGCACGGGCCATGGCATCGAGGCTACCTACCTCCGCGCGGCCAACTTCCGCAGCGAGCGGCCGTTATCCGCGCTCAGCGTTCCCTATCAAATCGCCCCACCGGGCATCTACGGGAACCCAACTTTCAACTTCGACACGGCCAATGCCAACCTCGGCAGCATGCTGCAGAGCTTCGAGTTCAACCGGCACCATGCCCTCGCCCGCAATATCCGGTTTATTGGTGGCTTCCGCTGGATTGAGTTCGCAGAGCAGTTCTCGCTCTCCACGCTCGATGGCGCCATCTCGGACTTCTACCAGACCGAAACCATGAACGATCTCTATGGTGGCCAGATCGGCATCGATGCCAACATTCTGGCGACGTCGTTGGTCCGTTTTGACGGGTTCGTGAAGGCGGGTGCCTACTACAACAACGCGGTCCAGTCCTCGGTCTACACGACCAACGACGTCTTGAATCCCGGCACAGCATCGGTGGCCATCGGAGAATCACCGGCCAGTGGCGCCTTCGCGGGCGACGTCGGCCTGACCGCAGTGATGCCATTGACCCGCAACATCGATGTGCGGCTGGGCTACTACGCCCTGTGGCTCTCCGGTATTGCCCAGGCCACCCAGCAGCTTTCGGGGCAGTCGTTGACCCCAGGCTCGCCAGCTATCGGCTCGCTCAACACCGACGGTGGTGTGCTCGTGCAGGGCGCAAGCCTCGGTCTCGAAGGCCGCTGGTAGGGCCTTGTGCTCACTCGCTTGAATGCGTCCCGCGGGGCGGCCCCTGACACAAAGGGCCGCCCCGCGTCACAATTGCGGGGCATGTCACCTGAAGCACCCCGCATTGTCTCGCTCCTGCCTGCGGCGACTGAGATCGCGTGGGCCCTCGGTATCGGCGCACAACTCCTGGGCCGGTCACACGAGTGCGATGAACCCGAGGCCGTCGCGACGCTTCCAGCCCTGACCCGGCCACGGATCGATCCCACAGCCACGAGCCGTGCGATCCACGAAGCGGTCGGCCAAGCGGTGACCGCGACACCCGGCACCTCCAACGCGATCTTTGCCCTCGACATCGACACGCTCGCGTCGCTCGAGGCCGACGTCATCCTCTCGCAGGCCACATGCAATGTCTGTGCGATTTCGGGCGACGACGTGGCCGAAGCCGTCCGGCGGGCGGGCCGGCCGGTGCAGATCGTACAGCTTTCAGCCACTTCGCTTACCGGCCTGTGGCACGACATCCTCGCGGTAGGCAAGGCCACAGGCACCATCGCGAAAGCCCGTGAGGTCATTGCGCGACTTCAGTCGCGGTGCGACTCGGTAGCCTGCCGCGCGAAGGCGCTGGCTCGCGGCAGCACTCCCCGCCGTCCCCGCGTGGCCGTCATCGAGTGGCTCGACCCACCGATGGCCGCGGGCAACTGGGTGCCTGAGCTTGTTGGGCTCGCCGGAGCCAAGGATGTCCTCGGCCACGCCGGAGAGCATTCGCACTGGATCGACTGGGATGCGGTCGCGGCTGCCGATCCCGACATCGTGATCCTGTCCCCATGCGGCTTCATGCTCGAGCGGATCGTCGAGGAAGCTAAAACGGACGCCGTGGCTCGGCACCTTGCGCCGCTCCGCGCTACCCAGGAGGGCCGTCTCTGGGCGATCGACGGCCACCACCTGCTCAATCGCCCAGGCCCACGCCTGGTCGACTCGCTCGAAGCGATCGCCGCGATCCTCCACCCAGGCGCGTTTGGGTTTCCGGCCGCCGACGCATACACCCGCCGGCTCGTTCTGGACTGACAGCAGCCCCCGGGCTACTTGAGGTCCGCCGGTTTCACGCCCTTTTTCGCGCCGTTGAATCCAAACGCCGTCGGCTCGAACGTGCCCACCACGTCCACGCAGGATGTCTCAGGGATTTTGTCTTCGAGCCCAACGGCCCAGTAACAGCCGTTGACGAGCAGCCGACGCATGCCCACCGAGGCCATGTCGGTCGATGAGCCCATCGTGGTTGTGAACACCCGGCCGCTGGGGCCCCCGTCGACGGAGTAGCTCTTCGTCCAGGCTACGGGCATCAGCGGATCGTTTTTCTCACCATCCACGGGGAGTGAGTCGGCGGTCATGCCAGCGAGCACCTGGCCCAGCACGAGCGGCTGGGAGTCGCCGGGAAGCGGCAGTCGGACGCCGTAGACATCGGTCGGACCCCAGATCGTGCCGTCGGCGATCCCGCGGAGGATCGGATGCTTCTCGGCACCAGGAGCGATGACTCCGCGGGTGCTCTCCTTCCCATGGTGGCCGTGGTGATTGATCCACTTCTCACCCAACACGAGTCGACCAAAGCCGTCGGCCCATTCCTGCTTCTCACCCTTGTAGTTGTTGCCATAGTGGGCGTACGCCCGATCCTTCGGAATGTTGAAGGCATGTGTCGCCGTCCGCAGCCCCACCACGGGCTTGCCGGCCCGCAGATAGTCGTCGATGGCTTTCATCTGCTCATCAGGCAGATTGCGAAACCGCGTGGCGATCACCATGAGGTCGGCCTTTGCGAGGGCGTCGAGGCCGGGGATGTTGGTCTGCAGGTTGGGGCTGATCTCCCCAGAGTCGGGATCAATCGCATAGAGCACCGTGCAGTCGAAGCCGTGGTGGGTCGCCAGCATTTTCGCCAGCTGCGTGAGCGCCTCCTCGCTGCGGTATTCCTCGTCGCCGCTGATGAGCACGACGTGCTTGCCCTTGCCGGGGCCGTCGGCTCCGGCGACCGTGATCCAGGCGTCATCGGCCCAGGAGGCCCGAGGGGACGCCAGACTCCATGCCAGGGCCACGAGCAAGACAGACAGAAGCGGTCGAGTCGAACTGGTCATGCAGATTCTCCCGTGAATGCGGCGGCCGGAGGGGGTATTTCCGGATGAGTCTCCCACGGGAGGGGAGCGACGGCAATCCACCGCCCCCTCGCATTCGACACGGGCCCACCCACGAACTATGAATGGAGATCGGTTCGGCCGCCCCGACCGAACACATACGACCCGAGAACCACCGCGTGAGCACGTCCCGCCGCCCTTCTACCCCAAATGGCCCGGCCATCAATCCGCGACTGCTGGTGGCAGCAGCGCTGGTCTTGTTTGTGGCCGTCGGCCTGGCCCGCGGCGTTTATACGGTCGGCACTGAAAGCGTCGGCGTGATTCAGCGCTTCGGGCGGGCAGTGGGCATCGTGGGGCCTGGGCTGCGGTTCAAACTCCCCTTCGGCATCGACACGGTCACGATCGTGCCGGTCAAGCGGCAGCTCAAGATGGAGTTTGGGTTTGGCACCCAGGGCGCAACGAACTTCGACCAGGTGGCCGCAGAGCCCGCGCTCGAAAGCGACATGGTGACCGGCGATCTCAACGCCGCCCATGTCGAGTGGGTCGTTCAATACGAGATCCATGATCCGCAGGCATTCCTCTTCAACCTCCGCGATCCCGGGCCGACGCTGCGAGCCCTCGCCGAGAGCGTCATGCGGGAGGTGGTGGGCGATCGCACCGTCGACGAGGTTCTCACGATCGGCCGCCAAGGCATCGAGAGCGAGGCGCTCACCCGGCTTACGACGCTCGTGCAGGATCTCAAGATGGGTCTCCGGGTGCAGCATGTGCAGCTCAAGAGCGTGCAGCCGCCGCCCCCGGTGCAGTCATCGTTTGACGAGGTCAATCGCGCGCAGCAGGAGCGGGAGGAGATGATCAATCGGGCCAACGGCGAATACAACAAAGTCGTGCCGCGGGCCAGCGGCGAGGCCCAGAAGAAGCTCAGCGAGGCGGAGGGCTACGCCGTCAGGAGAGTGAACGAAGCCGAAGGTGACGGAGCCCGGTTCCAAGCCCTCCTCAAGCAATATGAGAAAGCACCCGACGTGACGCGACAGCGGCTCTATCTTGAGGCGATGGCCGAAGTCCTTCCACGGTTGGGAGGAACAATCGTGCTCGACGAGGAGGCGAAGCAGCTCTTGCCACTCTTGAATCTCGGTGGTTCGGCCGGCGCCGGCGGGAGGAATGCACGATGAGCCCGCTCCCCATCAACCATCCCGTGGTGCGGGTCATGCGACAGTTCTCCGAGGCGGTTTTCTCGCCACTTGGCGGGGCGTTGGTGATCCTCGCCGTGATCGTGATCTTTGGCTGTGCCTACACAGTCCATCAGACCGAGCAGGTGGTGATCACGCAGTTTGGCCGTCCGATCGGGATGGCCATCAACGCCAACAACGATCCCGAGGGTTCGGGAGCCGGGCTGCACTTCAAGATCCCCTTCGTCCAGACGGCCAACCGCTTCGACAAGCGGATTCTGGCCTGGGACGGCAGCCCGGTCGAAATGACGACCCGCGACAAGCTCTATGTCGTGGTGGATACCTTTGCCCGCTGGCGGATCGTCGATCCGCTGGTCTATCTCGAGAGCCTGCGTGACGAGCGCAGCGCGCTCTCGCGAATCGAAGACATCATCGGCAGTGAGACACGAAACATCGTGGCCCGCCACGATCTCATCGAGCTCATCCGCTCCGACAAGGACCGCACGGCCGAGAAGGACACGGCCCTCGGCAATGTCGAAGGACTCGTGGGCTCCCTTCCGCCGATCCAGTTTGGCCGGCGTAAGCTCGAGCGACAAATCCTTGACGCGGCGGCCCCGAAGATGGGCATCTGGGGTATCGAGCTGCTCGATGTCCGCATCAAGCGGGTGAACTACAAGGAGGGCGTCATCGGCAAGATCTATGACCGCATGATGTCGGAGCGGATTCAGATTGCCGAGCGGTTCCGATCGGAAGGGGCCGGCGAAGCGGCCAAGATCGAAGGCCGCAAGGAGCGGGATCTCCAGCGGATTCAGTCCGAGGCCTACCGCACGGTGCAGGAGACACGAGGTGCGGCCGACGCCACGGCCTCCGAGATCTATGCTAAAGCGTATGGCACGAGCCCTGCGGCGGCTGAGTTCTACGGCTTCCAGAAGACGCTCGAAACCTACCGTGCCACGCTCGGCAGCGGCACGACGGTCGTGCTCACGACCGACAGCGACCTCTTCCGGCTTCTCAAAAAGATCGAGGGGAAGCCTGCGGCAGCACCCGCGGCCGCCCCGGCCGACTGACGGGCTCGTGATCCGTGGGAACCGGTCACTTGAAATCGAACCACCGCATGAATTCGGCAACGACGAGGTCGTGGCCGGCGCGGTTGGGGTGATTGATCTGCGACATGAGGCTGTCGAGGGCCGTGCCCGTGGCAGACGATCGTGATCGAGCGGTAGCCCGGCCACTTCTTCTGCAACCCCTCATCGAGTCCCTTCAGGTACGTCTTGGGATCGGCAACTCCGTGGTTCTTCTCCCAGGGCCGGCGAAGGCGTCTGCGGCCGCATGGCTGCTCGGAATCGAGAGCCCTGCGATGACCAGCCAACCACATGCTCCCAAGACCGTCCTGGCGAGATTCCCGCGCTGCGGTTTTCGCATGCTCTGCACCTGCCTGACGACGTGGGCCTGTGAGCCCCCTCGAACAACTTTCTGTATGCTACCGTAAGCAATCCCGGCCCTCACGGGCCCTACCCGCGCTCCACGAGCACGACCTACGGAGGATCCCTATGCGGACAGGTAACCCCGCGCTGAACGCCAACACGTTTGAGAACTTCGGTGCCTACCACCAGGAGACGGGAACCGCTGCGGCCAACGTGATGACGATCGGCGGCACGGTCCAAAAGACGTTTCTGCTGCTCATGCTGGCGATGGGCTCGGCCTACTACACCTGGTCGCAGACATTCCGCCTAGTCGAGGCCGACCCAGGCGCGGCGGTGGGCTCGGTGGCCCCGTGGGTCTTCGGCGGCGCGATCGTGGGAATCGTGACGGGGCTTGTCATCTGCTTCAAGCACACCTGGGCGCCCTTTCTGGCTCCGGTCTATGCCGTGGCCGAAGGGCTCTTCCTCGGCGGTATTTCCGCCGGCTTTGAGGCTCGCTACCCAGGCATCGTGGTGCAGGCCATCGGCGGCACATTCGGCACCCTCTTCTGCCTGCTTGCGGCATACCAGTCGGGGCTCATCAAGCCCACGGAAAACTTCAAGCTCGGTATTGCGGCCGCCACAGGTGGGATCGGGATGCTCTACCTCGTCATGTTCATGGCGAGGCTGTTCGGGTTTCCACTGTTTGACCCGTTCTTCGGCAGCGGCATCGTCGGCATTGGCTTCAGTGTGGTCGTCGTCGCGATTGCGGCCCTTAATCTCGTCCTCGATTTCGACTTCATCGAGCAGGCGGCGGAGCGGGGCGCGCCGAAGTATCTCGAGTGGTACGGCGGTTTCGCCCTCATGGTCACGCTGGTGTGGCTGTACCTTGAGATCCTTCGCCTGCTGTCAAAGCTCCAAGACCGCCGATGAGGAGGGGCCCGTAGCTCAGCGGTGAGAGCAGGGGACTCATAATCCCTTGGTCGTAGGTTCGAATCCTACCGGGCCTATTTTGTAAACCCTCATGGATGTGTTTCGACTGCTGCTGTGTGTCGGGCTTGGGCGGTTTCTCGACGACGACCCGCTCACCCACGCGCTGCTGGGCTGCTCGGTGTGGCATGCTGGCCACGCTGAAGCACCCCGGGATCCACAGCCATGACGCTCCCACCCAGCTACCGCATCCGGCTCATGGAGCCGACCGACTACGCGGCCATCAGCGAGATCTGCCGCGTGGTCTATCCGCATGACACGCCCTACACGGCCGCGGAACTGGCGGAGCATCAGGCGGTGTATCCGCAGGGACAGTTCGTAGCCGAGCATGTGCCGACGGGCCAGGCCGTGGGGGTGCATTTCACGCTGCGGCTGCGGTTTGCCGACTTTCACATCGATGATTCATGGGATGTGCTGACGGCGCGGGGCACGTTTGCCGACCACGACCCGACAGGGCCCACGCTCTACGGTGCGGATGTCTTCGTGAGCCCCGAGCACCAGCACCATGGACTGGCCCACGGGCTCACCGATGCCACCCGGGGGCTCGTGGTCGCAGAGGCGCTCTGGCGGATGGTCGGCGGTAGCCGCCTCCCAGGCTACGGCGCCGTCGCAGAGGCGCTTTCCGCAGATGAATACGTGCGCGAGGTCGTCACCGGCTCGCGCACCGATCCCGTGCTCTCAGCCCATTTGAAAGATGGCTGGCAGGTCGTGAAACCAATTCGTGGCTATCTCCAGCACGATCCGGAGAGCGCCGGCTGGGCGGCCGTAATCCAGTGGGTGAACCCCGACTGCCCGCCACCTCCAGAATGCACCCTCCGGTGACACTTGGCCGGTGGCCCCTACCCGACGGCAGCCCGGCGCCATTTGTCGAGGTCGGGGACCGTGTCGTCGGCGCGGTCGCCGTGGGGAAGCACGTCCAGGAGGTCGATCGCGGGATCGGCCAGGGCGGCCACCGTATCGATGATCATGTCCGGCCCGTAGGCGTAGCGGGCCAGGTCAGATTTTTTTGTGCTTCCGGTCAGCACGAGGATCGAGCGGTAGCCCATTTGGACACCGCCCAGGATGTCGGTCTCCATCGTGTCTCCCACCATGATCGTTTCGCTGGTCGCGAGCCCCAGCTCCTTGCGGGCGGCCCGCATCATGATCGGGCTGGGCTTGCCGCAGCTCAGCGCCTTGGTGCCCGTGGCGGTTTCGAGGTAGGCCACCGTGGCCCCGCAGCCCGGCCGGGTGCCGTTCTTGGTCGGGCAGTTGGGGTCGAGGTTTGTGGCGATGAGCTTCGCGCCGTCGAGAATGAGCTGCACGGCGGTCTCCAAGACCTCAAGCGTGACGGTGCGGCCTTCCCCCACCACGACATAGTCGGGATGATGGTCGACCACCGCATAGCCGTTGTGGTGCAGCGCGTTGAGCAGGCCTCCTTCACCGATGACAAACGCCGTGCCGCCCGGCTTGTGCAGGGCCAGGTAGCGCGCCGTCGCCATCGAGCAGGTAAAGACATGCTGCTCCTCGGCAGGGATGCCCATGCGGACGAGCTTCATGGCGACATCGCGCCGCGTCCGCTGGCTGTTATTTGTGAGAAACACAAACGGAATATCTTCGCGCAGCAGCCGCGTGATAAACCGATCGGCTCCGGGCACCATTTCGCCACCGCGATGGACGACGCCGTCCATGTCGATCAAATAGCCGCGATTCATGGCTTCTCCAGTTCCTGATTGGCACCGGCAGCAGGCCCGGTGCGAGAGGTGGGAATCAAGGAATCATCACAGCCCCGGCGTGTTGCAAAGGCGGGGGCACACGCCGGATGTGAGGCCGCCTGCCAAAGAGTTATGCAAACGCCGTGCCATTGAGTAGGCAGCTGGCCTACCAAGCGAACTCTGGATGCGGCCTGGGTGAACGACGGCTAGCAGCTAAAGAATCCTCAAGATTTCGCAGCGGCTCTTTTGCAATGCGCCTGCACGTTCTCAAGGCCACCTGCCTGTTTCTTGCGCAGGGCAACGCCGCAGCTCGGGATTGCCCACGCCATGTCGCCGGACGTTTGCTACGGCCCTCCAGGCCTCCGCTCACTCGACGGAAACTGCGCTTCGCGATCCGTGGCTCCGCTTGTTTCCCACGCCGACTCCATGGCATGGGCAACCCCTCGCGGAAGTGATCGAGCCGATGGTTTTTAAGGGCGGCAAACGAAGAAAGCCCGCGGACGCCTGTCTGCGGGCTTCTGTGTGGGCACGTGTGGAGCAGGCCGTGGGGTGTCCTCGGACACCGCTCTACACGATTACTTACTTGCTGCGACGCCGCTGGCGGCTCCAGGCGTAGAGGGCGACGCTGCCGCACCCCAGCAGGGCCATCGACGCCGGCTCGGGCACGTGCACCAGCGCCACGTCGTTGAGGAAGCCGTCGCCGCTGTCGTAGTTGTAGAAGATGGTCAGCGGCACGATGTTGGAGGTGGCAACGTTGGTGACATTGATTACAGTGCCGTCGGTTAGGCCAGCGAAGTTGCCGGTGACGCCCGTTTGGCTACCGGGCCGGTTGATGATGGTGAAAATCGAGCCGACAATCGGGTCGCTACCAATGAACATGTCCAGATTGAGGCTGGCGACGCCGGCGCTGAGGTTGAGCGCGCCGGTCTGTTCAAGCTGGTCGTAGCCGCTGCTGCCGGCCGTTAAGCCGTCAAGTTTGAACGTCATGTCGGTCGTACCGACGCTGGTGAGATCGATGGAGCCAAAGACGGTGAGCTTATTGGCGATGCTGCTGGTGCCAGGCTCGATACGGCCGCCGCTGGCGCCGATGGTGATGGGGACCGGATTTACGCTGGTGCCGATCTGGCCGCTGCCGCCCAACGCCCCGGTTGAGCCGTTGTTGATCACCACGCCGCCGGTGCCCACCGCCGATGAGCCGAGCGAGTTGTTTGCCAGGAGGCGGCCGCCGGTGATCGTGGTGCCGCCGGTGTAGGTGTTGGCATTGGTAAATGGGATAACCGCGCCGGCCGTTTTTGCGATCGCAAGGTTGCCCGAAAGCAGCGTGTCAACGTCGACCCCCGACGAGCCCTTGCTGAGCGTCAGCGTGCGGGTGGTGCCGCCGCTATTGGTGAACTCTCCAGGACCGGTGAGATTGCTGTCGATCTCGCCGTCGCCGCCCAACATATCGAGCGTGCTGAGGGCAGCGATCGAGACGCTGGAACTGCCCGTCGTAGGATTGAAATAGTTGTTGGTGGGAGCGCCGGCGAGCGTCACAAGTCCACCGCTCACCGTCACGCCACCGCGGAGGTCGACCGTGCCCGACGCGCCGCCCAGGGTAAGCGGGCCAACGCCGGCTTTGGTGAAGCTGCGGGCGTTGCTGTTGACGTCTACGTTGCCCGATGCGATGTACCCCAATACGTTGTTGATCGTCCACACATTGGGCAACGCGCCACCGAGGTTGATGGGCGCCGAGATGCTGTGACCCGTGGCGGAAACGTCGACGGTCAATCCGCCCGCGCCGACCGTGAGAGTGAACGCTCCGCCGGTCGTGACCGCAGAGGTCGAGGTACTGCTGTAGCTAAGGCTGTTAACACTTCGGTTGGTGCTGCCGACGGTGTTGGTCGTCAGTCGCGCAGCGGCCACTTGATAAAACGCGACGTCATCGTCGGAGTCAGGAATGCCGTCAGCATCGGTGCCGCCAGTGAGCGTCCAGTTCGTGGCTGCGCTCCAGTTGTCACTGCTCCCACTGCCGCCGGTCCATTCAAAAGTGCCGGACTGGACGCATTGCGGCGTCGTGAATGCCACCGCTATGACAACTCCCAACAGCACCAGTCGATTCTGGAGTGTACCGCTTGTAAAAAACTTCGGCATCGTCTTGGTGTTCATCGACGACTCCATCTGATGGTTGGTGCGACTGCAATGGGTGCTTTCACGTTTGGCTCACGTCTCAAATCTTTCGTCGCCCTGATTCTGGCTATTGGACTTGAAGAGGTAGCCCAACGACGTTGGTAATCCGTTTCGATCAACCGAAACCCATCAGTCTTGATCAAGGGCTAGTCGCTTGAATCCCGCCGAGCACCGTCAGGAGCTTTTCTCAGGTGGACTTGCGGGAGATTAGTTGGGCTCCGTGAGCGTTTGACCAGCCTCACGTGAGGATTTTGTGAGAGCTCGCTGAGCTTTCGATTTTCCTAGAGGAGTCGCGTAAACCCAACTGAAGTCTGGCAAAGGGCGTGCCGGAGAGGCTGGATTTTGCCTTGCTCCGATTTGCGGCCGTGGCCGATGCATTTTGATACGGCGACGGGGCGATCGCGTAACCTCGCTGCCTACGTCTTGGGCACGTAGCGCACGCATCCCGAATGGAGTGGGTCACATCCGCTTCGGGGTTGCCCGTGCCATGGAGCCGGCGTGGGAAATCGAGCGTAGCCAGGATGGCGAAGCTCGATTTCCGTCGAGTGAGCGGAGGGCAGGATGCCCGCAGCGAACGTCCGGCGACATGACACGGGCAACCCCGAAGCCACGGTTGACGACGCTACGCGCGGACCAACGCATGAAACGCGTCGGTGAGTTGCTTCGTGATCGGGCCGGGCACACCGGAGCCAACCTTGCGGCCGTCGATCTCCACGACCGGGATTACCTCCGCTGCAGTCCCTGTCAAAAAGCATTCGTCGGCGGTGTAGAGGTCGTGGCGGACGAGCGTCTGCTCACGGCAATCGATGCCGGCGGCGGTCGCCAGCTCCATCACGGCGCCGCGGGTGATGCCCTCGAGGATGCCCGCATCCGGCGGAGGAGTCAGAAGCCTGCCGCCACGCACGACAAACACGTTGTCGCCCGTGCATTCGGCGACTTCACCCTTGTGGTTGAGCATGAGGGCCTCGACACAGCCCGCTTGAAGGCCTTCGAGCTTGGCCATGATGTTATTCAAGTAGTTGAGCGACTTGATCCGCGGCGAGAGGGCGGCGGAGTGCGTCCGCTGGGTGGCAGCCGTCACGATCCGCAGGCCCCGCTCATAAAACTCGCGTGGGTAGAGGCTGATCGTGTCGGCGATCACGATCACCTGTGGGTGGCTCGTCTTATTGGGGTCGAGGCCGAGCGTGCCCGCACCGCGGGTGACCAGAAGCCGCACATAGCCGTCGGCCAGGTGATTGGCCGCGAGGGTGTCGACGACGGCCTGTGATACGGCGGCTTTCGAGAGCGGAATCTCGAGCGCGATGGCCCGGGCGCTTGCATAGAGCCGGTCGATGTGCTCCGGGAGCCGAAAGACTTTTCCAGCGTAGCTGCGAATTCCCTCAAACACGCCGTCGCCATAGAGCAGGCCGTGGTCAAACACGCTCACCTTCGCCTCGTGCTCGGGCACCAGGCAATCGTTCATGAAAATCATCCGCGGCATGAGGGGCACCTGGGGCGGGTCGGTCGAAGCCAAAACGCCCCACTATACCGCAGCAATCGGCGCGTCTGTCAGGCCGTTTCGACACGGCCGGCGGCCAGCCGCACGATCCGGTCAGCCCGCCTGGCGATCGAGGCGTCGTGGGTCACGAGCACTATAGAGAGGCCCGCGGAGCGGTTGAGCGACGTGAGGACATCGAGGATTCCTGCTCCACTTTCACTATCGAGATTGCCGGTCGGCTCGTCGGCCAGCAGGAGCTTGGGGCCACCCACGAGGGCCCGGGCAATCGCCACCCGCTGCATCTCGCCACCGGACAGCTGCCGGGGCTTGTGGGAGAGCCGGCCCCCGAGGCCAAACTGTTCGAGCAGTTCCGTGGCCCGCCGCCGCGCCTCGGCCCGCACCGAAAACCAAGAGAAGATGCCGTGTCGCACCATCAAGGGCGCGAGGACGTTTTCCAGTGCCGTCAGCTCTGGCAACAGGTAATACGCCTGAAACACCATGCCGATGTCGGTGTTTCGCAGGCGATCGCGCTCCTTGCCGGGCAGGTTGTCGATCCGTCGGCCACCGAGCGAAACGCTGCCGGAATCGGACCCATCGAGCAGGCCCATCAGGTGCAACAACGTGCTCTTTCCCGAGCCGCTCTGGCCAATCACGGCGACAAACTCGCCGCCCGCCAAATCAAAGTCGATACCCCGCAGCACTTCGAGGATGCGGTCGCCCGAGCGGTAGTTTTTTCGGAGGCCCCTCACCGAGAGGAGTGCTGGCGGGGCGATGGGCGGCAGGTCCGTCGCCGGCCATTCAAGCGTGCTGCTACTCATGCCGAAGAGCCTCCACGGGATGCAGCCGGGCGGCTCGGAGGGCCGGCAGGACACTCGACCCAACCGCGATGCCGATCGCCCCAACGACGATCCAGGTGATCGTCACCGGGTCGATGATCGTGGGAATCTTGAAGAAGTAATAGATCGTTGGATCGAAGACTTTTTCGCCGGTCATCCACTCGACCCCAATGCGGATCGTGTTGATGTTGGTCGCGATCGCCAGGCCCAGGGCGAGCCCCACCCCCGCGCCCAGAATCCCCAGGAAGAGGCCATATCCCAGAAAGATCCCGGCAATCCCCGAAGCCCGCGCCCCGAGAGACTTGAGGATGCCGATATCGCGGGTCTTCTCGACGACGATCATGAAGAAGATCGCCAGGATGCCAAACCCAGCGACGGCGATGATCAAGAACAGCAGGATATTGAGGACCGCCATCTCCATGTCGACGGCGGCCAAGAGCGGGCCCTGCTTGTCGCGCCAACTGGCCACGGCATAAAGATCGGCCGGGAACGCCTTGCGGAGCCGATCACGGACCTCCTCGAGATTGGCACCGTCCCGCAGCTTGATCTGGATCGAGTTGACGCTCACGATGCCCGACTGTGGATCGATCATGCCACGCATCCGCTGGAGCGCCCCGATCGGCACAAAGACAAAATTCGAGTCGTATTCGCTCATCTTGCTTTCGTAGAAGTCGACGATCGTGAACGTGTCGCTGACTGCCTTCGGGGGCGTGCCCGCGGTAGGAAACGTGATCTTCACGTCATCGCCTGGCAGGGTCAGGAACCGATCGATCCCGGTGGAGTCTCGAAAACTCGCGAGGCCAATGCCCGGCACGATGCCCGTGAACTGCTCCTTCGCCGGGTCCATCCGCGTGCCTTCGTCCGGCCGCTGAACCGCCCGAAACGGATCTTGGGGCCGCGTGGTGCCTGAGGTCGCCGCCGACGCAGTGTCGGTGAGCGGTTCACTCGGAGTCGCCGTCGCTGCGAGCACGGCGTCGACCTGCTGGTCTACCGGCCGCACCGGATTCCCGGGGCCTTCCGACGCATCGGCAGCCGGGGCTCCCGCTGCCGCCCGATCCGTATCGAGCTTCTCGCGCCAGAGCCGCTCGCGTTCCACCCGCATTCGACGGTAAGGCCAGCCAGCACCCTCGAGCGCCGGCCGCGTCGGCGTGTCGCCACCCGCCTGGCTATCGACCGTGTCGTAGCCGCCGTCACGCAGGTCAAACGATAGT
>JANNSZ010000082.1:0-35703 GCA_031403195.1 Planctomycetota bacterium | reverse complement strand
GAAAGCGGTCAGCCAGCCCCGCTCGTCGGCATACCGCTGGACGCCGGCGAAAATCCCCGCATGGTGCTTGTAGGGCAGATGAAACTCGATCGCGAGCCCGATGCGGCGCGGGGATGGCATGACGCAGGCTGCCTAAATTCGCAAAGGCACGTGTCCAAGCGGCAGTATAGAGGCTCACAGTTATTCGTGAATTGTGAGCGTTTTTTCCAGGCAAGTGACCGTTTTCCGCCATGTCCAAAAATGGGCCAGATGCGCGAATTCGTAAAAGAATTGCCGCCACGCGAAACACCCGCGCGGTAAGGTGCTCGCACCGTGAGACGAAGGATCGGTCTCACACACCCCCGAATCGGAACGCCCCGCCATGAAGAACTCCGTGTTGATTCGCGTCACGCTCGCCACGAGCGGCCTACTCCGCCCCTTGCTCGTCGGGTGTGCTTTCCTCCTGGCATCGCCTCTCGTCGATGCCCAAACTTGGGATGGTGGCGGAACGGACAATTCCACATTGACAGCCAACAATTGGAACCCCAATACGGTGCCGACCGGCACGCCGACGCTCGCCTTTGCTGGGGCGACACGACCCTCAGTCGTGTGGAACGGGATTAACACGGTTGCTCCCATGAACGTTACGGCATTCACGTTTGCTGTCGGAGCTAGTCCCTTCACCATCAACAGCGGCAATCAAACCGCCATCCAGTTCGTGGTGTCCACAAATGCCATTGTGAATAGCAGTTCAAATCTTCAGACGATCGCTCCTACCGCGACCGTCTTTTTCAATGGCATAAAAACCTTTGATGGTGGCACCGCAGGTCTCGCGTTGAGCGCGATAAGCTTTCGGGGAGACAGCATGGTAAGCGGTAACACGAATACGCTGAATCTTATTGGGGCTGGCAACAGTACGGCAACGTCTATCTCACAAACCGGCTTTGTCGCTGGCGCAAACACCGCCTTGACCAAGAGCGGCACGGGCCGTTGGACATTCTCCGGCGGTGCCACCTACAACGGGACCACAACCATCAGTGCGGGTACCCTCGAATACCAAGGCTCACTCTCGAGCAGCGGCGTCACCAACAATTCGGCACTCATCTTTAACAATGCAGCGACCCAGTCTTACGCCAATGCTATTGGCGGAACCGGCACTCTCACCAAGCAGGGCACGGGCGCCTTGACCCTGTCTGGCGCGAATTCCTACCAAGGCATCACGACGGTAGACGCTGGCACCCTGATCGCCGGGGCGAATGCGCCTGTCAGTGCGAATGGTGCCTTCGGCAATGCTGCTTCGGCCCTGCTCCTTGGCAGCACGACTGGTTCTGCCAATGCGGCTTTGCTCACGGGCGGTGCCTTCACGGTTGGAAGGACCATCACTGTGCGAACGGGCAGTTCCGGTATCAAGTCGATCGGCGGCAACACCGACAACGACTCGACTTTCTCTGGGGCAATCGGTCTAGCAGACAACCTTACGGTGAGCCAGGTGGCCACGACCAGTACGAACACGCTTGCGATCACTGGCGGTCTGAGCTCCAGCACGGTCGGTTCGAAGACGCTTACTTTCAACAACGTCGGGGCTGTGGCCGTGAACACGGCCGCGATTGCCAACGGCAACGGCACGGTCTCCGTTATTCAATCGGGAGCCGGTGTGACGACTTTCAACGCCGCCAACACCTACACCGGCACGACCGCCGTCAACGCCGGCACGCTGCGGGTCACGGGCGACAACTCGGCTGCCACGGGCGCCGTGACGGTAGCCAATACCGCAACCCTCGGGGGTACGGGCACCATCGGCGGCGACACCACCATTCAAAGCGGCGGCACGCTGTCGCCGGGCAATAGCCCCGGCACGCTGACCTATAGCAACGCGGATCTGATCTTGAACGACGGTGGCAATCTCAACTGGCAAATCCTCGATGCCAACGGCGTCGCGGGCACTGGCTACGACACCAACAGCGTCACCGGCACTGGAATTCTTGACCTCTCGGCCCTCACCGGAGGGACCGACTTCAACATCAATCTCTGGTCGCTGTCGGGCATTGGCCCCGACGTGAACGGCAACGCAAACAATTTCAACAACGCCCTCAATTTCACCTGGACGTTGGTCTCCACGCCGACCGCCATCCTCAACTTCGATGCATCTGATTTCACGATCAACGTGGGTGCAATCAATGGCACGGGCGGGTTCAGCAATACCACCAACGGCACGTTCTCCGTGGCCTTGGCCGATTCCAACACCGACCTCGTGCTCACGTACACCGCTGTGCCCGAGCCCGCCACGTTCGCCCTCCTCGCCGGCGGCGTGATCGGCTTGGTCGCCCTCCGTCGCCGCATGCGTGCGTGAGGTGGGGCCGCGAGCAGACGCAGCTCCCGGCAACACCTCGAAAGGGATGAGCCGTGGTCGACCCGGTCGTGCGGCCCTTCCGAATGAGGACCACTGGTGAGGAGAGAGAAACAGAAGGCATGACGCTCGCCGGCTTTGGAAGAAGCCTGCCGCCTCCGAATCAGCCAAGCGCCAGGAGCGACCGCACGCTCGCCAGGAGCTTATCGGGGTTGGCGAGCGTGTCAGCGTGGAGCGGGGCCACGGCCGTCTTCTGATCGACGATGCGAACGACGCGATTCTTCTTGGCCGCTGCCTGTCGAAGTCGATCAATCCTCGCTCGGTCGTGATGCCCGATCATGATCATCCCCGGATGCCGGGTGATCGAGTCGATGCCCAGGTCGATCGCCCGGCACCGTAGCTTCGCGAAGTCGAGCAGCCGACGTGCTTCGTCGGGAACTGGCCCAAACCGGTCGGATAATTCCGCCGCAAGGTCGTCTACCTGTCGCTCGGCCGTGGCCCGCGACAGCCGGCGATAAACATCGATCTTCGCCCGGAAGTCGGGCACATAGTCCCGCGGCAGCCAGGCATCGCCCGGCAGATCCACATTCACGGGCGGTGGCTCGGCCGGCGGCATCTTCTTGATCCCACGGACGGCCTGCTCGAGCAGCCGGCAATACAGCTCATAGCCCACGACCGCGATGTGCCCGCTCTGCTGCGTGCCCAGGAGATTGCCCGCACCGCGGATCTCGAGGTCGCGCATCGAGAGCGAAAAGCCCGCCCCCATGCTCGAAAACTCTTGGATGGCCCGCAGCCGCTTGGCAGCGTTGGGCGTGAGCCGGGCCGCCTCGTCCACAAGCAGATAACACCAGGCCCGATGGTGGGAACGGCCCACGCGACCGCGGAGCTGATGCAGGTCGGCCAGTCCGTAGTGATCCGACTCGTCAATGAAGATCGTGTTGGCACGCGGGATGTCCAGGCCGCTTTCGATGATCGTCGTGGCCAGCAAAATGTCGGTACGGCCCTGCACGAAGGCCACCATCACATCCTCCAGCTCGCCCTCAGACAGCCGCCCATGGGCGATCCCGATCGACGCCTCGGGCACGATCGACTGCAGTCGGGTCGCCACCTTGTGGATGTCGTGGATCCGGTTGTGGACGAAAAAGACCTGACCGTCGCGGGCCAACTCCCGTTCGATCGCGGCCCGGATGACCGTCTTGTCCCAGCGGGCCGGTTTGGTTTCCACGGGGAGGCGGTTGCTCGGTGGCGTCGTGAGGTTTGAGATGTCGCGAATGCCGAGCATCGACATATGAAGCGTTCGCGGGATCGGCGTGGCCGTCATCGTGAGCACGTCCACACTCGCTCGCAGGGCCTTGAGCCGCTCCTTCACATCCACGCCAAACCGCTGCTCCTCGTCCACGATCACAAGCCCGAGATTCGCGATGTGGATGTCGGCCTGGGCGAGGCGGTGTGTGCCGATCACGATGTCCACGGTTTTTCGAGCGAGTCCTTCGAGGGTTTCTCGCTCCTCGGCGGTGCTCGTCATCCGCGAGAGCGCCCGCACGACAAACGGAAATTCTGCAAACCGAGCGGCAAACGTACGGCGGTGCTGCTCGCAGAGGACGGTCGTGGGCACCAGCACGGCCACCTGCATCCCTGCCTCAGCTGCCTTGAAGGCCGCCCGCATCGCCAGCTCGGTCTTGCCGAAGCCGACGTCGCCGCAGAGGAGCCGGTCCATCGGCCGCGGCTTCTGCATGTCTTCGCGAATCGCCTCCATCGCCGTGAGCTGGTCGGGCGTCTCGTCAAACGGAAACGCCTCCTCAAACTGCCGCTGCCAGGGCGTGTCGGCAGGAAACGCGATGCCCGGCCGGCTCGCCCGCGTGGCCTGGAGGCGGAGCATGTCGGCGGCCATGTCGGCCACCGCTTCCTCGACGGCCGCTTTCTGTTTCGCCCACGCCGCCCCGCCGATCTTCGCGAGTTTTGGAGCGAGCTTGGTGCCACCGACGTATTTTTGAACAAGCTCAATGGCTGACGCCGGCACGAAGATCTTGGTGCTTTCGGCAAACTCGATCTCCAAAAACTCCTCGGTGCGGCCATGCTTCTCCAGGAGCTTGAGGCCCCGATACCGGCCGATGCCATGGGCGACGTGAACGACGTAGTCGCCCTCGTGCAGATCGAGAAACGTGTCGATCGCTCGCGAGAGCCGCTGCCGCGCGGGGCGCGCAGAAACCTCTTCGCGATTGAAGAGCTCAGCACTACTCACCAGCACGAGTTTTTCAGGCACCACACGAAACCCACTGGAGAGCCGGCCGCGGGCAAAATGCAGGCGGCCGGTGCGGGCGGGGGCCGAATCGGCGAGCAACTCGCCGAGGCGCTTTTCTTCGGCCTCCGAGGGGCAGATGACCCACACCTCCTGATCGCGGCCCACGGTTTCGAGCTCCTCGCGCACCCGGTCGAGCGCCCCGGTAAACCGCTCCACACTTTCAATGGCCAGCGTGGCCATGGCATCGAGGCTCGACGGCGGGATGGCGGCCAGCGCCAGCGATGGAAATCGATGGAGCCTGGCGAACACCTCCTCGGGCTCAAACAGGTTGGCCACATCGCCGAGCCGTTGCCAGAATCGCTGCGCTTCCTCCTCGCACTCTCCCGGTTCGACAAACGCCACGCATGACCCCGGCGGCAAGAGGTCGGCGAGGTGCGTGTGCCGCGTGGCCCCGGCCTCGGCGGCGAGTGCCGTCAGGTCGATGGCTTCGAGCGTCTTGACGCTGCGCTGGGAAACAGTATCAAACGTTCGCAGCGACTCGATTTCGTTGCCGTAGAGCTCCATTCGGACCGGCCGGTCCCAGTCTGCCGCGAACAGATCGACGATGCCGCCGCGGCGGGCAAACGAGCCGGGGGCGTCGATCGCGTCTGCGGCCTGCCAGCCACGCGCGGCGAGCCACTCGGCAAGCTCTTCCGGGTCGACGTGGCCGCCGACAGCGAGCTTTCTGGTTCCCGCTTCAATCGCCCGCGGATCAACGAGCGGCGCGAGGAGCGCCTGGATACTCGTCACGACCAGTGGGGGTGGGGCCCCTTCGGGGTGCGCGAGCCGCTTGACCACGGCCAGCCGCTCGGCCTCAACTGGATCGTCGGCGGTCGGCTCTCCCTCGCCAAGGTTTTCCGAAGCGGGCAGAAGGATTGCCTGCAGGGTGCCAAAAAGTGAAAAATCGTCGACAAAGGCTTCGGCTTCGGAGGCGTGGGGTAGGATGACCGCCAGCGTCCCGCCGCCAGAATTCTGGGCCACGGCTGCCACCGCGAGCGCGCAGGCCGATCCCCAGGTTCCACCGATCGTCCCGCCGTGTCCTTCACGGAGGCTCGAGACGATCTCGGCGAACCCGGCGTGCTGCTGGAGTGTGTCGGCGAGGGAGGCGAGCCGCCCGACTGGCTGTGTGGTTTGTCGATCCACGGGCGATGATTATAGGGCATAGGAGCATGGCATACCTACCCGAGGCCGTCGCTTCCTCACCGGCGCTCCTGTCATGCTCTACGAAGCCCGGAGCCGAGCGAGTCCACAAGGAACCCTAGGGGGCATCCATCATGAAGCTCACCACCATCGCATTCGCCCTGCTGGCGTTTCTCGCCTCGTCTCGGCTGTACGCGGAGCCTTCTGCTGCTGCGTCGAAGCCAAACATCGTGATCCTCTATGCCGATGACATGGGCTTTGGCGACCTCGCCATCCAGAATCCTGATTCAAAAATTCCGACCCCGCACCTCGACCAGCTTGCACGAGACGGGATGCGGTTCACCGATGGTCATTCGTCGTCGGGCATCTGCACGCCGTCGCGATTTGCTCTGCTCACGGGCACCCATCACTGGCGTCGTTTTCACGGCATTGTCGGCACGATGGAACAGCCTGTTTTTCACGACGGCGACTTGACGATGGCCGCCATGCTCCGGGCCGAGGGTTACGATACCGCCTGCATCGGCAAGTGGCATCTGGGGTGGGACTGGAATGCCATCCGCAAGCCTGGCGGGCCCCAGGGGCGAAACTCCCACGTCGATTTCGATTGGTCAAAGCCCGTTCCCGGCGGACCACTCGACCGCGGCTTCGATCACTACTTCGGCGACGACGTGATCAACTTCCCTCCGTATGCCTGGATCGAGGGCGACCGCCTGCTCCGCGCTCCCGATAGCGACCTGACCATGAAGGCGCTCAGCGATCCGGCGAAGGAAGGCCAGTGGGAAGCCCGGTCCGGTCCAGCACTCGCTGACTGGGATTTTTACAGGGTGCTCCCCACGCTCACGGAGAAGTCAGTCGAGTTTGTCCGTTCCCGCAAGGGCAATGACAAACCGTTCTTCCTGTATGTGCCGTTTCCGTCGCCGCATGCGCCCATCATTCCCAATGACGAATTCGACGGCACATCCCAGGCCGGCCCCTTCGGCGACTTTGTGGCCCAGACAGACGACGCCTGCGGACGAATCCTCGCGGCGCTCAAGGAGATCGGGGCCGACGAACACACGATCGTCGTGTTCTCCGCCGACAACGGCGCGGAGCACTACGCCTACGCCCGCGACACGAAGTTCAACCACTGGTCTTCGCGGCCGTTTCGCGGCGTCAAGCGGGATATCTACGAGGGGGGGCATCGCCTGCCGTTCATCATCCGCTGGCCCGGCGTGCTGACGCCGGGAAGCGTCTGCGATGCGCTCGTTTCCCAAGTCGATCTGATGGCTACCATCGCCTCGGTCGTCGGCTACGAGTTGCCCGACGATGCCGCGCTCGACTCGCACGACCTTCGCCCGTTCCTCACGGGACAGTCTAAAACGCCCCCTCGCCAATCCCATGTCCACAACACGAATAAAGGTCATTACGCCATCCGCGACGGCCAGTGGCTTCTGGTGGACGCGAAATCGGGCACCCTCTCCGGCAAGGGCGTGAAGGACTGGGAACAACGGCACGGCTACCCGCCCGACGATGGGGCTCCGGTGGAGCTTTATGACATGGAGCGTGATCCGGGCCAGAAGCACAATGTCGCCGCCGCCCATCCGGACGTCGTGGGCCGCCTTCAGAAGCTGCTCGCGAAACTTCGCACCGCCGGCCACTCCGCCCCGCGCCTCGAGCGCAAGGCAAGTTGACGCCTCGCCCTTCACCCCGCACCCCAGCACCACCATGGTTCGCCAGTTCCTCCTTGCCTTCCTCTGTGGAGTGTGTGCCGCCTCGGACGCCGCCGAACATCCCAACATCATCTTCATCATGGCGGACGACCTGGGGTATGGAGATGCGAGCGCCTACAACCCCGAGTCGAAGATTCCGACGCCGGGAATCGACCGCATCGCTCGTGAAGGGGTTCGCTTCACCGACGCCCACAGCGGCTCCGCTGTCTGCACGCCGACTCGCTATGGCCTGCTCACCGGCCGCGCCGCATGGCGCACCCGCTTGCAGTCCGGAGTCTTGACGACGGATGGCGAGCCACGCTCCCTCGTGGATGAGTCAGTTCTCACCGTCCCCGAATTGCTCACCGAGCACGGCTACCGTTCCGCGATCGTGGGCAAATGGCATCTCGGCTACCACTACGAGTTCCCGGAAGGTGGCCGGATGCGGCAGATCGTCACGGAGAAACCATTCGGGAAGTTCAAGACCTCCGCGGCTCCTGTCGGCTCGCGCATCATCGATGGGCCGATCGAGCACGGGTTCGACGAGTTTTACGGATTTCATCACGCCAGAGAAATGCACTCCTGGGCGGAGGATGACCGCGTGGTCGAAATTATTCCGCTCGACCAAGTGATCGCCCGCGAGACAGAGGAAAGCATCCGGTTCATCGAGCAGCAGGCGCAGGCCGCGACGCCGTTCTTCCTCTACCTCGCCCTCGGCTCTCCGCATACCCCGATCGTGCCTTCAGACGAGTGGGTTGGCAAAAGCGGAATCAGCATCTACGCCGATTTCGTGATGGAGACCGATCATGCGATCGTGCAGATTCTCGAAACGCTCGACCGCCTCGGTGTCGCGGGGAACACGCTGGTGTTTTTCACCTCAGACAACGGCTGCTCACCGCAGGCGCACTTCAAGGAACTGCTCGCGAAGGGGCATGACCCAAGCTTCTCGCTGCGGGGCATGAAGTCGGATGCCTGGGACGGCGGCCATCGCGTGCCCTATGTCGTCCGTTGGCCGGGTGTGATCGCCCCAGGGCGGGTCTGTGATGACCTGATCTGCCACACGAGCCTGATGGCTACTTGTGCTGACATTCTCGGATCCACGCTGCCGGAAGACGCTGGTGTCGACAGCTTCTCGATCCTGCCGGTGCTCCGGAGTGCCGAGGCGAAGGCCCCCACCCACCCGTTTGTGATCCATCACTCGATCAGCGGTCGCTTCGCAATTCGCCGAGGCAACTGGAAGCTCATTGCCTGCATCGGATCGGGCGGATGGTCGAAGGGCGGGGACGGCAAGCCAGTGCAGCTCTACGACATGACGCACGATCAGAAGGAATCGCGGAACCTCGTCGACGAGCAGCCCGCGATCGTCGCCGAGCTCACCGAGTTACTCGAGGCCGCGGTCGCGAAAGGCCGTACCACCCACGGGCCGAAGCAACGCAACGACACTGAGGTCATCATCTGGAAGGATCGCGCCCGAGCGAAACAATCGAAGGGTGGAAGGCAGCGACAGAAACCTGCTTCCATCCCAGGAGACACGACGACTCATCCCCAGCAGGGCGACCTGTGACGCGTCCCGACTGCGGCGCCATCCGCGCCATGCCATGCATCAGCCGGTGTTGTACGTCCGCAGCCTGCCGGCGGTAGCTTCGCGGGTGAACTTATAGAAGTGCCAGTGGGTCACGCAGCGGTTCATGTACTGCGCAAAGCCGATGATGTCGCGGCGGTACTTGAGGTTCCGCGTGAAAAAGACTTTCGCGTAGGTCTTTCCGACCGTAGCGAGCGAGCCATCCCGCCAGAGCGCCCAAAATAGTGACCAGAGGAGCGCCAGACCGTAGAAGAGCGTGGGGAGTCGGCGACCTTCACCGGCCTTCTTCGAGATGGCTGCCCGCCTCGCGAGATACTCCGGCGACTCGTAGACCTTGAAGTACCGCTCAAAAAAGGCTTCGGGCGTGTAGAGCCGCTTGACCAGCTCCCAGTAGCCCTGCTTGAGCTCGTCGCGAGTCATTTGCTTCGGGAGGAAATTGCAGTTGGCATCTTCCTCGAACAGCCGGCCTTCGTCCTTCAGCCGTTTGTAGAGCGGCGTCGTGGGGATGGCCTGCAGCATACCAACCATCGCGAGGGTGATGCCATTCCCCTGGATGAACTGAAACTGGTCCTCAAAGATTTGCTTGTCGTCGCTGTCAAAGCCGACGATGAAGCCGGCATTGATGTCGAGCCCTGCATTTTGGATGCGGGCGAGCTTGGCATCGAGTGAGTCGCCCCGCACATTCTGGAACTTCTTGGTTTCCTTGAGGGATTCCAGCCGCGGCGTCTCAATCCCGATGAAGACGCTGCGAAAGTTGGCGCGGTACATCAGGTCCAGGAGCTCGGCATCGTCTGCGAGATCGATGCTCGCTTCCGTGGTGAGCCGCAGCGGATACTTGTGTTCCTCCATCCACGGAACGAGCTTATGCAGCAGTTCCTTGGCCTTCTTTTTGTTGCCGATAAAGTTGTCGTCAACGATGAAGACGGAATGAAAGCCGACCTTCCGCATGTCGTCGAGCTCGGTGATGAACTGATCGGGGTCCTTGACCCGCGGCTTGCGGCCAAAGATCACGATGATGTCGCAGAACTCGCACTGAAAGGGACAGCCTCGTGAATACTGCAACGACCCGGTCGCGTACCGACTCACCTTGAGGTGGTCGTAGCGGGGGCGGGGCACGGTCGTCATGTCGGTCGGTTGCGGTTGTTGATACCGCTCGTCGGTCGCTTCGCCCCGTGAGAAGTCATCCAAGAACTTCGGCCAGGTGGTCTCGGCCTCGCCCACGAAGCGGGCGTCGCAGAGGCCGTCAAAAAATCCTTCATTGACCGACACCAGCGGCCCACCCGCGACGATAAAGGGCTTCATGTCGCGAAGTCGGGTAAGGATCTGGTGAATCCGCTCTTTTTGAACTGTCATGCCCGTCACGCCGACGATGTCGTACTTGTCGAGGGCGTCCCAATCGATCTCCTCGACGTTCTCATCGAGCAGATACACCTCATGGTCGCCGCAGAGACCGGCAACCGAGGAAATCGAGCCCGAGATCATCGTGCTTCGCTTGTCGCCCGGATAGAGCGGAAGGGCGTATTCGAAACCCCAATACGAAGGTTCGAACCGGGGATTGATCAGGCAGATGGAAAGCGTCCGCGATGGCCGCTGCAAACTCGGGGCCTCGTCCAGTACTGGCAGCGACATGATCATGGGGAAGGGCTCTCGTGGTTCGCGGCCATAACTGACCGGGCGTTCACCCCCGTCCGTCGGCATATCCGTGGGGCAGAAACCGCCAACGGCAACGCACAACGTCTGGAGGATCACGGAAGAATAGGGGATTCGCCGAAAATCCCGAAGGCCAAAACAAGCCGCTTTTGCCCCAATTTCTCCCGCCATGGGGGTCACGGCCGGTGCCGGTTCACAGAAAAGATCTGCTACTCGGGGAACTCTTCGTCGACGCTCTGCGTGCCGTAGATCGGCAGGTGCCGGTAGTACACCTCGAGGATCATCGTGGCCAGGGACGTGCAGTAGAGACGGCCTGCCGCATGGGCCCCGTGGCCGACATCGACGCCCGCATACCAACTCCCGGCCTCGTGGTCTTTCGTGGCCTGAGATTCGAGAAGCATCTTCGTCATCGTGGCATTCCAGGCCACCCACCTTTCGCCTTCCAGATGGTGCATGATCTGGGTGGCGTAATAGTCGTAGTAGAGATCCTTCGACGGTCCCGCCTGGGCGATACGGCGGGCGCCTTCCTGAAGGCCCTCGTGGTCCTTTTTCCAGCCGAGATACATCCGGCAGAGGAGGCCGACGGATGACCTGGCGAGCGTCGGGTTCGAGGCGTCGAGATAGCCGTACGCAGCGCCGTAGTCCGACTGCACCGAGTCGAGGAACTCGACTGCCTTCTTGATCGTCAGCGGGTTCACGTCGAGGTAGGCCAGGTTGCCGCTCTTGAGCGCCATGATCTGCCAGCCCACGGCAGATGTGTCTCCCGGCTGACGCGGGGTATACCGCCAGCCACCACCCTGCGGATCTTGGGCGTCCATGATGAAGTTGAGTACGAGCTGAGTGGGGGCAGCGAGCCGCTGGTCTTGCGACATCGCATAGCACTCCGAGAGGGCGATCCCAGCCAGACCCTGGGAGTAGAGGCTGCCGCTCGGGCCATAGACCTTGCCCTTGTTCTGCATCGCCTGCTGCACAAGAAACGCAACACCTCCTTCGACCTGCTTCTGGTAGGGGCCTTCGCGGTGCGTGTAGCCGCGGCCGAGAAATGGCAGCATCGCCATCGCCGTCGCGCCCGCGCGGTCGTCCTTCTTGGAAGTGCCGGAGTGGGAGCATTGGCCCATGCAACTCGGGCAGGCCGTGAGATCGAATGACCAGCCACCATCGGGCAGTTGATGGAGGGCGATCCACTTGAGGCTGCCATCAATCGCCTGCTCGCACATCGGCGGCGCCCGCTGGCGTCCGATCGTCCGACTGTCCAAGAGGCCCGTGCCCGGGCCGCCGCCATCAAGGCCATCCAACATGCCGCTGGCCGGCGCTGTTTGTTCACCAAACTCATCATCAAACTCGATGGGGGGCGATGGGGGAATGTCAGGAATCACTTCCCCGAGGTCGAGGGGCCCGAGAACCGGACCGTCCGGCACAGTGGACTCCGCAACGGGCTCCACGATCTCCGGAAGCGCGTCGTCCATCTCTGGAATTTTGATCGGATCGTCCTCGATCTCCTCTTCGGAAGGAGGCGCTGCGATGAACGTCAGCTTCTCGATGAGCGTCGCAGTCTCACTGACGAAAAGGGCCATCATCAGGATCGCGACGATGTGCACGAGCGCGCTGACAGCCCATGCCGGCACGTCGCGGAACATGCTGCGGCGAGCCGAGCGGAAGTCTTCGTCGGTTGCCGGAGCTTGAGGGCTCGGCCTCACACCTGACGACGCCGAGGCCTTCGCCGTTCGCGGCAGAGGTCGCCTGCTGGGCTTCGGAATCGCTGGCTGTCGCGTGGGCCCGTGACCCTTGCGGGGTGGCCGGGGCGGAATACGGAAGATGTCCGAATCGACATGGCCTGCCATGGCTTCCTCCCCGTGACGTTTGATTAGACGCGGGCCCTGCGTGGGCCGCATGACCGCTTCACATGGAGAGATTCGCGCAGTGCGCGGGAGTTTATTCCGTGCCTTCGCCAACGAGGCCCAGGGCGTGGTGGGCGAGGGACGTGGCCCATTTTCCGAAGGAAACGCTGCCTGTCCCCCTCCCTGCGTTTATCGTGTATTTTTGAGGGCCTGCCCGGCCGGTTCGTTTCCGGCCTGTTCCCACCCCCTGTCCGGAGCCCTGCCATGGCCACCGCCTCGCGACCCGTCACCTCGACCGCCTTTGTCTCCGGCGCCGATGTGGTCGTCGAGTCGCTTATTCGCCATGGCGTGGATGTACTTTTTGCGTACCCCGGCGGGGCGAGCATGCCGCTCCACCAGGCACTCACCCGGTATAGCGATCGCATCCGCACCATCCTTCCGCGGCACGAGCAAGGGGGCGGTTTTGCTGCCCAAGGTTACGCCCGTGTCACCGGGAAGCCGGGGGTGTGCATGGCCACGAGCGGTCCCGGAGCCCTGAACCTGGTGACCGCCATTGCCGACGCGAAGATGGACAGCATCCCGCTCATCGCCATTACCGGCCAGGTCGGCACGAGCGTGATCGGCACCGATGCGTTTCAGGAGACGCCGATCGTCGAGGTCTGCCGCAGCATCACGAAGCACCATTATCTCGTGACTGACGCGAAAGATATTGCCCGCGTGATGCGGGAGGCATTTCATATCGCCACCACCGGACGCCAAGGACCGGTCCTCATCGACCTGCCCAAGAACATCCAGGTCTCGCAGGTCGAGCCCGACTATGACGCCCCGCTCCGACTTCCGGGATATCGGCCCGAGGCCCCGCAGCCGCGGCCCGAGCAGATTGCCCAAGTCGCGGCCGCCATCAAACGGTCCAAGCGACCGGTCATCTACGCCGGCGGTGGCGTGATCTCGGGCGATGCCTCCGACGAGCTTCGCGAGTTCGTGCGCAAGACAGGCATCCCGGTCACGATGACGCTGATGGGCCTCGGCGCATTCCCTGCCGATGATCCGCGCTGCCTCGACATGCTCGGCATGCACGGGAGCGTGTATGCCAACTACGCCGTGGACCAGGCCGATCTCCTGATCGCGATCGGTGTGCGGTTCGACGACCGCGTGACGGGCAAGGTGGCGGAGTTTGCCCAGCACGGGTTCATTGTCCACATCGACATTGATGCCTCAGAGATCAATAAGAACAAGCTTGTCCACCTGCCAATGGTGGCCAACGTCGAGGATGCGCTCCACGCCCTCAATAAGGTCGTGGAGAAGCCCACGGCGCCCCTCGACGACTGGTATCGCCAGATCGACGAGTGGAAGCAGGAGGATCCATTTTCCTACGACAAGGCCTTCCCTGGCATCCTGCCGCAGCATGCCATTGCCGAGCTTTCCCGACTCACCGCCGGCCACGACACGATCGTGAGCGTGGGCGTGGGGCAGCATCAGATGTGGGCCGCCCAGTTCTTCAAGTTCAACCGACCGCGGACCTGGCTTTCGTCGAGCGGCCTGGGCACCATGGGCTTCGGGCTGCCCGCGGCGATGGGGGCGAAGGTGGCGAGCCCCGACTCGATCGTCGTCGATATCGACGGCGATGGCAGCATCCTGATGAACATCCAGGAATTCGCCACCTGCAAGACCGAGAACATTGCGGTCAAGGTGCTCCTGCTCAACAACCAGCATCTTGGGATGGTGGTGCAGTGGGAGGACCGGTTCTTCAAGGGCAACCGGGCTCACACGTACCTCGGCCCGATCGACAACCCCGAGGCCTGTGGCCAAGGCGACGGCATCTCGCCCGAGAACCGCTATCCTGACTTCGTGGCAATCGCCCAGGGCTTTGGCTGGCACGCCGAGACGGTCGTGGCCAAGGCTGATCTTGTGCCGGCAATCGAACGGCTCCTCAACGCCCCAGGACCGGCGATTCTCGACGTGCAAGTGCCCTACCAGGAGCACGTGCTGCCGATGATCCCCTCCGGCGGAACCGTCCGCGAGCTCATCAAGCGATAGCCATCCGCCCACTTAGAAGGGTGAGGGTGAATCGCTCGGGCCGCTATCGGGAAAAGCAGGCCCGGGGGCGGGTGCTGCCGAGGGTCCGCCTTCGACGGCTGGCTGCGGACCAACCCCTAGCGCTGCCAGGGCCGTTTTGAGCGACGCCTCGTCTGGCTGTGTCGTGAGGGCCTTGCCCTCGCGACGCAGGATGGTGGCGAGCTCGATCGCCTCGGCGGCTGCGTCGCCGGTGAGTGCCGCTGCCATCCCTCCCCGCCCAGACCCTTCCGGCTTGATCGCGGTGGCGAGCGTCATGAGTCGCCATGCGTTGCGGCGGCAGGCCTGCGCCGGCACCGCATCGGGATCGAAGACGGTTGGCATGGCGGGCACTCCCCCAAGGGCTGGGCCAGGGCCGCTCAGCCCGAAGAGATCGCCACTCGCTGCTGGAGGCGCGGTCGGCGGCGGAGGTTCGACAGGCACCGGTGGCACGCCAGCGCCTTCGATGCCTTGCGATCCGAGCCGCCGCGCAAATCTCCTGACTTCTGCTGCCGTCACATCCCGCTTGAGCGCCGTCGCGGCAAGCGTGCGAATCTGACCGATCGCAGGAGCGATCACGGCTGGTGCGGGCTTGGCGACACGGCCAAGCGCGGACGCCGCTCGGATGCGAAGGTCGATGTCGGCCTTCTCGTCAGCGAGGATTTTCGACACGGCGGCGATTCCTTCTGGTGAACCTCCGACCGCCGGCATGATTTCGATCGCCCGCCCAACAATCCATCCCACGGCGACCGGGTCACCCTCTGGAGGGCTCGTGATCAGCGACGCGACCGCGGGCCCGATCACCTCCGCAAAGGCTTGGCCACTCCCGCGGCCCTCGGCGACGTGCGCGACGAGTCCATTCATGGCGGCGATGCGAACGGCGAGCGGGAGCTTCACGTCGGTCGTTGATTTGGCGAGCGTCGCCACGCACCCATTCCAGGGTTTCCGGTCCGCCGCGACGAGCTCCCCGACCAGGATCATCGCATTGACCCGTACGAGGAGCTCCTGCGATTCGTCCTGGACAACATCGATCATGAAGTCCCTGGCCACGGCATTAGCCGCATCGAAAACCTTCGGGTCTGTGGTCCCGCGGGTGATGATATCTCGCATCCGTTGCCGCACCGTCACGATCATCGGGCGATTGGCCTCGATCGCGAGATGGGGAAAGATGATGTCCTTGAGGACAGCCTGCGCGGCGGCATCAAAGCCTCCCTCACGAATCTTTTCGCTGTACTCCCGCGTCTCCTCCGCCGATTCCACCTGCGACCAGGTTTCATAGCCCTCGGCGGAAGCGTGCCGGCCGTACCCGATGGCCATCAGGCCGAGGCACGACAAGACCACCTGGCGGACGAGCGGCTTACGAACAAGGGACAATTGGCTCATGACTCGTTTCCAGAGCGTGGTGTTCTCGGGGCAGGCTGCACATCACTGGGGCACCTTGGGAGCCTTGCCGTCGTCTGGCAGATCCGTACCTGGCACAAACAGCGTACTTCGATACTTCCGCACGAGCAGTTCCGAGTCGGCGGCTGTAACGACCTCAAACTCACCGTCGGGCCTGAGGAAGAGCATCTCGAGCGGTTCCTGCGGCACAGGGTTTCGGGCGTCGATCTTCAGCTCTTCCTGCGCACCCCGGAAGTCGAGAAGGACGCGGTCGGTGGTCGCCGGCTGGCCGAAGTTCCGCGCGTCTCCGGGTTTGTTGAGGGAGGGGTCGACATTCGCCGATCCGCCGGGAGTCGTCACGACCGAACGCATCGCGTAGTTGCCGGTAGTCTCCGATCGCGCGAGCACCAAGATCTCCACATTATCGCCCCTCACCTTGAGTTTGCGGGCAGCGTCGCGAGGCATGGTCCGTGCGATGACCTGCGTGGGATCAGGCACGCGAACTGGGGACGTCTCGGGGCTGTACTCGGCCAGCAGAAAGTCTCCCTTCGTGATGGCCACGTCGGCCACGTGCTGGATCGCAAGCCCGACATTTGGGTTCCGCAGGGCAAATCGCACGCGGTAGCGGTATTCAACGCCCGGCTCCACGTCGAGGTCGACAAACCGAAAGAGTCGATTCTCGAGCGGGGGTGTGGCAGGGGCTTGTTGGGCGAGTACAGGGCCGCTGCCGCCATCCGATTCGAGCACGACCGGCTCCGGCAAGGACTCCCGGCGGGTTTCAATGACTTCGCCAGCTTCATCGAGAAATGCGATCTCCAGGAGCCGAGCCACGGGAGTCGTGTTCATCATGTCGACTCGCACCAAGAGGTTGCAGGGCCGCGGCTTCCCTTTGTCGAGGTCAAACGCAAGCTTTTGGCCGAGATCCATACTCGCCGCAAACACGAGGGCCCGCTGACTTCCAATCACGTTGGGCTCGAGAGAGGTTTTTCCGTCGACCGTGTGGACGCCGAACCTGTAGAGCCCAATTTTCTGCTGCCGTTTGTAGCCAGGATCGAGCGACACTCCATTGAGCTGGACCTCCTTGTCGCGGAAGTTCCGCGGCTTGGCAGCGAGGGCTGCCAGCGTGGCCTCAATGGTCGACTTCGTCTCCTGCTTGACGACGACGGTGGCGGTCTGGACTTCCTTGACCTTGGGCTCAAACCAGGGGTGGATCGCCTCCGCACCCCACCGGCCATCGACCCGCTGCGGCAGCGCCGCGGCATACCCGAGCTCCGCCTCTTCCGGCCCGAGGAAGAAACCCGGAGGGAGCGTTTCGGGCGTGAACTCCGGGCCCACTGGCCCAGTCGGCGGAGCGCCGGCAGCCCCCATGGTCGTCACATTCACAATCTTCAGCCGCTCCCATCGCGGCGCGGCTCCGGCCACAACTCGGCTCCGCTCCACGACGTACAACGCCCATCGGGGAGTATCCCGCGTGGCATCACGAAAGCTCGCACCACTGAAGCGACGCTCGTACTCTGCCTTCTGCTTCCCCGCGGGAATCACGCCGGTGACGAGGACATAGGGTGTAATCCTCCCCGGTTTGATCGGTTCCTCGGGCGGGAGCCCAGACGCGAGCGGGAGCCCAGATGCGAGCGGGAGCCCTGACGCGAGCGGGCTGACCTGCGGTGGTGGAAGTTTCGCCGCCCGCGCCTCGGCGTCCGCGTCAAAAAACACAGCCACGCCGGCGACAGCCCGCAGGTCGGTGATCGGGAAGATGTCTGGCTTCGTTCGCTTCTTAAGCTCGGAAGCGGTCCCACGGTCCAACCAAAACTCCCGCGTCGGTGGCTCCGCGAGTTGCACTTGCTCCGGCCGCCAGGGAGCGACACGCGGCCCCAGCGGTGGCACCTCCGGGATCCGACCGGACGCCGGGCTTGTGGCCTGCGAGATTGTGGCTGCCGCCTTCTCTGCCAGTGTGGCAATGGCGCTGGGCGTGCGGGTCGCATCCACGGCCTGCGACTGGAGGGCACGAAAGCCCCACCATGTCATGAGGAGGGCCACCATTCCAATCAGGCTTACCACGAGCTTCTCGCCGTGGTGGATCATGAATTCACCAGCTGCTGCTGGATTCAACGACGGTACTTTCATCATGGAGCTCCCACAGCATCTTCCCCACCAGGCTGACCACCAAGCGTCGCCTCGTTTGGGGGTGTCGCGAGGCCCACCGTCCCACGCAACTCGACGAGCACATCGAAGTGCCGGTGTGGCCTTCCCGTTGGGTCAATTCCCAAAGGAGATGCCCCGCCTAGCTGCTGGCCCGGGTTGATCCTTACCTGACGCACGTCGATCGGCACCGCATGTGCCGCAAGGCTCTGGAGGAGCGACTCGAGCTTCCGTTGGTCGATGACGACCCGCAGCGTGAAGGGCATGAGGTGCATCAACGTGGCATCGGGGACGGTCTTGAGCGCGGCCGCAGACAGCGGGCGACCCTCGAAGTCGACATAAATCCATTCCCGGAAGATGTCGTCGGCTGACGTGGTTGGCACAGGCAACCCGTCGGCAGTGATGCCGCCCTCGACGGGAGCGACGTCCGGTGGCGGTGCTGTGCCCAATCCGATCTGAGCGCCAGATGGATCAAACCGTGGATGAATCGGCCGCTGCATGGGGACGACCTCCATCGCCGGGTCGGCCATCATCATCTCACCCTCGACCGCTGGCGCTGCCGCACCGACCGCCTTCCACAACACTCTCGCGCCCCCCCGTCCGCCAGGGTTGTCCTCAGCGGCTGGAAAACCGACAGCGAGATACTCGACCGATGTGATCGCGGCATTGAAGGCTCCGGTAGCACCCTCGTTCAGCGATCGGATCGTGTCGCAGAAGAGGCCGTAGGCCCAGAGCTCCTCCTGGCCGAGGCGTACTTGTGCCGTCGAAGGCTCCCGTGGCCAAATAAACGAGGCGAGCAATCGCCGCTGGTCATCCGATCTCCAGACCAGCGGGTCGTGTGTCAGCGACGCCTCGGGCGAATCATCTTCATCTGCATCTGCGGCCCGGCCACTCGTGGCCACATCATCGAGCATCAGCTCTGTGCAGCCCATCCTCGCCGGAAGCTGCCGGACGATGTCGGGCACCGTGTTTTGGTATCGCTGGAGGAGATTGGGGGGAAGGCGGTCCAGTTTTCCCTCCTCGACGGCCTGAATGGTGGCCAAGAAATCAGGCCCCAGCCCCTGCGGCCAAACCCGAAGCGACTCCTGGCCTGCCCAGAAGGCCTTCCACTGTTCGAGGATACCTTTCCGCACCTCCGCGGTTCGACGGTCAACTGCTTCGACCCAGGTAGCGTTCGGATGGTCTGTCTCGCTCTGGATGGCCGTCAGCGCGGAGAAGTGGCCGTCAATGGATGACTTCTGAGCCGCGATCTGCTGGCGCATCGCAGCATTCGTCGAAAACACGCTCGGCACCAGCACAAACGGCACGATCGCAGCGAGTATCCAGAAGTGATACTTCACGACGCCTTCGACGTAGGGCCGGGCGGAATCTGGGATCTCGACCATGACAACTTCCTTGCCCTAGGGCACGATATCGGATGGGAGTGGCGCGGCTAGTGGTGGAGGGTTGGGGGTACCGCCGGGCACCGTCGGCTGCCATGCGAACTGCAAAACGAATCCGAACCGTCGCAATTCAATGCCCTGACCCTCGGGCTGTGCTGCAACGACGGCCGCCTCGGCCCCGACGCCGAGTGGCTGCGCTGCGGTGCTGACGCGGACCTTCGTGATGGTCGTTCGCTGGACGATCACCGGATAGCCGATTCCAAGATCGGCGAGTGGCACTTTCTGGCCCGCCTTTGGTCCTGCAGACACCGTTACCGGCCCTGCATCGCCCAGGAGCCCGCGCACGAGCTCATCTCGCACGAACTGCTCGCCCTCCTTCGGCTTATGGCGGTTTTCATTGTGGAAGTGGTGACCGACGACCTGCACAACCCAACCCGGTCCGCGGGGGCCTGCGAGGAGGGGTGACTGACTGGGCGCCTCGGCAGGAGTCTCCCCATCGGCAGCTGGCGGCTGATCGGTCGGTGGTGGCACGGTGGAATCACCGACCGTCGCAGGATCGACAGGCGGCGGAGTAGCGGCGACCTGCTTGCCCGCCGCCGTGAGGGTCTGCTTCCAGTCTCTTTCGGCGCTCTTGAACCAGATCGCCAGGTCGGGCACGTACTCCATATCGAAGGAATCAATATGGATCTCGTTGCGGTCCGCAGGATTCTCCGGCACCTGCCCCTCGGGATCCCGCGGCAAGAGATCTCCGAAGGCTCGCACGAGGTCGAGGGCCTGGAACCGTCGCTCGTACACATCGAGAACGTACCGCTCCCATGCAGCGGCCGCCAGGAGACGCTGGGCAGACTCCTCAAACGCGGTCTTGGCCCCCGAAGATCGCTGCTTGGTCGCATCGGAGGCTGCGAAGGCCGACTTGTACGTGTCGGGGCGGTAACTCGCCGCCGCCACAAACCATCCCGAGAAGTTGAGCAGACCGGCCACGAGGAGCGAGAGGATCGCCGCGACCACCCACGGACGCTTGGCAAGCACGATCCGATCGATGGCGATCTCGCGCGGCAGGAGGTTGGTGCGCAGGGTCGCACCTCCCGCCGCCTGGAGGGCCAGGCCGTAGGCGGCGCCAAAGCCCATGCGGTTTTCGCGAAACGCCGGGGCCGCGAGCACTGGGCCGTCAAGACAGGAGAACTTCTCGAGCCTGTGCACCTCGAGCTGGAGTTGCTTCGCCACGAAGTCGGAGAGGCCGCGGAGCTTGGCCGCGTTGCCGGCGAGGAAGACCTTCCCGATCTTGGCGGTGCGATCGGAGCCCGTGAAGTAATTCAGCGATCGCTGGAGCTCAGCGGCGAACTGATTGAACACGGGCCGCATCGCCTTGAAGACAGCCTTGGGGTCGGTCGCGCGAATCGCGTTGCGCTTCTCCTTCTCGGCCTTCGTGAATGTGTATTGAAGGTCTTGAAGAATCGCCTTCGTGAAGGTTCCACCTCCGATCGGCATGCTCCGCTGCCAGATCTTGAAGCCATTGGTCACCACGAGATCGGTGGAATCGACACCCATCGATACGAGCACGATCGACGGGGGCGGATTCTCGGAATCGAGCGTGGAAACGTCGGGGAGCTGGTCGAAGATGATCATGTTCGCCAACGCGATCGGCCCGAGTTGGAGCGTCTCGACTTCGATGCCCGCTTCCTCGAAGGGAGCCAGAGCCTTGGTAACCTGTTCGCGCTTCATCGCGAAGAGGGCCACCTCGGCATCCATGACGAAGCCACCCTCCTCGATCCCGGTGCCGAGCCGCTGCCAGTCCCACACCACCTGATCCAGCGGGAAGGGGATCTGCTGGTTGGCCTCGTACTTGACGATGTCGGGAATCTTCTTGGCTTCAAGCGGTGGCAGCTTGATGAACTTCGCGAGGCCAGCCTGACCCGGCGCCGAGACCGCGACGCGGTCGCCCGCGATCTGGTTGCGTCCCATGAATTCCTGGAGCGCCTCCCGCACGAGCGCCGGCGCGTCGGCCTCCGGCTGCGAGAGCATCATGGGATACTCGATGCAGTCGTAGGCCTCGGCCACGAGCTTGCTGTGATCGGTGGGCGATATGCGGCAGCGCAGCGCCTTGAGGCTGCACTTGCCGATATCGATTCCCCAGACGTATTGGCTCTTTGCCATGGACCCGAGAGTTCCCGGTGAAGAGCGCCAGACACGGGCCCTTTTCATCCAATCGTAGAAACGCGTGTGAGTGGGTGTCAAACGCCACGTTACCAAGACGGGCGGCCCGGCGCCGTGGCGATCACTGCAATCGTTACACTCCTCACCATGCAGCCCCGATCCATGCTCGTCTTCCTGCCCTGCCACACGCTCGACGACTTCCCGACTTGGCTGGAGGAGGCCGAGGCCGAGGCCCTCCTTGCCGCCTGGGTAGCCGCCTGGCATCCGGCAGTGATCGCGGCGGCAGGGTGTCGGCCGGCCTACACGAGCGTCGATCTGCCGCCACCTGATGACGCCCGGATCGGGATCGTGCCCCCATTCTGCGACGAGCGATTCGCAGCGCAGGCCAATGCCGATGACTCGCGCCTGTGGGTTCGAGGCGTGGAGGGCCTCGAGGCAAGCGTTCGGGCCCTCGCCGGCTCGCTGGGGGTCGCCCCAGATGCCGCCGGCTCCCTCCCGGGCGAGGCTCGCGCTGAAGCCTTCTTCGCCTTGGGACTGGCTTCGCTGTTGGCTGAGCTGCTCGCGCGGAGGATGCGATCTGAGGCCGATCTTGCCGCCACCGGTTTTGATGAGGCGGTGGTCACCGCCGCGCAGGCCGCCGTCAACGGCGACGGCGAGACACTTGAAAAGAATCTCGCCGAGGCCTTTGCCTGCCTCGATGCAACACGGGCCCACTACTACCCCGTGGAGTCGTGGGTGGTCGATCTCGTGCTGGCCGCGCCGACTGCTTCGGGCCGCGCGGTCGTCGACGCCCTGGAAAGCCCCGTACCAACAGCTCTGGTTGCCACCGGCGAGACAGTCCGCCGCCTGGCCGAGCGATCACCCGAGGCCCTGACTGCGATTCGCGAGGCCCTGGCCTCCGGTCGCGTGGAGGCGTGCGGTGGTCGTGACGACGAGCTCGCTCTGGATACCTGCGGCCCCGAAGCGATTGCGGCGTCACTCACAGCGGGCCACGCCGCCTGGCAGGAGCACCTGGGCACGGCGCCAACGTGCTACGCAGCGATCTCAGGCGGGGCATCGGCCATCATGCCACAGCTCCTCGCGGGCTATGGGTTCACCGCGGCCATCTGGAGTCTGTTTGATGGCACGCGGCTGCCTGATCCGGGGGGGAGTCGGATCCGTCTGGAGTCGGGTGGCCGCGGGATCGAGGCCATTGCGCGAGCGCCGCTCGATGCGAGCCGCAGCCAGACGGTCCTACTCCTGGCCGACTCACTCGGCGACGCGCTGGATCACGACCACACGGCAATCATCCAGTTTGCTTGCTATGCCGGCACGGCGACGCGGTGGCACCGTCTGCTGCGGGTCATGGCCAGCCGGTGCAGCTTCCTCGGGAGCTTTGTGACACCGAGCGGGCTGGTGGAGCGTTCGGCTGGGGCGAGCCTCACGGCCTCGTTTGAGCCCGACGCCTTTGCGTGCACCAAGCCCCCTGCGGAAGCCGCGGGCGCCACAATTCTGACGGCGACCACGGCCGTCCGCGACGCTGCCCTGCGGCTCACGGCTGCCCGCGCAGCGCTTGCCGACGGGCTCGGGAGAAGCCAGGCAACGGCAGCTCAATCGGTGGGCCCGACCCAGGCCGTGGCCCCGCTCCGGCGTCCGCCCTCACGTACGAGCTCGCTCGCCAGGCTCTTTGCCCGCCGTCGCGACGACGATGCCCGGGCTCTCGACAACGGCCTCGTGCGGCTGGTGGTGCATCAGCACACCGGCGGCATCCTCTCGTTGCGTCGCCCTGCCGATCGGGGCAATCGCATCTCGCAGCAACTCGCCCTCCGCACGACCGCGCCACACGAAGGCAGTCGCTGGTCGTCACCAGAAGACCGAGCCGAATGGACCCGCATGGAGGCCGATGCGATTGATCGCGAGGGCGGGGCAGGCGGCGGCGCGATTGTGAGCCGTGGCCGGCTGGTTGATGCAGCTGGGCGTGACGCGGGGCGTTTTCGTCAGCGGGTGTCGCTGGTGCCGGGGATGCCCCTGGCGACGCTCGACCTCGAGGTGTCGCCGAGCCGCCCCTACGCCGGACCCCTCCCCGAGGCGCATCTCGCCTGCCGGTTTGCGTGGCATGAAAACGAAGACATCGAAATTGCGCGCAGCCTCCACCTGCAGTCGATCGTGACGGAGCGCACGCTGTTCACGGCACCGCATTTCATCGAGATCGTGCCGGCCCCGTCGCGGGGCGGGGCTGGAAGCGGCGCGGTCACGATCCTGACCGGTGGCCTACCGTGGCACCTGCGATCGAGTGAGCACGTGGTCGATTGCATCCTCGCTACCGATGGCAACTCTGCTGCGGTCCAGATGGCCGTGGGGATCGGCGTGGAGCGGCCGTGGGATGCGGCCATCAGCCTCGCGGCAGGCGTCGCACCGACACCGGATGTCGCGCTGCCCGCCACGATCCGTCTCACCGCCGGACCGCCGGGAGCCACGATGCACCGGCCGGGAAGTGTCTCGGTGGGCATCGTTGAATCCGCAGGGCGGGCTGGGGATGTGCGGATCAATTGGGGTCGCGGCATCGTGCGGGCCGTGGCCGTGGATCTCGACGGCCGGCCGCTGCCCGACGTGCACGTTGCAGTCGATGGCCAGGCGACCGTAGTGTTTCTCGAGCGGTATCAATGGCTGCATCTCATCCTCGACCTGGCGGCTCAATAGGTTCAGCATGATCGTGACGCTTGATGGACCGGCCGGCGCTGGCAAGAGCTCAGCGGCCCGCGCGCTGGCGTCGCGGCTTGGCTGGTGCCATCTCGACACCGGTGCGATGTATCGCGCGGTGGCCCTCCTGGCCCTCGAACGCCAACTGCCCCTCGACGACGACGGGCGGCTGGCTTCGCTCGCCGAGTCGCTCGCGATCGAGTTTCAGGCAGACCGTGTGCTCGTGGCGGGGCGGGATGTGTCGGCCGAGATTCGCACCGATCGGGTGACACAGGCCACGCGGCCGGTGGCCGACGCGCCGGCTGTCCGCGAGGCGATGAAGCGGCTCCAGCGGCGGCTGGCCCAGGGACTCGATATTGTGACGGAGGGCCGCGACCAGGGCTCGGTGGTGTTTCCCCATGCGGAATTGAAGGTCTATCTCACGGCGGCGGCCGAGGAGCGTGCGCGGAGGCGGCATCGCGAGGAAGAGGCCCGCGGAGCAGCCGCGTCTCTCGAGGCAATCCTGCGAGCGCAGGCCCGCCGCGACGAAGGCGATCGGACGCGACCGGTGGGGGCGATGCGGCCCGCCGACGACGCGGTGATCCTCGAAACTGACGGCCTCACCGCGGCGGAGGTGGTCGATCGGCTGGTGGAGCTGGTGGGCCTGCGGCGTCGGGAGCACGTGCGATGAGTGACAACGCGACGACGCCACGCCATGCGCCCTCAGGTCATTCTCGGGCGGGTCGAATTCTGTATACCATCCTCTGGGGGCTCTCCCGCATATTCGGCGTGACCGTGTTTGGGTATCGGCATCGATTCGCCGAGCCGCTGCCGCCGACGGGCGGGCTCCTCATCCTGTCGAGCCATCAGAGCCATCTCGATCCACTCCTGCTGGGCCTGGCCTGCGACCGTCGGCTGTCGAGCCTGGCTCGCAGTTCGCTGTTTCACTTTCGCCCGTTTGGCGTGATCATCACGTTGCTCGATGCAGTGCCGATCGACCGCAACGCCTCGATGGTGACGGCGATGAAGGGCATCATTGCCAGGCTCAAGGCCGGTGCCGCGGTCACGATTTTCCCGGAGGGTTCACGCACGTTCGACGGCCAGCTTGGCGAGTTCAAGGCAGGCTTTTCGATGATTGCGAAGCGGGCTAACGTGCCGATCATGCCGGTGGCGATCGTGGGGGCATTTGAGTGCTGGCCGCGGACCCGCCGCTTCCCGCGGCCGGGGCGGATCCGGCTGGAGTTTGGTCGAATCATCTCGGCCGAAGACGTCGCGAAGCTCGACGACCGAGCCCTGTTTGAGGAATGTGTCCACCGCATCCGCGAGTGCGACGCCCGCGCCCGCACGGTCCTGGGTTAGCCCGGGAGCGTTGCTGCTGTAACATTTCCCTTGGCAAGGCGATTGAGAGGGGTGGGCCGGGGAGACCTCCTTCCCTCATTCCCATTCGGCTCGCACCCGCACGGAGTCACCATGCCACGCAGGACGCATTCCTCGCGGGCCGCCCGCCGCACGTCGCGGCCCCAGGCCTGTCGCCTTTCCGTCGAGCGGCTCGAGCACCGACAGGTGTTGGCCACGCTCTTGCCAGGATTTACCGAAGCCGCGGTCGCCTCGGGCCTGAGTAGCGCCACCGCGATGGATTTTTCTCCCACCGGCGAACTCTGGGTGTTGGAGCAGGCCGGTCGCGTCAGGCTGGTCCGCGCCGATGCGACGCTGCACACCGCCCTCACGCTCACCGTCGATTCCCGGGGCGAGCGGGGCCTGCTCGGGATCGCGTTCGATCCGGCATACGACGGCGCCGGCAGCAACACCGACTACGTCTATCTCTACCACACGCTCTCGGGCGGTCCGAACAACCGCATCACGCGGTACGAGATCACAGGGGCCGGCACCACCACCCCCACGCTCGCAAGCCCCGTCACGATCCTGAACCTCGACCCGCTCAGTGGCGCCACCAATCACAACGGCGGCGCGATTCACTTTGGCCCGGATGGGCTCCTCTATGTCGCCGTGGGCGACAACGCAGCCGGCGCCAACGCTCAGACCCTCGCCAACCTGCATGGCAAGATGCTCCGCATCAATCCCGATGGCACGGCCCCAGCGAGCAATCCCTTCTATGTGAACGATTCCACCGTCACCGCCCGCGACTTCATCTGGGCGCTGGGGCTGCGGAACCCGTTCACGTTTAGCTTCCAGCCCGGCACCACTCGCATGTTCATCAATGACGTGGGCCAGGGCACGTGGGAGGAGATCAACGAGGGGGGAGCCGGCCGTAATTTTGGGTGGGCAACCACGGAAGGCGACTTCAACCAAGCCAGCTTCCCGAACTTCACGCGGCCGGTGTATGCGTACAGCCACGGCGGGGGCGGTTTTCAGGGGTATGCCATCACCGGCGGCAGCTTCTACAACCCGGCCACGGGGCAGTTTCCGGCGCAGTATGTGGGTGACTACTTCTTTGCCGACTACGGCAATAGCTGGATCAACGTGCGGGATGCCGCTACGGGCGCGGTGAGCCAGTTTGCGACCGGGGCATCGAGCCCGGTGGATCTGAAGGTGGCTGCGGATGGCAGCCTGTATTACCTCACGCGGGGCACGGGCCGCATCATGCGGGTGACCTCGACGGCGAGTCAGGCGCCCAACATCACGCAAGAGCCCGAGAATCTTTCGCGGGCTACTGGCGAGTCTGCCAGCTTCAGCGTGGCCGCCAGCGGCACCGCGCCTGTGAGCTATCAATGGCAGCAGTTCGTCGGCAACACCTGGACCAACCTCGCCAACGGTGGCCGGGTGAGCGGCGCGACGAGCGCCACGCTCTCCATCACGAACCTTCAAGCTGCCGACGCGGGGTCATACCGTGCCGTCGCGACCAACGGCGCCGGCAGCGACACAAGCAATGCCGCGGTGCTCACGGTCACCACGAATCTCGCGCCGACCGCTGGCATCACGATCGATAGCGGCCTCACGGGCGGCCTCTTCATTGCGGGCGACGCGATCACGTTTTCGGGCGTTGCGACAGACCCCGAGGATGGCCCGCTGGCCGCCTCGCAGTTCACCTGGCGGGTGGACTACATCACGAGTATCAATTCGGGGAATCCCGTGGTGCGGCCGTTTGTGCAGCCCTTCGGGGGTGCGACGGGCGGCAGCTTCACGCCTGCCACCACCGGGCCCTACACGCTCACCGATGTCGCGTATCGCATCAGCCTTTCGGTCGTTGATTCACTCGGCCGGATCACGTCCGTCACCCGTGACGTGCTGCCGGCGGTGGCCACGCTGACCGTGCAGACCAGCCCGGCTGGCCGTCAGTTCACCGTCGATGCGCAGCCGTTCACCACCCCGCAAACCTTCCAGAGCGTGGTCGGGTTTGAGCGGCCGATCGGCGTGGACCCGAGCCAGCGCGACAGCCAGTTTCAATACACGTTCGCATCCTGGTCGGATGGCGGTGCTGCCACGCACACGGTCGCGACACCGATGACGAGCACCACCTACACGGCGTTGTTCACTGCCGCACCGATTCTCAACGGCCTCACGGTGATCGCCCACGACAACAGTGACTTCACAGGCGCGTCGGTCACGCGGATCGACCCGGGTATCAATTTCAACTGGGGCACTGGCTCACCGGCGGCTGGCATCGGCGTCGACACGTTCAGCGCTCGCTGGACAGGTGCGATCGTGCCGCTCTATTCGCAGACCTACACCTTTTTCACGACCAGCGACGATGGCGTGCGGCTCTGGGTCAATAACCAGCTCATCATCAACAACTGGACGCGGCATGCGCCGACCGTGAACACCGGGCGGATCACGCTGGTGGCTGGGCAGGCATACAACCTCCGCATGGACTACTACGAGCACACCGGTGGCTCGATCGCTCGGCTCGAATGGCAGAGCGCGAGCCAGGCCCGTCAGATCGTGCCGGAGAGTCAACTGCTCCTTACACTCCAGCCACCGCGGGCACCGGCCAGCCTCACGGCCACACCTGTCTCGGGCACCCAGATCAACCTCGCCTGGGCGGATCAGGCCCTCACGGAGACCGGCTACCGCGTGGACCGTTCCACGAATGCCGCCTTCACGCAGAATCTGGTGAGCGTCGCGCTGCCTGCCAATGCCACCAGTCATCAGGCCCACAGCCTGGCGACCGAGACGACTTATTACTTCCGTGTCGTCGCGGTCAATGGGGGCCTCGAGTCGGGCGGTGCCACGGCGCTGGCGACAACTCTGGCACAGCCCAACGGCCTGGCCGCCACCTACTTCAACAACAGTGACTTTACGGGGACGACCTTCTCCCGCATCGACGCGGCCGTGAATTTCAACTGGGGCACAGGGTCACCGCATCCCACGGTTGGCGGCGACACGTTCAGCGTCCGGTGGACGGGCAGTATTGCGCCGCTCTCGACCGGCTCGCATACGTTCTTCACGACCAGCAACGACGGAGTGAGGCTGTGGGTGAATAATCAGCTCATCGTCAACAACTGGACGCGGCATGGGACGACCGTGAATTCGGGGCGGATCGACCTGGTGGCCGGGCAGCGATACGACATTCGCATGGAGTATTTCGAGCAGACGGGAAGTGCCGTCGCCCGGCTCGAGTGGCAGACCGCGACGCTGCCGCGGCAGGTCGTGCCCACGAGCCAGCTGTTTGTTGCGGCGGCACCACCGCTGGCCAGCCTCTCGGCGGCAATCGCGCCCGGCCGAACGCGGCTCTTCCGAGTGTTTGGCGCGTGACAGGGCGCGGCGGGGCCTGGCGTCACCACCGCCTCGATGCCGCTGTTTTTGGCCTCTTCGGAAATTTTTTGGCCGGTGTTGGTCCCCGCTCTCGCTTTAAGGGGTGGAGAGATTCAACACCCCCGGAGACTGCGACCATGGAGCCAAACCACGACGACCCCTCACAACACCCTCGCCGCTCGGATACCAGCCGGCCCGATGGCAAGCCCCGCCTGCTCGACCGCGTGGCCGCCGAGGCCGCAGCTCGACACCTTGCCCGGAGCACTCGCACGGCCTATGTCCGTTGGGTTCGCCGATTCGTCCTCTTCTCCGGCAAGCGACACCCTCAAGACATGGGGCTTCCTGAAGTCAACAATTTTCTCACGCATCTGGCGATCGACGCCCATGTGGCCGCCTCGACCCAGAACCAGGCCTTGAGTGCGCTTTTGTTCCTGTACGGCACGGTCCTTGAACAGCCCCTGGGCAAGCTCGAAGGCGTGATTCGAGCACGTCGGCCCAAGCAACTTCCCACGGTGCTCTCGCCAGAGGAGGTGGGCCGGGTATTGTCCAAGCTCGACGGCGTGCCGCTCATGATCGGGCTCTTGCTGTATGGTGCTGGTATGCGGCTCAACGAAGCCCTCTGCCTCCGCGTCAAGGATCTCGATTTTCTCCGAAATGAGGTAACGATTCGGGAGGCCAAGGGGAACAAGGACCGCGTGACAATGCTTCCCCAGAAGGTGCGGATGATGCTTCAGCGGCATCTCGAACGCCTACGTGCCCGCCACGCCGTGGAGGTTGAAGCAGAGGCTGGATGGGTTCAAGTGCCACACGCCTTAGAACGGAAATACCCAGGGGCTGGTCAGAGCTGGCCGTGGCAGTGGGTGTTTCCGGCGCAGAACCTGTATTTCGATCAGGAGCGTCTCCGCCATTTCAGACATCACTTTCACGAGAGCCTGATGCAGAAGGCGATGCGAACGGCAGTACGGGCAGCTGACATCACGAAGCCTGCTGGATGCCACACGATGCGGCATTCGTTTGCGACGCACCTATTGATGCGAGGCAGCGACATCCGGACGGTGCAAGAACTCCTGGGGCACAACGACGTCAAGACGACGATGATCTACACTCACGTGCTCAACCGCGGAGGCCATGGGGTCTCCAGCCCACTCGATTCCCTGGAGGGCTTTGGGTGACAGCGATAAGCACTCCGACTGCCCGTGGAGACAGCCATCACTGGCCCACTCCTGGCCTTTTCCTGCCGCGGAGCGTAGAGCAAATCAGGCGCCCGAAACTTTGAATATTTTTACCCCCACCGAGGGTGGGCACCACAAAACGGTTTCCTCACAATTGGTCTCCGCTGCTACGAAGCGACTTTGCTCGATAACACCCCGCTCAAAGCACCCCGAAATCGGCGTCCAACCCGAGATGCCACTGGACGTTGCGCCGCGCGAGCCGAAGGTGACGTATTGCTGCTACGAGGGCATAATGGATAGCTACGAGGAACCGCAGAAACACTAGTTCTGCAACAGGAAGCCCAGAGCCAGAGCCAACAATCGCTGCACCGTGGTGGCGCGTGACCGAAGACGGTGAGTGCTGTCTCGCGGGTCGCCATTCTTGGTTCCGCGCCCTTCTTGATAGACTTTCCGACACGGCTGGACCCCGGCCTGCGGACTGCTGATCCCCGCGGTATTGAGAACAATGGAGTCCTTATCGTGATCCGATCCTCACTGAGCCTTCTGATTGCGGCTACTTGCATCGTCGTCGAGGCGGGTGATCTACAAGTGGAACCCGACAAGGGAAACGTCGTCGCAAGCAGGCTTGAAGGGAGTTGGCAGGTGCACGAATCTTTGACTCAACGCCTCACTGGCAACCCAAAGGCTCGCCCATCCAAACTATCCTTCACATCTGATCCCTCAATCGCGGAGAGTGTTCCGGCCGAGTACGCCACCGCATTCAACGAAAAGCATATGAAGGTCTATCTAGCGGGCGAGGCCGAGATCGATGGGACGAAGTGTCCGTTCGTGCTCACGCAAGTGAGCGGTAATCCCCACGTCTTGGTCTGGTTTGAACGCGATGGCAATCCCTTCGGGAATGGCGAGTCCTTTAATCTCATGATTGCAGTCGCCAGCGACACGCAGGACGACTTGCTTTTTGTTGGTGGTGATTTCAACAATCAGCCGTTCTCTGCGTTTGAACGGGTGGGCGATTCGTCAAACCAATGATGCAGAACAAAGCCTTGCAGCAGAATCGCGATGACGCCCTGCGGAATGGATAATCTGTTGGCTGCGATCTGCTGAAGGCGGCCGTTCTGCAACAGGAAGCCCAGAGCCAGAGCCATGTTGGCGTGACGCCAATCGTGGTGTTGGTGGCGGTCGGTTGCCTTCGGTGCAAGCTGAAAAGCAAACGTCCAGTGGCGGGTTCATCGATGCGCTTCATGCCTGCTCGCGGGCTTAGGCCCGGCAGCGTCGGCTGGTCGTTCGATCCCGAAGCAGGGTGTCGCCGAATCATTGAGGGCCGATTTCATGCGATGCGTCAAGGCAGAGCCCGATCCCGAAGTGATGCGTGTGCCCAACTGTGTGCTTCAAACTCCATCGCGGTCTTAGGACCGGTCGCCCCGACTGGTGCTTCCCACTCAAGGCTCCACAACGCAATGCGGGTTGGAGCCGAGGTCAAGATCGAAGGGATCGGTCGCCGGTGATCGTGAAGCAAAGCATCGCGTCAACAGGACAGGTGAAGGATGGCCCTCGTACGTATGCCCCGAAGCCTTGCGTCAGCGTCCAGCCTCATCGCGTTCGGTTGGCGTTCGGAGGCGATCCCGTGCGGATGAAAAGAGCAGGGCAGATAGGGTAGTCTTCGTGAGTTCGTGGCCGTCTCGAATTGGCGATGCGCGCTCGAACGCAAAATAGGAATGCAGAACAAAGCCTTGCAGCAGAATCGCGGCAACGTCTTGCGGTGTGGATGCCGTGTTGGCTGCGATCTGCTGAAGGCGACCGTTAGCCGATGATGGAAGCACCACAATGTCGATTCACCAACCCGCCGATCAGCCTCAACCCAGCGTCCATCGGTTCAGGACTGCAAACTTCATATCGTGGTCCGGTTCAATCGCGATTGTCGCTCTCGCGGTCGAGTCCTGGCGGAACTGGCCGCGGGGGGATTCGTCATCTTCCATGGCCGCCGGAATCATGATGTGGATTCTATCGGCGATGATCCCCGGCATTGTGGTGCTATCTTGCTTGTTGTGCTTTTTCGCATCAGGGAGGCCCAGGCACTACGCTAGGGTTGTCTTTAGCGGCGTGGTGTCTTTGCTGGCGTTGTGGGCATACGCAGTCTCCATTTATGGCTCCTTTTTATAGCGAGATGCGCAAGCGGAGCGAGTAACGCGGCGGCCTGAGCGATGGGCATGGATGATGGATCGTAGATGTGCGTAGCCAGGCCTCGTGTGGCGTGATACAGCAGGAATCAGATGGCTCTCCGTCGTGCGGGAATCATTCGGAGCGAGTGTCGCAGCGGACCATGCGATTGGTCGAAGACGATGATTCGCGTTTGCTAGTGAGGCTGCTCGGGCGATGCCGGTGTTGTTCGTGCGGGTAGAATCCAGGCGAGTGTGTCGCAGGGGCAATGGTCCTCTGCGATAGAGGCGCGGCTAACCAAGCGTTGGAGCAGACTCGCGATAGCGTCCTGCGGTATGGTGAGTCTGTTGGCTGCGAGCTGCTCAACTTTTTCGTTATCCGCTGGGAACTAAGGGGCAGCCTTGTGCGTCAAAACGAGTATGCGACCGCTCATCCCCATAATTGTGTTAGCGAGTCTCGTTGGTTGCCAAGGCTCGCCCCCTGTCGTCACGGTGCGATCGCAGCATCAGGCATGGTTGCTCGTCCAGCAACACGAGGATCGCTTGTTGCGTGATATTTACGGGCCTGACGTAATTGATCTACCGAAGGTCAGCATTTACGAGCCTCATGCGATCCGCGAGCACGGAGACTTTTTTGAGTTCGAGTACCGCCAGCCGTTTCGTCCGAACGGCGGCGGCTATATCAAGACATTTCGCGTCAATAAGCAGACCGGCGACGTCACCTATAGCGATGTTGTCGGCAGATAACCAGTCGTTGGCAATGGAGGCAAAATGAGAATGATCTACATCGCAGCCGTTCTTCTGGCCTTGGCGGGTTGTCACAACACAACTGTTGAATCAGGGCCAAAGACCTACGAGATCGATCTGAACGTGGAATTGTCGGCAGCCAAGGCCAAGATGGCGACGCTCTTACCCGAGAACGTGTGCTTGGGTCGCGCCGAGTTGGTTAGACTCGACAAGGGCATGGGCTTCGTCATCGCTGTATCGCCCAGGGACACCGCAAAGAACCAGCCCGGCTTCGCTGTCTTCTTCTGGCCGAAGGACAATCCAAGGGATATTCCTTATGAAACCGGGGAGGGAACGCATACCTTCAGGAATCTCGGCACTTCAGACAACTTCAGAATATACTACTCTGATCCGGCGGGTTTTATGAAGCAGGAGATTCAGAGCGCGTTCTGTATCAAGGGCAAGAAATAGCCAACCAGCCCACTTACGTGACCGGCGGAAGCCGCGGGCCCGTGCATGGCCAACATTATCCGAGAAGGGGCAGTGCTCACGCCTGACGGCGCGGCTAGCCCCAAAAAGACGATTGTGTAACTGATGTGGTTCGAGACGCAGCAGCAATGGAGGGACGGATAACCAGGCGTTGGAGCAGACTCGCGATAGCGTCCTGCGGTATGGTGAGCGTATTGGCTGCGAGCTGCTCAACTTTTTCGTTCTGCCACGGATACCAAAGCCAGAGCCAGAGCCGGGTTGGCGTTTCGTCAATCGTGGGGTTCGCTACTCCGAGTGTCGCGGGCCTGGTTGCATCGCACGCGTAACTTGTGAATTCCGCCAAGTGCTTCAAGCTGGATTGACGGGCTTAAGCCCTGCGGCGTCGACCGGTATTTCCAGCCCGAGGTAGCATGTCGCAAAGCGTAGTCCGCCGAAGTCACGGGCCTCAGTTGTGCAGAGCCGGGTACCGAAGCACTGTCAACCGCCACTGGGGTGCCATGCTATGAAAGTAGATCGAAGGCTTCTTGGTTCGTGGCGATCCGACCGGCGCCGGACATTCCTCCATTGGAAGCCACACCCAAAGGCCTCGCCACAAGGCCTTCGCAAGTTGAGGGCGTTATTTGGCAAAATGGTGGTCACGTGGGGTCGCTCAAAAGTCCACTCTGATTTCGACGGCAATCGCAGCTCGAAAAAGTATGTGGTCGTAGCGAGTGATTCCGTGAGCGTCGTAGTGCGGTCTCAAGATTTCCTCAGCGACGAGGATCGTCTCCTCCACATCCATTTTGAAGGCGACTGGTATTGGATCGAGACGTCTTTCGGCAACATTCGCGAATACTTCCGTCGTGTCTCACAATAGCCCGAAAAGGCAGAACAAAGCCTTGCAGCAGAATCGCGATGAAGTCCAGCGGTATTGAGAATCCATTGGCTGCGATCTGCTGAAGGCGGCCGTTCGGCAACAGGAAGCCCAGAGCCAGAGCCAGAGCCGTGTTGGCGTAGCGCCAATGGTGATCACAGTCCCATTCGCATCAATGCACCTTTCGCTTTTGCGATGCTCGTAAGCCCTCAACTCTCAGCCGATATTCCCTTGTCCCGGCAATGCTAGCCCGTGGCCTGCGCCGACGAGGCAATGCCCCAGCTCGTGAACGAAGATCACGAACCCGAGTCCGTCGGCGTGAGGTTGCAAGCGTACGTCGAAGTATAGTGAGCGATATCAATTAGGCTCCGGAGGCCGATCATGTGCCAAGAGGTTCCTAGGTTCCGAGGGCTCTGTGAAGCGGCTCAGCAGTGCTGGGACGCCGGGGCCAGCGCGAGCGACTTCGAGCCTTCCTTTTTTCGAGTCCTGGCGTTCATTGAGCAGCATCCGGAATGCAGGGTTGAATTTGAATCCGTGTTCATTGAGTTGCTTAGAGCGCCTAGCAGCCTTGCGGCTGAGCTCATCTGCTATTGCATGTTTCGGCTTCGATGGCCCCGCGTCCGGGTTGTCGCGATCGCTCTTAGGGATGAGGCTCTCGATCTGAGGAGGAGCGGAGTTATGGCAGATGTAGTGGATTCATTTGAAGATGAGTGGAATGGCAAAGACGTCTATAACTATCAGCCCATGCGGGACGCGTGAGAGTCATTAGTATTAGGACAGGCATCATCGTCGCCGATGGGGGCCACGAGCCGTAGGTTGCAGCGGTAGTCCCGAGAAGAGTGAAATGCCGAACAAAGCCTTGCAGCAGAATCGCGATGAAGTCCTGCGGTGTTGAGAATCGATTGGCTGCGATCTGCTGAAGGCGGCCGTTAGGCCATGGATACCAGAGCCAGAGCCAGAGCAGTCTGGGCTTTCCGCCCCGTGGGTAGGCCATAGAATCTGACGCTATGAATCCGATCGCCTACGCCAAGTTCTTCATCGGCAACCTGCTGAGCCAGTTCACGCGTGCGGATGATGACAAGCCGCTATCGCAGTTGCTCGCCGAAGCGAAGCACTACTACGACCCCGTGTTGCCCAGAAAAGCTGATGCGGACACACGCCTTGATTCGGTCGAAGTCGATGGGGAGTTATGACTGAAAGTCGTGTTCCGTAGAGGGAGAAGAAAAAGGCGGCGTATCCTGCTGTTTGGAATTTCACTCAGCCGCCCACGACGGGCAGAAAGGATACGCCACCCATGGCAAGTTTTACGGTTCGCGATTCGAGT
>JANNSZ010000081.1:0-27980 GCA_031403195.1 Planctomycetota bacterium | reverse complement strand
GCTAGCCAGCAACATTTTCGTAACCTCCGTGAGATCGATTGCCTTCGCATCCGTTCAGCAACGAATTGTTGATGCCTCCCCCACGAAGAGCAACTCACCTGCAATGACAGCAGCTAGCAATGACAGCTTCACAGAGATGGTTCCCGAGACCAACAGGTTTTCCCTCGCCGATGTCGTGAATCTCCTCGGCATCGTGACGATCTTCTTGTCGCTCGCTCAATCGACGCTGTCACTGTATGTCTACGAGACACTCGATCGCCCGGTCCTCTCTCGGCGGTTCGATCGGGCCAGTTTCTGGGCGACGCTGGGAGGGTTCTGTGTGGCGCTGGCACTGCTCATGGCCGCCACTGTTGCCGGCTGACGCCACGCCACGCGGGCGCGGGTATGATGGTGCCATCATCCAAGAGGGCAGGAGATTTGCAGGTGAACGCGGCGGCGGCAGGCAGTGATGATTCGCTTTTTGGCCGGCGAGAATCAGTCGAGCAGGTGGAGGAGGGAAATGACCTCGCGCCCAAGTTCGATGAGAAAGGTCTCATCCCGTGTGTCACCACCGACCACGACACGGGCGAAGTGCTCATGGTCGCGGTGATGAACCGCGAGGCCCTCCAGAAATCGATTGAGACGGGGGAGGCTTACTACTGGAGCCGCAGCCGGCAGATGCTGTGGCACAAGGGGGCCACGAGCGGCCTCGTCCAAAAAATCCGCGAGATGCGGATCGACGACGATCAAGACTGTGTCTGGCTCCGCGTCGAGATCGCCGGCGGCGCGAGCTGTCACGTCGGCTACCGGTCGTGTTTCTACCGGAAGGTGCCCGTGGGCACAGAGCGTGGCGAAGGCAAGGCACTCGAGTTCCTCGAGCGCGAAAAGGCCTTTGATCCCAAGGCCGTCTACGGGGACGCCCCCAACCCGACGCAGCTCTAGCCGCTCGCCTCACTCAGGGAACGAATCATGTCCGACGCTGTTCGCCAGGAAGTCCTCGCTGCCAATCAGAAGCTGCTCGATGCAATCGTGCGTGGCGAATGGAAAACGTATGCCGAGCTGTGCGATCCAACGCTGACATGCCTGGAGCCCGAGGCGCGGGGCCATCTCGTCGAAGGTATGCCGTTTCACAAGTTCTATTTTGACCTCCCCGCCCCAACCGTGAAGCCTGCCATTGGCACCACGGTCACGATGGCGAGCCCGCACGTCCGCGTGATGGGAGACGTGGCCGTCGTGGCCTATATCCGACTGAACCAGAAGCTCAGCGCTGCCTGTGAACCGATAACGGCTGCCGTCGAAGAAACTCGTGTCTGGCAGCGGCAGGGCGGCTCATGGAAGCACGTCCATGTTCATCGCTCGCAGCCAGGCTGATCGGCACCGGCGGTTTCGAGAGGCGGCCATGCAGCGATCTCGGCCGCGACGTATCATCGGTGCAGAGAGGGTACCCGATGACACTCCCAGACTCCGTTTCACCATCGCCGCTTCGTCTCTCACGGAATGAGCGATTTGAAATGGGCAGGGCGATGCGAGACGCCTGTCCGCGGTCGTCGCATGCCCTGTGGCAGCCGCCGGCCGATCGCCTCGACGTGGTGGATGTTCTCAATCGCTCGGCCGAGGGTCGCATCCCCGAGCTTGTTCCAATCCGCCACGGTCGGATGATGCGGTCGCCGTTCACCTTCTTTCGCGGCGCGGCAATGAGCATGGCGGCCGATCTGGCGACAACACCCGTGACCGGTTTGCGCGTCCAGGCCTGTGGAGATGCCCATCTATGCAACTTCGGCGGTTTTGCGACCCCCGAGCGGCGGGTCATTCTGGACATCAACGATTTGGATGAAACCCTGCCCGCGCCGTGGGAGTGGGATATCAAGCGGCTGGCAGCCAGCTTTGTCCTGGCGTCCCGGGCGAATGGGCATTCGGAAGCCCAGGCACGGGAGGCCGCGCTCACATGCGTACAAAGCTATCGCATGGCGATGAACAAGTTCGGTGAGATGCGGGTGCTGGATGTCTGGTACTCCAGCCTCGATCTCGAAAAAGTGCTCGAGGAGATGGACGACGCGGATCTCCGGAAGCGCATCCGGAAGCGGCTCGAGAAGGCCCGCGACAGGAGCGTGCTCGAACACGATTTTCCTGAGCTCGTGACGATGACCGGCGGAGAGCCATTGATCAAGGACAATCCGCCGCTGCTCTACCATCCCTTCGAAAAGGGACACCAGGGATTCGATGACATCGTCCGCAGCGCGTTCGCCGCCTATCGCGAATCCATGCCAGAACACCGCCGGGTCCTTCTCGATCGATACACCCTCGTCGATATCGCCCTGAAGGTGGTCGGAATCGGAAGCGTGGGGAGCCACTGTGCGGTGATGCTGCTGATGGCCGACGACGACGACCCCCTGTTTCTCCAGGTCAAGGAGGCCCGTGCGTCGGTCCTCGAGCCATTTACCGGCAGGAGTGTGTATGCCAACCACGCCGAGCGGGTGGTCAAGGGGCAGTTGCTGATGCAGGCTGCGAGCGACCTTTTTTTGGGGTGGACGGAGGGCCGGCACGGTCGCCACTTCTACATCCGTCAGCTTCGTGACATGAAGATCAAGCCGCTCGTCGAGATTTTCACGCCCAGCGACATGCTCCGGTACGCCAGCCTCTGTGGTTGGATTCTGGCCCGAGCGCATGCCCGAAGCGGTGACCCAGCAGCGATCAGTGGCTACCTCGGCAAGAGCGACAAATTCGATGAAGCGATCGCCACATTCTCCTTCGCCTACGCAGACCAGACCGAACAGGATCATGCCGCGCTCGTGGCCGCCGTGCGGGCCGGTGTGGTGGACGTGATCCTTGAAGGGGAGTAGCGACAGGCGTTGCTACGGCTTGACCGCAGCTGCGGTCACCTGATCGCGGGCGTACGCCAGGGCTTCCCGCATCGGTGGGGTCAGGAGCGACTCGGGAATGTCTTCGAGGACGGCGACGGCCTCGGCAAATTGCCCAGAGTCGATGAGAGCACTGGCTAGGTTGTGGCGCACATCGAGGCGGTCGGGATAGCGGTGGGCGGCAGTCGCGAAGGCTAGAACGGCCTCCTCCAAGCGGCCCGACTGGGCATAGGCTGCACCGAGATTTTGCAGTACCGCAAGGCGATTCGGATTGGCCGCATAGGCCTGCTCAAAACAGGCCGTCGCCGCGGGCAGATTGCCAAGCTGCACCTCAGCAAGACCCTCAAAAAGCGGGACGGGAACCGCCAAGGGGTCGAGCGTCTTCCAGGGCGTCGCGGCGCGACGGGCTGCATCCCGCATGGCAAGCCAATCACCCTGCTGCTGGGCGCGCCGCGCCACCATCACTTCTCGTTCCTGGCCCCATGCTGCCCAGGCATACGAGAGGCCCAGCGCGACCGCCGCAAGCACCGGCGGCACGATGAGCCAGCCGGGCAGGGGGCGTGGCATTCCAGCAGCACGGTGCTCGCGTACAAGCGCCGTGAGCACTGCCAGATGCACTGCGAGGACGACCTGATGGCTGATGCGGTCGAGCGGAAAATCAAAGCACGAGACGGTCCCATACGCGACGAGCGCGCCGAGCGAGGCAACCGCGAGCCAGGCGTCGCTTCCTGCGGCAGCGGCGTTTCCCCCACGTCCGCTCTCGCGGTCGGTTTTCCGCAGAATGGCGAGCGCAGCGAGAACTCCGGTCACAAAAATTGCCACGAAGGCCACGAACCCAAAAACCCCTTTCTCGGCGAACACCCACAGAAAATCGTTGTGCGGCTGAATCCAGTTGTCACTCGAGAGCCGCGAGAAGTCTGGGGCGTCGTCAGCCGCGTCGGGCCCGAAATACTCGTGGAGCCGGAGCGTGAAGTTGCCGGCGCCGACGCCGATAACGAGATGGTCGTGGATCATTCGCCCGGCGATGCCCCACACCATCATCCGGCCACCGTCGGATGGACCGGTGGCCTGGTGGGGCCGAGCGATGACGCGGGCGCGAATGGCTTCGCCGAGGTGGGTAGTGGTGCACGCGAGGCCGGCGAGAATCGCTGCCGTGACGAAGCCAGCCGCCAGCACCCCGACGACGCCGTGGCAGAGCCGATCCGACGCGGCAAGCGACCGGCGGTAGCGGAGGATCAAAAGGCTCGACGCGCCAGCCGCGGCCGCAAGCCCAAGCCACGCCGCTCGAGACTGCAAGATGACTATGAGCGCCGTACCGGCGACCGCAGATGCCGCCGCGATCACTCGCCACCTGCCGGCAAGCACCACGGCTCCGCAGACGCACCACGGGATCAACAGCAAGAGCCAGGCTGCGAAGAGGTTGACGTTCGACATGAGACCGTCCAAAAACGCCTCTTCCATGGCGCGGCGTGTCGGCAGGCCCTCCGCCAGGAGCGGAAGTATTTTGAAAAACCCGGCGACCACGGCGATGACGGTCGCCACGATGGCGGCCTCCAGAAGCCATCGCTTCCAACGGCCGTCGAGTGGGAGGACAAGCGCGACGACGCACAGCACCAAGAATGCTCCCAGCGTGCGAAAGCAGTCGGTAAAGCCGGCTGACACATTGAGGGCAAAACCGAGTGAGGCCCAGCAGGTCGCAAGATAGGCGGCTGAGGCGAGCACAATCGGCTCGCAAAGCACGCCCGAATCGATCCGGCGGGCGAAGCGCGGCATGAGCAAGAGCACCGGTACGGCCACAAGCAGCCCGGCCAATAAGGCCACGAGTCGCACCATCTGAGAAACGTCGTAGGCCCGTGGGTCAACGACGAGATGCAGGCCGACCAGAGAGAACGCGAGGACGGCAATGACGAGCGGCACGCTACTACCCTTCACGATGTCGGCCCACGAGCCGCGATTCGCTCCGCGAGTGTATCGGCGTCCGCGCTGCGAAGAACAAACGGCCGCGGACGGAACCCCAGGTCACGCGATGCATCACCGTGGTCCCATGAAAGGTCCTCGTTCATCCGTGCGGCGGTGCCCGTCGTTGCGCCGTGAGTGAACCCAAGCATGCGGCCGACGCATGCGGCGAACTGCCACGCCACGCGAGGGAGATGAATGAGTCGCGGTTTGAGGCCGTGGGCTCGGCACGTGCGCTCGATGAGATCATGAAACGGAAGAACCTCGCCACCTGAGAGGGTGTAGGTGGCCCTGGGTGCACGGTGATCGAGCGCTGCCAGGCATGCCGACGCGACATCATCGGCATGCACCGGCTGCCGCAGGCCACATGCCGGGCCGCACACTGGAAACCATCCAAAGCGACGGACAAAGGCGAGGATCGTGGTGATGTTTCCGTCGGAGCAGCCGTCGTAGATCATCGTTGGCCGGAGGAGCACCAGGATGACCCCGGCGCGGCTCGCCCGAGTGATGAGTGCCTCCTCGGATGCGGCCAGTTGCTCGGCCAACCGTCGCTCAGTCACGTCAGGTGACCGCTGCTTGGTGGCGATGCTCGTCGAGGACAGTGCCACCAGCCGCTTGGCCCCTGACGCAACGAGCCAATCAAAGACATCAACCGTGGCCCACGGGGGGCACAGCGCGATCCAGTGCGTGACAGGGCTGGCGGCTGGCAGGTACCCGCCCGGCCGGCACCACGTGATGCCGTCAGCGGACGGCTCTGCCGGTGGTTGTCGCGAGCAGGCCAGGACGTGGCGCCCCGTCTGCACGAGTCGGGCGACCAGCGGTGGCCCGACGAGGCTTGTTGCTCCGAGGACACCGACAATGGAGGAAGCCATCACGACGGAATCGTTGTGGAAGTGGCCGTCCGCCGTGCATCTTCCGTCGTGCAAAGCCGCGATCGCAGCCACGACGGCGCGGCCACGAGGCTCCCGGCCAGCGTGCGGCATCCGACGGCCACGGCGACCGCGGCAAACCGCAGCCAGACGCCAGCCACGACCACACCAAAAAGCCCCGGCGGATAGGAGGCGCGAAAGTGCTTGCGGTAGAACCGGATCATGCCGCGGTGCTTGTGCCATTCGACGGCCAGTGGTCGCGAGCGGCCGCACATACCTCGGTAGTGAATGGCCGGGGCGTGTGGCTCGAAGAGAACCCGCCATCCCTTCTTGCGAAAGCGCATGCAGAGATCAAGGTCCTCGCAGTGCAAGAAAAACCCTTCGTCCCACGGGCCGGCGTCGTCAAAGGCCGCGCGTGAGACCAGCGTGAGCGCGCCAGAAACAGCCTCCACATCGACAGCCGATGCCGGAAGCGGCTCACGGTGAAGATAGAAGTCGGAGAAGGTTCTTGGGGCGAGCCAGGCCAGCCGGCCGAGACCGAACCCGCGAACGAACGACCGCCAAGGCGTGGGGACGCTTCGCCGGGCGCCTCCCTGCTCGCGACCATGCTCGTCGGTGAGCAGGCCACCCACCATCCCCACAGAATCGGCAGACTCGAGGGCTCCCACGAGCGCATGCACCGAGCCGGGCGCCAGAATGCAGTCTGGATTCAGAAAGAGAAGCACGGGCTCAGTCGCCAGTGCCGCGCCGCGGTTACATCCAGTGGCAAAGCCGGTGTTCACCTTCGATCGCACGATCGTGAGATTATCGTGTGGCGCAAACCGTGCGGCGACCGCTTCAAAGGGAGCGGACGCGGAGGCATTGTCGATGAGGATCACCTGGCGGGCCTGGGCCAGAGCAGCGTCGAGGCACTCCCCGAGGAGCCGGCCAGCATTGTGGTTCACGATCACGACGCTGACCGGCGTCGTCGTCGGGTGAGCCCCATGTCGATCATCCGGCAGAACGCCCACGTCGATACCTTTCGCTCAGCCTGCACGGTCCGTCGCTTGCGGAATGCCGCCGGAAGGCCGCAGACCGCGTCCCATTTCCCGTGCAGAAATGCCTGACCTCTGCCCTGAAAGCCAAGCACGATGACCCCTAGAATAGATTGAAACAGGTGCCCGAGCAACGAAATGGTCAGCAGCGGGCTCGGTGTGTTCTTGACGAGGGTCCAGAGGGTGTTGCGGTGGCCGTACCGCGTGGCAAAGGCTGTGGGTGTGCTGCCGCCACCGACATGCTCAACGACGGCATCGGGTACGTACCGCGACAGGTAGCCGGCGAGCCTGAGTCGGTAGCCCACATCGACATCCTCCCCAAAGCAAAAGTAGTCTTCGTCAAAGCCACCGACAGCGATCACGGCGCTGCGTCGGTAGAGGGCCGCAGCGGCACAGGGAGAAAAGATCTCACGGGGAACAAGGTCGGCTGGCTCGAGCGGCTGGCCATGTCCTTCCCGCCACGAGACGCCACTCCAGTGCCAGCGGTCGCCGATCCCGTCGAGGATGCCGGCCCCCCCGGCCAGCATCTGCCGTGAGCCAAACGCCGCGCTCTCGGGGTGCTTCGTGGCGGCAGCCATGAGCGCCGCGAGCCAGCCTGGCTCGGGAAAGGCGTCAGGATTCAGGAGCACTACGAATTCCGTGGTGGCCGCTGCGATGGCCCGGTTGCAGGCCGCGGCGAAGCCAATGTTGCTGCCGACCTCATCGAAGACGGTTCGGTTGGCAAGCGGCGGACTCATCGCAACACGCTCCCGACAGGCGGCTAGGGACCCATCCGTGCTCGCGTTGTCGACGAAGATGACCCGCTCCGGCAGAACCAACTGCGTTGCCAGGTGCGTGAGGCACTTCGCCACGTGATCCCCCCCGTCGAAATTGATGACCACGACGGTGACCGGGGCACTCTCACGGGGTTCATTCATGGGGTGTCATCCCGCACGCTTGACGCTGCCTGGAAGCGGGCCTACGGTCGGATGTGTGACCCAGCCGAAAACCGCGATTCCTGCGGTGCGCCCCTTTCCCAAAACCGTCATTGCCGTGGCCGCTCCGTCCGAAACGATGCCTTCGCCAGTGCGGGATGCAAGTCGTCCTCGCGGGGGAGTGCCACGGCCCGACACGGCCTGGGCCGACTGGTGGGCTGGCACACGGCGGGTCGATCTCTGGAGCACGCTTGCCTGGTACGACATCGTGCTCCGCTACCGCCGCTCTCTCCTGGGACCCCTGTGGATCACCCTGAGCATGGGAGTGCTTCTGCTCGGCATGGGTCCTCTCTACGCTGGCCTTTTTGATGTGCCGCTGAAGCGATTCCTTCCTCACCTTGCCCTCGGCATCATCTTCTGGCATTTTTTCAGCACGACGCTCAGCGATGGCTGCCAGGTCTTCATCGGCGCGTCGGCTTTCCTCAAGCAGGGCGCCGTGCCACGCAGCGTTTTTGTATGGCGGAGCCTCACGCGGCAGTTGATCTTTCTCGCGCACCACGTCGTGCTCTACGTGCCCGTTGCCATCTGGTCGGGGCTTCCATGCAGCCCGCGGATGTTCCTGGTCATTCCTGGGCTCGTCGTCGCGATGGTGAATCTTCATGCACTCTCTATCACGCTTGGATTTCTTTCGGCCCGGTTTCGTGACGTGCCCAACATCGTCACCAGTTCACTGCAACTCCTCATGTTCCTCACTCCGGTCTTCTGGTTTCCCGAAAAGCTACCGGAACGGTCTCGGTTTATCCTCTACAACCCTTTGGCTCAGTTGCTCGACATTCTGCGGCTCCCGCTCATGAGCGACAGCCCGGCGGCGGGTACTGTATGGTTTCTCCTGTATTTTACGACCCTGAATATCGCAGTCGCCGCGTACCTCTATCGCACCTGCCGGCGGCAGGTCGTCTACTGGGTGTAAACCTGCGATGGCCTTGATCGCGCTCGAGAACGTGGCGGTCAGCTACCCGATCTTCGGGGCCGACGCCGCGTCGCTCAAAACAACGCTCACGAGCGCCGCAACGGGTGGCCGCATCGGCCGTGATACGGGCGTCACGGTCATCGAGGCGCTGCGGGACGTTTCGTTCGAGCTGCGAGACGGCGATCGCCTCGGCCTCATGGGCCACAACGGCGCGGGCAAGTCGACGCTTCTCCAGACCCTCGCCGGTGTCTATCCGCCGACCCGCGGCCGCTACTGTCATGAGGGCTCGATCGCGAGCCTCGTGAATCCGGTGCTGGGCATCGAGCGGGAGGCCACCGGCTATGAAAACATCATGATCCGTGGGCTCGTGCTCGGCATGAACCGCCTCACGATTCGGCAGCTCACGCCGGACATCGCCGAGTTCAGCGGCCTCGGTGACTACCTCCACATGCCGGTGCATACCTACTCGACTGGAATGATGATGCGGCTGGCCTTCGCCATTACGACGAGCGTGCGGCCCGACATCCTGCTCATGGACGAATGGCTCTCCGTGGGTGACGCAGAGTTTCGAAAGCGGGCTGAGGAACGGATCACGAGCCTCGTCGCCGCCAGCGGAATTCTCGTGCTCGCCTCGCATTCGGCGAGCCTGATTGCCAGGGAGTGCAACCGCGTGATCGAGCTCTCGCACGGCGCCATCATCCGCGACGAGGCTTGTCCGGTCCGTGAGGCCGCCTCGCAATCGTGACCCCACTTGCAACAGCGCGATCATTCCTCTTCTCGCAGCCGGAAACGTCGATGGCCGTTCGTATCCATCAGATCTTCTACGAAGACAGCCAACGGACGGTACTCGATCCGGCCTTCATTCCGTACGACAACCGGGCCAACCCGTGCCCCGAGTGGCGTGAGTACCACGTGTTTCGCACGGCGTGGCTCGGCGGGGTCTGCCGGGATGGCGACATCACGGGGTTCCTGTCGTGGAAGTTTGTCGCCAAGACTGGCCTCCGCGGCGCAACGTTTGTGCGGTTCATCGAGCGGAATCCGGGCTACGATGCCTACTTCGCGCATCCGTTTCGTGTGGAGCCACAGGCCTTCACGAACATCTGGCAGCAGGCCGAGATCCACCACCCAGGGATCCTTGGGCTCGCCCAGCGGATTTTGAACGCGGTGGGCATGGACGTTGACCTTGCCTCGCTCGACCAGCCACGCGAGCAGGTTCTGTTTTGTAACTACTGGGCGGGTTCCCGCCGGTTCTGGGACGCGTACATGAAGTTTTGTGAGCCGGTGTACCGTCACATCCTCGACGGCCTCGACGATGCCGACCGCAGACTCACGTGGTCGCGAGCCGATCGTGAGATCGACGCGCCCTACGTGCCGTTCATCATGGAGCGACTGTTCAGTACGTTCCTGGCGATCGAACCATCCATTCGGTCGCGTGGTCTCGACGTTGCCCGTGCGACTCGCCGCCCCTGGTACCGTCGTCTCCTGCCACGATTTCGCCGCCAGGACCGTTGACCAAGGCTCGCATTTTCCCGGTTGTGCCCTCGAGATCTTCCTCGACATCCGGCAGTCACAGCACTATGATCGTCGCTTTCCAAGCCATAGGCCCACGGGGAAGGATTCCCATGCAAGGAAGCGCAAGCAATTGGAGCGGGGCATTGTTTCGCCCGGCGGACGATTCTGAGGGGATTCGGGCGTTTCTCCGGGACCAAACGGTCTCCCCCGAATCGTTCAATACCGTCATCAGTGCGCATGACGAGATGCTGCTCTACACCCTCCAGGTTACCAAAGACAACTATCACATCAGCTATCTCGACTACTTCGGGGCCGGCCGGCGGATCATCGACACGATCCGTCAGGTGGTTGACTGGTACTTCGGTGGCTTTGGAAAGGTCACGCGGTTCCTCGACTTCGCCAGCGGCTATGGGCGTGCGATTCGCTACCTCGTCCAGGAACTCCCCCCGGAGCGGGTCTGGGTCTGCGATATCTACGAGGAAGCGATTGCCTTCCAGAGGCAGTGGCACGGCGTGAATGGAGTGGTCTCGGTATCTGATCCCGATGCGTTCCCGCCAGCCGGCTTGCCGTCCGAGCCGGGCTTCGACTGCATCACCGCGGTGTCGTTCTTTAGCCACATCCCGAAGGAGACTTTTGCCCGTTGGATGACCAAGCTGTACGGCCTCGTGGCGCCGGGCGGCATGATGGTCTTCAGTGTCCACGACATCTCGATGACCGTGCAGGGTGGGGGCCCGAAGAAGGACTTCATCTTCTACCCAAACAGCGAGAGCCGCAGCCTCGATGGCCAAGAGTATGGCACGACGTACGTGTCGGAACATGCCGTCCGCGAGATCATCGCGGATGTCCTCCCACCGCACGTCACGGTGCATCGGATTCCCAAGGGAATCAGTTACTATCAGGACGTTTATATCGTGGCCGATGACCCCGCGAGGGCGTCGGTGCCGCTGGACTTCAAGCATCATCCCCAAGGATGGAACAACTCCTGCACCATCGGGGCTTCGGGCAACCTCGAGTTGTCCGGTTGGGCGGCCGACCCCAACCCAGGTGGCGGCATCAAGGAGATTCAGGTGATCGTCGGCGATCGGGTCGTGCAGCGGTGTATGCCGTACGCCGTCATGCCCGATGTCGCCGCGAAGGTCGGTGAATTCGCTCGACTCTCCGGATGGTGGTGCCAGGTGGGTCGGGAGCAGGTCAAGCCTAGCGATGTCGTGCTCGTGAAAGCCATCAATGCCAGCGGGTTCGAGAAGGTTCTCGTCGCCGACACCATGCAACGAGCGATATCGAAACAAGTCGCTTGATGGACGGTGGCGCCTCGTCCTCGGGATGGTGCCGCTCGCGTCGTTACCCGGCCGTCGGTGGTAGGCAGAGCTGGACCGAGATCACGCGGCGCATGGGAAACTGGTCATAGGGCGTCCCGCCCCGCCAGCGGTTGTGGCTCTCGGCCGAAAGGAAGTAGGTGTCGACATCGTTGCGGGCGGCTTCCAGGGTGCGACTGAGGTCCGCACGAGCCAGTCCAAGGTCCTCGATCAACGTGCCAAGGTGTTCGGTGTGGTACTTTTCATTCGTGCCCAGGAGGATGTGGTCGATGGCATGAATGGTCCGGCCACGACCGGGCGCCGCCAGAAACCTGCGAATGCCGGCGCACACACCCGGCAGAGCATCGATCGGAATGTGCTCGAGTACCGAGATGGAGTACACCGCGTCGTAGGCGGCCGGCTCCAGGCCAGAAGTCTGGTCGTTGAACATCTCGCGCACATAGCGGACGTTGGGGTAGGTCTTCCGAAAGTGCTCGTACTCGCGTGGGCCGTTGCCTGAGCCATCGTAGGGGTCTACGACGGTGACATCGTACCCAAGTGTGGTGAGAAGGTCGGCAACGAGCGGCTGGCCGGCGCCAATCTCGATGAGCCGGCCCCCGCGAGGCACGCTGCCGAGGATCGCCTTGATCATCCAGGGCCGCTGGGCGTCCTTGAGATCTCCCGAGACGGTAGCGAGCGCACCAAAGTGGTCGAAGCTGTCGCAGAAGTCGCGAACGGTTCCGTAGCTGAGTGCGGGCACGACGTGGCCAGCGTAGCGATCGGCCAACGTGATCATGACATCCTCCTGGAGACAACCAGCCGCTTGTCGGCGGCGAGAGAAAAAAATCCTTGTTGCGGCCGCATGTGATTCGCTGGAAGCCTGCGGTTGGGAAGGCACGATCAGGCCGAGACGGAGACCCCCAGCCGCCGAGCCCGCTGCTGCACGGCCGCCTCGTAGAGTTTCATGTCGTCTTCGAGGCGGTCGCACAGCGCCTTCACGAGGCTATGATCCGACCAGACTTCGGACCGGAGCCTTAGCAATTCCGGCTCCAAGTTCCGATTCTCGGTTGGCGGAACAACGTCCGACCAACCCATCATCTTGCAGAAGTCGTAGAGATCCTCGGCGAAGTGCTCTTGGAGACCCACAAAAAAGAACTCGTCGAGCGGGACGGGCATCAGGAACCGGCTGGGGGTATGGGCTTGGACGCCCTCGGATGCAGCGAAATCGACCAGGCTTGATCCCTCTCTCTTCGAACGCTGCAACACTGGGTTCTCGTTCGGCCCGAGGGAGTCGAGGAACCCATGCAGCGAGATCAGCCAGTCGACCGGGTGACGCAGCCAGGTGACATGGCGGGCTTGGGGCAGCCGCCGCTTGTATCTCCCGGCCCATACATGCCCGTGGATGACCCGGTGGTACGGCTGGAGCGGCATGTCCTTGAGCTCCTTGCCGACATACTCGCCGTTGTCCAGAAAGATCGCCTCCTCCCCGTACACGTTTTTCAGCACGCGGCAGAACGAGGTGCCCGCCGTTTTAGGGACGTGGATCGATACGAGCTCGATGTTCATGGCGCGCGTCCGTGTGCCGACCACGATTGCGATACAGGAGGCTGTGCCTGCTCGCTTGTCATCACGAACCACCTTCCTGGGGTGCGGTGCTGGTCAATGGTCATGCCGCCGCTGCGTCACATGCGAGGGTCTCGTAGAGGCGGGCGACGGCCGCAGCAGATACGTTCCACGAAAGCCGCTTCTCGGCAAATGCACCGGCCGCCTCGCTCAGCATCCGGTAGGTATCTGGATTCGAGCAGATGGTCCGGATGGCCGCGCAGATGTTTTGGCCATTGGCTTCGTCCAGGACGAATGCGTCCTGCAAATGCCGTGTCACCAGGCCGATGTTGGCCTTTGGCAAAATGACCGGCCGCCCCAGCGCGAAGAACTCGGGAAGCTTGGACGGGAATCGATAGTCATTAAAGGCGTCCGAGGCGCCCGGCTGCACGAAGACATCTGCCATCGCGAGCACGTCTACCAGCTGCCGGCGATCGACGACGTATCCCAAGTCGATCGAGAACTCCGCGGCCCAGCGGAGATACTCGGGTTCGTGGGCGACATGGTCGGTGCCCATGCGCACCAACCGAGCGGGAAAGCCCTGGCGGTTCAGCAGCGCGACCGCGAGATAGAGGCTGCGAATTTCCGCTCGATTCGCCTGGTGCATGTTGCCGTGGTAGCAGAGGACGATTTCGTTCGGAGCGATTCCGTGGGTGGATCGCAGGGCGTCATTACGGGGACGCGGATGGAAGACCCCTCGGTCGACCGCCGGCCAGAAGACCTGGTGAGGCCGCTCGACCGGCATGCACTCGGCCAGTCGATCGATCAAGAGAGTCACCCCGGAAGCCTTGGCAAAGAATTCTGGGGCCTGGACAGGGCTTGTGAGATGGTCCGGATAGGGGAAGCTCAGTCGATTCGCGCACGCTGCCTGCCACCCCCTCTCACCCAACGCCACGCGGGCGATGTGTTCTTCGTTGTCCTCGAGATGGATCACGGTGCGAAACCGGAGTGACTCGGCCAGCCGGTCGTGAAACTTTCGCACGATCTCGCGAGGGGTCCAGGTGTGAACGATATCCGGACCTCGTCCATCGGTGAAGCACAGAGGTGTGTCGAGAATCTGGCGGTAGGTCGTGATGCGGTACGGCATCGGTGCAAATCGCTCGGCATCGTCCAGGTGCTCCGGCAGTGCTACGAGGCAATCGTGCCCGAGCGTCGAAAGCTCCCGAGCGAGGCCGTCAACGTGGCTCGCACTGTTGCAGGCCAACGATTGATAGAGCACGAATAAAATGTTCATGTCAGTACGCCAACCATGATGGAACGGCTTCGTGGAACCCTGCTCACGCGACGCGCACGGAATAATCGACACGCTCGGGATCGAAAGCCGGGTTATAGTACGGATCCCCTTGGTGAATCCACGACTCCCAGTGGTCGAGGAGGAGAACCCGGTCGGTGAAGTCGTAATACGAACCGCGGGATTTGCTTTCGTGGTGCACCATCCGGGCACTCCCCGCGAAGACGTTGCGGAGCCCACGACTCCGAAGCCGAAGGCAAAAATCCACGTCCTCGTAATGTCGCCCGAAGGTTTCGTTGAGCCCTCCGCAGGCCATGTAGTGGTCACGGCGAACCAAGAGGCACGCACCGGTCACTGCCGTGACCTCCCGCGCCGCCTGGAGGGAGCCGGCGTAGCCGTCGGAGTCTCCGGGAAAGCCGCGCATCACATGATCAGCCGTCCCGCGCGGTCCGAGGATCACCCCGGCATGCTGAACCGTCCCGTCACCGTACAGCAGAAGCGGACCGACGGCGCCGACATCGTCCTGTTCTGCATACAGCATGAGCGTGTCGAGCCAGTTCGGCTGCACGACTTCGGTGTCGTTGTTCAGGAGTAACAAGTAGTCGCCCCGCGCCTCCTGTGCCATTCGATTGTTGAAGGACGCGAAACAGAACCGGCCGGCCAGTGGAACACGCTTCACAGGAAACCGATCGAGAATCCGGAGTGCTTCTGGATTGGTTGTTTCGTTGTCGCCAACGATGACCTCGAATGTCTTGTACGTCGTCTTCTCGAACAAATGCGCAAGACACGGGCCGATCAGTTCGGGGTGGTCCTTGGAGGGAATCAGGATCGAGACGAGTGGCTCGATGCTGCGAGGCGTGGGCACCACGCGCACCCGATGGGCCGACCCGTTCGTGGTGGCGGTGGCCGCAATACCGAGACGGTTTAGATGGGCCTGCACCGCCTTCCGTTGCAGGTCATCGATGCCGTGTTTCGCTGCAGAATCGCTCGCAATGCTGCCGGGGGTCTTCCGCCAGTGATACAGAATGCGGGGTAGGTGCCGGATCATTTTTGTCGCCTCGCCTAAACGGAGCATCAACTCGAAGTCCTGGACGCCGTCGAACGTGCCATCGCAGCCCCCCGTTTCCCGGAGCAGTGACGATCGCACGATGAGCAGGTGACCAACATACATGACCGACTGCAGGTAGGCCGGTGACCAGGCCGGCTTGTAAAAAGGCTCGGAAGGCCGGCCGGCGAGGTCGATCTTGTCCTGGTCGGTGTACATGACGTCCGTGTCTGGCTCGTCGTTCAAGAAGCGAACCACTTCGAGCAGGGCATCCGTGGTCAGTTCATCGTCGTGATCGAGGAACGCAATGAATTCGCCACGAGCCAGCGCGATACCAGTATTCGTGGCGGCGGAGATGTTTCCGTTGGATGCGCGGAACGTGACACGGATTCTAGGATCACGGGCTGCCGCCTGCTCGAGCATCGTTCGGACATGCGGCTGAGGCGATGCGTCATCGACCAGACAGAGCTCCCAGTTGCCGTAGGATTGTCGCTGAACCGAGATGATCATCTTCTCGAGGAGTGCTGCCGGCGTGTCATAGACCGGCACGATGACCGACACGAGTGGCGAATACGAAAGACGGTCAGACCGGGGGTCGCCGCCGGATCTGGCCGTGGGAGCTTGAGGAGACGGCATCGGCGGCAAGGAGAGAGGCAACACTGATGCGCCGGAAGGGTCGCCGCGAGCCGACGACGTCGAGCCGTGGTGCGACGTATCGAGCCTGCTGAGGTAATGGACGAGTGGGTTCTGCTTCGTCACGCGGAGTTCCGGGTGCCGCGCGACATAGTCCGCCGTTTGAAACAAGGGACTCGGATCCCGCTCCTCTGCCGCACCGTGGAGAAGATAATGGAGGAGTGGATCCGCCTTCGCGGCAGCCACGTCGGGGTACTGCTCGAGATACCACCGGGTATGAAGAAGCGGATTCGGGCAGCGTCCTTCCTGGACGCCGTACATCAGGTAATGCAGGGCCGGATCCACACCTGAGGCGGCGACGTCCGCGTATTCCCGGAGATACCAGCCAGTATCAAACAAGCCCGATGCCCGAATTGCGCGCACAGTCCTCCGGAACCAGCGCTTCGACAGGTAGTTTCGGACCGACTGGAGCCGTAGCTGGCGAAACACCTCTTTGCGAACCTTTCGGACCGCCCGCTCCATCCAACGCCCTACCGTCCGCAGGCGACCCACGACTCGCTTCGTCGCTGAATGGAATCGAGCGGAGGAGGGTCGTGCGGTGAGCGCGTCAAGTCTGGAGATGGCGCCATCGAGGCTGTACTGCATGCGCGAGAGTCTGGCGGTATGGGTATCGATATGCCGTGTCATCTCGCCGTGTTGAGTGACCTGCCGCGCCGCAGCTTGTGCCTCCTCGAGATCAGCAATCCGTTGGGCTTGGGCATCGATTAGCCGCTGCAGGTCGGACTGCTGGCCCACGGTCTTCTCTACGAGTTCGTCGACTGCGGCATCGCGCCGCCGCGCGTTTTCCGCCAGCTGGCTGAGCTCCCCGCTCAGACTGGTGAAGTGACTTTCGTTCTGCGATGCGAGGTGTTCGACTGCGGCATCGCGACACATTGCATGTTCCACTATCTGAGTGAGCTGACTGCTCAGATCGGAGTGCCGACCATCGACCTTTGCCGCGAGGTCTTCGAGCATGGAGTCACGACGGTGGCCATCCTCCCTCACCTCCTGGAGCTGGTGGCTCAGGTCAGTGGTCGCGTCGGTGAGAATTCCCGAGAGCCGGCGGGTTTCATTCGCCTGCTCAAGCATCATGTTCGTGGCGTGTTGCTGCTGCTGTTCGGCGGCGTGCTGCAAGGCGGATAACGGCAGTTCGACCGCCGTCACCCGATCCGCGGCCTCCAGATGAGCGGCGTTCAGGGAAGCGAGCCGCTTTTCGATTCCCTGGACATGCCGATCGAGGGTCCTCTGTGACACGACCCCCAAGGGCGACAGCGCCTCCTGAGCGAAATTGGAACGCTCCTCTGTCCACAGGTCACCGAACGCGAGGCAGGCGTTGTCAAACTCGGCTCGTACTTGATCCATGTCGCGGCGAGCCGCGTCATGGTCACCGGCCCGCGCGAAGGCCAGCATGGCTGCGTAGGCACGTCGGATCCAGGCGACGACATGCTGGCTCCCCTCGAGTTCTTCGATTGTTGCCACATGGTGACGGAACTGAACGGAGAGAAACCGATCCACCTCCTCGGCAACGTTCGACAGCGGTTTCGGCCATGCAATGCCGATCTCACTCGCTATGCGATCGACGTGGCTCCGCCAGTCCGCCAACAAGCCGTCGTAGTCCACGAACGAGCGGGGAACATGCCGAGTCGCATGCTCGGCATCGACGACATGCCGGAGCCAAATCAGATAAGACTTCGTGAGCGAGAAGCCGTCCCTCTTCTGAAGCGACTGGGCGACCGCGAATGGGTGTCGCACCGGAATGATGGCACCGGGAACGGTGGAAAACTTACCGAGCACGTCGAGCCACAGTGGCACGAAGCGGCAGATTCGCGGATCCTTGATGACGAAAAGATCCGAGCCACGAAACTCTCGGGCGAGGAATTCCAGGAGGGTGTGCTCGACTCCAATGAGGTCGTACGGGTCGAGCGATACCCGGCTAAATGGCCGCCAGTCGTCCCAGCGGGACTCGGCCCTGGCAAGCATCTGGTCGTGAAAGCGGTAGAGTTCGGCGGCTTCCCAGTAGCCCGATTCATTGAACTCATCGGGGCCAATGGTTCGGCTCGGGAGGTCTGCTCCCAAGAGGCTCAGAACGCGGCCGACTGCGGAGGTTCCGCTGCGATGCATGCCGAGCACGAGCAGGCCGCGACGGGAGGGAGCAGCCAGACTCGAAGCAGATTCCATTGTCCCAGACACACCATTTCCTCTATCTCGGTCTGCGGTCGCTGAATCCTCCAAAAGTACATCGGGAGGAGGCCATAAGTCCAGGCCGCCGTAGCATGGCACCAAACGCCGGGCGGCAAGCGGGCCATCACGTGAAGTTCGGGAAGCTCCAATGAACTTCTGGAACGGACTCGGCCGGTAGGGTTCCCCGGTTCCGCAGCGAGGTACTCAATCGCACGGTCACTTCGCCGACGTATTTCGGGACTGGCACATCGATGACGTGGTATTGAGTCTTGCCAAGGATCCGGTCGTTCTTGGGCCGCTGATTCTCCGTGACGAGGATCCGGTCCTTGGCTCGGATCTCAACGTGAAAGTCCATACCGTAGACCCCGTCGATTTGGGGCGCCGGGTAGACGCGGAAACGCTCATGGCCGTTGAGATGAAAAGTCAGATCGACGGGCGACTCTGGCTCGGGAGCACGCAGCGGCTCGACCCATGCCCACTGCGCAGAATCGCCGACGGGCCGCTCGATTGACCGACCATGTTCGGGTCGACGGATGAGGTACAAATCCTGACCAGCGGCCAGGAGGCTCTGCGGGAAGCGGGCGATGATCTCGAACGCCGAAAACTGCTCTCGGATAAAGTCTTGTGTATGGGCTGACGAAACGTGCACTTGCCCTTGGTCGAGGGACTCACTGCTGGGAAACTCCAGGTAGGCGAAGAGCGCGTCATCCCCGAACGAGAACATTTCATCGCGCACCACTTGCGATCGCTTCCCATGGAAGAACGGGAAGTACACAGGGCCATGGATGGTGGCGAACAGCACACCGCCCGGGCGGAGCGCCCGGTGGATCTCCCACGCCCAGCGAAACTGCATGTCCAAGCGGAGGTGGGTCAGGACTGAGAGCGCGTAAATCAGATCGAAATGCTGATCGTTGTACGGGAGCGGTGGGTCGATGCTGCTATGGGACGTTTCGACAAAGTCAATATTCTCTTGACACCAGCGGGCGCACTCCTCGTGCACTTCGCTGCCCCACAGGCGCTGATTAGGGCCTAAAGTGCCATCGAATGCGAACATGAATCGACCAACGCCGCATCCCAAGTCCAAGATGGAATTGAAAGAGTTGAAGTTCAGTCCGGCCCGGTCGAGATACGAACGCACCAATTGCCGCAGGATTGGGAACGATCGGACAAAGTCCTCGACGCTGGGACTGTTCGATACCCTCTGGAGGAGGTGGGGCGGGGGCATTCTGCGTGCGGCCGTATCCATGGCGTGTCCCTTGCTTCCTTTTGATGGCGAGCACCTGTTCGCCGAGTGCGTGGTTCGACCCTTTGCAGGTCACGGGTGCCAGGCATTGGAAATGGATGACCATCCCGAAGTCGATGACACGGTATTGGATTGAGGCTCCTGGGCCTTGTCAACACGAACATCGAGCATGAAGTCGCAATGAGGAGCGCGACCAAAGGCCGTGAACCGATGATTCAATTCTGCAGGAGGAGGGATGCAGTTGCGTCCCGCGGCGAAAGGATCGGTGGGGCCGTGAGCGGCCAGGCGATCCCGAGCGTGGGATCATCCCAGCGGATGCAGCCCTCGCAGCCGGGCGCGTAGAAATCGGTGGCCTTGTAGAGCACGTCGGCCGATTCTGAGAGCGTCAGGAACCCGTGGGCCAGGCCCGGCGGTATCCAGAGCTGGCGGCGATTTTCGGCCGAGAGCTCGATGCCCACCCAGCGTCGGAATGTCGGTGCATTCGGCCGGATGTCGACGGCCACGTCGAAGATCGCACCGGCGACGGCGCGGATCAATTTCCCCTGTGGTCGTGGGTCTTGGTAGTGCAGGCCGCGGAGGACGTGACGGTGGCTCGTGCTCTGGTTGTCTTGGACAAACGACAGACTCGAGCCGACCGCTTTCTGAAAGACGTCGACGTTAAAACTTTCAAAGAAGGCTCCGCGTTCGTCGGCAAAAACCTTCGGCTCGAGAATGAAGACACCAGGAATGTCGGTGGCGATGGCCTTCACGCCGGGTGATCCTCACGGGCTAGGGCGAGGAGGTACTCGCCATACCCGCTCTTCGCGAGTGGCCGAGCGAGGGCTTCGAGTGCGTCGTCGTCGATCCAGCCGTGCCGCCAGGCGATCTCCTCGGGGCAGCAGATCTTGAGGCCTTGTCGCTTCTCGAGCGACTGGATGAATTGCCCCGCCTCGATGAGGCTGTCATGGGTGCCGGTGTCGAGCCAGGCGTCGCCGCGGCCGAGCCGTTCAACGGTGATCGCGGCCCGTTCGAGATAGACGCGGTTGACATCGGTGATCTCGAGTTCGCCGCGGGCCGAGGGCTTGATGGTGCGAGCGACATCGACGACTTGGTCGTCATAGAAGTAGAGCCCGGTGACGGCGTAGCGGCTGCGGGGCTTCGCCGGCTTCTCTTCGATCGATATGGCCTTCCCCGATCGGTCGAACTCCACCACGCCGTACCGCTCGGGGTCTGACACGGGATAGGCAAAAACGGTCGCGCCGGAAGTACGGCCTGCCGCCACCTGCAGCCGTCGGGCGAGGCCGTGGCCATAAAAAATGTTGTCGCCGAGGACGAGCGCCGCAGGACCGCCTGCCAAGAACTCTTCGCCAATCAGAAACGCCTGGGCGAGCCCCTCCGGCTTCGGCTGCACGGCGTACTGGATCCGGATGCCCCACGCGGCGCCGTCGCCTAGGAGGTCGCGGAAGCGTGGCGTGTCATGCGGCGTCGAGATCACGAGGATGTCGCGAATCCCCGCGAGCAAGAGAACGCTCAGCGGGTAGTAGACCATCGGCTTGTCGTACACCGGCAGGAGCTGCTTCGAGACCGCAAGCGTCATCGGATGCAGTCGTGTACCGCTGCCGCCGGCCAGAATGATGCCCTTGCAAGTCGTCATGCGCGGCGCGTCGGTGAAGGAATGAGTATCAGGAATGGGCCAACTCCGCCACGGCCGCCAGCACGCCATCCTCCCATTTCGGAAGGCTTCTCGCGAGGGCCGTTGTCAGTTTCAGGGTGTCCAGCCGCGAGTTGGCGGGCCGTCGGGCCGCGGTAGGATATTCAGCGGTGGTCAGAGGCCGAATGCCGTCTGGGCTCACGCGGACCGGAAGGCCGCGGTCGCGGGCCGCCGCCAGCAGGAACACCGCGTAACCGTGCCAGGTTGTGGTGCCCTGGGGCGCCAGGTGATAGAGCCCGAGGGGCAAGGCTAAGGAGGCGTCTGCGGACCGCCTGATGCATTCCGCAGTGATGTCTGCGATCAAGGCCGCGGAGGTGGGCGCGCCTACTTGATCGGCCACGACGGCCAGATCGTCGCGATTGGCAGCGAGCCTGAGCATCGTTTTCAGGAAGTTTGCGCCGTGCGTGGCGTAGACCCAACTCGTTCGAAAGAGATAGTGCCGGCAGCCGGACTCGGCGATCGCCCGCTCGCCAGCGAGTTTTGTTGCTCCATAGATGGACAGCGGGCTCGTCGGGTCTGTCTCGCGGTAACAGCCGGTGGCCTGGCCATCGAAGACATAGTCGGTGGAGTAGTGAATCAGGAGCGCATCCTGCCGACGAGCTTCAGCGGCAATTGTGGCGACGGCCGTGGCATTAATGAGCTGGGCCCGGTCAGGCTCCCGTTCGGCCTTGTCGACGGCGGTGTAGGCCGCGGCATTGACGATCACATCGGGCCGCTCGTGGGCCAGAAGGTCCGCGACGCGGTCGGGGTGCTCGAGATCGGCGCGCGAGCGGTCACAGGCCACCACCTCACCAACAGCCGGAAGTGCCCGCGACACTTCGCGGCCCACCTGCCCCGTTGCTCCCAAGATCACGATCTTCATGGACGGACATCGCTCGAAGGCAACACGTGAGCCGGTTCAGGACGACGATAATCTCCCCGGCTGAAATACTTTTCAAGCCAGACATACGCCACGATGAAGAAGTAGCGGCTTCCCATTTCGCGGATTTTGAGCTTCGCAGTCCCGGTGCGGCGGTTCCGCCATGTGATCGGGATAACCGTCCACGTGTAGCCGCGGACGATTGCCTTCAGCGGCAGCTCGACGGTGATATTGAAGTGCGGCGAGAGAATCGGCATACACCCCTCGATCACCTCACGGCGATAGCCCTTGAAGGCGTTGGTGGTGTCGTTGAGCTTGATCTGAAACAGGATCCGGACGAACCAGTTTGCCATCCGATTGAGAAAGAGCTTCACGCGGGGATAGTCGATGACGCCACCACCCTTCATGAACCTGCTTCCGAAGACGCAATCCCAGCCTTCGTTGAGCTTCTGCCAGTAGCGGACGACGTCGCGGCAATCATCGCTTTCATCAGCCATCATGATGACCATCGCGTCACCGGTCGCGGCAGTGAGGCCCCATTGGATCGCTCGGCCAAAGCCATGCGGCTCAGGGTTTTGGACCGGAGTAAGCTCGGGGATTCGCTCGGCCGCCTCTTTGAGCAGCCGCCAGGTCGTGTCGGTCGAGCCATCATCGACGACGATGATCTCGTGCGGCACGCCCTGCATGCGGAGCTCCAGATGGAGATGCTCGACGGTGGCGACAATGCAGCCCTCCTCGTCGCGCGCCGGAATGACGACCGAGAGCCGCTGGAGCGGCCTCGCAGAAGGCGTGCGAGCCGCCAGAGCTTCAGCCGCCGCAGCGGTTGAGCCATCCAGGGTTTCGTTCGGCATGGACGGCGATCTCCTCAAAAATGCTTTCGGCGGAGCGGGCCGGCCGCCAGCCGTATCGCAGCGTGGCGGCGGCGTGGTCAAGCACGACCCACGGAAGGTCGTAGGGACGGGTCTCGGGGCTTGCCGACACATCATGAGAATCAAGCCGCTCAGCGCACCAGAGCGCTAATTCAGCCAAACTCGTGCCACGTGCCGCACCGCCCGAGACGTTCACTACCACGGGCTCGCCGCCGCCGGCCGCAGCGATTTGGAGGAGCACGAGGTCGGCCAGATCATCAGGATGAAGGCAATCGCGGACCTGAAGGCCTCGGCCACCGAAGCCGATATACGAGAGCGGCCTGTGGGCCTGCCAGCGGTGGATCCACCACGAAAAAATCCCCTGGTCGGCCCGACCGAACTGACCGCCTCCGGCCATGACACCGCAGCGGTTGATCACCAGCGGCGTGCCGACAGCATGGGCGTATTCCAGCGCCAGCACCTCACCTGCAAGCTTGGTTGCGCCATAGAGCGAGACAGGCGCCGCGGTGGAAAACCCTTCACTGATTCCGGCCGGCGAGACGCAGGCGGGCAGTGACTGCGAGGCGTCGAGTGCAAATGAGCCTGCGGCCCCGCGGCCCTCTCGTTCCACCAGCGGCAGGTTCACCATTGCCGGGATCGAATAGACACGGCTCGTGCTCAGCATCACAAAACCCGCCTGCCAGCGGGCCGCCGTCTCGAGGAGGTTGATCGTGCCGACGAGGTTGTGATCGACAAGCTGGCGGCGTCCGGTGTGCGTCCCGGCCGCGGTGCCCGCAAGGACGCTCGGCTCCGCTGCGGCGTCGATGCAAAAGTCAAAGGGACCGATCATGTCGATGTCGGCCGCGATCCGCTGGTCGCCATGCACCACGCGGATACCTCTGGCCTCGAGGTCGGCCACGTTCGTCTCCGAGCCGCGGCGGCGGAGATTATCGAGGACGGTGATCGCAAGGTCCGAGCGCGCCGCGAGCATCCGACGGCACACTGCTGCCCCAACGAACCCGCATCCACCCGTCACCAGAATCTTCATATTACTGCGGCTGTTCGCCGCTCATGCGCCTCGACGATCTGATCAAACGTCTCGCCGAGCGAGATCGCAGGCTTCCAGCCTGGATAGTCGGCCTGCATGCGTCGCAGGTCGGAGTAGTAGCAGATGTGGTCGCCGGCGCGGGCCTGCTCGTCGTAGACCCAGTCCATGGCTCGGCCCGTGCGGGCCGCGACCATTTCGAAGGCCTCGAGGATCGAGCAGCTGTTGGCCTTGCCACCCCCGATGTTGTAGACGGCCGCCGGCCGCGGGGCTGCAATGAACCGGGCGATGAAGGCAGCGACATCCGCTGCATGAATGTTGTCGCGGACCTGCTTGCCCTGGTAGCCAAAGACGGTGTACCGACGCCCATCGAGATTGCACTTCACGAGGTAGCTCAAGAATCCGTGCAGCTCGACGCCCGAGTGAGACGGCCCCGTAAGACAGCCGCCCCGCAGGCAGCAGGTGGGCATGCCGAAGTAACGGCCATACTCCTGCACCATCACATCGGCGGCGACCTTGGATGCTCCAAAGAGCGAGTGTTTGCTCTGGTCGATGCGGAACGACTCAGGGATGCCCTCGGCGAAGGCAGCGTCGGCATAGTCCCAGCGGGTCGCCAACTCGACGAGCGGGATTTCATTCGGGGCATCGCCGTAGACCTTGTTCGTGCTCATGTGCACGAACGGGCTCTCGGGGCAGGCGCGGCGGGCGGCCTCGAGGAGATTGAGCGTGCCGACCGCGTTGGTATCAAAATCATCGAAGGGGATCGCGGCAGCGCGGTCGTGCGAGGGCTGGGCCGCGGTATGCACGATCGCCGTGGGCCTTGTGGTGGCAACGAGGTCCAAGACTCCCGCCCGGTCGCGGATATCCAATTCGTGATGGTGGAAGTTGTGCAGGCTGGAAGCGAGCCGCCGTTGGTTCCACCGCGTGTCACCAGCGTCGCCGAAGAAGACAGCCCGCTGATTGTTGTCGACGCCGTGAATCTCCCAGCCGAGGCCATCAAAGTGGGTGGCCACTTCACTGCCGATGAGCCCGGAAGATCCTGTGATCAAAACTTTCATGACAGACGTCCTTTCCTTCCCGGCGGCACGATTGTCATCGCTGCGACTCAGCCACGTAATGCCGATCGATCCAGTCGCGGTAGGCACCGCTCGTCACGTCGGCCACCCACTGCGAGTGGTCGAGATACCAGCGGACCGTTTTGCGCAGGCCCGACTCAAATGACTCACTCGGCCGCCAGCCCAGCTCCGACGTGATTTTGCCGTGGTCGATCGCATAGCGGCGGTCATGGCCCGGCCGATCGGTGACGTACGTGATCTGCGTGGCGTACGACTTCCCGTCAGCCCGGGGCTTTTCCGAGTCGAGAATGCGACAGAGAAGGTTGACCACGTCGATATTGGCCATCTCACTCGACCCGCCCACGCAGTACACCTCACCGGTGCGACCCGCTTCGATGATGCGTCGGATAGCCGAGCAGTGATCGCCCACATAGAGCCAGTCACGGACCTGCCGGCCGTCACCGTAGATCGGAAGTGGCTCGCCGGTGACGGCCCGATAGATGCACAGCGGGATGAGTTTTTCAGGGAACTGCCAGGGGCCGTAGTTGTTGGAGCAGTTGGTGGTGACGACGGGCAGCCCGTAGGTGTGGTGATACCCGCGGACAAGGTGATCGCTCGACGCCTTGCTCGCGGCATACGGACTGTTGGGCCGGTATTGATTCTCCTCATTGAACGCCGGATCTGTGGCCGCGAGCGTCCCGAAAACCTCGTCGGTCGAGACATGCAGAAACCGGAACGCGTCTCGATCGACGGACGGCAAGGCTGACCAATAGGCCCGCGTGGCCTCCAACAGCCGGAACGTCCCGACGATGTTCGTCGCGACAAAGTCTTCCGGGCCGTGGATCGAGCGATCGACGTGGCTCTCCGCGGCAAAGTGGACGATCGCGCGGATGTGATGCTCGTTCAAGAGCTTCTCGACGAGGCCGCGATCGGCGATGTCGCCGTGGACGAACGCATGCCGAGCATCGGCCTCGACGCGTTCGAGGTTTGCGAGGTTGCCCGCGTAGGTGAGTTTGTCGAGGTTCACGACCGGTTCGTCGCAGGCTGCGAGCCAATCGAGCACGAAGTTACTGCCGATGAATCCGGCACCGCCTGTGACGAGGATCATGGTTCTTGGACTATAGAACGAGGGGAGGGTCTTGCCCCGGACATTCGCGGAACACAAGCGATCGGGATCATACCGGTATCGCCCCGGCTCCGCATCGCGGAAAGACGGAGTATTATGGAGTGCTTCTGGCGACTGCATCCCGTCTTGGATCCCGTTTCTCCTTCCCATGCCTGAGCCCTCCGTCACCCGGCTGTCTCTCGTCCGCAGCCTGCGGTTCTGCGCGGGCCACAGGCTTCTTGGCCACGAGGGTCGGTGCGCCTACCTCCACGGTCATAACTACCGAGTGGATGTCGAGGTCGAGGCGATTGCCGGCGGGGCCGAGGTCGATGCGATTGGTCGGGTCATCGACTTTGCCCTCATCAAGCGGCGGCTCCTCGGCTGGCTCGATGCGCATTGGGACCACGCCTTTATCTTGTGGGCTCTGGATGTCACGGCGCTGGCCGCCGTGCAGCTCGCCCAGCCGACGAAATACTTTCTCTTGCCCTGGAACCCGACAGCCGAAAACATGGCCCGCTATCTTGTGGAGGTGGTGGCGCCGCATGTGCTCGCCGATCTGGGCGTGGTGGCCCGGCGGGTCGCGGTGTGGGAAAGCGACGAGTCATGCGCGATGGCGATGCGGACGGGCGATGATCTGTCCCCGACCCTCCCGCTCACGTCCGCCATCGTCGTGGATCACCGAGCATGAATGAACCTCGACATCCCGGCAGCTTTCCCACGACCCGCCTCCGCCGGCTCCGTCGGCATGCGTGGCTGCGGCGCACCGTCGCCGAGACTGTGCTCACGCCGGCCGATCTCGTCTGGCCGCTTTTTGTCCACGACCACGAGGCGGCCTTCCCGGTGCCGAGTATGCCGGGCGTCGAGCGGCTGCCGATCGACGGCATCGTGAAGGCAGCCGATGAGGCGATCCGGCTGGGCATCCCGGCGATCGCCATCTTTCCCGTGGTCGAACAAGGATTGAAGACCGACGACGGTCGCCACGCGATCGATCCTGAAAACCTGGCCTGCCGGACCGTCCGTGCGGTGCGGGCGGAGTTCGGTGATGTCCTGGGCATCATCTGTGATGTGGCGCTCGATCCGTACACGACCCACGGCCATGACGGGCTTCTTGTGGACGGCCACATCGTCAACGACGAGACAGTCGCTGTGCTCTGCCAGCAGGCGGTCGTGCTCGCCGAGGCTGGCTGCCACGTCGTGGCGCCTTCCGACATGATGGACGGACGCGTGGGGGCGATCCGCGAGTCGCTTGACGAGGCCGGGGCCAGCGACGTCTGCATCCTCTCCTACGCCGCGAAGTATGCCTCGGCGTTCTACGGCCCGTTTCGCGATGCGGTGGGAAGTGCCGCGGCGCTCGGCACGGCGGCGGGCCGTGGCGTGGCCGACAAGCAGACCTATCAAATGGATCCCGCCAACGCCGCCGAGGCGCTGCGCGAGGTGGCGTTTGACTTGGCCGAAGGTGCCGACATGGTGATGGTGAAGCCTGCTGGGACGGCGCTCGACGTGATCCACCGGGTGAAGACAGCGTTTGGCGTGCCGACGTTCGCCTATCAGGTGAGTGGTGAGTACGCGATGATCAAGGCTGCCGCTGAGAATGGCTGGCTCGACGGCGAGAAGGCGGCGATCGAAAGCCTGCTCGTCATCAAGCGGGCTGGCGCCGATGCGATCCTGACCTATTTCGCACCGGTCATCGCGGGTTTGATTCGGTGATCGTGCGCCTCCTGGGATGGGCCGGCTCGGCGTGGCCCGTGCCGCGAAAGCCGGACGTTCGGTGCGTTTGTAAGTGGATAGAACCAGCGAGGTGAGAGTCCTCGTCGAGGTGGAACTGCACCTCGTAATCGACCGTAACCGCGTCTCGGCGACGAGGGGTGGAGAGCAACGGGAGGTGAATGACCAGTCCGTAGGTGACGAACTCGATTCGGCCTGTCGTCGTGGCGAGCCAGCCGAACGGTGGCGAAGCCCAAGAAGACGTCGTGCGTAACCCTGCCTGAGTGGGTGTGATGCTCCTCCGGGAGCATCA
>JANNSZ010000080.1:0-4629 GCA_031403195.1 Planctomycetota bacterium | reverse complement strand
CAGTCAGCCAGCAAACGCTGGCGACGACTCAACGCTCATCACCAGATCGTGCTTGTTCTCGAAGGAAGAATCTTCACCGACGGAGTACTGCAGAACGCCGCCTGATTCAGAACCCTGGAACACAACTCTTGACAATAACTCGTCGCGGCCTCGGCATGGCCACCTTCACGGGTCCACCGCGGAGCAATCTAGCGGCGAGCGCGAGAAGATAAAAGCGGCCAGCCGTGCTCATCAAAGGCTTATGCAGGAAACTGCTTTGCTTGGCGGAATTCGGCCACCCGTGCAGGGTCGCCGAAGAAGGCGGGGGGTTCGGAGACAGGGCGGCCTGCCTTGCCGCAGCGTTGCGAGGCAGAGGCGGGCCTGCGGGACACTAGAGGTCGAGGTACGGAAACGAGCTGCTCAGTCGTAGAGCGAGCTTGCGCCGGCAGATCGATCCAGGACGACTGTTTGGCCTCTAATGCCCGACCGATCGCCCTTAGCTAACCGAGGGGAAATCCCCCAAGGCTCACCCAGGGTGCGCACGGGCTCGTGGTAGGTATTTGGTAGGCGCAGCAATCCAAGGGGACTACTGTCTCACCGAAGTGCCTGAAAAAGGCACGATCCATCGAGGCTCTCGATGAGCCTCGATGGATTAAAAGTCCGATGCTCTCACCAACTGAGCTACGGCCCCACGGGCCATCCTAACGCGTGAGCCGACCCGAGCAACCTTCACGTTTTTCCCAACGAAACAAGCAAAAACGGCGATCATGCAAGATGGCGAGGTGGGGCCCTGCATAGTGGTGCTTTCCTAGAGCTTTCAACTTCACTTCTACGCCTACTTCTTCCGTTTGGCATTCTTCTTTTTCTTCGCCGCCTTGCCGGCACCGCCGTCGGTTTTGCCGCCGGCGGGATTGAGCCCGGCGAGGACGGCAGTGAGGCGGGCCCTCGCGGCCTTGCTCACTTCGGTGTCAGCGTTGGCAGCCACCGGTTTCTCTCCGAAGGGCGCGTCGCTCATGTCGAAGAGTGCACCGTCTTGGTCCATTTTCCAGCCTCGCTCGCGCACAAACCACTTCGCACCGAGTTGTACGAAGGCCCACTCGCGAGGCGTTCCTTTTTCTCCGCGCAGTTGCGGCGCGATGCTGCGGCTGTCGTATGTGAAATCCTTGGGCACCTGTCCGCCGCCGAGTTCCACGAACGTCGACAGCATGTCGCTGAAGTCCACGAGGTCCTCAGAGACTTTCCCAGCAGGCGTTGTGCCGGGCCAACTCGCGATCAGCGGCACACGCGAGCCGCCTTCGAGCATCGAGGCCTTCTTGCCGTCGATCATCCGGCCACCGATAGTGCTGGGGTAGTTGAGCGCCGTGCCGTTGTCGGCGGAGAACATCACCAGCGTCTTTTCGCGGATACCGAGCTTGTCGAGCTCGGCGACAATTTCGCCGACCTGCTTGTCCATGTAGCGGATGTTGTCCTCATAAAGATCAGCGTTGGGTGTCTTGCCGGTATCGGGCGTCTTATTGATCGGGCTGTGGACGAGATGCATCGGGTAGTAGAGAAAAAACGGCCCCTCCTTGTGGCGACGGATGAAGTCGAGGCTGAATGCCTGGATGACGTCGGGGTTGTAATGCTCCGCGGTGATTGTTTCGCCGTTCTTGATGTAACTGCTCTTTTGGTACCAGCCACTCGCCGTCGGGTCGGTGCAGTATTCGTCGAAGCCCCAATCGTGCGGCGTCTCGCCAATCTGCCGCCATTTGCCGGCCTCGGCGGTCGCGTAGCCCGCTTGCTTCAACAGCTTCGCCATCGGGCGCTCGTCCTTCGACCTGGCACCCGGCCCACCTTCGCGCCACGACTGGTTGGTGATGCCACCGGTGCGAAAGGCGTAACGTCCCGTCATCAACAAGCAGCGAGACGGCCCGCACACTGGTGCGGCGTAACACGTCTCGAACCGCGTGCCTGACGCGGCGAGCTTGTCGATCTGCGGAGTCTTGTGCGCATCGGCGCCGTAACAACTCACGCCATCCAGGCCAAGGTCATCGGCGAGGATGAAGATGATGTTGGGTGTGGCGGGCGCAGCGGCCTGCGCTGGACTGGGGATGAAGAGGGCGCAACCCGCGTGAAACGCAAGTGCAACCGACAGGAGGGTGCGTTTCTTGATGTGTTTCATAGTGGGCGGATCCGAAATGTTCGCGAATACGTGAGGCCGATGGTTGAACGGGGTGTGATTCAGAGAATGAGTGGTTTGCTGTTGGTGCGATATTATTTTTCCAGCGAGGTTTCGATTTCAGCAGCCAGTTTCAGATACTCGACGGCATAGCGCCGGCCGAACGTGCGGGCGTCGGCGGCATTGAAGTGGAGGGCTTTGTTTCCCAAGCCTTCCGAGCTGACCAGAGCGCAGAGCGGGATCTTTTTCGCTGCGGCAGCGAGTGCTATGGTGACGGAGTCATTGGTTTTGTGGGCGTGAATCAGCTCACCAAGCACCACCGGCACCGCGTCGGCCTCGAGGTCCCTTCGAAGTTGGGCGACCATCACTGAAAGGCGATCCGCGTAGCTGGCCACATTGCGAGGATTGGTGCTGTCGGACTCGCCTTGATGCCAGAGAATGCCCGCGAGTGTGCCTTGCTTCAGAGCCTCCTTGGTTCGGGCGACGGCCGAGTTGTATAGCGGTCGGCCGGCTTTCCACTGATCGAGGCTGGTGCCGCCGGAGGCGCAGGGGATGAGGCCGATGGTAGCATTCGGATCGGCTTTGAGGATCTCACGCGCGAACTCCGAGGCGGGGCCGACGCCCGCCGACGGCTTGTCGAAGTGCAGCGGGTCCGTGGCGGCCACCCATTTCAGATCCTTGGTGAGCATGAAGATGTGAGGATTCTTCACCTGGTCCTCCGGCTCGACCTTCCCGCGCCCTGCCATGTTCGACTGTCCGATCAACAGGAAAAGCTTCATCTGCGCTGGCGAGGGATCTTCAGCGAAAGCGGGGACGCACATGAGGGCAAGAAGTGGGATGAAGATGAATTTCATTTTGTGGGCCAATCTGGGTTGTGAAGCCGCGAGCGTACATGACGCCCGATGGACGCTGCACTATTCGGGCGTCGCTTCCATTTTATTCATCAGACCAATGGCTCACTCATCTCGCCAGTGCTGTCGGCGAACGTTTTCGTCGGCACATCAATGGCGCTGGGCATTGAGACAAAGAGATTCGCGAGCGGCACTTTCTTGTCGCCCTCGACCACATGGAGCTTGCCATGCTTGAAACCCAAGGCGTTGCCACCCGCAAAATGGATGGGGTCGTTTTTCGTGTCGTGCGGGGCGAACGTGCCACGTCCTCGGATCGCGAGGCCGGGGCGAGAGCCGTCACAGGACACGCTTCACAAAACCCCGTGAACAAGGCCCTCGGACGGCTGGCTTTGTCATCAAGCCGGCGCGACGTACAGGCGGAACTCCATGCGCAAGCCCCGCGGGCTGTGGAGAAAGCAACCCGCCAATGCCCGAGAGAGGACTTGAACCTCCACCCAGTTACCTGGACAAGAACCTGAATCTTGCGCGTCTGCCAATTCCGCCACTCGGGCGAGTGGAGCCGCGGGAGGCAGAGCCTCCCGAAGCGGTTTTGATGCTACCAGCGGCGCCGGGATATACAACTGGCCGCCGCCGGCACGCGGCCTCGCCCAAGCCCCCCTCATGGAGCAAAGCGTCACCCCCATGGCAAGCGTCCCTCTCGTCGTCATTCCGGCTCGTCTGTCGAGCATGCGGCTCCCGCGAAAGATGCTTCTGGCCGAAACGGGCCGTACGCTCGTGGAGCACACCTGGCGGAATGCCGCAGCGGCTCGCGGCGTGGCAAGCGTCGTTGTAGCCACCGACTCCGAGGAGATCGCGTCGGCGGTTCGCGCCTTCGGGGGCGACGTGGTGCTGACCTCGCCCGAAACCACGAGCGGGACGGCGCGGATCGTCGAGGCACTTGCACGGCTGCCCGCGGCGGACATCATCGTGAATGTGCAGGGCGACGAACCGGAGTTGCCATCGACTGCGATCGAAGCGGCAATCGCGCTGTTGGAGCGCTGCCCTGAGGCGGGCGTGTCGACGCTCGTGGCCCCACTGCGACGGCGGGCCGATCTCGATGACCCCGCGGCCGTGAAAGCGGTACTCACGCCGTGGCGGAGGGCGAGCGCAGCACGTGGGCCGATGCCCGGAACAATCGAGCCAGGCTGCTGGCGGGCGATCTATTTCAGCCGCGCGCCCGTGCCGTGCGCGAGAGACTTCAGCGACGATATGTTGGCCTTCACGCCGCCCATCTATTGGCAGCATGTGGGCCTGTATGCGTATCGCCGAGAGGTGCTTGAAGCCTGGGACGCGCTGCCCGAATCACGGCTCGCACCGCACGAAAGCCTAGAGCAACTGCGGCTCATCGAGGCGGGCATTCCGATCGCCGTGGGCGTGATCGAACACCCCATCCGCGGCATCGACACGCCGAGCGACTACGCCGCCTTCGTCGCCCGCCAACGCACCGAATAATCCAGGCCGGTATCCGCTCGGGGCTACCCGTGTCATGGAGTCGGCGTAGGAAACAAGCGGAGCCAGGATGGCGAAGCGTCGTTTCCTCCGAGCGAGCGAAGGGCACGTTGCCCGACGCGAACGTCCAACGCGGCTCGGGGCAACCCGTGC
>JANNSZ010000079.1:0-40914 GCA_031403195.1 Planctomycetota bacterium | reverse complement strand
GGCGCTGGCATCGCCGCGTGGTCGTGGCTGGCGCGTCGAACGAACCAGCCACCCGCACAGCGACCGTGGCCTGATATTCTGTCGGGGCTCCACCGCTGTGACTTCCCGTCACGTGCCCACCTGTTCGGAGATTCGACCATGCCTTGCCTGCGCCTCGCGCTCCTGCTCCTCCTCCTCGGTCATATCTCCACCAGCGCCGCCGACGCGCCACCCGCGGCCGCGGATCCCACCACACCCAGGCTCTCGCTGCCCTTGGAATTTCCGGCGATCGAGGGCTATGGCTCGGTCGTTTCGCTGCCCGAGGCGGGCGAGCGTCCTCGTATTGGGGGCCGCGTGGTGTTCGATACCACCGAGGCCGCGCCAGCAGGCAAGCTCAACCGAGGACTGGAGAGCGCGGCCCGCCTCGTCAATCTCTATGCCCAGGAGGGCATCGGCGGCGCGCGTCCACAGATCGCCGTGATCCTGCATTACAACGCGATGCCGGCAGCCCTGATTGACGCCGCCCATGAGCGGGCAGGCGGCGGCTCGAATCCGAATCGCGAGCTCGTCGAGAAGCTCCAGGCATCCGGCGTCGATGTCTGGGTCTGCGGCCAAGCCGTCGTCCGCGGGGGCCATACGCCCGCCGACATCATTCCGGGAATCAAAGTCGCCCACTCAGCCATGGTCTTCAATATCAACCGGCAGCAGGACGGCTGGGCGACGCTCGGCGTGCACTGACCATACGTGGAAAAAGCCATCCATGGCCTTTTTCCACTTGGCGGACAGTGGCAAAGCCAAGGTTTGCCAACGTCCGCGATCGCCGCTTCCTGCGGCGTGCGCCTTTTCCATGGTCGGCTAGCGCACAGGCACGCGCTCGACGAGGTCGAGGTTATCGGAATTGGCAGCCCCACCGACGAGGATCATGTGCGCGTCGCCATCGGGCACAGCCCGATGAACGATCCGCGGCACGACGCTCGCCACAGGCTCCCACTGTGAACCGTCGGCTGCGAGCCGGTGGACGCTCCCGTCGGCAACGCTCACATGAATCCGCCCGTCGATCGCGCATGCGGCCGGGGCAAAACCGTTCATCGAGTCGCCCGACAGCGAAGGGCCTTTTGACCACGTGCCAGTGGCAGGATCAAAGATATCGACGTCGAGGCTGACATCCTCCTCGTCGGTAAACCCACCGATGACAAAGAGCTTGCCACCGGCGACCGCAGCTATCAGCGCCCGCCTCACAAACGGCTGAGGCAGCTTCTTCCAGCCGGCTTTGGGATCAGTGAGGTTGAGGCTCAGCATCTCATCACACCAGTCTTCCCCGTCATGGCCGAGCATGTTCCACCCGCCGACGACATAGAGCGTGTCACCAATGACGGCGACATCGTGGCTGGAGCGGGGCTCTGGCAGTGGCAGAAGATCGGTCCACCCACGCGTCGCTGGGTCATACACGCTGACGGTCGCCACAGAAAAATTCTCAGCCGGCTTATCAGGCGGGTTCCTGGGGTCCATGCCACCCACCCGATGGATTCGGCCGCCGTGGGCTGCGATGTTCATCCCCTGCAGGCCGGGGCCCGATGGCAGCTCTTCCCACGCCCCTGCTCCGCCCAGAGGCCGCCGAAAGAATCGGCCCGTGACGGCCTCTGTGGAGTACGTGTGGACCGGGGCGACATGGCCACCATACACGTACAGTTGACCATCACAGGCGACCGCACCGAGGCTCGAGACGGGGATTGGCAGCGGCGGAAGTTTTTCAGTCCTTGTGAGCATTGCGTGGGTCGCCTTCGCTGCGCCGTCGTGCCTGTCGGAGACAGTCATCACGATCGTAGGATAGTGCCGCACCTCGGCGTAGGCCTCGCCCTGGTGGTCGCCTGAAACCGCCACGACATGCTTCGCCCAAGCTCCGTAGCGTCCCATGTGCTCAAACGTGGGGGTCTGGCCATCGGCATTGGTCACTACCTCCTCGATGTCTCCGTCGGGGAGCAGGACGGTGACTTGGGCATTCGCCACCGGCTTCCCCGCGGCGAGCAACTGAAAGCGTGCCGCGCCGGGGCGCCCGGTTGGCACCAACTCAGCCGGGCACTCCGCGCCCACGCGAGCCGCCGAGCCAAACGGGTTCCCAAAGCAGGCCTTGGGGTGATAGACGACGAGAAACGGTGTGGGCCCGTGCTTCATGATGCCGTGCGTCAGCGTGCCGTGGACCGCGCCTCGCATCTTCGGTGGAAGCCGCACGAGCCGCGCCTCGCCCTCGCGCACAAGCTCAAGGGCACCATCGGCGCCAGCTCCATCGCGGGTGAAGAGCAGGACGCGATCAACGAGGCCTGCGTCGATCGCGTCATCGACCTCGAGCGTCTCGCTCAGGATGATGCGGGCAGAAGCGCCGTCCTCCTCGGGCACGACAAACACGAAGTGAGCGAACGCGGCCTGGCCAGCGGCGACAGCCAGCACCAGCGAGACCTGGGCACATGCCGTGACGGCCAGTGAAAGACTGATTCGGCGATTCGCAGGGTGCTGAGAGCGCATCGATGCTCCTCGTTCAGGGTGAGGCGACCGGCGGACTGTCGGCAACCTCGGTATGATAACGGCTTCTTTCATGCCGGCTTCCTGGCCCGCCTGCCCCTCCTGAGCCTTGCCCATGAAGCGATTGATTTTTGTGTGCGTCGAAAACTCGAACCGCAGCCAAATGGCGGAGGCTTTTGCAAAAATCCACGGAGCCGGCGCCGTCGAAGCGTTCAGCGCTGGCTCGCGGCCATCTGGCAGGGTGAACCCCAAGGCTATCGAAGCCATGCAGGAACTGGGCTACGACCTCACCACCCACGCCTCAAAAGGCTTGGACGAATTCAACGGGCAGGAGGTCGATGTCGCGGTCACCATGGGTTGCGGCGACGAATGCCCACTCGTCCTTGCCAAGCAACGCGTGGATTGGAAGATCCCCGATCCTCGCGACATGACGCCCGACCAATTCCGCGATGTGAGGGATCTCATCGACTCGAAGGTCAAGGAGCTGATCGCCTCGCTGTGAGGGCAGCGAAATTGCGAAGCCTCGGGCGCCCTGGCAAGACAGGGCGACTTTAGCAACCGTGCGGATTATGCCGATTCTGAGGTGGGGCTCAGCGCTCGCTCGGTGCGACGAAGCCTTGCCTGGAACATCGCGTGCCCTCGCTTCTCCGCGCCATCGCCCGCAGCATGTCGGCCGTTGCTTCGGTTGCTGTCATGCTCTGCGCGAGCATCGCGTGGGGCCAGGACGATGGGCTCATTCTTCAGGCCCCAGCGCCTCTCCCTGAGGGCATAGCTGTCGAGCTGGCCTCGCTCCAGGCGCAGATCGACGAACTGCGAGCCGCGGCAACCAAACCCAAGGCGAAGAAGAACGCCGAGTCCTTCGTGCCCGACAAGTACTCGCCCCACGGAAAACCGAAGGTCGAACTCGGCGGTCAGGTGCAGGGCGACATGATCTATTTCAGTCAGGGGCCCGACAGCATGGCGGCCGTCGGAGATCTCGCGGACGGCGCCCAGTTTCGCCGGATCCGGCTCACAGCCCGCGGAAAGACCTGGAAACAGATTGAGTACGCCCTCGGCGTCGACTTTGCACTCGCCGACCAGCCCTCGTACCTCGACAACTACCTCGAGCTCGAAGACCTTCCATGGGTCCAAAATGTTCGCGTCGGCCATTACTTCGAGCCGTTCAGCCTCGAGCGGGTCACGCAGAATCGCAACAACACGTTCATGGAGCGATCACTCGTCGATACCTTTGCGCCCGCCCGAAACATGGGCGTCATGGCGTTTGGGTGGGCGGAAAGCGAATTGGCGACGTGGCAGATCGGCACGTTCCGCACCAACAGCGACAACACCGGCAACGACTCATTCGACAGTGGCCAGGCCCTCACGATGCGCGGCACCTGGCTTCCGTACTGGGACGATGCCACCGACGGCCGCTCCTACCTCCATCTCGGCGCTGCCTACAGCTTTCGCGCTACCGAGAACGACCGCGTCCGCTTCCGCAACACGCCCGAAATCCGCAAGGAGCAGCCGCTCGGATCACCATCTGCGAACCCCCTCACGCCTCCCTTCGCGCCTATCTTTGTCGATACCGGTTTCATTCCGGCCGAATCGTTTCACCTGTTCGACCCAGAGTTTGCCCTCATCCTCGGTCCATTGTCACTCCAATCGGAGTATGCCTTTGCAATGGTCGATCAGATCGGCGGCCCGCCACTCTTCTTCAACGGCGCGATGGCCCAGCTGAGCTGGTTTCTGACCGGTGAGCACCGGCCTTACGATCGCCAGGCGGGAATCCACAAGCGCATGCCGGTGCGAGATGAGTTTTTTCTCGTGCGTACCGAGCGGGGCAAAGACTGGGGGCTCGGAGCCTGGGAACTTGCGGGACGCTTTTCCAACATCGTGCTCAACGACAAAAACATCCAGGGCAACAACCTCACCGACTTTACGTTCGGGCTCAACTGGTACTTGAACCCCTACACGCGAATGAAGGTCAACTACGTCCGTGCGTTCCTCGAAGACACGGCTGCCGGCAACAGCCTTACCGACGCTTTTGGCATGAGATTCGACGTCGAGTACTAGCTTTACGGCTTCGCGGCCATCCATGGCCCGCGAAGCCTTAACGCGCTCAGCCGGCATCGAAGTGTCGCCGCAGGGCGGCGGCGGGAGCCGTGGATCACACGGCGACTGTAAGACGTCGCCGACGCTGGGACGGCGGCGATGGCGCGAGGGATAGCCAGCCAAGGTGCCACTCGCCTCGCAGTGGCCGGCTTCCTGCCGGCGATCGCTTGGCATTTGCGCGGTAGTCCTTTGACGCCGTGGCGTCGATCCACGATGGTACGGAGCATGAAAGACTCGCGATTTATCGTGGCGGACGAGGTGACGGCGGCCCTGAAAGTAGGTCGGCCCGTGGTCGCGCTCGAGACGACACTCGTGACCCACGGGCTGCCGCGACCGCACGGTCTGCGGGTTGCCCTCGCACTCGAGGTCGCGGTCCGCGATGCAGGCGCGATCCCTGCGACGATTGGGATCCTCGAGGGCGGTGTCCGCGTCGGACTCGACCGCCAGGAGATCGAGGCGCTCGCCGGGGCCAACGCCGTAAAGGTGAACCCTGGCAATCTCGCAGCGGTCGTGGCTTCTGGGACCGCAGGCTCGACCACCGTTGCCGCGACAGCGTGGGCGGCCGCCAAAGCCGGCATTCGCATCGTGGCCACCGGCGGCATCGGTGGTGTTCACCGCGACTTCCCATCCAGCGGCGATGTTTCCGCCGACCTTCCGGCGATCGCAGCACATCCGGTCGCAGTCGTCTGCGCGGGAGCGAAGGCGATCCTCGATCTTGCCCGCACCCGTGAGATGCTCGAAACGCTCGGTGTGCCGGTGCTGGGTCTGGGCACCGCTGAGTTTCCTGCCTTTTATCGCCGATCGAGCGGCCTGGCCGTTGACGCCCGATGTGATTCGCCTGCCGAAGCAGCTGGCGCCATCGCGACCCACTTCTCACTGGGGCTTCCAGGCGGCGTCGTCATCGCCAACCCGATCCCGTCAGAGCATGAGCTTCCGCTCGACATCCACGACACGTCGCTGGCGACAGCGCTTGCCGACGCCAGAACCGCCGGCGTCTACGGCCGCGACGTGACCCCCTTTCTCCTCGAGCGGATGCGGGTGCTCACGGGCGAGGCGAGCCTTCATGCCAACGAGGCGTTGCTTGTTCACAACGCCCGCACGGCGGCCCGAATCGCAGTCGCCCTGGCCGGCATACTACGAATGTGACTGCGGCGAAGGCGGCGTCACAGCTCGCCCCGCCTGCCCTCCTTGCCGACGGCACGGGATGGGGGTGCAACGGTCGATACAAGAGATGTGTCGTCGCCGCTTTCTTGCATGCCGCCGCGGAGACGCTGCCGGCTTCTTAGGCTGGCGGTGGTGGCCTCGTGCGCGTGGATGCTATTGTCCGCGTCGGCTGGGGCCCAGCCGGCTCCAAAACCGTGGGATGGTGTCCTCGTCTGCAGCTTCAACATCCAGGTCTTTGGCGAGTCGAAGCTCGCCAAGCCGCAGGTGGTCGAGATTCTCGCTCGCGTCGTTCGCAAGTTTGACATCGTCGCGATCCAAGAAGTGCGGGCGAAGTCGGACGACATCATCCCGCGGTTCGTGCAGGCCGTGAACACCGACGGGAGCCGATACGCCCACGTCATTGGCCCTCGCGAGGGCCGTACGGCGAGCAAGGAGCAGTACGTCTTCATCTACGACACGACGCGGATCGAGGTCGACCCAACATCGCCAGCGGTGTTTCCAGACCCCTCAGGCAGGCTCCATCGCCCGCCGATGTGTGCCCGCTTCCGCACTCGTATCCAGCCGGCCGACATGGCCTTCACGTTCTGGCTCGTGAACACGCACACCGATCCGGATGAAGTGCCGCAGGAGCTCGACGCCCTCGCCGACGTCTTTGCTGCGATGCAGCGAGCCCGACCAGACGAAGACGACGTGATCCTGCTCGGGGACTTGAACGCCGGGCCGCCCGAGTTCACCGCCTTCAAGCGGATTCCCAACGTCGGCTGGGCCGTCGCCGGCACGACCACAAACACCCGTCGCACGAAGACGTACGATAATCTCGTCTTCGCCTGGCCCGCCACGGGAGAGTATCTCGGCGCCTGGGGCGTCGTGGACCTCCAAAACATGTTTGGTGTACCCCTCGACAACGCGCTCGAAGTCTCCGACCACAACCCCGTGTGGGCCGCCTTCCACCCCTGCGAAGCCCGCCACCAGCAGCCACTGCCACTTGCCAGTCGGCCACCAGCGGTCGTGCGCTAGCTGCCAGCCACGCGGGCCATGGTCTTTGTGACGAGGCGATCGAGGGCGGCGACCGACATTTCGAGATGGTCGCGGCGGGTGTCTTCGATCTTGTTGTGGCTGATGCCATGCAGGCTCTGCACAAACAGCATCACGGTGGGGATGCCGGCGCGGGCCATCTCGGCAGCATCGTGGAGCGGCCCCGACGGGAGACGGTGGCTCGTGCCACACGTCTCGCGAATGGCTTCATCGGCGAGTTCGATCAGCGCGGAATCAAACGGCCGCGGCGGAATCGACCAGATTCGTTCCCAGGAAACCTCGACGTTGCCCTCAGAAGCAAAACGCTCACTGGCCGCGACTGCCTCGGCGTGCATGTGGGCAAGGGCCGCCGGATCGAGATGCCGCTGATCGAGCGAGATGCGGCACTCCTCCACGACACTTGTCACAATCCCTGGCTTCGTGGTGCATGAGCCGATCGTGCAGACCCCCTGGCCACTCTGACGAGCGATCTCATACACCTCGGGCGACATCCGGGCCGCTGCAAGAAAAGCGTCGCGGCGACGGTTCATGGGAGTGCTCCCCGAGTGGGCTGCCTGGCCGCGGAACGTGACCGCGTGCCGTTCGACGCCAAACGTGCCGAGCACGGCCCCCATCGGCAGATCGAGATCGAGGAGCACCGGCCCCTGCTCGATATGCAGCTCGAGATAGGCCGCAGCGGTCGCCAGCTCCTTCCCCGAGTCTTTGACCCGCTCGAAATCAATGCCGACTGCGTGAAGCGCATCGGGAAGTGTGACACCAGCCTTGTCTGCAAGGCCGCGGGCCTCATCCATGTCGAGGTTACCCGAGCAGGCCGATGACCCAAACAGGCTCTTGCCGAAGCGGGCTCCCTCTTCGTCGGCCCAGTCCACAACGCGCAGCGTGACAGGCGGTCGTCCGCCATACTCCGCCGCCACCCGCCACATCACTTCCACGCCAGCGAGCGTGTTGAGACAACCATCGAGCCACCCACCATTCGGTACGGAATCGATATGGCCACCGACGAGGACGGCCCGCTCAGCGGCTCCCGGGAGCGTCGCCCAAAAATTTCCGGCCGCATCGTCGTGGATCTCGACGGGCAAGCCCGCGAACCGTTCGCGGAGCCACGCCCGGGCTCGAACCCAGGTTGGCGTGAACGCCACTCGCTGAGCACCCTGCTCATCACCGGTACGTGCCCGGAGTTCTTCGAGCTCGCGTACGGTTCGAGATGGGTCGAGTAAAGCCACGGAAGAACCTCCGCCAGCGAGCGTACGCTCGCCGCCAATGAGGTGTCCACCCTTCAGTTCCTTTTGACCACATGCGGCCGCCATGCTCGCCCACACGCGGTATCCGCGAGGGGTCGCCCGTGCCATGGAGCCGGCGCAGGAGTCTGAGCGAAGCCAGGATGGCGAAGCGAAGAGTCCTCCGAGTGAGCGAAGGCCGGGAGGGCCGCAGCGAACGTCCAGCGACATGGCACGGGCGACCCCTCGCTGCGGTTGGTGTCCATCCGGTGCCTCGCTGGTCAGGGACTGCCGCAATGACGTATCCTCACTCAAGTTGGCTGCAGATCGCCTTGAGCAAACACCCGATGACCATCCAGCCGCTTCTCGACGCCGCCGCGCTCACCGCCTCGATGGCAGAGATCAAGCCGCCGCTGTCGCCGCAGGAGGCCCGCATCGAGGCGACTCGCTGCCTCTATTGTTTTGATGCGCCGTGCATCGCGTCGTGCCCCACTGGCATCGATGTCCCCGCCTTCATCAAGAAGATCGCTGTTGACAACGTGACGGGCGCTGCCCGCACGATCCTTGAAGCGAACGTACTTGGGGCCAGCTGCGCCCGCGTCTGCCCGACGCAGGTGCTCTGTGAAGGCGCCTGTGTGCTGCTCGACTTGGAGAAAGACCCGATCCAGATCGGCCGCCTGCAACGGTTTGCCACCGACCACATTGCATCGCGCGGTATCGATGTTCTGCGCGCCCCAGCGACCACAAATGGGCGGCGCGTGGCGATTCTCGGAGCCGGTCCCGCTGGGCTGGGCTGCGCCGCTGAGTTGGCGAGGCTTGGATACGGCGTGGACGTGTATGAGAAGAAGCCGCGAGGTGGCGGGCTCAACACCTACGGGATCGCCTATTACAAAATGAAGCCGGAGGTGAGCCTCGCCGAAGTCGCGATGATTGAGCGGCTCGGTGTGCGGTTTCACTACGGGGTCGCAGTTGGCCGCGACATGAGTGTGGCTGATCTCGAACGGAGCCACGATGCGATCTTCATCGGATTCGGCCTCGGCCGGGTCCAGAAGCTCGGCATTCCCGGAGAAGATCTTCCCGAGGTCCTCGACGCGCTCGACTTCATCGAACAGATTCACACGCGACCGCTCGCCGAAGTGGCGGTGGGCCGACGGGTTGCGGTCCTGGGCTGCGGCAACACGGCAATCGACGCGGCCACACAGGCCCTGCGACTTGGTGCCGAGAAGACGACAGTGGTCTACCGTCGTGGCCCAGACGACATGTCGGCGTACGGCTTTGAGTATGAGCTCGCCAAGGCCGATGGCGCTGAATTTGTTTTTGCCGCCACGCCCGTTGCCATCCAGGGCGACGCGGGCCACGTCACGGGGCTGCGGCTGGCACACACCGAGCTCCGCGGCGGACGCGTCGTGATCGTGCAGGGAAGCGAATGGACGGTACCCGTCGACATGGTGCTCTCAGCCGTTGGGCAGGAGAAGCAGGCACCGCTCCTCACGACGCTTTTCCCGACGCTCAAGCTCGACGCACGCGGTCGCGTGGCCGTGGATCCGACGACGATGCAGACAAACCTGCCGCACATGTTCGCCGGCGGCGACTGCACGAGCGGCGGCCGCGAGGTGGTCAACGCCGTTGCCGAGGGGAAGAAGGCGGCCCGCGGCATTCACCACGCACTCACCTCCGGTGTGGCCATCGGCCCCGTGCAACACTCGCGGCACGGCACGAAGCATGGCCCGATCGGCTCGGGCTTTGATGCGCCGGTTCGTGTTCACGAGCTTGAGGCTGCCCTCGGTGTTCGTGTGACCCCTTAACTCAACTCATCCCGAAGATCACGTCATGGCCGACCTCTCCTGCAACCTGGCGGGCATCAAGAGCCCGAATCCTTTCTGGGTGGCGAGCGGTCCGCCGTCGAACACCGCCTACCAAGCCCACCGCGCCTTCGAGGCCGGCTGGGGAGGCGTCGTCTGGAAAACGATCGGCGAGCCGATCGTGAACGTCGCCAGCCGCTATTCAGGCCTGACGATCGGCACCCAGCGCATGGCCGGCTTCAACAATATCGAGCTCATCAGCGACCGCTCACCCGAAGCCAACTTTCGGGAGATCACCGAGGTGAAGCGCCGCTGGCCCGACAGGGCCGTGATCGCCTCGCTCATGGTCGACACCCGGGAGCGGTGGCACGAGTTCGTGAAGCGCTCGGCCGACGCTGGCGCCGACGGCATCGAGCTCAACTTCGGCTGCCCACACGGCATGTGCGAGCGCGGTATGGGCTCGGCGGTCGGACAGAACCCCGATGTCGCCGAGACGATCGTGGGCTGGGTGATGGAGGTCGCCACGATTCCCGTGATCGTGAAGCTCACGCCCAATATCACAAATGTCGTCTTCGCTGCCCGCGCGGCCAAGAAGGCCGGGGCTGATGCCATCTCGCTCATCAACACGATCAACAGCATCACGAACGTGAACCTTGACACGTTTACCCCCGAGCCAAACGTGGCAGGCCAGAGCGCGCATGGCGGGTACTGCGGGCCGGCGGTGAAGCCCATCGCCCTCAATATGGTCCACGCCTGCGCCGATGATGCGGCGGTGGGCCTGCCGATCTCCGGGATCGGCGGAATCGCCACCTGGCGAGATGCCGCGGAGTTCGTGGCGCTCGGGGCGACGAACGTCCAGGTCTGCACGGCGATCATGCACTACGGATTTCGCATTGTCGAAGACATGATCGACGGCCTCTCCACCTATCTTGACTCCAAAGGCCTTGGAGCCCTGAGCGATCTCCGCGGACGCGCCGTAGCGAATGTCACCGACTGGAAGTATCTCGATCTCCATGCGAAACGCGTGGCACGGATCGACCACGAAAAGTGCATCGGCTGCAACCTCTGCTACATCGCCTGTGAAGATGGTGCCCATCAGTGCATCGACCTCGTTGATGCGACGCCCTATGGACTCGGACCAGGCCGTGTGCCTGGGCGGCCCGTGCCACTGGTACGGGCGGAAGACTGCGTAGGCTGCAATCTCTGCTCGATCGTCTGCCCGGTCGATGGCTGTATTCAGATGGTCCCTATCGCATCCGACCGCGAGCCACTGACGTGGGGGCAGTACCAGGCCGGCCTCGCCGCCGGCACGATGCAGCCGATCCCGCCGCATCCGTAGCAAGCGGCAGGCAGCCTGAGGGCTATACTCGGCCGCCATGAAAGCCATAGTTGTCTGCGGTCTCGGTCGTTTCGGCCTCCAAGTGGTGGAGGCTCTCCGTGGCTGTGGCTGCGCCGTGACCGTCCTTTCCGACGACACCACCAACCACGAGCGGATTCTGCATGCCGAGGCAACGGGCGCTCGGTTCGTCGAGGGCGATTTCCGGACGGCCTCCGCCAGGCGTGAGGCAGGGATAGGCAGCGCCATGGCCGTGATCCTCACCACGGCCCATGACCTCGATAACCTCGAGGCGGCGCTCGAGATTCGGGGTGAGTCACCTTCTGTGCGGGTCGTGATGCGACACTCGCAGCCGCGGCTTTCTCGCAGGTTCGGGGCTGATTTCGGGATCGCAGCGGCTCTCGCTCCGGCCGATCTTGCGGCGCCTGCGTTCGTGGAGGCCGCCTTGTCGGCACCCACAGCGGCCGGGCGGCCACCGCAATCCGATTGTCTCGCTCCACTTCCGCGGCGTCCGGTGCGGCTCGAATACATCGCCATCCCACTTCTTCTGCTGGGCATCTACGCCACCGCCATTGTCGTCTTCCACTTTGCCATGGGTCTGAGCTGGATCGATGCCGCCTACTTTGCGACGACGGTGGTCACCACAGTCGGATTCGGTGATATCAGCTTTCTGGAATCACCGTGGTGGCTGAAGCTCTTCGGCGTTGGGCTGATGTTTGCGGGCGTGCTGCTCATTGCCATGACGGCCTCACTCCTGGCAGTGTTCGTGGTCACCGGAACCGCCGATCAACTCCGTAACGAGTTTCGGGCGCGGTGGCTGCGCAACCACGTCGTCGTGTGTGGCCTCGGCTCCGTGGGAACGGCCGTGGCGCGAGACCTCTATGCGCAGGGCATCCGGGTAGTGATCGTTGACCCCCACGCCGACGACGAGCTGCACCGCGAAAGCACCCCTCGCTGTCCCGTGATCGTCGGCGACGCCACCCGGCCGGTGATTCTTCACCGCGCCGGGATCGAACATGCTCGGGCCCTCATCGCCTGCACAAGTAACGACGCGCTCAACCTTGAGATCGGCCTTACCGCACAGTCGGTCGCCGAAGCCCGGCGGGAAGGTCGGCCGCTGCGGCTCGTGCTCCGCTGTTTTGATGCGGGCTTGGCCCGCCGCATCCACGCCGTGTCCGACAACTACACGCTCCTCTCAGAGGCCACGATCGCCGCCAGAGTGTTCGTGCATCGCGCCTTGGCCGCGCCGACCACCTGACCCACCTCGATCACCATGCCAACCGCTTCCGCAGACACATCCCACCTGGGCGACGCCGTCACCCGCCACATGCGGACCGATTTCGCCCGGCTCTCAGCGCACCAGACGGTGGGTGAGGCCATCGCGGCGGCACGTGCCGCGCCGCCGCCCGGTCGGATCGTCTACTTCTACGTGCTCGACGACGAAGGCCGGCTCAAAGGCGTGGTGCCTACGCGGCGGCTTCTGCTTTCGGCCGATCCGACCCCGCTGCACGACATCATGGTGGCCAAGACCGTCACGATCCCAGCAACGGCCACCGTGCTCGATGCCTGTGAGTTTTTTCTGCTCCACAAGTTCCTGGCCTTTCCGATCGTGGATGACGAGCGGCGGATGCTCGGGATTGTGGATGTCGATCTCTACACCGATGAGTTGGCGGATGTCGATCGCCGCGAAGAGCTCGACGACCTCTTTCAACTCATCGGCGTCCATTTTGAAGACTCGCAGGCCCGATCCCCTGTCGCGGCATTCCGGAGCCGTTTTCCCTGGCTGCTGGCCAACATCGGCGGCGGCATCGTCGCAGCCTTTCTCTCGGGTCTTTACCAGGCGGAGTTTGAGAAGGCCGTCGCCCTCGCGCTCTTCGTGCCCGTCGTCCTCGCGCTCGCCGAGAGCGTAGCCATTCAGTCGGTGAGCATCGCGCTCCAGCGGCTCCATGGCCGGCGGCCAACGCTCAGCGGCATTTTCAGTGCGTTGCGACACGAGTCGCTCACCGGTGTCATGCTGGGGGCCGCGAGCGCGGCAACCATCGCCCTGGTGGCGCTCGCATGGCTTGGCCAGAGCGCCGTCGCCCTGGCTCTCTTCGGCGGGATCACCGGCGGCGTCGTCTGCGCGGCCGTGATCGGCGCGGCAATGCCCAATCTGCTGCGGCTATTCGCCCGTGAGCCGCAGGTGGCAGCCGGCCCCGTAGCGCTCGCCGCTACGGATATGGTCACGCTCACGATCTATCTCTCGCTGGCCCGCCGACTGTTGGCTTGAGGCATTGGCACCCATATGAATGCATTTTTCCGTGAACTGGTGTCGTTGGTGCAACCGCTGCCGGAGGATGCCGCCCCGCCAACGAGCCCATCGTGTTCCTATCGCGAAGCGGTTTCGCTGCAGGCGATCTTTGTCACCCTGACCATCGCGCTCCTCGCCTACATCCAAAAAGATCCGTTGTTTCATGTGCGAATCGATGCGTTATTCGTCCTGCTGGCCTCCATTCCGCTCTTGGGGCTGCTGCATATCGTGCGAGGCCGCGTCCACACCCCACAGGGCGACATGTACCTCTGCGCGCGGCCAGTGCGGGCCTACGCTCGACAGGCGCTGTTCTTCAATCTTTTGGTCGTTGGCGTGGTCTTGTACCTCCACTGGCATGGTCAACTGCCCGGGCAGTAGGCCTGCTGCCCACAGCCGCGTAGCGCGGCGCGGGCCGAGCTCGCGCAGAACGGCCGACCAGCGGTCAGATAGACTGATGCGGTCGCGAGGGCATTTCCTAGAGATGTGCCCCATGTCTGCCTGGAGAGGTGATTCCCATGTCACGTCTGGATCTCGTTCCCTTGCTCATCGGCGGTGAGTGGATAACCGTGAGCGGCGTGCCCACGACGCCGGTCTTCAATCCATCGGTCGGCGAAGTGATCGCAGAAGCACCGCTGTGTGGCGCAGCGACCGTGAATCAAGCTGTCGCTGCCGCGGCTGCCGCGTTCCCAGCCTGGATGGAGACGCCCCCCGTCGAACGGGCGAGGGTGCTGTTTCGCCTCAAGGGGATGCTCGAAGACCATTTTGACGAACTGGCCCGATGCGTTACCCGTGAGCACGGCAAGACGCCTGCCGAAGCTCGGGGGGATGTCCGCCGCGGTCTTGAAAACATCGAGTATGCCTGTGGCGCACCCGGCCTCTTGATGGGGGAATCACTCGAAAACGTAGCCCGGGGCATTGACTGCGACGCGATCCACCAGCCGCTCGGCGTGGTGGCCGGCATTACGCCGTTCAATTTTCCAGCGATGGTGCCGCTCTGGATGTGGCCGATGGCCATCGCCTGCGGCAATACGTTCATCCTCAAGCCGAGCGAAAAAGTGCCGCTGACGGCCAATCGGATCGCGGCTCTCGCCGTCGAGGCGGGGCTACCGCCGGGGGTTCTCAATGTCGTCCACGGTAGCCGAGAGGCCGTCGATGCGATCATCGATCATCCCCTTATCAAGGCGATCTCGTTCGTCGGCTCCACGCCCGTCGCCCGCGCAATCCATTCCCGCGGCACGGCCCTCGGCAAACGCGTGCAGGCTGCCGGAGGTGCCAAGAATTTTGTGCTCATCATGCCCGATGCCGATGTCGCGCCGACGGCCACCGGTCTCATGGAGGCGGCCTTTGGGTGCGCGGGCGAGCGGTGTATGGCCGGATCGACCGCCATCGCCATCGGCCGCGCCGCCGACACCGTGATTCCCGAGCTCGTCAGCGTGGTATCGCGGATCAAGGTTGGCCCCACCGACCGCGACCCCGCGGCTCCGATGGGCCCCGTCATCTCGCGGGAACACTGTGAGCGTGTCGGTCACTTGGTGACGCAGGCTACGGATGCCGGGGCAACGCCGCTCACCGACGGACGCACGACCCGTGTGGCCGAAGCTCCCGCCGGATTCTTTTTTGGGCCGACTGTCCTCGACCATGTGCTGCCGGGGATGGCCACGATGACCGAAGAGGTTTTTGGGCCGGTCCTCAATGTGGTTCGCATGGATGATCTCGACGCGGCAATCGACCTGGCGAACACGTCTCCCTACGGCAACGGCGCCGCGATCTTCACGCAGAGCGGGAAGGCAGCCCGCGAGTTTCGCCATCGGATCCAGGCCGGCATGGTCGGCATCAATATCGGCGTCCCGGCCCCCATGGCCTTTTTTCCGTTCTCGGGCTGGCACGCCTCTTTTTTCGGCGACCTACACATGCAAGGCCGCGAGAGCGTGGCCTTCTACACCCAGCAGAAGGTGACGACGACGCGGTGGTTTGGCTCTGGCACCGGTACGATCTGGGCCGACCGCTAAGCCTGCTGATTCATTCGCTCCAACGACACGACCAGAAGAGCCTCGATGCGATCCATTCCTCGTCGACGTGCCACGGCGATTGTGCTCACCGGCGTGGTCCTGGCAGCACGGCTTGCGACGGCAGCCGATGACAGCCAGAAATCGGCATGGGTCGGCCCGAGGTATCACGAGCCGGCCGAGCGAGTCGAGCCACAGAGGTGTTCCTTCGACGTGGTCGTCTATGGCGGCACGCCGGGCGGGGTCACGGCCGCAATCCAAGCGGCGCGGATGGGAAAGCGGACCGCACTCCTCTCATTCAATAAGCATGTCGGAGGCATGACATCCGGCGGCCTCACCGCCACCGACGTCGGCAACCCCAAATCGATCGGCGGAGTCGCACGCGAGTTCTACGACCGCGTCGGCGGCATCTCGGATTTCAAGGCGCACAAAGCCGAGGCGCTGTTTCGCGAGATGCTCGAAGCGACTGCCGTCACGGTCCATCCCGTTCGGCAACTTGCTTCGGTGGAGCGCGACGGCCCGCGTATCGCGTCGCTCACCACGCTGGCCGGCGAGACATTTGCCGCCACGATGTTCATCGATGCAACCTACGAAGGGGACTTGCTCGCAGCGGCGAACGTGTCGTATCGCGTTGGCCGAGAGCCGCGTGGGGCCTTTGATGAGTCACTCGCCGGACAGTGGCAGAGCGTGTCATGGAAGGGGGTCTATCAGTTCTGTGACCTCCCGATCAGCCCGTTTGCCGTGCCCGATGACCCAGCCTCGGGGCTGCTCCCTGAGATCGCCGCCACGCCCGCTGGCAGGCCCGGCCAGGGAGATTTCAGGGTGCAGGCCTACAACTTTCGAATGGCTCTCTCGACGAAGCCAGATCGCGTGCCGTTCCCGAAACCTACTGGGTACGATGCCCGCCGCTACGCCCTGCTCGCGCGATTCCTGAATGCCACACCCCACATTCGGTGGACACTCGAATACACAACAAAACCGATGACCGATGGCCCCGTGCAGATGCGGGCTGGCGACAGCAACAACGCCGGCAGTTTCTCGACTGACTATGTGGGCGGCAGCGACCGCTGGCCCGACGGCGCGTTTGAACCTGCACCATTCGACGAGCTTCCGCCACCCCGCCGTGGCCTCCCCATGCCGCTCGAGAAGCTCTATGCCCTCCGCGAGACCATTTTTCAGGATCATGTGAACTATCAGGTGGGCCTGATGTTTTTCCTGGCCAACGACCCGCAGGTGCCACCGTCGCTCCGGGAACGGGTCACTCGGTATGGTCTCGATCGAAACAATTTTGTGGAAACGGGCCACTGGCCACACGCACTCTATGTGCGCGAGGGACGGCGGATGGTGTCTGGGTATGTCATCACGCAGGCCGACTGTGAATCGACCCGGGTTGCGGAAGACTCGGTCGGGCTCGCCTCGTATCCCATGGACTCACACTTCTGCCAGCGGGTCGCCGTCAATGATTATGAAGGGGGCGTGGCAACCGTACGGAATGAGGGAGGGTTCTCGAAACAGTGCCCACAGCCCTACCCGATCTCGTATCGAGCGATCATGCCGCGCAAGGACGAGTGCGAAAACCTCCTCGTGCCGGTCTGCTTGTCGTCGTCGCACGTCGCCTATGGCTCGATCCGGATGGAGCCGGTCTTCATGATTCTCGGCCAGAGTTGCGGCACGGCAGCGGCCCTTGCGATCGATGCGGCCGTCGCTGTGCAGGATGTCGGCTACCCCACGCTGGCCCAACGTCTTCGCGCCGACGGTCAGGTGCTCACATGGCCGCCCCTGGCAACTCAAGGAACCCCGCCATGACCCTCCTCATCAAGAACGCCGACATCATCAATGCAGACAGTCGCTACACAGCCGACATCCTCTGCGAGGGCGACACGATCACACGGATCGACCGCGGGATCGCACCGCCGGCGGGTGCGGAGGTCATCGACGCCGCCGGTCGACCGGTATTCCCGGGTTTCATCGATCCCCACACGCATATCTACCTCCCGTTCATGGGCACGTTTGCCCGTGACGACTACGAGACCGCGACGAAATCGTCGCTCGTCGGTGGCACGACGACGCTCTTCGAGATGGTCTGTCCGTCTCGCGACATGTCCCACGCGGACGGCTTTGACCTATGGCAAAAGCAGGCGATCGGAAAAGCCTGCTGCGACTACTCGTTTCACATGGGCGTCACGCATTTTGATTCGGACTCCGCAAGCCAACTCCGAGCAATCGTCGCGGCCGGCATCACGAGCTTCAAGGTGTTCCTGGCGTACAAGGGAGCCTTCGGTGTCGACGATGCGGAGCTTTGGCAGACGCTCACGCTGGCCAAGGAACTGGGCGTCGTCGTCACGGCGCACTGCGAGAACGAAACGCTCGTGGCCGAACTCCAGGCAAAACTCCTGGCCGCTGGCCGCACGGGCACCGACGCCCACCACGATAGCCGTCCACCACCGGTCGAGGCCGAGGGCGTCCATCATCTCTGTAGCTTTGCAGCGATGACCGATGCCACGGTGTACATCGTTCACACCTCCTGTCGCGAGGCCTTGGAAGCGGCCATCGCGGCCCGCGAACGGGGAGTGAGGGTGTCTGTTGAAACGCTCATTCAATACCTCCTCCTCGACAAGACATGGGCGGAACGTCCTCGTTTTGAGGGAGCGAAGTATGTGATGTCGCCTCCGCTTCGAGATGCGTCGAACCAGAAAATCCTGTGGGATGGCCTCGCAAGTGGACTCATACAGACCGTGGCGACTGACCATGCTCCCTTTGATTTCGCCACACAGAAACCGATGGGGAAGGACGATTTCACCAAGATCCCCAACGGCATTCCGTCGATCGAGGATCGCGTGACGCTCCTCTGGACCCACGGCGTGAAGACGGGGCGACTTACGCCCGAACAGTTCGTCGCCGTCGCAAGTACGAACGCTGCGAAGATTTTCGGGCTCTGGCCCCGCAAGGGTGTGATCCAGCCCGGGGCCGACGCCGACCTCGTGCTCTGGAATCCTGACTACCGTGGCACGATTTCTGCAAAACATCAGACCCAGGCTGTTGACTACAACGCATTTGAAGGGATGACGATCGAAGGTCGGCCAGCCATTGTCACCGCCCGAGGGCAGGTGGCCGTCCGCAATGGCGAGTTCTGCGGAACGGTTGGCCGCGGCCAGTTGCTGCGACGCTCGGTCCCTTCTCAGCTCGGATCATGAACGCTTCGCCATGACATCACCCCCACCCGATCCGCGGCTCTGGAATGAAGACCTGGCACCGGTGTCGCCAGAGCGACGGACGTGGGGGTGGGCGCACATCGCCGCGCTCTGGGTTGGGATGGCCGTGTGCATCACCACCTACACGCTGGCGGGTGGGCTCATCGACCAGGGCATGAACTGGTGGCAGGCCACGCTCACGATTCTCTTGGGCAATATGATCGTGCTGGTGCCCATGACGCTCAACGCGCATCCCGGCACGAAGTACGGCATTCCCTTTCCCGTGCTCCTGCGAGCTTCCTTCGGTACGTTCGGCTCGAATATCCCGGCCCTCATGCGGGGACTCGTCGCCTGCGGCTGGTTCGGGATTCAAACGTGGGTGGGAGGTGCTGCGATCTACGCGACGGCCGCGGTCTTCTTCGAATTTGATCCGACGACTGGTGAGCGGCTCCCATGGATTGGAATCACGGCCGGACAGTTCGTGTGCTTCATGCTTTTCTGGGCGACCAACGTCTGGTTCATCGTGTGGGGCATGGAATCGATCAAGTGGCTCGAGGCCTTGGCCGCGCCGTTCCTGCTTGCGGTCGGCGTGGGGCTCATCGGATGGGCCTGGTACGCCGCAGACGGTTTTGGCCCGATTTTTTCGCAGCCGAGCCGGTTTGCTTCGGACGCCGAGTTCTGGCCGGTGTTTGGGGCTGGCCTCACTGCCATGATCGGCTATTGGGCCACACTCTCGCTCAACATCCCCGACTTCTCACGGTTCGCCCGCTCGCAGCGGGATCAAGTGATCGGCCAGTCGCTCGGCCTGCCGGCAACGATGGCGTTTTATTCGTTCATCGGGATCGTGGTGACCAGCGCCACGGTAGTCATCTTCGGGGAAGCAATCTGGGATCCAGTGAAGGTGATCGCTCGCTTCGACCTTCCGTGGCTCTCGGCCGTGGCGCTCGTCGCGCTCGCGGTCGCCACGCTATCGACGAACATCGCCGCCAACGTCGTCTCACCCGCCAACGACTTTGCCAACCTCTGCCCACGACTGGTGAGCTTCCGCACAGGGGGCCTCATCACGGCGGTCATCGGCGTCCTCATCTGTCCCTGGAAGCTCTACGAAGATCCCACGGGCTACATCTTTACTTGGCTCATCGGCTATAGCGCCCTCCTGGGCCCGATCGCCGGCATCATGATTGCCGACTATTTTATCTGGAGACAGACCACGCTCGACGTCCCCGGCCTCTACCGCCAAGACGGCCCGTATCGCTACTGCGGTGGCTTCAGCCTCGTTGGCTTCGGCTGCCTCGCTGCATCCATTCTGCCGAATGTGCCAGGGTTTCTCGTCACCATCCAGGCTGTTCCAGCCGAAACGTTCCCCGCCTGGCTCGTGGCGGCCTACCATTACGCTTGGTTTATCGGCTTTGCCCTCGGTTTCGTGCTCTACGCGGGCCTCCGCCCGCTGTTCCCTGATCGCTAGGAGCCATGCCTTGGCAGCCACCACAACGCCCGAACTTCCTCAGTGCGATCATCGGCCGCGACCCTACATGGGACCGTCGAAAGCCGAAGTGCTGGCCCTGCGGCAGCAGTACGTGAACCCCGCTATTTTCACGTATTTTCGAGAGCCCCTGATGATCGTCGAAGGGCGCATGCAGTATCTCTACGACGAGGCGGGGCGGCGGTATCTCGACGGTTTTGGCGGCATCGTGACGGTCAGCGTGGGGCACTGCCATCCCCGGATCGTGGCGGCGGTAAACCGCCAGAATGAAACGCTCCAGCACACAACCACGATCTACCTCAATCCAGCGATCGCGGAATACGCCCGCGACCTCGCCGCCCGGATGCCCGGCAATCTGAAGGTCTGTTACTTCACAAACTCGGGTTCTGAGGCCAACGATCTCGCGATCCTCATGGCTCGGGTCTACACCGGCAACCACGACGTGATCGCGCTGCGGAATTGCTATCACGGCGGCAGCATGTTCTCGATGGGTCTCACGAGCCACCACACCTGGAAGTTCAACGTGCCGCAGGGAATGGGCGTGCACCACGCGATCTGTCCTGATCGTTACCGCGGCCCGTGGGGCTACGACGATCCGCAGGCTGGCATGAGGTATGCCGCCGATGTCGCCGACCTGGTCCATTTCGCCACACCTGGCCGTGTGGCCGCCTTCATTGCCGAAAGCATCCAGGGCGTCGGCGGCACGCTCGTGTTTCCAGACGGCTATCTGAAGGCAGCCTACGAACACGCACGCGCCGCGGGCGGCCTCTGTATTGCCGACGAGGTACAGGCGGGCTTCACGCGCACCGGCAGTCACTGGTGGGGTTTTGAGACGCAGGGAGTCGTGCCCGACATCGTCACGATGGCCAAGGGAATCGGAAACGGTGCGCCACTTGCTGCAGTGGTGACGACGCCCGAGATTGCGCAGGCTCTGACCCAGCGAATTCACTTCAACACCTACGGCGGCAACCCTGTCGCGTGCACACAAGGCCGCGCAGTCCTGGAGGTGATCGACGCCGACGGCATTCAGGCCAACGCCGCCCGTATTGGCAGTCGCCTGCGAGCCGGTCTCGACCACCTGGCACAGAAACATGACATCATCGGCGATGTTCGTGGCCTCGGTCTCATGCTCGGTGTCGAGCTCGTCAAGGATCGCACGACGAAAGAGCCGGCGAAAGAGCATGCGGCTCGGGTCCTCGAAACATGCCGCGACCTGGGCCTCCTCATCGGCAAGGGAGGCCTCTTCGGCAACGTCCTCCGAATCAAGCCGCCGATGTGCCTGAGCGGAGCCGACGCCGATTTTCTGGTTGCGGTCCTGGACGAGGCGTTATGCAGAGCGTGAGGTTCCCGACATCGCCGCAACATTGGCTCAATGTGCACGTTCAACGGAACGGGCGACTGCCTGCGCTCCAGCACGGAGGCTATGCTGAAGGCTGTTCGCGAACGTTGACTATGTCGAAGGGACCGGAATGATGGCGGCAACTGCATCGGCACGACGGCAGTCACTGGCGGGCTTAGCCCGCACCAAGAAGAGCGAAGGATCCTCCACGAATGTGATCCGCCGAGTTGCAGTCGGGATCGTCGTGCTGGGGCTTCTCGGACTTGTGGGGCTGTGGCTTGCAGGCTTCTTGACGACCCCGAAGGAAGTACTCGCTGTGCGGGCCGCCGTCGACGCGCAGATTGTCGAGCTCGAGCGAATGGCGCGCGGCACTGTTCCCTACTCCGAGGAAGCCAGCTCGTATCGCCCGCTGATGGACATGGCCCGGCAGGTACCAGACCGCTATGGCGACCAGGCCCGCCGTGAGATCGGCAGGTTTTTTCAGGCACGAGAAACTGCCGAGGTGAATTCCTTCTTCGCGATTCCTCCGACCCAGCGGGCCGCGGAGCTCGAGCGTCGCATCAAGGCCGAGGAGGCGCGCTCCGCCCGATGGGAAGCCGAGCGAGCCCAGCGAGAAGCCAGTCGAAAAGACGCTGGCAGCCCCGCAGGAGGAGCCGCGAGCAACCAAGCGAATGCTCCGACGCAGGGGCAACGAGGCCGCGGGGCTCGCACCGAAGAGTCTCGCAATGCGTGGGCCAAGCGGTACATCGACAACACATCTGCCGACGGCCGAGCGCGGCGCACCGAGTACCGCCGAGCCAAAGACCAGAAACGCATCTCCATGGGGCTGGAGCCCCGTCGGTAACACAAGCCAGGGCGTTCGTGACCACGCGCACGCTGAAGCCTCCGAGCTTCACGGCGAGTCGGCCTACGGAAGCTCGCGAATTCGCAGGTGGCGAAACTCGATCGGGGCTCCCTCCGCCTCGAGGCAGAGATGCCCAGTTGCCGGTTGACACTCGCTGCCACCCGAGACTTCATGGCCATTTACGCAGAGCCGCACTTCACCATTGATCGCCCGGATGGAGTAGCGATTCCACTCGGGCGCACCACGCGTGTGCCGTGCCCTCGGGAAACTCCGCGTGCCATTGGGTGAAACCGGCGCAAACGGCTTCATCGCCGAGGAACCCACTGGAAAAACATCGCCGTCGGTGGTGAACCAATCGGCCTTCTTGCCCCCCTTCTCGTACTGCGCCGTGTAGCCGTGGTCGAGAATCTGCACTTCAATCCCTCCGGCAGGCAACTTGCCCTCAGGGAGATTCTTAAAGACCTCGGGCGGTGCCCAGAGAAACACGCCTGAGTTCCCTCCCACTTCGAGATGCCGCCACTCGAGCGAAAGCTCTAGGTTTGTGAATTCCCTTTTTGACTTGAGCACGCCGACGGGCTTTCCCGTGCAGCGGATCACGCCGCCCGCGGCCGTCCAGGTATCGTCGTCGCCATTAGCGTTTATGAATTCATCGAAACGAAGCTCTCGCCAGCCGGCGACATCGCTTCCCGCAAACACCGGCGCGGGCTCCCTCGGTTCGTCCGCGCATGCGGCCGAGGCGAGCAGGGCGAACGCGATGGCAAGGGATCCAAGAAGCATGAAGGAAGTGGCATCAGCCACGGTAGAGCACAAACCCCTCGATCGCCTCGTACTCTGGCAGGCCGAGCTTGTCGTAGAGCATGGCCGTCTCGCGGTTGCGATCCTCGGCCCGCTGCCAGAACTCCCGAGGGTCTGTAGGCCCAGGAAACACCGCCCGATCCTTTTGACTCTCGTGCTTAAAGATTGCCATCCGCTTCCGCTCGACTTCATCGGGCGAGAGGGGCACGGCCATGTCGATCTCGTGGGGAGCCCACTCCTGCCAGGCACCGCGGTAGAGCCAGAACTCGCAATCCTTTGCCCAATCACGCCCCGAAAGATCGGTCATGGCGGCCATGACTGCGGAGAGGCACACGCGATGGGTGCCATGTGGGTCGGACAGGTCACCCGCCGCGTAGATCTGATGAGGCTTCACCGCGTCGAGCAGCCGCGCCGTGATCGCAACGTCATCCGGGCCAATCGGGTTCTTGCGGACCCGGCCCGTTTCGTAGAACGGCAGATCGAGAAAATGGATGCGATCAGGCTGCACTCCCGAGTAGCGGGCGGCGGCCCTCGCCTCAGTTCGACGAATGAGCCCCTTCACCATCTGGAGCTCGGGGATGTCGACCGCCCCCGGCGGCTTTGATTTCAAGAATGCCCTGATTCTCTCGGCGATCGCGCCCGGCGCCTGCTCCCCAGGCGAGACGATCGTGCCCACATCAAACGCTCTACAAAAATCCTCGACAAAGTCGACATGTCGGTCGGCCGACTCATCCCACACAGCGATGTTGCCGCTGGTCTGGTAGGCCACATGCACCTCATGGCCCTGTTCGCAGAGGCGAATGAACGTGCCGCCCATGCTGATCACGTCATCATCGGGATGCGGGCTAAAGACCACGATCCGCTTGGGGAAATCGGCCGCCCGCGGCGACGCCTTGCCGCCGGCGACGCGGAGTCGCCGTGGTTTGCCGGGGCCGCCTGCCGGCCAGCCCGTGATCGTGTCCTGCATGGCCCGAAAGACTTCGATATTGAGGTCGTACGCTCGGCCCTTGTTCGACAAGAGATCCTGGAGGCCGTGCTGGTTGTAGTCTTCGTCGATGAGTTTGAGAATCGGCTTGCCGAGCTTGCGGGCCAGCCAAATCACGGCCTTCCGGACAAGCGAATCGGTCCAATCGAGCCCGAGGGAATCGAGCGGCCCCACGAGCCACGGGGCCTCGAACCGCGCGAGCTTGGAAGCGGCCGCGCCGTCGAGGACAAACTTCGCGTCGGGATGTTGTTGGAGCGCGCTTGCCGACACATGCGTGCAGGGCGGCTCTTCGACCGCCTTCAGCACAATGCCTGCCTTGTGCTCGCCGAAGGCGAGGAGGATCACCCGTCGGGCCGCCATGATGGTGCCCACCCCCATCGTGATCGCCTGTCGCGGCACGTTCCACTCGCCGAAGAAGTCGCTCGCGGCATCCGACCGTGTCACGCTGTCGAGCGTGATGAGGCGGGTGCGACTTTCGAGCGTGCTGCCTGGCTCGTTGAATCCGACATGACCCGTCCGGCCGATGCCAAGGATCTGGAGATCGATTCCTCCGGCTTCCCGAATCTGCTCCTCATAGCGCCCGCATGCGGCGAGGACGTCTGGCCGCGACAGTGTCCCGTTTGGGATGTGGATGGCCTCGGCGGGAATATCGACGTGGTCAAACAGGTGCTCCCGCATGAATCGGTGATAGCTCTGCAGCGCGTCGGGCTGGATTGGCCAGTACTCGTCCAGGTTAAACGTGACCACCGTCTCGAATGACACGCCATCCTCGCGATGCAGCCGAACCAGCTCGTCGTAGACCCCTACCGGCGTGCTCCCCGTCGCCAGCCCAAGGACCGTTTTCTTGCCGGCAGCGGCGCGGCTCGTGACGAGGTCGGCAATCTCACGGGCCACCGCGCGGCTGGCATCCTGCGGCTGCTCAAAGACGGTCACGGAAACCCGCTCGACTGTCGTGACGTGGGGCAGCGGTCCGCGGTAGATCGGCGGGGTGGGTTCGGCCGTGGTCGGGCGGGACACGAATCGGACTCCTCAGGAAACGTGCCGGACGGCCGCCCCCGTAGCCTCGCCGGGGCCGCACCTCCGTCCGCATGACCCTGTTATACCGCGCGGCTGGCCGCATCACTCGGCCGATGAATTGCAGAGCCGAATGAAAGTCACCGCGGCGCGGTATCGTGTTCTGGCACCACCCTCCTATGGACAGCCCAGATATGCGTCTCATCGGCCCCTTCGCCATCGCAGTCCTCTTCGCAGTCGCGGCCGATGCTGCCGAGCCCCTGCGCGTGGGCATGGAGCTTTCCTACCCGCCGTTTGAGATGACCGACACCGCTGGAAAGCCTGCTGGCGTGAGCGTGCGGCTTGCAGAATCGCTCGCGAAGAACCTTGACCGCGAGTTGGTGATCGAGAACATCACCTTCGACGGCCTGATCCCCGCCCTCAAGACAGGAAAGATTGACTGCATCATCTCCTCGATGACAGCCACGCCCGAGCGGGCCAAGTCCATCGCGTTCTCAGAGCCATACCTCACGACAGGCCTGGCGTTGCTCGTAAGCAAGCGATCACCTGTCGTGTCGGCCGCCGATCTTGACGTTCGCGGCCGCGTGGTGGCCGTCAAGAAGGGCACCACCGGTCACCACTACGCCGCCTCCACGTTGAAGCAGGCCGGGCTGCTCGTCCTCGACAAGGAGGCGGCCGCCGTGATGGAGGTCACCCAGGGCCGAGCCGATGCTTTTGTGTACGACTCGCTCTCGATCTACCGCAGCCACCTCCGCCATCGTGACACGACCCGCGCTGTGCTCGCTCCGTTCCGCGAGGAGTCCTGGGCCATCGGTCTCCGCTTGGGCGATGAATCGCTGCGAAAGCAAATCAACACATTCCTCGATCGTTTTCGCGCCGATGGTGGCTTCGAGCGGCTGGGCGACGAGTTTCTTGCCGACGAGAAGGCCTATTTTCAAGAGCACTCCATCCCCTTCTATTTGCGATAGTCTTGCCCCATGCCGCGCTGGCTGGCTCATGTCATTGTCGTTGCCGTGTTCATCGCTGCCGTCATCGTGGCGTTTTCGAGGGTGCACTACGCCTGGAACTGGATGGCGGTCTGGGAGTATCGCCAGAAGTTTCTGCAGGGCTGGCTGGTGACGGTGGCCCTGAGCCTCGCCTCGCTCGTCATGAGCGTCTTTGTGGGGGCGATGGCAGCCGTGATGCTTCGGTCACGCCATGCGATTGTGGAGGCGGCGGCCCGTGTCTACGTCGAGATCATTCGCGGCACCCCGCTCCTCGTACAACTCCTGATCGGCTTCTACGTGGTCGCCACGGCCATCGGCCTCGAAAACCGCTACATCGCCGGGGTGCTCCTCTTGTCGCTCTTCAGCGGCGCGTACATGGCTGAGATTTTTCGCGGCGGTCTCGAGGCGATTCCGCGTGGGCAAATCGACAGCGCACGGGCCATTGGCCTCACGCCGTGGCAGGCACTGAGGCTCGTCGTACTGCCGCAAGCCGTGCGACTCGTGCTGCCCCCAGTGGCCGGCCAGCTTGTCTCGCTCGTCAAGGATTCGTCGCTCCTGTCGGTGATCGCGATTTCGGAATTCACACTCAACGCCCAGGAGGTGAATTCGTTCACGTACTCGACGCTCGAAAGCTATGTGCCTCTGGCCGTGGGCTACCTCCTGCTCACGCTTCCTCTCTCGGCGCTCGCCCGCTGGCTCGAACACCGTTTTCGGTACGAGGCTGCGTAGACGAGCGATTGGGCGATGCGCCGGCCACTACACTGACTCTCGCGTGCCCCCATGGTTTGGACGAGGTACCTATGAACCTTTTCATCAGCGACCTCGTGCAGCGGTTTCCGGTGCGGGCTGAAGCGGGAAAGCCTGCCGGCACGGCGACGATCCTCGACCACCTCTCGCTGGTCACTGGCGACATCAGCGCGCTCGTTCTCATTGGTCCATCCGGGGGTGGTAAATCGACGCTCCTGCGAATCCTCGCCGGGCTCGATAGTCCTGTTTCCGGTCGCGCGGCATTTGATGGAGTGCCGCTGCCCCGTGACGAGGCTGGCCTTCGCATCTACCGCCGCACCGTGGGCACGGTTTTTCAGGCCTACAACCTGTTCCCGCATCTGACGGCGATGGAGAATCTGCTTCTGCCGCTGGTGCACGTACATGGCCTGTCGGAGCAGGACGCGCGCGAGCGAGTGCGGTTGCCGCTCGAGCGGTTCCGCCTCGCTGAGCATGCGCACAAGCGACCGGCCGAGCTTTCGGGCGGACAGAAGCAGCGGATCGCGATCCTGCGAGCGCTCGTCGTTCAGCCGCGGCGTCTCTTCCTCGACGAGCCAACCTCGGCCCTTGATCCCGAGATGCGTGCGGAGGTGCTCGAAATGATTGCCGAAGTGCGAGCCGAGGGGGGCCAGTTCATCCTCGTCACGCACGAAATGGCATTCGCCCGACGTGTTGCCGACGAAGTCGCTTTTATCGCGGACGGCCGCGTCCTCGCCGCCGGCCCAGCCACCACGTTTTTTGATGCACCCACCGACCCTGCCGTCTGCCGGTTCCTCAGCCTCACGCTGTCAACGTGATCTGCTCGAGGTCGCCCACCCCGACCCGGCCGGCTTCCTGCCGGCCGGTCGAGTGCAATCACGAACTCCAATACGGCTTCCACTCGGGGTTGCCCGTGCCATGGAGCCGGCGTGGGAAACCAAACGCAGCCAGGATGGCGAAGCGAGGTTTCCGTCGAGTGAGCGAAGGCCTGGAGGGCCGAAGCGAACGTCCGACGCCATGGCACGGGCAACCCCGAGCCGCGGCCAGCCCGGATAATCGCGTGCGACGCCATACGGGTCGCCATCACGGGGCGATTCTCTCTAGCTCGCACTCGGCATTGGCTGTTCCCGAAGCCGCTGGATGCTAAAGTTTTGAGACCTTTCCCGTCGGATTGCGATGCGCTCCGGAAACCCACTCATGAATCCCATCGCTCCCTCTGCCAGCCGCGGTCGCAGGACCACCCACGCCGAGCATCCGTTTGCCGCGTTGTCGACACCCGTCATACCCACGCACACGCTCCTCCTCGACGCCGACCCCGCCGCGGCCGACCCAGTAGCGGCCAAGCGAAACGGCCTCCGCCGGTATTTCCATCAGACATGCGAGATCTACGACAGGCTCTTTGCGCTCATCCGAAATGAAGAGGCCTTTTTTGTGCGGCATGAGCCACTCAGGCATCCGCTGATTTTTTACTTTGCGCACCCAGCGACGTTCTATGTCAACAAGCTGATTGCTGGTCGCCTGATCCCGGAGCGGCTCGACGCCACACTCGAAGCGATGATGGCTGTGGGCGTGGACGAGATGTCGTGGGATGATCTCAATACGGCCCATTACGATTGGCCGAGCGTCCAGGCTGTCCGCGAGTATCGGCTGCAGGTGCGCGAACTGGTCGACGATCTCCTCGCGACGATGCCGCTCGACCTGCCGATCAGCCAGAGCTCGCCCGCGTGGCTGATTCTCATGGGGATCGAGCACGAACGCATCCACCTTGAGACATCAAGCGTGATTATGCGGATGATGCCGCTCGACGATCTGCGACGCGGCGGTGAGTTCGCGGCCGAAGAACAAAAACTCTGGGCCGCCTGCCCTGAGGCTAGCACGCCGCCCGCGAACGAATGGCTCCCCGTGGCCGGCCGCACCGTGCAACTCGGCAAGTCAGCGAGCGACCGCACCTACGGCTGGGACAACGAGTACGGCACGGAGACGGTGTCGCTGCCTTCGTTTCGCGCAGCGCGTCAACTCGTGTCCAACGCGGAGTTTCTCAGATTCATTGAAGGTGATGGCTACCGCGATGAGTCGCTCTGGACGGAGGAGGGCCGCGGCTGGCTGGCGTTCACAAAGGCTCGACATCCGCGATTCTGGATTGAGCGAGATGGCCGCTACCTCCAGCGGAATCTGCTCGAGGAAATTCCGCTGCCGCTCGACTGGCCGGTGGAGGTCAACTGCCTCGAGGCCCAAGCCTATTGCAGCTGGCTCGCCCGGACCTCCGGGGAAAACGTGCTGCTCCCCACGGAGGCCCATTGGCATGCGATCCACGACGATGCCGTGGCCGCCACGGCCGACCGGCTCGAATTTGAACAGGCCACGTGGCAATCGGCGCCGGGCAATATCAACCTCGAGAAGTTTGCTTCGTCGGCACCAGTGACGATGTTCCGACAGGGCGACTTCTGTGATGTCGTCGGAAACGTCTGGCAATGGACACGGACACCCATCATGCCCTTCCAGGGTTTTACGGTGCATCGGCTCTATGACGATTTTTCAGTGCCCACGTTCGATGGTCGCCACAACCTCATCATGGGCGGCTCGTGGATTTCGACAGGGAACGAGGCGCTCGCGAGCGCTCGCTATGCGTTCCGCCGTCACTTTTTTCAACATGCGGGGTTTCGCACGGTCGTTGAGGAGCCTGGGAGCGAGGCCAACACGGCTGGATCACGGCTCTATGAGACCGACGGGCTCGTGACACAGTACCTCGATTTTCATTACGGTGATGCTCCCTTGGGCATGCCCAATTTCCCAAAGGCTTGTGCGGAGGCAACGATGCCGCTGGTGCCTCTGAACCATCGCGATCGTTGTCTCGATATCGGATGCTCGGTAGGCCGCTCGGCCTTTGAATTCGCTCGTTACTTCGCGCACGTTGATGCCGTCGATTTTTCGGCGCGGTTCATCCAGTCGGGTGTGCGGCTTCAGGAAGGAGGCGAACTGCTCTATGAAATCCCGACCGAGGGTGAGCTCACAACCAATCGAAGTGTGTCGCTCGAGCAACTTGGCCTGGGCGCAGCCGCGTCCCGAGTGTTCTTCATGCAGGGAGACGCCTGCAACCTCAAGGCGGTCTACACGGGATACGACGTTGTCTTTGCCGGCAACCTGATCGACCGGCTGTACGACCCTTCCCTGTTCCTTGCAGAGATCATGGACCGCATCCTGCCGGGAGGCCTGCTCGTCATCACGTCCCCCTACACCTGGCTCGAGGACTACACACCGAAGGAAAAATGGCTGGGCGGACGGCGGGAGCACGGGGAGCCGCTGACTACATTCTCGGGGCTGAGCCGCTTTTTGGAGCCCGCCTTCGATCTTGTGCATCGTCAGGACATCCCGTTCGTGATTCGTGAGACCGCACGCAAACACCAGTACACAGTCGCGGAAATGACGGCCTGGCAACGCCGAGGCTAGACGTTTGGTATCCTCGTACCAACGGCGGCTCCGGTGCCGCTCATCACTCAAACGTCCGTTGCCATGCCCTTTGATCCGTGTAGGGAATGGCTGGGGATCGATGCGACCGAACTGACGAAGCCGCATCGTGTCCTCGGCATTCCAGAGTCCATGACTGACGGCGATGCCATCGCCCGAGTCGCCGCGGAACGACTTGCGACGCTCGCAGCGATCGCACCCGGTCCGTTTGCCAAGGCCCACACGGCCTTGCTCTCGCGAGTGGCCGAAGCTCGCGACACCCTGCTTGCCATGGCCACGTGGGACAGCTCGGACGAGGCTGTGCCTGTAGCAGAGCCCGTGTTTCATGCACCGCCGCCGCCGTCGGTCATCGCGGCGCCGCCTGAACCATCGCTCCCGCCACCACCCATTTTTTCTCGAACGCCGGCTGCGGCTTCCCCTCACCCTGCGACTCAAGCCCCGGTTGCCGCGTTCACGCCGCCAGCCATGGCCACGGTGGCGTCGTGGCCCACCTCCGCATTCCCGCCCGATGCCGGGGGCGGTCCTGTGATCGCGCCGCCTCCTGTCGATCCGCAGCCAGCTCCCGCGGCTCCTGCCCCCGTTCCGGACCACGCCATTCTTGAGGCTCTGGGCCGGGATCTGTTTGACCATCCCGAGCCGTCGATGGAAACGGTCGCGCCGGCTGAGGAACCTGTTCCCGAGATCCCGATGGGCGAGGTGGTCACCGTGTGGGGGACGGCCACGCTCGGCCGTCAGTCGTCATCGGGTGGATCGATGGGCGTGCTCTTGTTCCTCGTGCTGCTGATCGTGGTGGCAGGCGTGGTCTATGTGGCTTTCAAAGGAATAAACCTCAACGTGGGCGGGGTGCAGATCGCGCTCAAGCCCATGGCAATCGTGCCACCGAAGCTGCATATCGTGACACCAGTCACACCCGATCCAACGCCCCCTCCGCTCGATCCCACTCCGCCTCCGCTGCCGCCCCCCCAGGATCTGGTTGAGCCATCGCCTCCTTTAAACAAACAGGCTCCTGACGAAACCCCGCCCGATGAGCCAGCGCCGTCGCCATCGCCTTCGCCCGTGGAGACGTCACCACCTCCATCACCCGAGCCGCCGCCACCACCGCCGATCGATCCCGAATTGGAGCGGCGGATGGCCGAGGAACGCGCCCGAATTGCCGAGGTGGTTGATGCGGCGCTCAGCGAAGCTTATGAGGCGCTCCAGCGGGAGGAGTTCGATACGGCAGAGCGGATCATCGAGTCAACCTCGAGGCAGGTGGGGGACGATGTCGATACCGCCACGCGGGTCGAGCGGTGGCGGCTGCTAGCTGAGTATGCGCGGGACTTCCTGAAGCATCGCGACAAAGCCTACAAGTCGGCCAATGCCGGCCGGGACTACGAGATCGATGACAAGCTCGTGGCCGTCATCGAGATTACGCCGACACTGTTCGTGTACCGGATGGAGGGCCGCAACAGGCGAGTGCCGCTCGATGAGGTCCACCCGCGGCTCGAGATGGCCGTGGTGGAGCAGTGGTTTGCGAGCGATGGACGACCTTCAAACTCCTTCTTTGTGGCGGCCCGATGGCTCTGCCGCAACCCACCGAATCTCGCGCGAGCGGAAACTGCCTTGGGGAAGGCGGCGAGCGGTGGCGGAGACGATTCTGCGCTTCGGCCGCTGCTCGATGATCCGGTCATCCTCCGCGCAGGGAAGCAGTAGCACGATGGTGGATTTTCTGGCAATCCACACGGTTGCCGTGCCGGTGACGGGCACGGTGCGGCCCCCTGGCTCAAAGAGCATCACCAACCGGGCGCTTGTGTGCGCATCGCTCGCGCGGGGCAGAAGCCGGCTCACCGGCGTGCTCGACAGCGATGACACGCGGGTCATGGCAGCGGGTCTCACCTCGCTGGGCGCCGGAATCGAGGCCGACTGGCCCTCCGGCACCATCGAGGTTGTCGGCACCCACGGCCAACTCCCGGTGCACGAGGCCACGATCGACTGCGCCGCCAGCGGCACGACCATGCGGTTTCTCTCGGCCATCTGCGGCCTAGGGCATGGCACGTACCGGCTCGATGGCACGGCTCGCATGCGGCAGCGCCCGATTGGCGACCTGATCGCCGCGTTGCGAGCGCTCGGGATCGACGCGGTCGCCCAAAGCCCGGGCGATTGTCCCCCGGTGATCATTCGCTCGCGAGGCATGCCGGGAGGATCGGCCAGCGTGCGGGGCGACACTTCGAGCCAGTTCGCCAGTGGCCTGGCGCTGGCGGCTCCCTGCACCGCTGCGGGGATGAAGATTGCCTTTGAGGGCGAGGTCGTCTCGCTGCCGTATCTCGACATGACCCGTCGCGTGATGGAGGCTTTCGGCGCACCCTGCACGGTCACGGACGATGGGCAGTGGCAGATCCCCTCCCTCGGCTATGAGCCGCGGGACTATGCCATCGAGCCGGATGCCTCAGCCGCAAGCTACTTCACAGCAGCCGCCGCGATGACCGGCGGCAGGGTACGGATCGAGGGGCTCGGCCGAAAAAGCCTTCAGGGTGATGTGGCCTTCTGCGACGCGCTTGAGCAGATGGGATGCACCGTCACCTGGGAACAGGACGCGGTGACGGTTTCGGGCCGTGCGGCTCGCGGCATCGACATCGACATGAACGCCATCAGTGACACCGTTCCGACGCTGGCCGTCGTTGCCCTGCTTGCGACCGGTCAGACGACCATCCGCAACGTGGCCCACGTCCGGGACAAGGAAACCGACCGGATCAGTGACCTCGTGCGCGAACTCCGCCGCCTCGGGGCCTCGATTGACGAGCATGCCGATGGGCTGACGGTCTCGGGCTCGGCGGCTGGGCTCCATGGAGCGCGGGTCAAAACCTATGACGACCACCGGATGGCCATGAGCCTCGCCCTCGCTGGCCTCGCCGTGGACGGCGTGGAAATCGAAGACCCCCGGTGCGTTGGGAAAACGTTTCCCGGGTACTGGCGGGCTCTGGCAGATGTCGCCCGCTTCCCGGCGTCGTTCGCACCCCCCGCGTGAGCGGGGCATGGCTCAGCCGTAGTCGGTGCCGAGGCTTGCCTGCTCGAGCATGGCCGCGGCCCGCTCGAGCAACTCGTCAGCACGATCGGCAGTCGACTTGATCGCACCGCCGTAGGATGGCGACACATGCTCATCGAGGGCCATAAACCCTCCCCCGCAGTGTTGGCAGTAGACGCGCCGACCGAGCAACTGCACGGTGATCTGGAGCATCCGACCGCACACGGGACACTGCTGGTTGTAGTACACGTTTCGCGACATGGCTTGCGGCCCTCGTGCCGAAGAATTTTGTCCGCCCTGGTCGCCCTTCAACCCAACTGAGCGGAGATTCTAGGCCACGGCCCCCAAATCGACAACCAGCCACAATGGCAAAGATCATGAGAATTGTGCGAGAAAAACGCTAAATTTGGGAAGCTGGGGAACCTCCACAAGACCGGTCGATTTCGCGCCCTCGCACAACACGCTAAAATGCCCTGCTTCTCACGGTCGGGGATTGAGTTTCGCCCATCGTGTCGGTTGCCGCCGCGATGCTCCAACGTCCGTTCTTCACTCCCGTTGTCCTTGGCTTCTGGCTGGTCACCACGGGCTGGCTGCTCGCAGCCAAGGTCCTCCCGACCTTGCGGCCCGGATCGCCGCCAGGCCACCAAGCGTTCTACGCCTCACATGGCAAGCTGGTGCCGGTGGGGTGGAGCGTGGAATGCAATGACCGTCCGGTCGGCTGGGCGCTCACGAGGGCGACGCGATCCCAAGGGAACGGGCTCTTTGTCGATACGCGACTCCACTTCAAAAGTCTCCCATGGAGCGAGATGCTCCCACCCTGGGCGGCCGTGATGATGCAGCAGATGGCCCACGACCCCGAGGCGGCGGCCTTCGATGCCCGAGGGCGACTGTCGATTGATGAACGCGGCATGCTTCGGTCGTTCTCGTCGGTTGTGACGCTCCCAGGAGCCCGCGACCCCGTGGTTCTCACTGGGACGGTCGACCAGGGGCGGGTGTCGATGTTCTTGGCAGCGGGCGACCTTCGATACCAGTCAACTCGCGAACTGCCCGCGGCTTCGATGGTGGGTGACGAGTTCTCCCCTCTCGCAACGCTTCCCGGCTTGTATGAGGGCCGCACCTGGAGCGTGCCTGTTTACAGCCCGTTTCGGGCAGGCCAGTCTCCCCTCGAGTTCCTCTACGCTGAAGTAGGCGGCGAGGAGACCATCGCCTGGAATGGTTCGGATATTCGGTCCCGCGTCGTGACGTATCAGGAAGAGCCCGGCAGCACCCGCCCGCCTCGCTGTCGACTATGGGTCGACGAGACGGGCCGTGTCCTTCGTCAGGAGGCGGCTATGCTCGGCGCGCGTCTGGCGTTCGTCCGGCTTCCCGATCACGAAGCCGCTTCCCGCGCGGCGGCAGAAGACCTGGGAAGTGCCACCGAGGAGTTGCCCGAGCTGCGGCGGGATTCTGTCCCATGATTGAGTTTGACCACGTTACTCGCACGTACGGCGCCAAGACGGCCGTGTCTGACCTTTCGCTCGCCATTCCTCGCGGCGAGCTCTTCGCGCTGCTCGGACCCAACGGTGCCGGCAAGACGACCAGCATCAAGATTCTGGTCGGCCTGCTCCACCCGTCGCGAGGCACCGTCCGAATCTGCGGCCACGATGTCGTCGCCGACCCTCGTGCGGCCCACCTTCACGTGGCCTACGTTCCCGACGAGCCGTACCTCTATGACAAGCTCACCGGTCGGGAGTTTCTGCAGTTCATCGCCGACATGTTCGGGATGCCGAGGCACCTCGCACGCGACCGCATTGATCGTGAAGTCGATTGCTTCGAATTGACTGAGTTCCTCGATGACCTCGCCGAAAGCTATTCGCTGGGCATGAAGCAGCGGCTGGTGTTTGCGGCTGCCTTGCTGCACGACCCCGATGTGCTCGTGCTGGATGAACCCATGGTCGGTCTTGACCCACGGAGCGTACGGATCGTCAAGGATCTCTTGGCAGCCCGTACGCGGGAGGGCATGACTGTTTTCATGTCGACCCATACCCTGGCCATGGCGGAGGAGATGGCCGAGCGCATCGGGATCATGGTCCGTGGAAAGCTGCGGTTTCTCGGCACGGTCATGGAACTCCGCGAGCAGTTCGCCCTCGAGGCAACATCCCTCGAGCAGCTCTACCTTGAGCTCACCAGCCCCGGCGGATCAAAGCCATGATCAGCCGGGCAACGCCTCGCTCGGTGGGCCGCCTCCTCTCGCTGGACGAGGAGTCACGGCTCTTCTTTCGGCTTCGAATCACGCTGGCCTGGGAGACCGTTGGCGTGATGATCGCCGGCGCACGATTGCGGCTTTCCCTGGTCGTCCTCTTGAGCTGCCTGTTTTGGGCAGCGCTCTATGGACTGTTCGTAGAGGCGTTTTCGTTTCTCGATTCGCTCCACGCCGACGTCGTGCCGCTCCTGTTCAATGCGTTCTTCTCATCACTCATGGTGATGCTCGTGTTTTCCATGGCCATTCTGCTGTACAGCGGCCTGTATTGCTCGGCCGAGGCACGACTGCTCCTGACCCTCCCTGTTCGTGCCGAAGCCATTTTTGCACACAAGTTTCACGAGTCGATGTGGTTTGCGAGTTGGGGTTTTGTCCTCCTCGGCAGTCCAATGCTTGTGGCCTACGGCGTGGTCCGCGAATCGGCCTGGACCTATTTCGTACTCATCCTGCCGTTCATGCTGGCCTTCGTGACCATCCCGGCCGCCGTTGGGGGGATCGCGTGCATGGCACTCGTGGGGTGGCTTCCTCGACTTCGGCTCCACGCCCTGTCGCTCGGCATCACAGGGGCCGCCATCGTGGTGCTGTGGCTCGGCTGGTCGTTCATGTCGCAGCCGCGTCTCGATGCCATGTCAGCAGCCTGGTTTGACAAGACGTTTGCCCGACTCGCGGTCACCGAGCAGAAGCTCTTTCCGAGCTGGTGGCTTTCGAGCGGACTCCTCGAGGCCGCTCGGACCGATGATGACGGCCGCCTTGTGAGCCCAGGCCTGAGCGAGGCCGTCAAGTTCCTCGCCCTACTGGTTGCCAATGCGCTCGTCCTTCAACTCACTGCCACGTGGCTAGCACGGGCTGCCTACCGCAAAGGGTACAGCCATCTGGCTGGTGAAGTCCCCGCGCGTCGGCGCCATCGGGCTGGCTGGCTCGACAGCCTGCTTCTCGGAAGCGGAACAGGCGTGAGGCGGCCGCTGCGGCTCCTGCTCGTCAAAGACCTCCGTATCTTTCGCCGCGACATCTCCCAGTGGTCACAGTTTCTGATTTTCTTTGGACTGCTGGGGCTCTATTTCGTCAACCTCGGATCGTTCAACTACCACAACACGTACGCGTCGATGATCGGGTTTCTCAATCTCGCCGTGGTCGGCCTGATTCTCTCGACGTTCACGACCCGGTTCGTCTATCCCATGATCAGCATGGAGGGCCGCCGATTCTGGATTCTCGGTTTGTTGCCAGTTCACCGTGATCAGATTGTGTGGTCGAAGTTTCTTTTTTCGTTTGTCGGTGGGCTCCTTCCCTGCGCGATGCTCGTGCTCCTGAGCGACTCGATGCTGGGGCTCAGTTGGCGGCTGATCGCTCAGCACGAGTACTGCTGCCTCCTGCTCTGCCTCGGGCTGTCGGGCATCGCCGTCGGCCTCGGAGCCTGGATGCCTGAGCTTCGCGAGAGCTCACCGGCAAAAATCTCAGCGGGGTTTGGAGGGACGCTCTGCCTGGTGCTCAGTTCGCTGTTCATCATGGTGGTGGTCGTGGTGGCCGCGCTTCCAAATCACATGTTTCTGCTCTCCCGAGCCCTCGGCCCGACGGTCATCGCGCCCGACGGACTCCTGGCCTGGGCAGGAGGTCCCTGGGGAACGGCTCTCAGCCTGGTGATCATCTCGGCAGTGGCGCTGGCGGCGACCATCGCGCCGCTCCGCACGGGACTTCTTGCCTTCCGACGGCTCGAGGTGTAGCGGACGATCGCCACCCCCCCGGCTGCCACCTCCTGCCGCTGGCCCGGTTAGCCCGGGGCGTGGCGTGCGGTTGTCAAGTGGAGGCAGGATGGTGATGATCCGTGGGTTTGGATGCATTCATGTACAGACCGGCAATCTCACAATCGACCGCCACGCAGCTTTCTGGGGCGAGGCAACGGCTCTTCCGCGTGGGGGCGGTTCAGTACCTCAACACAAAGCCGCTCGTCCACGGCCTGGCCGGCGATGGCCTTGATCTCGTCTATGACCTTCCGAGCCGTTTGGCCGACCAATTGGCCGCCGGGCATCTCGATATCGGGCTCGTGCCTTCGGTCGAGCTCTTTCGACGCCCAGGTCAGGTCATTGTGTCGGACGCCTGCATTGCCTGCCTCGGTCCGGTGATGAGCGTCAAACTTCTCTTCCGAACGTCCCCCTCGCGCGTGACCACCCTGGCTGTGGACGAAGGGTCCCGCACGAGCGCCGCGCTGGCCTCCATCCTGCTTGCGAAGCGGCATGGGATTACTCCCCGCGTTGAGATCCTGCCCATTGGATCGTCGAGTGATGCAACACAGGCGGACGCGGTGCTCCTGATCGGCGACCGGGCCCTGGGCCCGGCCGACTGCCGCGGGTCGTTCCAGCTCGTCTGGGATCTCGGCGACGAGTGGTGTCGCTGGACAGGCCTTCCGTTTGTGTTCGCTGTGTGGGCAGCGAATGCCAACGCAGATCATGCGGGCGTAGCCACACGCCTTGCCGCAGCGCGAGACGCAGGCAAGGCAAACCTGGCAGCTATCGCCGCAGCGGAGGCAGGCCGCCATGGACTGACCGTGCCGCAGTGCCTGAGCTACCTCCGAGACAACCTGCATTATGATTTGGGTGACCAGGAGCTCGAGGCTCTTTCCCTCTTCCGCGACCACGCCGCTCGTCTCGGGCTTGTCCCCACCAACCCGTATCCCGCCAGCCTGATCCCCTCGTTCCTATGACACTCCCTGTCTCCAGCATTCTCGAAAGCGTCGTCTCAGGGCATCGGCTCCGCTTCGACGATGCCGTCCGCCTCCTGGAAAGCCATGACCTCGCCGCCATCGGTCGTGCGGCGGATGCCGTGACCCGCCGGCTCCATCCGGAACCCTGGCGGACGTACAACATCGATCGAAACATCAACTACACCAACATCTGCACGGCCGTCTGCGATTTCTGTGCCTTCTATCGCGGGCCCAAGAGCCCGGAAGGGTATGTGCTCGACCGGAATGAGTTGCTTCGCAAAATCGAGGAGACGGTGGCACTCGGTGGTGACCAGATCCTGATGCAAGGAGGCCTCCATCCGACACTCACGCTCGAGTGGTATGAGGAGCTCCTACGCGACATCAAGGATCACTTTCCACAGGTCAACATCCACGGCTTTTCTCCCCCCGAGATCTATCACTTCACGAAAATCTCAAAACGGCCGCTTCCCGAAGTGCTCGAACGGCTAGCCCGGGCGGGGCTTGGCTCGCTGCCGGGCGGGGGTGGCGAGATTCTCGTCGATCGTGTGCGGGCCGCGATCACCCGCGGCAAGGTGATGACCGACGACTGGCTCGAGGTACATCGCCAGTGGCATCTCCTCGGCGGCAAGAGTACGGCCACGATGATGTATGGCCACGTGGAGACGCTTGCCGAACGGATCGAGCACCTCGACCGCCTCCGCGACCTCCAGGATGAAACCGGTGGATTCACCGCTTTCATTTGCTGGTCGTTTCAGCCCGAACACACGGACATGGATGACATTCCACCCGCCGGGGCTTTTGAGTACCTCAAGACGCAGGCCGTGGCTCGGCTCTACCTCGACAACTTTCCAAACATCCAGTCGAGTTGGGTCACGCAGGGCCGTGACATCGGCCAGTTGGCGCTGCTCTTCGGGGCCAACGACATGGGCAGCCTGATGATCGAGGAGAATGTAGTGAGCGCCGCTGGCACAGTCCACCGTCTCACGCTCGACGAAATGAAGTCGGCCATCTCGGAGCTCGGCTGGATTCCGCGACGCCGCAACGTCTTTTATGAGTTGTTCGAGGACGAGTGCCCTGTGGCGGCATCGGTCGAGCGCCCGGGATTCATGCCGCTCCCCGTCGCCGCCATGTCACCGTGACGAACCTCGCTGCCTCGGCGCCGCGAGGATCATTCACGCTCCGCTGCCGGTGGATCCTGACGATGACCGGCTCGCCGATCGAAAACGGCTGGCTTCGGATTGCGCACGGTCGCATTGCGGCGATCGGCCGCTGGGGTCTCGATTCACCGCGGGACACTGTCGATTGTGGTGACGCGATCGTCCTTCCTGGCCTCGTCAACGCCCACACGCATCTGGAGTTTTCCACGAGCCACGAGCCGCTCGATGCGAGCGGCGGCCTCCCAGGCTGGATCGCCCGTGTGGTCGCCATCCGTCGCGCACGGCCAGCCGATGGCCCTGAGACATCCGAGGCCATCCGCGCGGGCCTTGCCGAGAGTGCTGTCGCTGGTGTGACCACGATTGGTGAAATAGCCACATTCGCCATTTCCCACGCCTATGCCGGCCCCGGCCCGCGTGTCCGCGTCTATCGCGAAGGCCTCGGCCTGCGACCGGCCGCCACTGAAGCCGTGTCGAGGACAGTCGCTGCCGACCTCAATCGACTCTCCGCCGCCGGGATCGCCACGGGTATCTCGCCCCACGCCCCGTATTCCGTCGCGGCTCCGCTCGGCCGTGCGATCCTGCACGAAGCCCGCCGACGGCAGTGCCCGGTGGCGATGCACGTGCTCGAAAGCGATGCCGAGGCCGAACTGCTCGCCCACGGATCGGGTCCATTCCGCAGGCTCCTCGAAGACCTCGGGGCCTGGGATGCGAGTCATCCCCCCCAACTCATCCCCGCAGCCGAGTGGATCAGCCGACTCGCGCGGGCTCGTCGTGGGATCGTGGTGCACGCTACCCATATCGGCTCCGACCCTGCCGCGCTCGCCCGGCTCGCCCGGCACCGCGACCGCCTCGCTGTCGTCGTCTGCCCACGGACCACGCGGATGATCTCCAAGACTCTCCCGCCGGTGACACTTCTCAGAGCGGCAGGAATCCGCGTCGCCATCGGCACCGACAGCCGCGCGAGCAGTCCCGACCTCTCCGTGCTCGCTGAGTGCCGGACGCTCGTCGACGCTGGGCTCACGACACCCGATGAAGCCCTTCGCATGGCTACCGTGAACGCCGCCTGGGCCCTCGGTTTCGACGATTGCGCCGGCACGATCGCCGTTGGCCGTCCAGCTGACCTTGCGATCCTCCTTCCACAAGCGCCCTCGTCCAACCCCTTCGCATCGGCCCTCGACCCATCCACGCTGATCGTTGCCACCCTGCGCCGCGGAAGGGCACTTCCGCTATTGATCCGCTCCGCGGATCAATGCTGAGTCTGCCGGGGCAGCCATGCCCCCGGCAGACTCTTGCTCGGCGGGGGCAAGCCAAGGTTGCCCACGCCAAGCCGGCTGGCGTCCTGCCAGCCGTGCGAATGCTCTGGCAAACTCCAATGCGGCTTCCGCTCGGGGTTGCCCGTGCCATGGCCCCCGGCGTGGGAAACAAGCGCAGCCCGGAGGGCGAAGCGGCTTGTACCGCTATTGATCCGCTCCGCGGATCAATGCTGAGTCTGCCGGGGCAGCCATGCCCCCGGCAGACTCTTGCTCGGCGGGGGCA
>JANNSZ010000078.1:0-15502 GCA_031403195.1 Planctomycetota bacterium | reverse complement strand
CAAGGTGCACTCCCGGAGGCAATGTGCCGTCCGCAAGCTGCCTTGCCAGGATCAATAACACCGCGTCTGCTTGTTCATGCTGCAACGTCGCCAGGCTGCTGACAGCGCGCTGCCGTTCGGGGAGTGACGCGGCTGAAGACTGAGCAACCGCGACCAGAAGCTCTCGGGCCCGCTCAGGCTCCCTTTTCAGCAAGAGATCCCTCGCTTCGGCTCGCAAAAGATCGACGTCAGATGTGAGTGCTGCGTCAACGATTGCGGCGGTCTCTGGAGATTCTCTCGCAGCGAGCAGCCTGAATGCTGCCACACGAACGGGGACATTTTTCGATGCATCCGTGACCCACGCGGCAACTTCTCGGTCATCTACTGGAAGTTGATGACGGCTGATCACAGTAACCAGTTGACTCCGCAGAGTATCTGGCGTCGCCGCAAGGAGCGATGGCAACTGGTTCGCAAGGACTTCTCGACAACGCACAATCGTCTTGGCATCGCGAGCCGCCAGCGGATGCCAATAGCCCGTCACACGATCTCGATGTGACGGCTCGGCCCACTCGATCAGAGCCTGCAGGGCTTCCTGACGAACGGCGAAAGAACAGAGTGAACTTTGAGCGATCGCGAGAACTCGCTGCACATGCATGACATCGCCTAAACGAAAATTGGCGTTGATGGTTCTCCGTAACAAGGAATCGGGCATTGCACTCAGACGTATCAGATTGGTGCTGTCGGCAGAATTCGTGTCCACAAGCTCCGCCAGGTTTGCGGTTGCACTTTCCAGAGGCAAATCGTTGATCGCCCGCGCCGCCTCCGCCACGATCTGGAGATCCGTGTCTTTTAGAAAAGCAGCCATCACACCAACATCCGCTGCGTCGGGAGAATACGGAGGGATGTCATCGGCCTCTGTGGTTACCCATTGCTCCTGTGGTTCCAACAGCCATTTGCGAACGGTCAACAACACGGCGTTGCGGATCGCCGGATCTTTGTCGGCCGCATAGCTCAACAGCGTGGAACGATCCTTGATTCCGGCCAGAGCCATCACCCCAGCGTGTCGCAACCATGGGTCTGAAGGTCCGTTGGCCCGCAGCATTTCAATCACATCAGGCAATGCGGCAGCATGCTTCATTCGCCCCACCGCCAACGCGGCGAACATGCGAACTCGTGAATCACCATCTTTGAGCTTTTCCGTCACACCACGAGCGGCCGGCTGATAGCAAAGATCCCCCAGAGTTCGCAGGGCCTGAGCACGCACTTCCGGATGCTCATCGTTCAGCAGCCGTGTCAGCGCTTCTGCCGCCGTGTTCTCTTGAAGCATGACGCAGTCCGACAAGGGCCGAGCGTCGGACTTCGCTGTTGCCGCCAAGTGGATTCGCTGTGCATTCGCCGCGATTTGTCCCAGCCCCCAGATTCCATGTAGGCGCTTCAATAGTGGATTGGTGGCTGCAGTCGCTTCCGTGAATATCGAAGTTGAAGTTTCCCCAAACGCCGCCAGAGCGAACTGGGCTCGCTGACAAATGCGCAGATCGCGATGGCCGAGAAGCTCCGACAACCGGCCCGGAGGCAGGCCTCGGATGCCTGCGTGCATCAGGCTTGTGGTTTCCGCAACGACAGCAGTCGACTGATTCGCCGGATCTGTGACTCGATAAATTCGTCCACCGGCGGTGCCGCCATTCCAGATGAGATTCACAAAATCAGACACGTAGAGTCGGCCGTCATATCCGAACTCACAATCGGTCGCGAACAGGGGGTTCAGAAAATCATGCGCGTCGCCAACTTCGAATCCGGCACCGCGAGGCACGACGGAAAAAGATTCGATGCCACCATTGCCGGTGAAGTTGCACAGGAAGAAATGGTGGTCATAACGCTCTGCCAGCCCGGTTCCCGGATAATAGGTAAATCCCGATGGCCCAGCGCCCAGTTTTCCAACTGGAGGCAGCACCCATGCCGGACGATCATCAGCAACGAGGGGAGCCATCGTCGCGATGGCTGAATCCTTGGCAACGCTTGTGGCCGCAGCGTGAGACTCGGGCAGATGCCACATGTTCTCGGCATGCCACGGACCGGTCAGATACGGTTCCGGCAAACTCTGGAATGCCATGTTCCAGCCGCCGTGTCCGCCTTCGATGACATAGACCAGCCGGGAATGATCTCCATTGTCGCAGTTGTTGTCGGCGGCAAACAGGTTGCCGTATTTGTCGAAGATGATCTCCTGAGGATTCCGGAGTCCTCGCATGACGACTTCCATTTCGCTTCCGTCGGGAAGACACCGAAAGATTGCCCCGGTGCGCGGACCATGCAAGGTTCTGCCGTCGCGAGTTCTCAAGTGAAACCCACGATCTCCGATTGAGAAATACAGCTTGCCATCCGGCCCCCAGCACAGGCCATGCAGATCGTGGCCAAGGAATCCGGCGTTGACGCCAAAGCCAGACTGTAGGACCGTACGTTCGTCGGCCACACCATCGCCATCAGTGTCACGAAGGCGCCACAGATTTGGGATGCAGGTGAAGAACACATCGCCATCGGTCGCCATCACACCGGCCGCCAGCCCATCGAGAGTCGCGTTGAATCCGGGAGCAAAGACCGTCGAACGATCCGCGCGGCCATCGCCGTCGGTGTCTTCGACGAGGCGCACCTGGTCGGCTACCCTGGTAAACCATTCCATACCGCCTTTGAATTCAGCGGCCCATTTTTCGTACATGCGAAGACGATCGTCCGTCGTCTGCAATTGGAGATCATCCTCCAGCAGAAACGGGCGAGTGCGATTCTCTTCGGTTCCCAGATTGAAGCGGTACTCTTCCGCGACGAAGACTCGATTGCGTTCATCGAGACCAATCGCCACGGGAGAAGCCAGCTTTGGCTCGGCCGCAAACAGATCGACTGTCAGCCCCGCGGGAACGCGAAGCGCCGCCATTTGCTTTTGGGCCGCGTCAGTCCCGTCGGGTAAATTCTGGGCAAGTCCCGTCGTCGTATCGATAGACGATGCGGCGATGATCAGCAGAGCCAAAAGTAACGGCATCGCCGATCTGAAGGCCATGAGCACGCCGAACAGGAACCCTCGAGTCACAGGGCAGATCCTATTTGGGCTTTTGGCTGATCAAATCCAGCATGGCTTTGCCCAGCGCTTCACCTATCTCGAGATAGGATCCCGCGTTTCCCTTGTAGCAGTCGCGCCCACCAGGGCATTCGGCGAGCGGGCGACACATCGGTCGCGTGTCGACACTGATGAGATTGCCCTTGAATTCAGGATATTGGACCCGGTCGCCGACAGCCATCTGCGCATCAAAGACCTTCTGCTTGTTGGGGTTCATCGGACCTGCCGCTTCGGCCAGACCGCCGATCACAAAAGGAAGCTGGGGCGACTTGAACTCCTTGCGGATGTCGCGGATCAAATTGGCCAGATTCTCTTCATAGGCCCGCGCCTTGGAGTCCCAGAGACCATCCTGGATTCCCTGGAACCAAATGACACCGGCGAGCTCGGCGCCACGCGCGGCATGGTCCGGGCAGACGCGTGCCAACTCCTCGCCAAGGGCCTTGTGGATGCCGTCCACCAACTCGAGGTATTCCTGCCCGTTGAGCAGGTATTTTTTGAGATCGAGCCAGTCATCCATTCGCTCAACGCCGTTCCAGGTGTCTTCCGCATTGCCGGGGTTCTTGAACACGGTCGCCTTGCCATCGAGATTCTTGAACACCTGTCCCTGATAACTTCCGGTGATGGAATCCCCGATCAGGAGAACACGGGGCAAGGGCTCGGTGTTTTTCGGCCTTTTGGCCAAGGCATCGAGGATGTGATCGGTGACCGGCTGGGAGAGGTTGCCCACACTGTGGACATCATTCGTTTTCGGAAATTCCTGCCGGCGCGACTCGGCATTGAGGTCATTGATGATAACCCCATTCTCTTGCATCACCTTTGCCGCCACCCGGTTGTAGGCATCCTCATCCCCGCTCGGCTTCTCGGGGGTGCCCTCCCATACCGGAGTCACCGAGCCCCAGATGATCGTCGCACCCGTCTTGCGCATCTTGGCGACGATCGTGCGCAGGTTTTTTTCGTAGTCCTCCACCGATGTCGTATGGCGACCACGGAAGAATTTCGCTCCTTCCTCCCGATAACTGGCATCCCAGACACCGAAGTTGAAATGAATGACATCCCAACTGCCGCCCAAATCGCCGCCGCTTGATGGTGGCCGGTAGTCATGGCTCAAGTCGCGGGCTCCGCGGTAAAACCAGACGTCGTGCCGGCAGGCGAAGCGGAGGATCAGCACGGGCTCCTCGCTGGCGTTGCCCAGGACGTGGCCCAGCATCAGGTCCACGCCCATGCGGGGCCCTCCCTCGCCCCCGACTTTCACCTGGCTCACCACCCTCAAGGGCCTGCCCGGCGCCTCGGTGTTGTTGTGAAGCGGGTGCGCGTCGTAGAGCAGGACATCGTCACGTGTGATCCAGTTCCCGTGCTTGTCCCTGAGAAAGCCGTAGGCTGGATCGGCTTTCACGACCTCCTCGAGCGTCCCGTGCTTCCCGGGCGCGCTCACCACTCCCTCTTCGAGCACGCACTCATCGCCTGCGAGGACAAAGACCTTGATCGGCTTGGCAGAAACCGGCATTGCGCACAGGACAAACCCGATCAGCGCGGCCAGTATGGATTTCATAGGGCGATTCGGCCCGCGTGGGGCGTGGCTAACCGCAGGCCAGCGTTTGATTTTACGCCGAACCAATGCGCCAACGCCTACGTGCCACGCCCAAGCCGATCGCCAGGCCGCCGACGCCCAAAAGCGCAAGAGTGCCCGGCTCAGGCACCGCGGTGAACGTGATGTTGTCGATTCCGGCAAGATTAGCACCGTTGTTTCTGGTTACGCGCACCGAGCCACCAACCGCACTCTCGGGGGCGACCCCGAATTGGGCATCCGTCACGCTGAATGTCCAATCGTTCCCGCCCGCCCCGCCGTTGATATCCAGGTCGGTGGCATTCGTCAGATCGCGAACTGCCATGGTGATCGAACGGTTTCCGGAAATACTCGCGCCTATCAAGACGCTGAAACGGTACCACAGTCCATTGGTCAACGTGCCGGAGGGAGCGCTGTTAATCGTAGGATCAAAACCGGCATGGCGGTACATCGGACCGCTGCCGATCACACCACCGAATATCATCCCCACGTCAGCGTTGTCAAAATCGTTACCGACCTCGGAGTCTCCGAAAAAGCCAGCGGTGTTTTGGGCTGATTGAAACCTTGTGTCAAACGTGATCGAGTTGGCGCCGGTGAGGTCCACGATGCCTACTTTCCCGCCGATGTAAGTTCGTGCAGTGGCTGTGTCTGCATCGAGCGCGAAGCCTCCGGTGTATTCGCCGCTTGTGGTCGTCGTGATAATCGTGCCGGTGCCATCTGATGTCGAGCGCGACCAGCCTTGTTGGCCAGTGAATGGAGCGTTGGAAGTGCTGCCATTGACCGCGCCGATACTGCCCAACGCATAGGGGGGAACGTCAAACGTGATCGGGGCAGCAGAAGCCAGACCAGCCATGAGCAGCGAAGCGGGGATAAGTATGTAGATGATGCTTTTTGGTTTCATGATCGCTTCCTCAAGAACACGCGAACGAATCTCAGACTATCGGGCTATCGAACGATTTCGGGGGCCCGTTGCCGCTTGTGCAACGAGTCCATGCTAGCAGAGAAGTCGGCTCATGTGTCATGCATGACACATTTCGTAAAAGAATTCCGAAATGTCGAAACACCGCAACGCTTTTGGGAACCAAATAGAGAGTTTGGGCGCGGCTTCAACGGCCCGGGCGCGATCAGGCGAGTCGCCGCACGCACTCCGCTCGATGGTGGTGGATGGATCTCGGTCACTGAGGTGAGCACACGGTAGCATGGTGCCCTTATGGCGAATTCGGATCAACCAGCCTTGATCGGTCTCGATTGGGGAACATCGTCGCTGCGTGGCTATCTCCTCGCGGCTGACGGGAGCACGATCGACTCCGTCACAAGGCCGTGGGGCATTCAGCACTTGCCGGCGGGTGGCTTTGGCGAGGCGTTCGCGGGGCTTGCAGGAGAATGGCGGTCGCGCGAGCCAACCCTGCCGATCGTGGCGGCGGGCATGGTGGGCAGCCGGCAGGGCTGGCGGGAGGTGCCGTATGTGGACTGCCCGGCTGATACCGCGGCCATTGCCCGCGGCCTGCTGGCCTTCGATTGTGAAGCAGGCCGAATTTATCTCGTGCCGGGTGTGATCCAGCGCGGGCCGCTACCCAACGTGTTGCGCGGCGAAGAGACGCAGATCATGGGCGCCCTTGCTCGCGAGCCGGCCCTCGGGCGGGAGTCGCTAGTGGTGCTGCCCGGCACGCATTCCAAGTGGGTGCGGGTGCGCGACGGACAGATCACGAACTTTGACACGTTCATGACCGGAGAGTTGTTTGCCGTGCTACGGGAACATTCGCTGCTCGGCAAGCCGGCGCGCGAGGCTGGTGCCGATGCAATCAGCGCCGACGCCAAGGCAGCGGCGTTTATCCGTGGGCTCGCCGTCGCCCGTGAGAGCGGCGCCGAGGGTATCGCCGGCCGGCTCTTCACGACCCGCAGTCTCTATCTCACCGGTGAGCTGCCGGCTGCCGCCACGCTTGACTATCTCTCCGGCCTCCTCGTGGGCGAAGAGATCAGAAGTGCCGTCGCTGGGGATCCCAGTGGCCATCTCCCGTCGATCTTGCTCGTTGGCGAACCGGCACTGTGCGGGCGGTATCAACAGGCGATCGCGGCCATGAACATGCCAGCGGCTCGCGTGCTCGCCGACAGCGCCGCCGCAGGCCTGTGGCAGGTAGCCAAGGCAGCGGGAATCGTGTCTGCTCCTCGTGATTCGTACGGGAGTACCCCCCATGGCTGACAGCCGCGCCGTCGATCCACACTTCTCCGCCCTGCCTCTGATCGCGATTCTCCGCGGCGTCATGCCCGACGAGGCCGTCGCCATCGGACAGGTTCTCATTGATGCCGGCTTCCGCGTGCTCGAGGTGCCGCTCAATTCGCCAGAGCCGCTCGAAAGTATCCGACGACTGTCAGAAGCATTCGGCGCCCGGGCTCGGATTGGCGCCGGCACCGTGCTCACCGTGCAGCAGGTGCGCGACGTGGCCGCCGCCAATGGCACACTCATCGTGTCGCCAAACGCCAGTCCCGACGTGATCCGGGCGACAAAGGCCGCGGGCCTCTGGAGCGCACCAGGGGTGGCCACGCCGACCGAGGGCTTTGCGGCCCTCGACGCGGGCGCCGACATGCTCAAGCTCTTTCCCGCCGAGCAGATTGGCCCCGGCGTCGTAAAGGCGTGGCGGGCCGTGTTTCCTAGGGACGTGCCGCTCGTGCCCGTGGGGGGCATCACGCCGGTCACCATGCGCGCGTTCGTCGAGGCTGGAGCCGACGGTTTCGGCCTCGGCTCCGCCCTGTACAAGCCCGGCATGGTTCCGAGTGACGTGCGGCGGGCTGCCGATGCGTTCGTCGCCGCCTATCGCGACTGCCGACCGACCTGAGGACTCTCGACCATGAAGATCACCAAGCTCACCACGTTCATCGTTCCCCCGCGTTGGTGCTTCTTGAAGGTGGAAACCGACGAAGGGATCGTCGGCTGGGGCGAGCCGGTGGTCGAGGGCCGGGCCCACACGGTGGCTGCGGCGGTGGACGAATTGGCTGACTATCTGATCGGCAAGGATCCGCGGCAGATCGAGGATCACTGGACGGTCCTCTATCGCGGCGGCTTCTATCGCGGCGGTGCGATCCACATGAGCGCGCTTGCCGGCATCGACCAAGCCCTGTGGGACATCAAAGGCAAGGCCCTCGGCGTGCCGGTGTATGAACTGCTCGGCGGGAAGGTGCGCGAGCGGATCCGCGTCTATTCATGGATCGGCGGGGATCGCCCCGGCGAGACGGCGGCCCAGGCCAAAGAGCGAGCGGACCGTGGCTTCACGGCGCTCAAGATGAATGCCTGCGAAGAAATGCAGTTCGTAGACACCTTCGACAAGGTGGACAAGGCCCTCGCCAACGTGGCGGCGATCCGGGAAGCCGTTGGCCCGCACATCGGGATCGGGGTCGACTTTCATGGCCGCGTCCACAAGCCGATGGCGAAGGTGCTCTTCAAGGAGCTCGAGCCGTATCGACTCATGTTCGTCGAGGAGCCAGTGCTCAGCGAGCATGCGGAATGCCTGCGAGAATTTGCCACGCTCGCCAACATCCCGATTGCTCTCGGCGAGCGGCTTTGTTCGCGGTGGGAGTTCAAGAAGATTCTCGAAGGGGGCTACGTCGACATCATCCAGCCCGACCCGTCCCATGCCGGCGGCATCACCGAGACCAAAAAGATCGCCACGATGGCCGAGGCCTACGACGTGGCCCTGGCCCTCCACTGCCCGCTGGGCCCGATCGCCTTAGCCGTGAGCCTGCAGCTCGATGCCAACTGCTACAACGCCTTCATCCAGGAGCAGAGTCTTGGCATCCACTACAACCAAGGCAACGACCTGCTCGACTACATCAGCAATCCCGAGGTTTTTGATTACGCCGACGGGTCCGTGAAGATTCCGAGCGGGCCAGGGCTCGGCATCGAGGTCAACGAGGAGTATGTGAAGGAGCGGGCGGCCGAAGGCCATCGCTGGCGAAACCCAATCTGGCGTCACGCCGACGGGAGCTTCGCCGAATGGTGAGCGACGATGGCAAAACGGCGGGACGGCCGACACGAGCCCGCTATCTCGTCGCGGTGCTGCTCTTCGTGTCGGTGGTGATCAACTACCTCGACCGCGCCAATCTCTCGGTCGCAGCCCCACAGCTCGCGAAGGATATCGGCTTCGACGACACCCAAAAAGGCTGGATCCTGGCTGCCTTTGGCTGGACCTACGCAGCGTTGCAGGTGCCCGGTGGCTGGCTCGTGGACCGGATTCCACCGCGCGTGCTGTACCCCGTTGCGATTGCGCTTTGGTCGCTTGCAACCATCGGCCTGGGGTTCGTGGGGAGCGTGGCGGGCCTGATCGGCCTGCGGCTGCTGGTGGGGGCGCTCGAGGCGCCGTCGTATCCGATCAACAGCCGTGTGGTGACCACGTGGTTTCCGGAGCGGGAGCGGGCCACGGCCGTCGGCTTCTACACCTCGGGCCAGTTCGTGGGTCTCGCGTTTCTCTCTCCGCTGCTCTACGCGTTGCAAAACGCATTCGGGTGGCAGATGGTGTTTTACGTGACGGGGGGCGTGGGCGTGCTTTGGGCGGCCATGTGGTATGGCTTCTACCGTGAGCCGACGGAGAGCCGAGCCGCAAACGCCGCTGAGCTCGCACTCATTCGTGAGGGAGGCGGCTTCGTCGATCTGGCCGAAAAGCAGAAGCAGACGGGGGGCGGTTTCCGCTGGGCTGATCTCGCCATCGTGCTTTCGCATCGCAAGCTATGGGGGCTTTACCTCGGGCAGTTCTGTCTCACCTCCACGCTTTGGTTTTTCCTGACCTGGTTCCCGACGTATCTCGTCGATTTCCGCGGCATGAACTTCATCAAGGCCGGCCTGCTCGGTTCGCTGCCGTTCCTGGCTGCCTTCGTGGGGGTGAACTGTTCCGGATTTCTGTCCGACCGGTTCGTGCGTGCGGGTTGGTCGCTCGGCCTGGCCCGCAAGCTACCGATCATCACCGGGCTTCTGATCTCGTCGAGCATCATCGGGGCGAACTACGTCGAGAGCCCGGCACTCGTGATTTTCTTTCTGTCGCTGGCCTTCTTCGGCAACGGCCTGGCGTCGATCACCTGGTCGCTCGTGTCGGCGATCGCCCCGGAGCGGCTGCTCGGCCTCACCGGCGGGATGTTCAACTTCGTTGGCAACCTCGCGAGCGTGGGCGTGCCGATCGTCATCGGCCAACTCGTGACCGGGGGCGACTTCGCTCCGGCGATCACCTTCATCGCCGCCACGGCTCTCGCCGGAGCAATCTGTTTCGGCCTCGTCGTCGGCAGGGTCGAACGGATCCCTGCGTGACGCGGGACGGGCTCTGGTACCAACGAAAGGTCTGGCATGCGAACACTGTCACTACTTCTTCTGTCGCTGCTGCTCACTGCTGTCTGCACCGGTGCTGACAAACACTTCGACACCATCGGCTCACTCGAAAGCCACGACCCGCGCTTTCACCAGCTCGTTTCGCCTGATGCCACAATCCAGATCATCGCCAGAGACTTTTCGTGGATCGAAGGCCCGCTCTGGCTTCCAACCGAAAATTGCCTGGTCTTCTCCAACATTCCACCCAACAAACTCTGGAAGTGGACCGAAAAGGACGGAGCGGTCCATTACCTTTCCAGCAGCGGCTACCTCGGCGACATCCCGCGCCCCGGTTTCGTCGGCGCTTTCGATCAGCCGGGGTCCAACGGCCTGACCCTGAGTCCCGACAACAAACTCGTGCTCATGCAGCACGGCCTGCGCCAAGTCGGCATGATGAAGGCCCCGCTGGGCGCTCCTGAGCCCGACTATGTCACGCTCACTGACCGCAACCACGAAGGCAAAAAGTACAACAGCCCCAACGACGGCTGCTACCACAAGGACGGTAGCCTCTACTTCACCGATCCGCCGTATGGCTTGTCCAAAGGCGCGGAGGATCCGACTCGCGAGACGCCGTACTCGGGCGTCTATCGTCTGTCGAAGGATGGCAAGGTGACGCTCATCGACGATCAACTGGAGCGCCCTAACGGTATCGCGCTGTCGTCGGATCACAAGACGCTCTATGTCGCCAATTCACATGGCACCAACGCGATCTGGATGGCCTACGACCTGAATGACGATGGCACGGTCAAGAGCAATCGCGTCTTTCATGACGTCACCAAGCTGGTGGGCACGCGCAAAGGCTCGCCCGATGGCCTCAAAGTCAATAAGCAGGGATACATCTTCGCCACCGCGCCGGGCGGAGTCTGGATATTCAGTCCTGAAGCCGAACACCTGGGTACGATCGTCACGAACGAATTCGCGAGCAACGTGGCCTTTAGCCCGGATGAAAAATCGCTTTTCATCACCGCCGACATGCTGCTCTTGCGGATCCCGTTGCGTTGACATGATCGCATGGGAATCTCGATGGCGAGCCTCCAGGTGGAAACATTACCGCCGATCGACATCGCCTATCGATCAGGCCCTCAGCAGTTGGTTCAGCGTGCCGGTGCTGTCGGCGAACTTCTCCGCGGGGATGCCCATCGCCTGGAGCATGGTGACAAACAGATTGGTCAGCGGCACCTTTTTGTCCCCGACGAACTCGTGCAGGTGGCCGTGCTTGAAGCCCATGTTTTTGCCGCCGGCCAGTTGCAGCGGGTAGTTCATGCCGCTGTGCGAACTGTGGGGGTGGGCCGAGCCATAGAGGACCAGCGTGTTGTCGAGCATCGTGCCGTCGCCTTCCTGCGTCTGGGCAAGCCGCTTGAGGAAGTAGGCGTGGTTTTCGTTGCGCCACTTGTCCCATTGGCCGGAGATGACTTCGGGGCGTTTGTGGGCGATGTCGTGGGTCGCGCCCTTGTAGCCCAAAGCGTAGTTGGCATAGTTCCACAGCTCGCTGTCCTGGGAATACTCGCTCTCGGTCATGAAGGTCACAAAGCGGGTCTGATCGGTGACGAATGCGAGGTAGGCCAGGTCGTACAACACACGGATGTAGTCCGCCGGCCGACCCGCATGGTTGACTTCAAAGTTCATGCCTTTGGTATCGACACCTGGCAGCGGCGTGTGGGTCCATTGGCTGGTCCGTTCGACTCGCTTCTCGATCTCACGCACCGATTTGAGGTACTCGTCCATCTTCCGCCGGTCTTCGACCCCCAACTGCCCGTGGAAGGTCTTGCTGTCCTCCGTGAGCAGGTCGAGGATGCTCGCGTCGCGCTTGAGGCCGGCCCGGACTTGCTCGATTCCCTTGTCGCCGTAGGGATTGAACAGGCGGTTGAAAATCTCCTGCGGTTTGTGCAGCGTGGGGATCGCCTTGCCCGGCCCGCGATGCGAGAGCGTCTTGGTTTTCAGATACGACCCGGTACCACCTTCGGTGCCGATGACCAGCGAGTCGTGGCGCGTGACGTGGCCCAGGTGTTTGGCCATGAGTTGATCGATGGAAATGTTGTTGGTCGTCTCGACCTCAACCATGTTGGCGCCGGTGAGGAAGACGTCGGCACTGCTGTGGCCACTGAGCTTATGCCCGCCCTTGTGGTCGAGGCCGCGCAGGTAGGTCACGCTGTCTTTGAGGTCCTTGAACGGCTCGGCGGACTTGTTAAACGACTTGATCTCCCCCAGTTCGCCCTGCGGCCACCAGCTCCACTCGTGGTGCTTGGAGGTTCCATCCGGGTTTCTGAGCGGGATACCGTCAGGGCCATCGGGCTGGTACACGCCGTAGGAGATGTAGGTCCCCATGAAGCGCTTGGGCGATTGCTTGCCCGCGACGTTCGTTGCAGCCTTGGCAATGCCCTCCATCGCGCTCAGGTACGGCAGGGCCAGGGCCACGCCCGCCCCCTTGAGCACGGCTCGTCGGTTCAGATGCCACGATTTGCTTCCCATGGTCAGTCGTCCTTGGTGCGTGGTGAATCTCGAAACACTTCACTTTTACAGATCGAAACGATGATGTCCTGCATGCCAAAGTTCTTCTTCTGAGCCTCGCCAAACAATGACTTCATGGCAAAGCGATCCTGGTACGTCAGATGCCTGCCGACACCGTAGGACAGCAGACGGCGGATCACATTCTCGACGATGTCATCCTTGCGTTCCTCGAGCAGGTAGGCCTTGAGCTGGCGAAGTCCCTGGATTTCTGGGCCGTGCGGAACGCGGGCCTTGGCGAAGACTTCGATGGTATTGATCGAGTCGCGGTACTGTTGATAGCCCGCCCAGTCCTTGTGGCCGGGGTCGATTGAGCGGACGTGCGTGCCGTCCTTGGGCACCTTGGGTTGAAACTTTCCCACGGCATTGTATTCCTCGAACGGGATGCCCCAGGGGTCGAGTCGGGCATGGCAGTCTTTGCAGGACTCGACGGTGCGGTGCTTCTCGAGGAGTTGGGCGATGGAGAGCGCCTTCTCCAGCGTTTCGCCTGCCGAATCGCTCAACGCCGGGACCTCGGATGGCGGGGGCGCGACGGTGTCGCCCAGGATTGCTTCGCGCAGCCAGACCGCGCGGTAGATCGGGTGCGGGGCGGTGCCTGTGCCGTTGCCGATGAGTACCGAGCCATGGGTGAGCAGGCCGCCCAGGTTGTGCTCGGGCTTGATGGGCACGGGGCGCATCCGCATTCCCTTGACGCCCTCGACACCGTAGTGCGCCGCGAGCCTTTCGTTGAGATAGGCAAAGTCTGAGTCCACGACATTCAGCGCGCTCTTGTTGTGGCGGATGAGTTCGCCGACAAAGCCGACGGTCTCCTGCATCATGTACTCGCGGATTTTCGGTACATCGATAAGCTCGAACGACCCCCCATGCCCAGTAAGGAAGTGTGGGTGCACATCCCGGTTAATCGGGACGGTGAGCGCCTTCTTGATGCTCAGCCACTGGAGCGTGAAATCTTCCACAAAGCGATGGGACTTCTCGTCGGCGAGCATCCGCAGCGCCTGCTGTTCGATCACCTGCGGGTCGCTGAGTTTCTTTTTCGCGGCCAGATCAAACAGTTCCTGATCAGGCATGCTCGCCCAGAGGAAGTACGAGAGGCGGGAAGCCATCCCGTAGTGCTCGTCGGTCGCCGCGTCCGACTCGGTGTGGTAGAGAAAACGCGGGGCGACCAGCACCAAGGCGAGTGTCTCGCGGATCGCCTCTTCAAAGCTGCTCACGCTCGGACGAACCAATCCGTAGACCTCGACGAACCGCTCGACGTCCGGGCTGGTCGCAGGCCTCCGGTAGGCCCGGGACATGAAGCGCTCGAGCACCGCGCGGACGTAGGCCGGTTCGTTGGTTTGCTTCAGCGGCGACTCGAACAGGATGTCGGTGTGGTGCTTGGGGGGCCAGACATCAAATACCGGCGACTCGAACTCGATCCAATTGATGACCGCGCGCAGCTTGGCGAGCTGCTCATGATCGGGGTTGTAATCCCATCCGTTATTCGGCTTGCCGTCGTCGTAGATGATCAGCGCCCGGAGCTCGCGCTGATGCACGACCGAGCCGTCTTTGTCCGTTCCCGTGAAGTGGGGGATGTTCTCGATCCGACCCGTGTACTCGAGTACCTTCGGCTCGTCAGGCGAGTTGGTGAGGTGGGCGGTTCCGAGGGTTCGAATCGGTTTTTGGTTGTGGTCGCCATTGATGGGCATCCCCATAATCACACGCAGGGGCACCTCGTCGTGGCCAGGCGCCAGCAGCGCAGAAACGCTCATCCGAATGCGGCAATCGCCGTAGATGGGCGGGGTCGTAACCCCGAGAGAACGCGTGGGAAAGCCGCCGAACTTGTTAAAAAGGGCGCCAATCTCATCTTTCCCTGGCGCCCATTCACTGCGGACCTTGATGGCCTTGGGCTTCTCGGGGTCGACAATCGCGCTGCGCATCGCCTTGCGGGCGACCTCCAGGTAGCGGTCCAACTGCTCCGGCCCGATCCGCATCAGCTCGGCGGTGTTGTTGAAGTGGTAGTAGTGGTCCGGGTCTTCGGGCAGGTCGTCGATGACGCGCAGCTCAAACCCCAACAGATTGCTCAGCGTGTTCTCGTATTCGACATTCGTCAGCCTGCGCGTTTTCGCCTCCGGCTTTTGCCGATTGGCCTTCTCGACGGACTCGCGCATCCCCGACTCGATCCAATGCGTTACCGCATCGACCTCGGCCTTGCTCGGCTGCGGCTCGTCGATCGGCGGCATCTCACCGATTTCGAGCATTTCCAAGACCGATTCCCACTTGTCGAGCTCCTCGGTCGTCGCAAGGTCGCCGTTGAGCGCATGGACAGCGAGCCCACCCTTGCTCTTTTCCGGCCCGTGGCACTTGACGCAGTAGGTCTTGAAGAACGGGCTCACGCCTTTTTGGAATCCCGCCAGACCCGGAGCGATGGACGGAGCGTCCCTTTCATTGGCGGCGACGCCAAGGCGCTCGCCGGGATCGAAGGCAACCACCGAGTTGGCTGGCCACGCAAGCACGAGGCTCAGAGCCCAACCAGCGATACCGATCGAGCGGCCGGCGCGACCCATGGCATGTCTGGTCATGGCGATTGCTTGTGTCGCGTGCGCGTCATGGAACGTGGCCGTTTGCTTCCTGCCGTACGATTGCATGGATACCAGCGTAACGGACACGTCGGTGGCCGCGACACGGGCGAGGCGCTTCGTAAAAGAAGTCCAAAATATCGAAACTCTGCGGTGCTCGTGCGCACGCGAGTCGCCGCACGTGAACCGCGCGTCAGCGGATCGTGAGCACTGCCGGCAGTGAGACCTGGCCCCCGTCGGGGCCCGCGCGAAGGTGGAAGAGCCGCCGGCCGGGCTTTGCCTTCGGCGCCGCGGTGATGAAAAACTCGCGCTCGTCTTGCCCCTCGACGATGAGAAGCCCATTGAGCCCGATATTGTCTACAAACACGCCGTGCGGCAGGTTGCGGCCGGCCTCCTCCTTGCCAAATTCGATTCCGCCCTTGAAGTCATGCCGAGTAGCCCGCACCCTG
>JANNSZ010000077.1:0-90122 GCA_031403195.1 Planctomycetota bacterium | reverse complement strand
GCTGCTGCGAGCCAGCTTGCGACGCCGGTAAGGGTTGCTGCGAGCCCAGCTGCTGTGCGGCTTCTTGCTGTGGCACTTGCTGCCGCAAGAAGTGCACCCCGATTCGCGACCTTCTGAAGGCGCTCCACGCCGCAAAGAAGTGCCGCAAGTCGTGCTGTGGCACGAGCTGCTGCGATAGCTGCTGCGAGCCGGGTTGCGACGCTGGCTGCTGCGAGCCAGCTTGCGACGCCGGTAACGGCTGCTGCGAGCCAGCTTGCGGCTGCGAGCCAGCTTGCAATGCGGCCCCCGATTGCTCGGCGTCGATCTCGACGCCGGTCAAGGTGGCCCAGGTGAGCCGGACGGTTGCTACTAAGTGATAGACGGACAATAGGTCGGACGGAAGATCTGTTGCCCGACTTCGGCCAGTGAGCACGGCCCGGGGGGAAACCCCCGGGCCGTCGCTATTGGTGGCGCCTATTCTCAGCGCCGCTGCTACGCAGACTCACCCTTCGCGAGACGGCCCAGGCCCGACGGCTCGGCCGAGTCCTTCGCGAACGACTCAGCCTGAGCTGCGAGACGCTGGCCATCGTCGAGGTACTGGCCAAGTGCTTCGGCGGCGTGTGCGAAATCCGCCAGGAACGGATCGACGAGGCCCGCCTCAGGCAGTCGCGACACGAGCAGCTCGATATCCCGATCAAGACCCGACCGCACGAGGGCCAGCACGCCCCAGCGAAGGAGGAGTCCCCAGAGAATCACCCAGATGATCGCCTCCTGCAGGAAGCCGATGCCCGATACGGGCCGACCTTCCCAGAGGTTTCCATAGAAAAAACTCCACCCGGCCCGCACGAGTACAAAGAGCAACAGCGACGAAAAGAGTGCCTCAAACGCCAATTGAACGAGCCGGCCGCCCAGGCGACCACGACGTCGAGCGACGAGCCGATCGATGCCGGTTGCAAGCCACGTACTTGTTCGCCCCACAACCTCATCGATCGTGACCGGGAGAGTCGTAGGCGCCAGCCTGGTTCGCCCGACGAGCGGCTCGCCGACGGACGCACGCGCGGCGAGCCCACCGAGCACGCTCCGCGATTGTTCTACATCCGCCGCAGGAAGTCCAAGCTCCTCGACCGACTGCCAGCCACCGCGTCCAAGAGCCAGCTCCGCAGCCTGCCCTGCAAGCAGCCTGCCCACCAGGCCACCGGACGGCCTGAGCCGCTGCCAGAGTGAACCCATCGCTGCAATCACGTGGAGGAACGTCGCGAATGGTCCACCGTGCCAGCGGTCGAGCACCTCGTCGGCAATGAGCCGCTGCCAGGCGGCACGCCCTGCCACGAGCCGCGAGGAAACGCCCCGCGAAAGAATACCTTCCAGCCGTAGCCTTTCTTTGATGACGCCCTCATCGAGGGCGTTGATCGACTGATCGAATTCGGTGAGTTGCCCGCGAGCTTGAGTCGTAAACCAGTGTGCGAGATCGAGGGCGCCTGTCCGACGGACGCGACGTGCCGCACGACCCACGAGCTCACCGTCGATCGCCGTGAGCAGCTCACGAAATCCTGCCTCGGGCTCGAGCCCCGCTGACGCGCGGGCTGCCGCATCCACCGCGTCGAGCCTAAAAATCCGAGGAACCACAAAACCTTGCGACTCGAGCTCCCGCCGCCAGTCACCGCGGATGTCGGGATCGCGCGAGGCGTGGGTCTGCACAAACAGCAGGGGCCGGCCAGGCGCGAAGGCAGCCACTTCACGGGCCACGATCCACGAACGGTACTTTTGGACGGTGGCCACGAGGAGGAGCACGTCACAGGCAGGGAGCACCCGTTCTAGGAGGTCACGGTTCCGATTGGACGCACTTGGACGGGGGTCCGTCGGATCGGCCGGGCCATCTGCCTGCGTGTCGGGATCGGGGCAGTCGACGACGACGATATTGGCTACTGCCGGTGATTCACTGCGGACGACCCGCGCCTGCATCCCCGCGAGCTGCAGCCACGACAGATCAACATCGGGCGCGGTCACTACCACAGGGCTGACGGTCGTCGGGCGTGCGACATCGCCGGCCGCTGTGACTTCCGCGCCGGCGAGCGCATTGACAAGCGTACTCTTGCCGGTGCCCGTGCCGCCGATCACACCCACAACGAGCACCCGCGACAACTCCCTGCGGGCGCGGTCGAGCCGCGGGGCAACTGCCTCCCATTCAGCCGCCACGCGGCGGGCCGGTGGCCAGTCGGACTGCGAGCCTGCCCACCGCGCGAGCCCCGCGACGAGCGTGTCGAAGGCTGCGAAATCGGGGCTGTCGGCCATGGTGTGGGCATGGTCGTGATGGGTCAGATTCATGAGGCACTGTACTCCCGACCACATGCGAGCAGCAGATGCCTCGCGCGGCCCAACTCTGGTCGCTCCGCCGCGGCGGCCAGCCGCTCCAACTCCTCGACCGTATCACCAAGCACCACATCATGGAGCGTAGCGACGAGTACCCGACTCCGCTCAGCCGACCAACCGGCGAAGAGTCGCTCGATCAGCGGACGCACGCCCGCCACCGCAAGACCGAGCGCCCCCTCCCCCACCAACGGTGCCGCCGCCCAGATGACATAGTCGCCCACGTGATGGACGAGCACGGAAACTCCACCTGCGGCGCCCGCCGCCGCAGGCACCGCCGCGGCCCCGGCGCCGAGCAGCGTCAGCGTCACGACTGGCCGGGCAACCGCGCCGACATTCAGTCCGTTCACGATGGCCTTCACGAGCGCAGGATTCTCAATGGCAAAACGGTCGAGCTCGCTTCGCACGAAGCGACGGTAGTCGTCAGACACAAGCGGCAGCGCCGCATGCCGTCGTTCGAGATCGGCATACCAACTGCTGCGATCAGACGATGCGAGCCTCGGGCCCACGAGTGAGCCGAGCCGTGAATCGCGACGGCATGCATCTTCGAGACGTTCGATGAAGTCGCCGAGGGCCGTCTTCAGCGCTCCGAGCTCTACCGCTGCAAAGTCGTCCCTCTTCTCGGTGTCAGACCGCGCCAGGCCGAGCCGACGACCCACCCACGTGATCCCTGTGCCCGCGGCGCGGTACACGCGACTCACTGCCAAGTCCAAGCCAGAGCGACGCGGTTCGAGCCAATCCCAGATCTCCTGCCAGACAACTTCGCGAGGCGCAGCGGGCAGTTCCACACGGACCTGCCCCTCGTGCTCGAGCACGCCGAGTGACTTCTGCCACTCCGCCGCCCGTCCGGCAAGCGACTCGAGCCAGTGCACCAGGCCGTGCCGCGGATCAAGCACGACGGCGAGAGCGCCCGCCATCGCCCGCCGCTTGAGCGCATCAAAGTCCTTCCCGGCAAGCAGATCCGGAATCGCGGTGTCGTGGCTATCGGGCCCAAGCTCAGGCACGGAATGAAAAACAATACGACCAGCTTCCGCCGCCCCGCTGTCATGCGGCACGGCGTAGACCGCCATGGGCGACACGCCCGTCTCGGCCGTGAACGTGGCGAGCCAGCCCGCCAGCCGCTCCCGTTGACGAGGCCAGTCGACCATGTTGAAGACGACAATGACCGCCTTGTCTGCTGCGGCCGCTGACGCAAAGAAATCCCGCACGGCAGCGTCGTTGTATTTCTGCTGCGTCAGCACGGCGACGAGAACGTCGGCAGCATCGCGCACCAATTCCGCCCGACTCCAGTTTTCGCGAAGCGTGCCGTCGATGTCGGGCGTGTCGAGGATCACCAGTCGCTCGGGCTGCCGGCCTGTCGCGTCTTCTCGCCAAACGAGGATGTCGCTTCGGGAGGCGTCGAGGGCATCTTCTTCGCTTCGCCAGGCGACGGGCTCAAACCCGGGAAAGAGACCGACGAAGCCACCGCGATCAACGAGGCCCTGCGGCAGGCTTGCGACGGGATGGATCGTGCGCGCGGCCTCGGGCAGCGAACGGCTCATTTCGGCGCCCACTAGCGAGTTGGCGATGAGGCTCTTGCCAGTGTTCGTGCCGCCGCAGATGGCGACCACGAGCACCGGCTCACGGGCCACCTGCGGCCGCAGCTTCCCAAAGAGTGCGCGATGCCACTCGGCATCAGTCGGTGACGGCAACCCGAGCTCAGACGCGACGGGCTCGAGCCGCGACACCACGTCGCAAAGCTCGGCCACGCGATCCGCCCAGGCAGCGAACGACGAGGCATCGATGATCGAGTCCATATTGGTCGGCACGCCACGCTCCCGTCGCTCGCCATACTCCCTGCGCCGTGTGCGGGCCGGCATACGCGACGTTTGCCGCGATGCCTCGCGCACCATAGACTGCACAGCCTCGAATACGACCGCGTCGTGATTCGAGGGTATGAGCGTAGTCTGCTCTCCCGCCTTTTTCCCCGCAAACTCGGCCCCCCAGGTGGCCCTACCCGATGACCGAGCGTCGCCCTGTTTTTCCCGGCGTGATCGAGATGAACCACCAGGTGGGCTGGCGGATCGGCTGCAACGTCTACCTCGTGTACGACGATCGCAATTGGGCGCTGATCGACATCGGGTATGAGGAGAGCGTCGACGAGATCGTCGAACTCATCCGCCAGATGGATTTCCCCCTATCGCAGTGCTGTGGCCTCATTGCCACGCATGCCGATGTCGACCACATCCAGGGTCTTGCGAAGGCCAAGGGGATCCTCAAGGCGCGGGTGCTCGCCCACCCGCTGGCGGTGGAGTCGCTCGAGACCGGCGACCGCATCAAGACGTTTGCCGAGATCGCGGCTCAGGATGTCCACCTCGCGATGCCGCTGGTCAAAGTGGATAGCACGATCGAAGATGGCGACACTGTCGAGATCGGCAGCCGGAAACTGGAGGTCTGGCATACGCCCGGCCACACCGACAGCCAGCTCGCCTTCCGCATGGGAGAGCTGCTTTTCTCAGGCGACAACATCTACCGCGACGGCTCGGTCGGCGCGATCGACGCCCACCACGGCAGCGACATCACCGCGTTCATAGCGTCGCTCGAGCGGATTGCCGCGAGTGACGTGACCTGGCTCCTGCCCAGCCACGGACCGATCTTCCGGAAGGACGATGCTCTTCTTGCGAACACGATCAAGCGGCTCGAGGGCTACCTCACGCTCGCTGATTTTGGCACCTGCGCTTCCCACTGGCCGCTGATCGACGAGTGGGACCGCGAGCTCGCCGAAGGCCGCCTCCCGGCAGGCTGAGCCACGGCGCTACGGGGTGATCGCATCTGTTTTGATGCTGCCGCGTCAGAACACGTCCAAGTTGAAGTGATGCCCATGGTGCCAGCGGCGGTCCTTCGGGTATTCGTTATGCCACGCCCGGTTGTAGACCGGCACCCGCATCTCTTGTGGGTAGCGGTAATAGAGGTCGTTGGCTGACTGCATGTAGCCGTCGGCGTAGAAGTTCTGCGGATACCACACGTACGGATAGTGGTAGAGCCGGTTCCAATCGTGGGTGGCATAGGAATGCCCCCATTGGTAACCGAAGGCTTGCTGCCCGGCGCCCGGCGGCTGAGCACGTGCGTCATCGCCCAGACCCAATACGCCCAAGGCGATCGCCGCCCCAGCGGCGAACCAATAACGTCGCATGAGAATGTCCCCCCTAAAAACCGAACCCTGGGAGAATATCGACCGTCGGCACGACCGCTCTTGACGGAAATACCGGTACGACCGGACCGAAACGTCGGATGGCTGGGAACATGCATGGTGTGTCTTGGTAAACTCCCCCCAAATCCCCGCCCAAGACATTGAAGTTCGCGTGGCAAACAAGAGACGATCACCGTCGTTTGTGAAGCGCTCGGTGACCCGAGGCAGGCTCCCTGCCCAGTCCCCTGAAGCAGGCCAACCCGCTGCTGAGAAATCCTCCTCGGCTTCTTGTTGGATAAATCTTCCAAACGAGCTCGCCTGGCAGGCCTTCTGGGTGGTCCTCGCCGCGTGCGTGGCATGGGTGCTGGTCCACGCCTTCTTGGTGGACTCGGTGACCGTACGGCTCTGCGACGACGTGGATCAGGGCCTCCCGCAGGACAGACGCCTACCGGTATTTCTCCACGAGATTGCCAACGATGGCTATGTCTGGAACCGCTATGCCGAGGAGCTCGGCCAGAACGGGAGGTGGCGACTGCGATACACCACGTTCGACAACGCCCCGCATGGCCGCTCGGTTCATTGGAACTCCGCGTTTGCCTGGTATCTGCGGGGCCTCGGCGAACTCCGTCGTGCCGTGACCGGCGAACCCCTGCGGCACGCCATTTTTCGGATGTCGATTTGGGCCAACCCCGTTCTGCTGGCGATCGCTCTCGGCGGCTTTGCCCCGCTCGCAGCGTTGCGATTCGGTCCGCTGTGTGGCGCGGTCATGGCGATTGGCATGGTGGCAGTCCCCACGTTTTACGAAGGATTTTTGCCGGCATACCCCGATCATCACGGGCTCATTTCGTTCTTGCTTCTGGGCATGGCGTATGGGATCGCATGGGCGGGGGTTGGGTGGATCGCATCCCCAGGCTGTCAGGACTTCGCAGCCGCCACATCGCTCGAACACGCACGTCACGGCATGACCTTCTCAGCCATCTGCGGCGCGTGCGGACTCTGGTTTAGCGCGTTCTCGACGTCCATGGTGATGGTGACCATCGGCATCTCCGTGATCATCACCGCGGCGTGTTTTCTTCGCCCCCGGCCTGGCGATCCAATATTTCATGCCGCGCTCTGGAAATGGTGGGGAATGTGCGGCGCTGGCAGTGCAATGGTGCTGTGGCTGCTTGAATACTTTCCGAATCACATGAGCATGCGACTCGAGGTGAACCATCCCTTCTATGCCCTGGCCTGGCTCGGTGGCGCTTGGATGATTGCCACCGTTGGTGGCTGGCTTGCCGGCGAAGGCTCGGATGCCAAGATTCGGGATTTCCCGTGGCAAGGATGTGTCTTGCCTCTGCTGGCCTGCGCCCTGCTGCCGGTCACCATCTTGATCGGCGGCGCAGCGGTCTATGTCCCGCTCGATCCGTTCATGGCCAGGCTCCATGAGAATATCTTCGAACTTCTGCCCATCACGACCCGCATCCAGCACACAGGTCTGTCATGGCAGGCAGCGTTTGGGTGGTACCCGTTGTTTATCCTGGCAGCGGTAGTCCTGCTCGTGATGAAGCGCCCCGGACGCGGCGCCAAAGCGTCGCTGCTGTTCCTCTCCGTCCCGATCGTGATCTTGACTGGGCTCCAGTTCTATCAGTCTCGATGGGGCCTCTTGGTCGGTCCGATCTACATTGCGCTGGCAGGCCTTGTCATCCCGCAAGCGTGGAAACTGGTGCCGCACACGGCGATCGCGCGTGGCATCGCTGTCGCCCTGCTCGCGGCAATTGGTTTCCTGTTTGTTCAGCCCGCGTTCTACGGGTCTTTCGCCACTGCGTGGGGGCAATATCGGAGCGCGAAAATCCCGGTCCTGCCCGGCCAGGCATTCCAGCTGCTCCACCGCCAAATGGCCCGCGCCATCCTAGACGATGCCAATGGGCAACCTGTCGTGCTCCTGTCCAGTCCCAACAGTTCCTGCATCCTCGCGGCCCTCGGCGGCTTCCGCACGATCGGCACGCTGTACTGGGAGAACGTTGACGGACTCAAGGCGGCTGCCAAGGCGCTCAATGCGCAGTCCGACCAGGAGGCCTTGCGCCTTCTCGAGCAACACGGGGTCACCCATGTCTCGCTGATGACGTGGGAAAACTTCATCGAGCCCTACTTCCACATCCTCTACCCGAAACCAGATACAGGCGTCGCCGTGACGAACTCGTTCGCCAAACGCGCCTTGTATGACCGAACCATCCCGGCATGGACGCGGCCTTTGGTCTTCCCACGCAACGCGCTGACCCAGATCCTCAACCAACAGGTACTGCTCCTCCGCGTGGCCGCCGGCCAGAGTGAACACGAAAGTTGCTACCACCTCGCACGATTCGTGCGCGTGGTTGAAGGGAAGCCAGACGTTGCCATTGAGTTACTCAAAAAGATCCTCGAGTCATCACCTGAGAGCAATCTGGCTCGTGTCGAATACGCCGATACCCTCGCCAACCTCGGCAAATTCGAGTTGGCCGTCGACGAGTTGACACGCGCGATGAAGGATGCCGACGCGCCTACCCGCGACCGCTATGTTGGCAATTTCGTGAAGGGACTGATGAGCGCGAAACAGTACAAGCCGCTCGCTTCACTGCTCCGCAGCACAGCCGCCCGGAAGGACGCAGCACCGAGCATGGTTCTCCAGGCCGCGTGGCTGTTGGCCACCCTGCCCGACGATGAGGCTCGTGATGGCCCGTTTGCCCTGCGACTCTTGGACGATCTCGACACACTGTCCCCCAGCAGCGCCGACCTGTTCCTGGCCCGTGCCGCGGCCCATGCTGCCTGCGGCGATTTCCCCGCCGCGCTGGCCGCGCTTGACGACAAAGGCTTTGGCAAAATTGCCACGCCGGAACAACAGCGCATCGCCGCCACGCTTCGGGCGTCGTATCAGCAACGCAAAGTGTTCGTGAACGAATGAGCACGACAGACACGTTTCTGGGGCCGAGCCTCAACGAAGCGGCTCACACGACTGGATCCAGTTCACGCTGAATCAAGACACGACCAGGCGGTGACGGCGGCGGGGCCGCTTGGAGCGATCTGCATGCTCTGCGATGGGACCAGTTGCCCCATACTCGTCCAGCATTGCCTGACCTGGTCTGAAGCAAAGTTTTCCGCAACCCACTCTTCAAGGTCTGCTGTAGTCAGGCCATTGGGATGCCCATCGATTGGTGCGAAGAATCGCACTGAGTAGGTGCCGCCTGACCGCGTCAGCGACGTGAACACGTAATGGCAACCCCGTGCGAGCAGTACGCAACGGCGTTACACAGCCGCCGCGAGCCGTTCGTCGATCGCCGCCAGGAAATCCTGGGTCGTGAGCCATCGCTGGCCTGACCCCACGAGCACCGCGAGGTCCTTGGTCATCTGGCCAGCCTCCACTGACTCGATGCAGACCTTCTCGAGCGTCTCGGCAAACCGCGTCACGTCGGGTGTGCCATCGAGACGGCCGCGGTGTGCGAGACCACGGGTCCACGCAAAGATCGATGCGATCGGGTTGGTCGATGTGGGCTTGCCCTCTTGGTGCTGGCGGTAGTGCCGGGTGACGGTGCCGTGGGCCGCCTCGGCCTCGACCGTCTTGCCATCGGGTGTCATGAGCACGCTCGTCATGAGGCCAAGCGACCCAAATCCCTGGGCCACGATGTCGCTTTGCACATCGCCGTCGTAGTTCTTGCAGGCCCAGACATAGCCCCCTTCCCACTTGAGGGCGCTGGCGACCATGTCGTCGATGAGCCGGTGCTCGTAGGTGAGGCCCCGGGCGGTGAACTCCACCTTGAACTCCGCGTCGAATATCTCCTGGAAAAGATCTTTAAAACGGCCGTCGTAGACCTTGAGAATCGTGTTCTTGGTCGAGAGATAGACCGGGTAGTTGCGGGCCAGGCCGTATCGAAAACTCGCTCGCGCGAAATCGCGTATCGAGTCGTCGAGGTTGTACATCGCCAGCGCGACGCCGGGCGATGGAAAGTCGTAGACCTCGAGCTCCATCGGCTTCGATCCGTCGGCGGGTGCGAACGTGAGCATGAGTTTTCCCTTGCTCGGGATCTTCACATCAGTCGCGCGGTATTGGTCGCCGAAGGCATGACGGCCCACGACGATCGGCTTGGTCCATCCCGGCACGAGCCGCGGGATGTTTGAGATGATGATCGGCTCGCGGAAGATGACACCCCCAAGAATGTTGCGGATCGTGCCGTTGGGGCTCTTCCACATCTTCTTCAAGTTGAACTCTTTGACGCGGGCCTCGTCGGGCGTGATCGTAGCGCACTTCACGCCCACGCCACACTCCTTGATCGCGTTGGCCGCGTCGATCGTCACCTGATCGCCGGTGGCATCGCGGTTCTCGATTGAAAGGTCGAACTCGCGGAGATCGATGTCGAGGTAGGGCAGAATGAGACGGTCCTTGATGAACCGCCAGATGATCCGCGTCATCTCGTCTCCGTCGAGATCGACCACCGGGCCCTTGACCTTGATGTTCCCTGCCATGTCGCGCGTCATCTCCGTGCTGGGGCCGCCGCCTGCGGCCAAGGGTGCTGATTGACCTGGCGCACGTCACCGCCAGGCTGGCGATGTTGTACCAACGTCGGCCGGCGATTCACACGGTCCCGTCTGCAACAATGTCTACGAGAATGTCCGCGGCGGCCGCGAGCTGGGCGAGGTCGATCCACTCATCAGCGGTGTGGGCTTGGGCAATGGAGCCGGGGCCAAACACGATGCTTGGTACGCCGGCGGCGGCGTAGACGCCGGCGTTGGTGCCATAGCGGGCGGCGGTTCGACGGCCCGCACCGCGGGCACCCGCGGCCCGTTCAACACTCGCCACCCAGGGCGATGCGGCCGGGTCACTCGTCCCGTCGGGCAGGCCGTAGGTGTCGTTGAAGGGGGCGTCGTGTTCGATCCGTGCATCACCGCAGGCATGCGCGATCCGCTCGATCATTTCGGCACGTGCGTCGCGAGGATTCTCTTCCGGCAGGAGCCGCCGCTCGATCTCGAGCACCGCCAGATCGGGAACGAGGTTGACGCCCGTGCCCCCGCGGAGCGTGCCGAGGCTTAGCGTAGGCGGGCCGCAGGGATGATCTGGATGACGAGTCAGCAACTCGGCCGAAAGTTCCTCGATCGCGAGCGCCGCACGGGCCGCGATATAGAGGGCATTGATGCCCTTCTCTGGAAATGCCCCATGGCAGGCGCGGCCGTAAACCCGCGTTCGCCACTTCATCGAACCCTTGTGGGAAACGACGAGGTCGAGCTCGGTCGGCTCAGCCACAATCGCAATCACCGGCTTCGCGCCGAGAAGTCCACGGACAACCTCGTCTCCGGCCGCCTTTCCAGGCCCCTGCCAGAGTCCCGCAAGCGCGAGGGCTCCCGCAAAGCCAAACTCCTCATTGACGGTCGCCGCCAAAACGACGGTGGCATGCCGCGTGTCGGCAACCGCAAGCCGCTCGAGCGCCGCGAGCATGGCTGCGAGGCCGCCCTTCACGTCGCATGCGCCGCGGCCATACATACGCCCATCCCGCACAACCGGCGTGAACGGCTCGATCGTCATGCCTTCGGCGGGCACGGTGTCTTGATGGGCGTCCCAGAGCAACACCGGAGCATCCGCGATCGTCGCCTCGAGCCTGGCAATAATGGAGTCTCGGCCGGGAGCAACGTGCTGGCGAACCCACGGAATTCCGGCCGCAGAAAGCCGCTGCACGAGGTAGTCGCCCACGCGACCCTCGAGGTAGTGGGGGCCGGAAACATCACGGCCCATCGGGTTGACACTCGGCCGCCGGACGAGGTCGGCAAGCAGTGAGACAGGGTCGGGCGGTCGCATCGGTGACCACCCTACCAGACGGACCGCTTTCTTTCCCGACGGCATGAGCGGACGGTACACTTTCAGTTCTGGTGGCCCTGCCGCTACGCCGTGAACCACTGCCCGCCCTGCCTTGCATCGGAGCCCCTCATGCCCCTCTCCGCCAGGTGCCGATCGGCCCTCCCTGGGGTCGCGATCCTGGCAGCTGCCCTGTTCGCCATCGCTCTCTCGTCGGGCTGTGTGGCTGCCGAAACCGGTGACACACCGCGTGCCGACGACGAGGCCGCGATCCGTGCTGCCGCACAGGCATATATCGAGGCCCTCGATAAGGGCGACGACGACGCACTCGCCGCACTCTGGACCCCCGACGGCGACATCGTCGATGCCGCTGGCAATTTCTTGCCGGGGCGCAAGACCCTCGCGCTCGATGCCGACGCACCCAAGCCCGACCCGGCGAACCGTCCGGAATTCCGAATCCAGGAAACACGGCTGCGGTTCCTCTCGGGCGATGTTGCCCTCGAAGACGGCACGGTCGAGGTGATACCTCCGACGGGCACGCCGCTGTCAGGCCGCTTCTCTGCCACCTGGGTGAAGCACGAGGGCTCGTGGAAACTCGCCGCGCTCCGAGAAGCCCGCGGCGATCCACCGTCACCTCAGGCGGTCCTCGCCGATCTCGACTGGATGGTGGGCGACTGGGTCGTCGTCGATGCGCCAGCGCGACACGACGATCCCGCAAAGCCCCAGATTGAAGTCTCTACCCAATGGAACGCGTCCAAGACATATCTCGTCCGCACGATGACGATCACGCATTCGGCCGATACTCCCCCGCTGGAGATCACGCAGCGGATCGGCTGGGATCCCCTCTCGAAATCGATCCACTCCTGGGTGTTTGGTTCCGATGGCAGCCATGGCGAGGCCACCTGGGTACGCGATGGCAAATCGTGGGTTGCCCAGGCCCGGGCCATCCACCCCGATGGCAGCCAGTCGACCTCACTCAACATCTATACATACGACGGCAAGGACCGCTGCGTGTGGCGGTCGCTTCCGACGCATGTGGGCGGCGAACACGTCCCAACGGTCAACATGACGATGGTCCGAAAGCCCGCGACAAGCAGCACCAAGCCAGGGGGGAAACCATGACGATGATCCCTGCCCCATCGACCGCAACCGGTGTCGCGTGCTTCATCGCCTGCCTGTTCATGGGCGTGGCCATTGCGATTGCCGCGGACCCGCCGGCCAAGCAGCCCGCGTCAGCCGATACGAAGCAGGCCGACGCCGGGAGCGCCGGCGACCTGGCCCGGAAAGCCGAGATCATGAGTGGGCCGCGGTGGCGCCGGGCGGTGTTCGAACTTGGTGAATGGCTCTCGAACCAGCAGATCTACACGCCGCAGGATGTCAACCGCATCAAGGCCGACTTCAACCGTCGCGTGGCAGGCATGTCGTCGTATGAACTTGAGTATCTACTCGATGACCTCGACGCGAAGTTCAAGGTGCTCGAGACGCCTGAGGCCCGCGATGCCAAGGCTTGGCTGGGGCAGTATCTCGCAGTCATGAGTGACCAGCGACGGGCGGAAGCGCTCCGCGGCATCCCCGACGTGGTGACGATGACCGCTTCGCAGTTGCAGAGTGAAATCAATCGGATCGAGCAGAAGCGAGTATCGCTCCAGCAACAGCAGCAGGCGTTCGATCAGTCCCGTGACCTTCGGGTCCAGCAGGCTGAAGACAGCCGCCGTCAGACCGCCGCCGCCGCGGCTGCCGCGATGGCCCAGACACAGGCTAGCGCCTCGTTCTCGCCCTACCGCAGTGGCGGTGGAGGTGGAGCAGGAGGAAAGCCCCCCTTCTCCGACGTGAAAGGCTCCGGCATGAGCATCGGAGCCGGTCCCTTTGGGGCGTATGTGAGCTTCTCGGTAGGCGCGTTCTAGTTTCACGGCTTCGCGGCCATCCATGGCCCGCGAAGCCTGGGCTCGGCGGAGCGGCAGCCAAGGTGCCACTCGCCTCGCAACGGCCGGCTTCCTGCCGGCCGGGCACCGTCCAAAGCTCTCGCCATCCATGGCCCGCGAAGCCTGGGCTCGGCGGAATGGCAGCAAAGGCAAAATGGGGCAATTTTGGGCTTTGGATCGGGCTGTCGGTGAAACAGGGGATTTGGTATCCACCCTGTCCGCCAGGAATGCCAAACCCCATGCGACCCATGGATATAGCCCCACCGCCGTCGATTCGGCCGCTCGCGATGGCACGGGCCAGGCCGCGGTTTTCGGTCATGCTGCCGACGCATGAGCCGAGTGATATGCTCGCGCTCGCGCTCACGTCGGTCCTCGCGCAGGCGGCTGATCCAGACGTCATGCAGATCGCGGTTGTGGACGACGGCTCACGGCCGCGTGTTGTGCGAGACATCGTGCGGCGGATCGACCCGCACGGCCGCGTGGAGATCTTCGAGCATGCAAATCGGCTCGGGCTGGGTGGCAACTGGAACCGTGCGGTCGGCTTGGCTCAAGGCGAACTGATCCACCTCCTCCACCAAGACGACTACGTCATGCCGGGCTTCTATAAGCGGCTCGATGCAGGGTTCCAACGACGGCCTGATATCGGCATGGCGTTCTGCCGCGCTCGGCTCATCAATGCAGAAGGTCATCGGCTGAAGACCACCTCACAGCTGCGGTGGATACCCGGGGTGCTCACGCAGTGGCTTCCGCGGATCGCGGAGCGGCAACGGGTGCAGACTCCGTCGGTCATCGTGGCTCGCCACACCTACGAAACACTCGGAGGGTATCGCCCCGATCTCCAGCTCGCGGTCGACTGGGAGATGTGGGTGCGGATCGCTGCGACGTACCCCGTCTGGTACGAACCACGGTCGCTCGCGGTGTACCGACGTCACGCGGCGAATGAAACGGCTCGGCTTTTCGCGAATGGTGCTGCATGGCCCGACATGGCCCGCGCGATCGCGATCAATTCACGCCTGGTACCCCCCGAGATCCGCGAACGGACGCTTGCCGCGAGTGTGCGATGGTACGCGGCCTCGGCGATGCGAACGGCTGAGCGGCAGATTCGTGACGGGGCCTTCGGCCAAGCCGCTGCAACGCTCGGCCATGTGCCCGACATGCTCGCCCTGCTTGACGATGAGCCGCGGAGCACGGTCTCTTTCCGACGACTGGCAAACCTGCGACAGCAGGTGGGCCACGAGCTCCATCGACGAGCGGCCTGATTGTGTGGGGGAGTCGCGACCGATGACCGCCACCAGCAGCCACGGCCCGCCGCTGCGACGCGCGATCGTGCTGGCGCATTTCGATGCCAGCGGAGGGTTCGCGCCCCATGTGCATCACGCGCTCGCGGCGTACCGCGGTGTCGCCCAGCGACTCGTGGTCGTGTCCAACTCGGCTCGCAGACTGCCAACGTCCCTTGCGAAGATCGTCGACACGTTCATCCCGCGGACCAACACCGGCTACGACTTTGGTGCGTGGCGGGATGGTCTGGCAGCGCTTCCATCAGCTGATTTCGACGAGGTGGTCTGCGTCAACGATAGCGTGTATGGCCCGCTCGCTGACATCACTCATGCGCTCACCGACCCGCGCATGGCCAACGCGGATCTGTGGGGTATGGTGCTCTCCGATCAAAACGCGCAGCGCGAGGCGGCCCGCATCCCGCACGTGCAGTCATGGTTCCTCGGACTCAGGCGTCCGCTCCTCGAATCGGATGCCTTTGCCGAGTTCTGGCGAGACTTTGAGCCGCTTGAAACCAAGCGAGAGATTGTCGAACGCTACGAGATCGGATTCTCCGCTCGGATGGCAGCGGCGGGCTTCAGACTCGCCGGCCTCTATGACGCGACCTCGGCGGCGGCCGTGACACTTCGCGAGGTCTGGCCCCATGTATCACTTGCCTCGCCACGACAAAGCTGGCGGCTCGTTCGCAAGAGCCGCCGGCGGCCACATAACCCGAGTGAGCTCGTCTGGTGGCGGCTGTGGGACGCGGGCGTCCCCTACCTGAAGGCAAGCCTCTTTCGGGTCAATCACTACGGGCTCGACCTCGGGAGAGTCCTCTGCGAACTGCGGCGACGGTTCGGCTACGACCTCGGGCTCATTGAAAGCCACCTCGCCGCCTGCGGGTGATGCCGAGGACGCGGACAGGCACCATTTCCAAGGCAAAACGAGCCCGTCCCCTGACCCGGCGGCGAACCGCACGCTGCTGACTCGTCGAGGGCCGTCCCAGCCGGTATAACTGCTTCAGCCGAAAGGCGGCCGGCCGGAGGTGACGTGTGCACACCCGGCTTTTTTGGGAGCCGACTTCGTGACAAATTTCACGAAGTCGTGTTCTGCGGCTAAATTTCGCAGTTTTGAACCTGGCTGACCCCTCCCTCACCCCACTCCCACATGGACGCGATCCTCCCGGTCCTCCTGTTCGTCGCGATCGCGGCGGCTGTCTCGGTGGGGCTTGTCGTGGCAGCTGAAATGATCGGACCGCGGCGAAGCGGAGCGGTCAAAGAAATGCCCTACGAGAGCGGCATGGACCCCGTCCACGACACACGGCGGAGGTTCGATGTCCGGTTCCATTTGGTGGCGATCACCTTCCTCGTATTTGATGTCGAACTGCTCTTCCTTTATCCGTGGGCGGTGGCCAGCCGCTCGCCAGCGGGCATTGATGCTGCGGTCGCCGGCGGGCTTGTCTCATCCCGCGGCCTCGTCTTTGCCGGCGCGATGCTTTTTACGGCGCTGGTGATCGTGGGTTTTGCCTATGACTGGCGCAAGGGAGTGTTCCGATGGCGGTAGCCGATTCCGGAAAGCTTCACCTCCCTGAGAACGTCGTCGTCAGCCGGCTCGACGAACTGGCGAGCTGGTGCCGGAAAAACAGCCTCTGGCCCATGCCCTTTGCGACGGCATGCTGCGGCATTGAGCTCATGGCCACCGGCGCGAGCAAACATGACCTTGCCCGCTTCGGCGCTGAGGTGTTTCGCTTCAGCCCTCGCCAGTGTGACCTGATGATCGTCGCTGGCAGGGTCGTCATGAAGATGCTCCCGGTGCTCCAGAGGATCTGGCAGCAGATGCACGAGCCCAAGTGGTGCATCTCGATGGGTGCCTGTGCCAGCACAGGCGGCGTGTTCGACACCTACGCCGTCGTCCAGGGAATCGACCGTGTCATTCCAGTCGACTTGTACGTGCCAGGCTGCCCGCCGCGGCCAGAGCAGCTCATTCAGGCGATCATTGACCTCCAGGACAAGATCCAGAGGGAGGGTACGATCACCGGTCGTGAGTTCGACACTCCCAGTCGCCAGGCCCGCAAGCGAGCGCTTGTGGAGCTTGTCGATCCGCTGTCCCTCGACGCGTCCCGCAATCCGGTCCTCCAGCGGGAGCTTGCCGCCGAGGCGGAATCGTTTGCCGGCCGTTCCTGACACAACGAGATTCTTGTCCTCGTACAGATGCCTTTCACTCCCCCACCCGTCGACGACGTGATCGCAGCGATGACCGGCCGATTCGGCGGGCTCGAGTCGACGGTGTTCCGTGGCCAGACACGGCTCGTGGTGCCCGTCGAAGCGTCGCTCGATGTGCTCAGCGACCTCAAACAGCGTGGGTTCGATCTGCTAGTCGACGTCACCTGCGTCGACTACCTCGAATACCGCGATCCGCCAATGCAGATGCCCTCTTGCTCGGGTCGGCGGTATGGCCTGGTCTATCTCCTGGCTTCCACGACGACCAACCAGCGGCTGACCGTGCGCGTGTTCGTCGATGACCCGAAGCCGACTGTCCCGAGCGTGGTGCCGCTCTGGGAGGCGGCCAACTGGCTCGAGCGGGAGGTCTGGGATCTCTTCGGGATTCGCTTCGAGGGTCACCCAGACCTTCGTCGGCTGGTGATGCCCGAGGAGTTCACCGCCCATCCCCTGCGAAAAGACTACCCCCTCCAGGGCCGCGGCGAACGCCATAATTTCCCCGTCATCACGCGACACGAGAGCTGAATCGCCCGCTGCAAGCACGCCATGTCCATCGCTCCACCTACCTTTGAATCGGTCAGCCTGCCGGAGGCCGCGACACGGAGCGAGGACTTTCTCTGGACGCTCAACTTCGGCCCGCAGCATCCGGCCACCCACACGACGCTCAGGCTCGTGCTCAAGCTCGATGGGGAGCGGGTCGTGGACGCCATTCCGGAAATGGGCTACCTCCACTCCGGCTTCGAGAAGATCGGTGAGCACCTCACGTTCAACCAATACGTGACAGTCACCGACCGGATGAACTACATCTCGCCGATGGCCAACAACGTGGCCTGGCACCATGCCGTCGAGACGCTCCTCGGGATCGAACTGACGCCGCGGTGCAAGGTGATCCGCACGATCATCGCCGAGCTGGCTCGGATCAGTGACCACCTTCTCAGTAACGGCGCCGTCGGCCTCGACACCGGCGCCTTCACATTCTTCCTCTACGGCTTCTACCAGCGCGAGGTGATCTACGACATCTTCGAGACGCTCTGCGGAGCCCGCTTCACCAACTCCTACACGCGGGTCGGTGGCGTGTCGCACGATGTGACGCCGCTGGTGGTCGAGAAGATTCGCACGTTCGTGAAGACGTTCCCCAAAACGCTCAACGACATGGAGCGCCTCCTCACCCGAAATCGTATTTTCGTGGACCGAACGAAGGGCGTCGGAGTGCTCACAAAGGAAGCGGCGATCAACCGTGGAGCCACCGGGCCGGTCGCTCGCGCCAGCGGCGTCACGCGGGATCTCCGCAAGGACGAGCCCTACTTGGCCTACGGAGACTACGACTTCAACGTGTGCTGCGCGACGGCGGGCGATTGTTATGCCCGGTATCTCGTGCGGATGGAGGAGATGCGGGAGAGCCTCAGGATTGTCACGCAGGCGATCGAAAACATTCCCGCTGGGCCGGTGAATATTGGCATCGATCAACGAACAGCCCTCCCGACCAAGCAGCAGGTGTATTCGACGATCGAGGGCACGATCTCCCACTTCGAGCTCTCCATGAGTAACCGTGGGTTTGAGGTGCCCTGCGAGGAGTCGTACGCAGCGATCGAAGCGCCGAACGGCGAGTTGGGCTTCTACCTCGTGGGTGACGGAAACGAATCCGCCTACCGGGCCCGTTGCCGTCCGCCAAGCGTGCTCAACTTCGCGATGTTTCCGCACCTCATCCGTGGCCATACCCTCTCCGACGTGGTCGCGGTGCTCGGCAGCCTCAACATCATCGCCGCGGAGCTCGACCGATGATCGCCCAGGGACGCCGTGTCATCACGGAAGCAATGGTGGCCGCGATCGAGTCGCTCGCACCGCGCTACCCAAACCGTCGGGCACTTGTGCTGCCTGCGCTGCACATCGTCAATCGTGAACTGCTGCATGTGCCGCTCGATGCGGTCGTAGACATCGCTGCCGTCCTTGGTCTCCCACCGGCTGAGGTCCAGGACACACTCAGCTTTTATGAGTTCTTCCATCAGGAGAAGCCACACGGGAAGGTGCGGGCTTTTGTCTGCCGGTCGATATCCTGTGCCCTGCGGGGGGGCGACCATCTCCTCGAACACCTGTGCCGCGCCAACGGCATCCACGCTGGCCATACCACGGCTGACGGGAGCCTGACGATCGAAGCGGCCGAGTGCCTCGGGGCGTGTGACTTCGCCCCCTGCATCCTGGCGAATGACGATCTGCTCAAGGACATGACTCCCGAGGCCGCCGAGGCCGAGCTCAAGAAGCCCCGCGCGAGGGCCACCTGAGATGACACCATTCAAGCCCGTGCTCCTTGAAGCCGTGGGAGTACCCGACGGCCACTCGCTCGCAAGCTATCGCGCCCGCGGCGGCTACGCACCGCTCGAAAAGCTGCTTCGCGAGAAACAGCCGACGGATGTCGTGGAGATGGTGAAATCGTCGGGCCTGCGAGGCCGCGGCGGGGCCGGCTTCTCAACCGGTCTCAAGTGGACCTTTCTCCCAAAGGATCATCCTGGTCCGATCTACCTGTGCGTCAATGCTGACGAGAGCGAGCCGGGGACCTTCAACAATCGGCTCTTGATGGAGGATGACCCGCATCAGGTGCTCGAGGGCACGATCATCTCGTCGTTTGCCACGCGGGCGACCACGGCCTACATCTACCTGCGGTACGAGTATCCCCACTCGTGGAATCGCCTCCAGGCGGCGATCGACGAGTGCTATGCCGCCGGTCTCCTCGGCAAGAACGTCCTCGGGAGCACCTTCTCCCTCGACATCTACCTCCACCGCGGCGCAGCCGCCTATATCTGTGGCGAGGAGACCGGGCTCATCGAGAGCCTCGAGGGCAAGCGAGCCTGGCCGCGGATCAAGCCGCCCTTCCCGGCCATCGAAGGCGTGTTCCACAAGCCGACCGTCGTCAACAACATCGAGACGATGGCCTGCGTGGCCCAGATCTCGCGTCGCGGGGTCGACTGGTTCAAGTCCATCGGCGTCCCCGCGGATCCGAACAATCCTCGCGACCCAGGGTCGTATGGCCCGAAGCTGTATTGTCTTTCTGGGCATGTCGAGAAGCCTGGCTGCTATGAAGCGCCGCTTGGGATTACGCTCCGCGAGCTCGTCGATCATTTTGGCGGCGGTGTCTGGAAGGGACGCAAGGCCAAGGCAGCGATCCCCGGTGGCATCTCGATGGGGCTTTTCACCGAGGCCGAGTTCGACACGCCGCTCGACTTTGCCGGTCCCGGACGCGTGGGATGCCTGGGCCTGGGCACAGCCGCCGTGGTGGTGATCGACGAGACGGTGAGCATCATCGACTTCCTCCACAACTCCTGCCGTTTCTTCGCCCATGAGTCGTGCGGCCAGTGCACGCCCTGCCGCGAGGGGACGAGTTGGAGCCTGCGAATGCTCGAGCGCATCCGTGCCGGCAAGGGCCGGCTCAAAGATCTCGACCTTCTGCTGGAGCTTGGCAACACGATGGGCATGATGCCCGGCTCCACGATCTGTGGCCTGGCCGACGGGGCCGCCTGGCCGATCAAGAACGCGATCAACAAGTTCCGCGGTGAGTTTGAGGACACCATCAAGCGGACCAATCCCGAGGGCTGGATGGTGACCGACCCTGTGCCTGCCCTGCAGATCGTGGGAGCGCACTGATGCCGGTCGTCATCGTCGACGGACAAGAAATCGAGATCGGAGCCGACGAGCGGCTCAATTGCATCGAGGCCGCTCGTCGGGCTGGCAAAGAGATCCCGCACTACTGCTGGCACCCAGGGCTGTCGGTAGTTGCAAGCTGCCGGATGTGTTTGATCGAGACGGGCCAGCGCGATGCCACGACGGGCAAGGTCTCGATGGTGCCCAAGCTCGTGCCGGGATGCCAGACGCCAGTCAAGGACGGCACGGTGATCGTCACCGAGAGCAAGAAGGTGAAGGAGAGCCGGGCGCGCGTTGAAGAGGCGCTTCTGATCGATCATCCGATCGACTGCCCGATCTGCGACAAGGCGGGCGAGTGCCTGCTGCAGGACTATCACTTTGAGCATGGCCAATCGGAGCGACGTGCTGACATCCAGCCGTTCACGAGCCGCAAGCGAGATGTCGGCCCTACCATCAGCCTGTTCGTCGATCGCTGCATCATGTGTACTCGCTGCGTGCGGTTTACCCGTGAGGTGTCGGGCACGGGCGAGTTGATGGTGACCAGCCGCGGCGCGAAGGAAGAGATCGATGTCTTCCCTGGCTTCCCGCTGGACAACAAGCTGGCCGGCAACGTGGTCGACCTCTGCCCGGTAGGCGCACTCGGCGACAAGGATTTTCTGTACCGGCAGCGGGTCTGGTTTCTGAAGCGAGAGGCCAATGTCTGCGGTGGCTGTGCGGCCGGCTGCTCAATCTGGACCGAACAAAATCAGGATACCGTCTACCGCCTCAAGCCCCGTGAGAATCCGCATGTGAACACCTGGTGGATCTGCGATGAGGGTCGGTATGGCTGGCATCACCTCCACGATGACTCGCGGATCCTGTCTGCCGGTCACCGGGCCGCGGCCGGTGGCGCGAGCCACGGACACGCTGCCACAGCGTTTCAGCCCGCGGAGTGGGCAGACGTGGTCACTGGCCTGCGGGCCGACCTCGAACAGGCCGGTCGGTTGGCCATCGCCGTCTCGCCGATGCTCACCGTCGAGGAAGCCTGGATGCTCTGTGGTGTCGCCCGTTCGATCGACGCCGATGCCTTCCTCGCCCTCGGGTACGTTCCGGTGACCGGCGACGATGAAACATTCCCAGGTGGCTTCACGATCCGAAGTGAAAAGTGCCCGAACCGCAAAGGTGTGGAGGAGGTCCTCGCGACCTTCGGCGCCGGTGGCAAGACATGGAACGACCTCATCGCTCATGTCTCCGCGGGCCACGCCGATGCTGCCTGGATCACAGCCGGCTATCCACAGCCGTGGATCGACGAGGCTGCTGCAGCCGCATTTGCTGGCCTGCCGTGCTTCGTCGTGCAAGACCTTTTCGATTCTCCTCTTATGGCACATGCCACCTGGCGGCTCCCAGCGGCGGGCTTCGCTGAACGGACTGGCACCTGGGTGAATTTCGCCCATCACGCCCAGAGCTTCAGGCAGGCCATCCGACCGCCGGCCGGCGTCTGGCCAGAAGGACGCCTCTACTGGAACATGCTCGGTCGCCGGGGCCTCTACGATCCGGCAGCCGTCCGAAAACAGGTTGCCGAGTCCTCTGCCGCGTTCGCAGCCCTCGGCGGTGAGATGCCGCCAACGGGCGTTGATCTCCGCGTGAGGCAACTGGCATGAGCGATCTCCTTCCCTCCATGGCGACGATCGTCGCGCTTGTCAAAATCGGCGGGCTCATCGGTGGGCTCATGACCGCGGCGGCCTACCTTGTGCTCGTCGAACGGTGGATGGCCGCGTGGGTACAGGACCGCAAGGGTCCCAATCGCGTTGGCATTCCACTCACCAAGATCAAGCTATTCGGTCTGGGCCAGCCGCTGGCAGACGGGCTCAAGATCATCCTCAAAGAAGACTTCACGCCAAAGCATGTCGATAAGGTGCTCTACGCTGCCGCACCGCTCATGCTCCTGGCCGCGTCGCTGGCAATCTTCGCCGCGATTCCGTTTGGAAGCTCGCTCCCACCCATTCCCGCGCTCGGCCTCACGGGTGAAGAGCCGCTCCTTGTCGCCCCGAATCTCGATGTCGGGGTGCTCTGGGTCTTTGCGCTTTCGAGTATCGCGGTCTACGGCGTGCTCCTCGGGGGCTGGGCGAGCAACAACAAGTACGGTTTTCTTGGGGGTCTGCGAAGCAGTGCCCAACTCGTCGCCTATGAGATCCCCCTCGGCCTCGGCCTCTTGGGTGTCGTGCTCGCGGCCGGATCCCTGCGGCTTGATCGAATCATCGATGCGCAGGCATCGACGGGCACGTGGTACGTCTTTGCCCAGCCGCTCGGTTTCATCGTCTTCCTGGTGGCGAGTTTTGCCGAGGCGGCGCGTCTCCCGTTCGATCTGCCCGAGGCCGAACAGGAACTTGTCGGCGGATACCACACTGAATACTCGGGAATCAAACTCCTGCTGTTTCTCGTGTCGGAGTTTCTGCACATGGTGACGGCGGCATTTTTGATCGTGATCATGTTCCTCGGTGGCTGGCACCTCTGGGGAATCACGGGCTCTGGGCCAGTGGAGACGTGGCTTGTCGCGATCATTCGCTTCCTCGTGCTCTCAGCGAAGATCTTCGGTGTGATCCTGTTCTTCATGCTCGTCCGCTGGAGTTGGCCACGGTTCCGTTTTGATCAGCTCATGAGCCTGGCATGGAAGGTAATGCTGCCGCTGGGCCTAACCAATCTCGTCACCGTGGCGACGATCGAGGAGTTCCGACCACAGCTTGTGGATGCGCTCGGGGCATCATCCGCCGGATGGGTCGCGGTGCTCATTCCCTGGGGCGTGTTTTTTGTCGGCTGCATTGCCGCGGGCATGCTGGCTCCCTCCGGTACCGACAACACGCCCATCCGTACGCATGGGCCGCTCGACATCGAGCACGAACTGGTGGAGGTCTGACATGAAGCCATCCGATTCAGCGATCACCTGGCTTGCTGACAAGCCGCTCACCCTCGGCGAGAGGCTCTATCTCCCGCTCTTCCTCCAAGGGCTTACGACCACCGCACGCCACCTCGTCAGTCCCAAAGTGACAGTGAGCTATCCCGAGGAGCGGCCCACGGTTGGCAACCCACTCATCTACCGGGGTGTTCATCGCCTCAATCGCGACGACGAGGGTCGGGTCAAGTGCGTGGCCTGCTTTCTTTGCGCCACGGCATGCCCGGCCCACTGCATCGACATCGTGGCAACCGAGAGCCCGTGGCCTGATCGCGAGAAATATCCTGAGTCCTTCCAGATCGACGAGCTGCGGTGCATTTTTTGTGGGATGTGCGAAGAGGCCTGTCCTGTGGATGCGATCGAACTGACGAGCCTCCTCGACCTCACGGGCAAGAGCCGTGAGGAGATGATTTTTGACAAAGAAAAGCTGCTCAGTGTGTATGACCAGACGAAGGATACGGAACCGATGAAGTCGGCCTCACTGGGGGGCACGCTGTGACGCAGGATGGGCTCTCCGCGACCGGATCACTGCTCGCCGTGGCCGTTGGCTGCGCTGCTGCGAGCGTGTGGCTCTTGCTTCCAAGGGGCGAAGGCGGCCTCCGCGAGCGGTCGTCCCGCCGGTTCGGCATGCTCCTCGGCGCGGTCGCCCTTTCGCTCTTCGTCGCCACCGGCCACCGGCTCGGCGGGATTGGCGAAGAGGCAACATTTCTTGTCGTGTCTCTTGTGGCCGTGGTTGGCGGAGTTGCAACGATCGTCACCCGCTCCCCGGTCTACTCAGCAATCTGGTTCGCGCTGGCGCTTGCCGGCGTTGCCGGTGTCCTCCTTGTTCTTGGGGCCCAATTCCTCGGTGTGGCGACGATCATCGTCTACGCCGGTGCGATCCTCGTCATGTTCCTGTTTGTCCTGATGCTCGCCCAACCCACGGGCATGGCGTCGTACGACCGCGTCTCCAACGAGCCGCTCTTGTCCGCGGTCGCGGGTGCCGTTTTGCTCGGCCTGCTCACGCTCTTTATCGGCCGGCTGGCGGCCGGACCGGCGACCTGCTGTGCGGTGCCTTCGAAGGCGACGGCACTGGCGGGCGGGGTGGCACCCCCCATCGCGCCGTTGCCACCGACTGACTCGACTGGTGGTGACCCGCTCGCCACAGACCATGTGGCCCGGCTCGGCGGCGAGCTTTTTGGACGGCATCTGCTGGCGGTCGAAGCTGCTGGCTTGCTGCTGCTTGTGGCCCTGATCGGTTCGATCGCGATGGTCTCAAGGACGCCGGCTGAGGAGCAGTCTCTTCCGGTCGCCCGGAGGGCCGGCCCATGAATCCTTCGCCACTGGTGCTCGACGGCCTGATCGTCGGTGCAATGCTCTTCGCGATTGGCCTCGTGGGGATTCTTGCCCGCCGCAATCTCATCGTGATGTTTCTTTCAGCGGAGCTCATGCTTCAAGGGGTCTCGGTCTCGCTCGTCGCCTGGAGTCGTCATCATGGCGACTGGGGTGGTCACGTCCTCGTGATCTTTGTGCTCACTGTTGCGGCCTGCGAAGCCGCGATCGCACTGGTGATCGTGCTTCAGGCCTTCGCCCGCACTGGCCGGCTCGACGTCGCTGCATGGCAGTCTCTCCGCGAATCAAACCTCCCCCGCGTGGGCGACCGTGAGTTGCCCGCGAACGACGACACCGTCATGGAGTTCCCCCGGCTTACCCCTGCTGGCGTTGAGCCAGCGATTGACGAAGACGAGCTTCTCCAACGGGAGCATGTGTAGCCTCACGGCCGCACCCGACCACGATTCATGTTCAGCCTCGACCCAGCAACGCTTCTCGTCCTCGTGCCGGCCCTGCCGCTTGCCGGCGCGATCCTCACGGTGGCCCTCGGTCGGCTCCTCGGCTCCAAGGCCCATTGGCCGGCGGTGGTCTCGATCGCAGCCGCCGCTGCCGTCGCAGTGACCCTCCTCATCGGCCTTGGCCGTGAGGTTCTTGGGATGGTCCACGACGATCACGGCTCAGCGTCAGCCGCGCCGGTGGAAAGCATCACAACGCTCTGGCAGTGGGCGAGCGTGCCAGACGCCTATGTCCCTCCGGCAGATTCTCCCGGCATCGACCTCTCGGCGAAGGCTGCCGGGCGGCCCGAATCGCTTCCCTTCTCCATTGGGATCGACCTTCGGCTTGATCCGCTCACGGCCGTCATGCTCGCCGTGATCACCTGTGTCGGTCTTTTGGTCGCGATCTATTCGATCGGCTATATGCATGACGATCCTGGATACCCACGATTTTTCGCGTTGGTGGCCGCCTTTGTGTTCTCGATGTCGATGCTCGTGGCGGCCAGTAACTTTCTGCTTGTCTACGTCTTTTGGGAAGCGGTCGGAGCCTGTTCCTACCTCCTCATCGGCTTCTGGTTTCGGAAGCCGACTGCGGCTGCCGCCGCCAAGAAAGCCTTCCTCGTCAACCGCGTGGGCGACTTCGGCCTCGCGGTCGCCGTGTTCCTCCTTTGGATGACCTACGGCACGCTGAACTTTCACGACTCCCTGACATCGCCCGTGCCGGGCATTCTCGGGGCTGAACGACTCGCTGACGCATCGGGCTATGTCGCTGGAGCGGTTGGCACGGCGATCTGCCTCTTGCTCCTGCTCGCTGCATGCGGCAAGAGCGCTCAGTTGCCGCTCCATGTCTGGCTCCCCGACGCCATGGAGGGCCCCACCCCCGCCAGCGCGTTGATCCATGCTGCGACAATGGTGACTGCTGGCGTTTACCTCGTGGCCCGATGTGCCCCGCTCTACGTGGCCTGCCCGGAGGCGCTCACCGTCGTGTCGATCGTGGGGGCCACCACGGCGTTTGTTGCCGCCCTCATCGGCACGGTGCAGAACGACCTCAAACGGGTGCTCGCCTACTCCACCATCAGCCAGCTTGGCTTCATGTTCGCAAGCCTCGGCACGGGCACACTGCTTGGTTTCACCGCCGCCATTTTTCATCTTGTGACCCACGCCTTCTTCAAGGCGCTGCTCTTCCTCGGAGCCGGTTCGGTGATGCACTCGATGGGTGGCGTCATCGACATGCGGCGGTTTGGAGGTCTTCGCAGCGTGATGCCGATCACGGCGGCCACGTTCCTCGTGGGTTCGCTCGCGCTTGCTGGCGTAGCGCCCTTCGCAGGGTTTTTCAGCAAAGATGAGATTCTGGCATCGCTCCATGCCCGCGGCTGGCCCGACGCCCACGCTGAACACCACGGATCGGCAACGCACGACTCGCAGGCCCACCTTGATCTTGATGCCTCAGCCGGCAAGCCCTTATGGCTCGTGAGCGATAGCCGTGGCGGAGCGGTTCGCGAAGCCATATCTGACACAGCCGCCGCTGGCACCTACCGCACGCTCTATTGGATGAGCCTGTTCACAGCCTTCCTCACAGCCTTCTACACGTTCCGCGCCGTGTTCATGACCTTTACAGGACCGGTCCGCGTTCCTGATGAGGCTGGGCACCATGCCCATGAATCACCGCCGGTGATGACGTGGCCGCTCGTGATCCTGGCTGTCGCAGCAACAGTGAGCGGCTGGCTCCTTTTTTCGACGCATGCGCTGTCCAACTTCTTGGCAGCCACCCCGTCGCTGGCCTGCCCGGCGGTCGCCGCCACCGCCACACCCCATGCCTTTCACATTGACCTTGCGATCCAGGGCACGCTCGCCGCAGCCATGGGTATCGTCCTCGCCGCCCTTGGCTACCTAGGACGCCGCAGTGACGGCCCTTTGATGGATCGCTTTCTCGGACCGCTTGAGACGCTCTTCGCCCACCGGTTCTATGTGGATGAGGTCTACACGGCCTTGATTGTGAGGCCTCTCGAGATTCTCGCCATGCTCGCGGCCGCGTTTGACCGCTATGTCATCGATGGCCTCGTGAGCGCCGTAGCGGGCATACCGCTCGCCGCCGGCGCGGCCATTCGCAGGCTGCAGTCGGGCCTCGTGCAGCGGTATGCCGTCTTCGGCGCGATCGGCACGCTCGCGATTGTCCTCGCGCTCGCATGGACGCTACGCCCCTGATTTCCCCAGGACCTTGACCCTCTCCATGAACGGCTTTAGCCCACAGGCCCACCTCCTGTTGACGATCGTGACGCCCCTCCTGGGTGCGATCGTGGCATGGGTTCTGCGATCGCGGGGGCTCGCTGCCGTGCGGCAGAGCGCCGCAGTGACCTCTCTGGTCACGCTCGGCCTGGCCGGTTGGCTTGTGATCCGATTTCTCGGTGACCCCGCGGCCATCGCTGGAATCCCGTTTGCGCGGACCGAACTGCCCTGGCTCACCGGCGACTTCTTCGACGTCAAATTGTCGCTGGGCCTCGACGGCCTTTCGCTGTGGATGTTTGGACTCTCGGCCCTGCTCACTGTGACGGCCGTATTTGTGAGCTGGGAAGCGATCACTGACCGTCCCGTCGGGTTCTACGCACTCCTGCTTGTGCTCGAGTCCGCGATGCTTGGCGTCTTCGCGGCTCGCGACCTCCTTCTGTTTTACGTCTTCTTCGAATTCACGCTCGTGCCACTCTTCTTCCTGATCGGCATCTGGGGCCACGAAGAGCGTCGGAAGGCCGCTGTGAAGTTCTTTGTCTACACCCTCGCCGGCAGCCTCCTGACGTTCCTGGGCCTTCTCGTGATCGTGCTCTGGAACACGGCGCACACTGGCACGATCACCTTCGATATCGAGCGACTCACCGACGCCACGATTCTCCATCCACTTCCGATGTCGGCCGAAGGCGGCTGGCTCCAGATGGTGGTGTTCCTCGCGCTGTTGGCCGGATTCGCCGTCAAGGTGCCAATCGTCCCCTTCCACACCTGGCTGCCCCTGGCCCACGTTGAGGCGCCGACTGGGGGCAGCGTGGATCTGGCCGGAGTCCTCCTCAAAATCGGTATCTATGGGTTCCTCCGGTTCTCGCTTCCGATGCTGCCAGAGGCCACTGCCGCGGCCGCTCCCTGGCTGTTTGGGCTGGGTGTCGCAGGAATCGTGTACGGCGCGCTGGTCGCCCTTGTGCAAACCGACCTCAAGCGGCTCGTGGCCTACTCCTCGGTGAGCCATATGGGCTACGTGGTCATGGGACTCTTTGCCCTCACCCCGCTGGCAGTCGAGGGAGCCAATCTCCAACTCATCAACCACGGTCTGGCCTCGGCAGGGCTCTTCGCGATCGTGGGAATGATCTACGAGAGGTTTCACACCCGGAGCATCGCGAACCTTGGCGGCATCGCTGCCAAGGCCCCGTGGCTCACGGTGTTCTTCATGCTTTTTACCTTCTCGAGTATCGGCCTGCCGGGGCTCAACGGATTCGTCGGCGAGTTTATGATCCTCGCCGGTTCGTTTCAGCGAGCGTGGAGCGGTGTCTCGGCGCCTTGGCAGACCCCGTACCTTGTGATGACCCTCCTGGCCGTCGGCGGCGTCGTCTTGGGCGCCTGGTACATGCTCCAGGCGGTCCAGCGAGTGTTCTTTGGGCCATCACGCGAGCCACCTCGTCACGACAGCCATGGGGCTTCGCATGAACGGCTCGATCTTCGCTGGTATGAATTCGCCGCGTTGGCTCCTCTGGCAGTCTTCGTGTTTTGGATCGGTCTCGTGCCGCAGACCTTTCTTGCGCCCGCCTCGGCCGCCGTTCGTAGTGCCGCCGACAATGCTGCCGCGGCATTTACAGCCCGCATGACCGTTGAAGAAGCTTCCCTGCCAGTCGTGCATACAACCTTCGCCGCCCCCATTGCCTCGACGCCATGACTTCGCTTGAAACATTCACCCTGCTCGCGCCCGAGATCGTGCTGATCGCGGCGGCACTCGTCGCGTACCTCGGTGGTGCCTTCGCGGGGCTCAGGCACGGCTGGATGGTGGCCCTCGTGGGCATCGCCGCGGCCATGAGCGTGACTGGAAGCCAGCCTGGTGACGACGCGGTTGCCGCAGCGGGCCCGGTCGTGATCGACGGCTTTTCGACGTTTGTGCGCTGGACCGTGCTGGGCGTCGGGGTGCTCCTGGCCCTCGTACAGTCCGGTGACATCTTCACCTCGGCCGCGAGCCGTGGCTCAGGGCTGCGGCATGGCGGCACCTGCGAGGAGGCCGGCACGTTTCTCGTCATGCTCGCCGGGCTTTCGCTCGTGGGTATCGCGGGCGACCTCGTGCTTCTCTTCGCTGGTCTCGAGCTCGTCTCGATCCCCACCTACATTCTGCTGGGTCTCAAGCGGACAGACGCTCGTGGCCAGGAAGCGTCCATCAAATACTTTTTCCTGTCGCTGATTGCATCGTCCATTTTTCTGTACGGCGCTGCCACGCTCTATGGCATTGCCGGCACGACAAGCCTGACTGGCATTGCGTCGGCCCTTCAATCGAGCGATGCGACCATCTCGGGAATCGCGACCATTCTGCTTCCTGTGGCGCTCGGGATGACGGTGGTGGGAACGATGTTTCGCCTGGCTGCTGTGCCGATGCATTTTTATGCCCCCGATGTCTACGAAGGCACCGGTCCTGGGAATGCTGCGATGCTGTCAACCCTTCCCAAGCTCGCCGGTCTCGTCGTGCTCGGCAGGCTCCTGGCCCTCGGCTTCGCAGCCGGACCTTCTTCCAATGGTATTGGTCCGGCTGCTCAGGCGTGGCTCGATCTCTTCTGGCAGCTCACCGTCGTGCTGGCAGCTATCACCATGACTGTCGGTAACGTCATGGCACTCTGGCAGAAGAACATCCGTCGGCTCCTCGCCTGCTCGTCCATCGCGCATGCCGGCTACCTCCTGGTGGGCGTAGCTGTCGCCGCAGCGGCGGCAGCTACACAGGCCGAACAGCTTCCTGGGGAGTCTGCTGTGATCGGCACCCGCTGGACGCTTGGCCTGGGGGGCATGACGGCCTCAATCTTCTATCTCGCTACCTACGTGCTTCCAACGATCGGCATCTTCGGGGCGCTCGCCTACCTCGGCCACAGGTGGCCCGAGTGGACAGCAGGTAGCGGACCGCGTCCTCCTCGAGAAGAGATAGCTGCTGTTGACGACCTCGACGGCCTTTCGGGCACCAACCCAGTGGCCGCTTTTGCGATCGCGCTCTTCGCGCTCAGCCTCGCCGGCATCCCACCGCTGCCAGGGTTCTGGGGCAAGCTGACGCTCGCCGCTGGGGCGCTCGAAGTTGACTGGACCGCGCCCATCGCGTGGGGCAGCAGACGCGCATGGTTCGTCTCACTGGCCGTGATCCTCGCGGTCAACGCTGCCATCGCCGCTGCGTACTATCTCCGGATCATTGCTGCGATGTACTTCAAGGCGACGAAGCGGGGCGTGCAAGCCGATGGTGGCTTGGCCGGAGGCCTTGCGATGCTCACATGCCTGATCCTCGTGTTCTTCGTCACGATCCAGCCCCGAGGCCTTTTGGCGGCCGCCACCCGCGCCGGCACGAGTCTCACAAGCCCACTTGCCGGAGGCGTGCCTGAGCCCCTGCCTCGAGTCTCCCAACAGGAAAAGGTTGGACGCATTCCATGACCATACCCGACACCAGCAGCGTTGCTGCTGCTCTCGCCGATCTCCATGATCCTGAGACCGGGCGGCCTCTCGCGGCCACAGGCCAACTCAAGATTGCCTCAGCTGATGCATCTGCCATCGCCGTGGCGCTGCGTCTCACAACGCATTCCGCCATCCTCTGGAGTGCTACGCGAGCCCGTGCCGAGGAACTGATCCGCACGGCGTTTCCATCCATCGCTTCGGTCGCGGTCACAATCGAGCCCCACGACCGTCCTCCTTCAAAGCTTGGCCAGATCGGCCTCGAGGCCAAGAGCATCATTGCCGTCGGCAGTGGCAAAGGGGGCGTCGGCAAGAGCACGATCGCGGCCAGCATCGCGATCGGTCTAGCCCGCTCCGGCAGCCGTGTCGGCCTCTTGGACGCTGATGTCTACGGCCCAAGCGTGCCGCATTTGCTCGGCCTTTCCGGCCGGCCTCAGATCGAAGAAGGCAAGATCGTGCCCATGATGCTCTCGGTCGGCCAGGGCGAGATGCCGGTCATGAGCATCGGCTTTCTCGTTCCCGCTGGCGAAGCCGTTGTGTGGCGTGGACCAATGCTCCACGGAGCGATCACGCAGATGCTTCGCGACACTCGTTGGGGCCCACTCGACTACCTCATCATCGACATGCCGCCAGGCACCGGCGACATCGCCCTGACGCTTTCGCAGGTCCTGCCGCTCACGGGCGCGGTGATCGTCTGCACGCCGCAGGATGTGGCCCTGCTCGATGCCACGAAGGCGATCGCCATGTTCCGCAAGGTGAACATTCCGATTCTCGGGATGGTCGAGAACATGGCCTACTTCATCTGCCCCGACACCGGCAAGCGGTACGACATTTTTGGGTCGGGGGGCGCGAAGCGAACGGCCCAGGACCTCGACATTCCTTTCCTCGGCGAAGTCCCGATCCAGATCCCAATCCGCGAGCATGGCGATGCTGGTCGGACTGCCGCCAACTACGACGACCCGGCAGCCTGCCCCTACCTCCAATCCATCTGCGAGCGGCTGGCGGGAACACTCGCTGCTGCCGCCGCGGCTCGCCCACCACTGCCGAGCCTTCCGGTGCTTTGATTCAACCCGTGTCGTGAGGTGCCGCCTCATGGTAGCCCGTGCCGAAGCGCCGGACGTTTGCTCCGGCCCTCCAGGCCTTCGCTGCACTCGATGGAACCTTTGCTCCGCCATCCTTGGCGCCGCAAAGGTTTCAACGCCGTCGCCATCGGCACGGGCTACCATGAGGCTCGATATTCCCTGTTTCAACCGAGTAGGCTTCAATTCACCGCCGCTTCTTCGACAGGATTCCCATGACCGTCGCTAGGTTGCTGAATACCACAATCCGCGTTGTGATCTTTGGTGGCACGGTATTGTTGGGACTGACACCCACTATGGTCACCGCCGTCGACTTCGCCCACGAGGTCGTCCCGCTGCTCAAAAAGCACTGCGGCGAATGCCACACGGGCGATGCGCGGCAGGGTGGCTTCTCGATGAACACGCGAGATGACCTCCTGGCCGGCGGCGATTCCGGGACGCCCGGACTCGTCGCGGGCGATGCTTCGAAGAGCGAGCTCATTGCTCGGATCACAAGCGACGACCCGGACTATCGAATGCCGACCGAGGGCGACCCGCTGCCCCCCGAGGCAATCGCCGTGTTCAAGAATTGGATCGACTCCCAGGCCCAGTGGGAACCGGGCTTCGCGTTTGTGCGTACGACCTGGGAGCCGCCCCTGCGACTTCGCCCCGTCACGCTCCCACCAGCCTCGGAGGGCCGCACGAACCCCGTCGATCGAATCATCGATGCCGTCTGGGCAACGCAGGGCATAGCGCAGCCGCCTCAATGTGACGATCGCACCTTCATTCGCCGCGTGAGCCTCGATCTCATCGGGCTCCTTCCCGATCCGGCCCGCGTTGATGCGTATGTGGCCGACTCTCGGCCCGAGAAACGGACACTCCTCGTCCGAGAGCTACTCAGCGAGAAGGAAAAACTCGCCTACGCTGAGCACTGGATGACATTCTGGAATGACCTCCTTCGCAACGACTATGCCGGCACGGGGTTCATCACCGGCGGCCGCCGCCAGATCAGCGGCTGGCTCCACAGCGCGCTGGTGGAGAATAAGCCGTTTGATGCCTTTGTCCGTGAGCTGATCGCGCCTGATCAGGAGTCGCGGGGCTTCATTGACGGGATCGTGTGGCGGGGCACGGTGAATGCCAGCCAGACGGTGCCCATCCAGTTTGCTCAGAACGTGGGCCAGACGTTTCTCGGTATCAATCTCAAGTGCGCAAGCTGCCATGACTCTTTTGTTGATCGCTGGACGCTTAAGCAGACCTACGATCTCGCCGCCATCACGTCTGCTGAGCCACTCGAGCTCCATCGCTGCGAGAAGGCGACCGGCCAGCAGGCCACGCCGGGCTGGATGTTTGAGGAGCTCGGCCAGGTAGACCCTGCGGCAAAGCCGGCACGTCGGCTTGAACAGTTGGCCGCTCTCATCACCCATCCAGACAACGGCTGGCTCTCTCGAAACCTCGTCAATCGGCTGTGGGCCCGGCTCATGGGCCGCGGCATCGTCCACCCAGTCGATGCCCTGCGACTTGCCCCTTGGAACGAAGATCTCCTCGACATGCTCGCGGCTGATCTCGTGGCCAACAGGTGGGACGTGAAGCACGTCCTCGAGACAATCTGCACGTCGGAGGCCTATGCGGCCGCCACGCCGGCGGTGCCCGGCTCGATGCAAACCGTAAAACATGTGTTTCGCGGCCCCCTGCCGCGACGGATGACCGCCGAGCAATTCACCGACGCCTTGTGGCAGCTGACCGGCACAGCTCCAGAAAAGGCTGATGCGAAGGTGACTCGAACCGCGACACCAGACATGGCCCAGCCGATGGTACGGGCATCCCTCGTGAAGGCGACGCCCCTCATGGCGGCTCTCGGTCGTCCCAACCGCGACCAGATCGTCACCAGTCGTCCGAGTGACCTGACGACGCTCGAGGCCATCCAGTTGGCGAATGACGCGCCGCTCGCCGATGAGTTCTCCCGAGGCAGTACAATGATTCTCGCCGAGCACGGGCCCGGGGCCGATGCCATTACGTCGTGGATCTTTGGAGCGGCATTGGCTCGCAAGCCGACGCCAGGTGAGGCTGCCGCCGCTCGCGACCTCCTGGGTACGTCACCGAGTCAGGAGAGTGTCGCGGACCTCCTGTGGGCAATCGTGATGCTGCCGGAGTTTCAACTTGTGCGATGAATCTGTCCAATCCATACAAGCCCCTCACCTTGGTGATGGGATGGTGAAACTGTTGGCTCGCGAGCCTGCCACGGGCTGGAACGACCAACAAGCCACAATCCCACGTGCAAGCACATGGGCTTTCATGACCATTGACAGCGATGTTCGTTGAATGAACCTAGAGAGTACATCATGAAGACCCGCCGCGAGCTTCTGAAATCCCTGGCTGGTGCTGCTGCGGCCACGCTCGCGCTCCCCGAGCCCAGAGCCCGCGCGTCGGTCGGGGCGCCGCTCACACATCCCACGGCGAAGGCCGATGCGGTGATCGTGCTTTGGATGGCTGGCGGCATGGCCGCGCCCGACACGTTCGATCCCAAGAAATACAAGCCGTTCGAGCCAGGCCTGGCCGTGCCCGAGGTGATCAGCACATTTCCGGCCATTCCCACGGCCATCGACGGCGTCCAGATCTGCGACGGGCTCCCGCAAATCGCGAGCGTCCTCGACCGGGCCACTTTGATCCGCTCTCACGTGCAGCCCGATCTGGGGAGCATCCTGCACTCGCGCCACCAGTACCACTGGCATACGGGCTATGTCCCGCCGCAGACTGTTGCCTGTCCACACCTCGGCGCCTGGATGGCCCGCGTCCTCGGCCCGCGAAATCCGGTGATGCCGGCGTTTGTGAACATCGGCCAGCGGCTCGAGGGGATCGGCGAGAACGAAGAAATCAAGGCGTTTACCACTGCTGGCTTCTTCGGCAGCGAGTTTGGCCCCCTGAACCTCCCCTTCCCTGAAGAGGCGGCCTTGGCCGTGCGGCCGCCGAAGGGCATGGATCCTAGCCGTTTCGCCAGTCGCTACGAACACTTCAAGCAGCTTGTCAAAGCGTCACCGCGGTCCGAGTTCACGAGCGACTATCACCAGGAGTCGATGCTGCGGAGCGTCGACAACGCCCACCGGCTTCTAGGGGCCAAGGAAAAGGATGCCTTCGACATCACGCTCGAGCCCAAAGAGGTGCAGGAGCGGTATGACACCGGCCGATTCGGCCGTGGCTGCCTCTTGGCCCGTCGGCTCGTCGAGCAAGGGGTTCGCTACGTCGAAGTGACGACCGAATACATTCCGTTCGTCCACTGGGACACGCATGAGCGGGGCCACGAGCGGGTCGCAAAACTCCACGCGGAGATCGATCGTCCGATTGCCGCACTCATTCGTGACTTGGAAGAACGCGGAATGCTCGATCGCACGCTCGTCATCATCGCCAGTGAGTTCAGCCGCGATATGATCACCGAAGGCCAGCCGGGCTCCACGGCGAACGATCAGGCGAAGTCGCCCAAGGATTTTCTCCAGAAGCCCGAGCACTATGGCCAGCACCGCCACTTCACCGGCGGCTCGACGGTCGTGCTCTTTGGCGGCGGCGTGAAGCGGGGCTTTGTATATGGCAAGACCGCCGATGACCGGCCCTGCATGGCCATCGAGAATCCGGTCACGGTGACCGACCTCCACGCCACGCTCTTCACGGCCATGGGAATCAGCCCGAAAACGGTCTTCGACATCGAGAACCGTCCCTTCTACGCCACCGAAGACGGCAAAGGAAAATCAGTCGACGCGATCTTTGGGTAGGCGCCTCAGAAGCGCCGGACCCTCTCGTCCTCAAGGCGCTCCGAATAAACTATGCAATCGATGTCCAAACATATTCGCTCGACGTTGTCGGCTGGTGTGTCGCATACCATCCCGTGGACAAAATCTTTGTCCCGCTTCAGCAAGTCACAGTGCAACTTCGACTTGATGCCAAGGCCGAAGACGTGAAGGCAGCGATTCCCCCGGGAGGGGAACCCGCCGAAGCCAAGGACCCTCCGATCACAGACGGCGAAGTCGTGAGTGAGTGGTTTCGGGCCAATTATCCTCCTCCGCCTCAAGATGGGCCGGCCACTACGGTTGTTACCAAGCCATGATGAACTGTCTGCGAGCACCAAAATACGTGAAGCGATTTTGGCGCGTCGTCGCGGTGGCCATCTTTACGGGCGTCGCCGCGGTGTGTCCGTCGGGCGACACTTTCGCGGAAGAGGACGGCCTTGATGGGGCCATGCAGGTGCTGTCGCTCAACCCCTGGAGTGATGGAGATGGCGTCACGCGTTTCCGCCTCAATCCGCTGGATCTAGCAAGGCACGCTGAGGCGCTTCGGCAACTCATCGTCCTGGCCGTGGCCGACGACCCGCTCGAGTTTCACTGGGTGGAGGTGCAGCCACGGCATTATGACCGCGACAGCGAATGGCCGGACTCAGCAGAGCGATTTTCCGCTGGTATGGTTGTCCTTCGGTTCGATATGGCGTCTGGGGCCGCGAAAGGCGACCGCATCCCGTACGAATGGCGACGCCCCCGTGGCTTTGTTAGCGGTGGCTCTCCAGAAGCTCGTCGTCAAGACGACTTGATCTACTGGCTGAGCCGGCACCCGACGTTTGTTCCGACCGAATTTCCGGAGGTGAAGGTCGCGCAGGTTCGATCTGGCATCCTCGGTCTTCGGCCAGGTCATAGAAAGTTTCCAGAAGCCATGGAGTACGCCATGAGCATGCCTGAGACCTGGAGGCCTGTCGTTGAGACCTATTTCTCCGATCGCAAGAATGTCGAGAAGGCTCGTGCAGCCGATCTGCTAGCGTCACTCGCGGCGAATCGCGGGCCTTCTGCGGCCGACGGGATGCTGAGCCAAGCGTTTAGGCTCCTCCGGCTCCGAGATATGACACTGACGGCCGATGAGAAGGCAACGCTCACGAACCTTACCCCACCGGATGGCGATTTGATCGTGGCTTCCCTTTGGATGTCGCAGTGGATGATCGCGTCCTATGCCCACGAGAACCCAGACGACCTCGGCAAGCGGCTGGACGCATTGGTCGATGCGAAAATCGCCAATGACAAAAAAGTGAGCCGATCAGTATTCATGATGCTCGTCGCAGCCATGGCAAGCCGTGGGTACCCGGCGGGCTTCGTAACGCGTGTGCCGTTCGTACCTTTCGTGGAACCAGATCTGGCCGCTTCACAATTCTTCGTAGACCGTGTGAACCACATCCGCGACTCAGTGTCCAAGCTCCCGAAAGACAGCCTGAGCGATTGGGGGAAGTCCATCGCCAATTACCAGTTTGAGCCCCCCTACTCGCCGTGGCCTCCCGAGCCTGCGAAAGAACGAACGCCGAAGGAGTGATGGCACCATGGTTGGCACCATCGTCCGGGCGACCTGGCCTCTCGTTGTCTCGATAGCCATTTCCCTACCAGCTCCTGCGGAAGACGAGCCAAAACTCGCATCGGCAGCGGACCTCCCCGCAATCACCTGGGACAACACCAAGCAGGGCTGGTTTGTCACGTCGCTTCTGCTCGATCCCCAGGGCCGCCTCTGGGTCGGCACCGAGGACCGCGGGCTATGACGGCGGCGTGAAGCGGGGCTTTGTGTATGGCCAGACCGCCGACGAGCGGCCCTGCATGGCCATCGAGAATCCGGTCACGGTGACCGACCTCCACGCCACGCTCTTCACGGCCATGGGAATCAGCCCGAAAACGGTCTTCGACATCGAGAACCGTCCCTTCTACGCCACCGAAGATGGCGAGGGAAAATCAGTCGACGCGATCTTCATGTAGACGTGGACCAAGCCCTCCATGGCCCCTGTCCACTCGGCTGCATCCTGCAGCAACGGGTAGGTGCCAGCTACCTCGAACGGGTTCACCGCCAGCGGGGGCCGCTCGAGAGGCTCTGCCAGCAGGATGCGGCTAGGAGGGCGAACATGATGCCGAGGAACGGCTCGTTGTTCGTGTACGCCCAGTAAGCCACCAGGGCTCCGGTGGCCACGCCGATCATTCCGGCGATCTTGTGGGCATCGGCCACGCCTGCCGCGAGCATTCCCTCGCGGACAATCTGGCCGCCGTCGAGGGGCGGCACAGGCAGGAGGTTCAGGATTGGCCAGTAAATGTTCACTGCCAGCACAAACATCGTGAAGACAAAAAACTGGAGCGACGGAAGTGGCTCACCCTGATAGAGCCCCAGCGGCTCGCCGACAGCTTCGATTGGGAATGGGATGGCGTAGCCTCCAGCTTTCAGAATGGCGATGACCAGAATCGCCAGGCCGAGCTGGGCCCCAGGGCCAGCAGCGGACACGAGGAGTTGCTGGATTGGCCGCAGGCGACCGTGGTTCCAGAGGTCAGGAATCGCCAGGCCGCCAAAGTGATAGATGACGATGTGCGAGCCTTGCCCAAACGCACGAAACGCGAGCGCGTGGCCCATCTCGTGCACGAGCACCGACACCAGTACGACACCCGCCCAGACGATGAGGTAGCCGAGCATCGCTCGTTGATCACCGCCGGCAAACGACTGGCAACTGTTCCAGCCGAGGAGGGCAGCGCCGAGCCAGAACCATACTGAGATCCGAACGGGTATCCCCGCAATCTTCAAGTGCCAATCGGCAGGCGTCGGCTGAGGCTCGGCAAGCAGCATAAAGCGTCAGGATAGCGGATTCCTGTCAGGCGGCTCGCGAAACGGTGGCAGACGCCACATCCGGCACATCCCCATGCCGTGCCAGCACAACCACCGCCCCTGCAGCGCGGGCGGCTGACCCTGGGGCGGCTACCAGAGACGCAACAGCGTCTATTCTTGCCCGCGCCCTGGCGAGGGCTGCCGGATTCTCAAGCCAGTCAACCACATGTGATGCAGCGCGATCGGCTGGATCGTCCACTGCCAGATACTCAGGGAACACGGCCTCCGGGTCGGCGAGAGGAACGCCCTTCGGCGGCACGAACACCGGCTGGAGCGGGCCGATCGGCTCGCGACAGGCCAGGAGATTGACGAGTGTGATAAACCGTGCGTGACGGAAAAAACTCTGGACGACAAACGCAAAACCACTGATCCGGTAGACGATCACGGTCGGCACACACGCTGCCAGCAGTTCGAGCGACACCGATCCGCTCACGGCGATCGCGGCAGTGGCCCGGCCGATGAGCTCCCGTGTCTTCCCGGCTTCGACCGTGATGCCAAGCCCACATGCCTCAGTGTTCGCAGCGATAGCCTCGCGGACCTTCGCGGCATGCCGCTCGTGAAGCGCGGCGACCGCCAGCCGCGCAGCAGGTGCTCGTCGGCGCACAATCGCTGCTGCACGCAGGAGGCTCGTGAGGTTGGCTTCGATTTCCTGGCCCCGCGAGCCGGGCAAGAGAATCACGAGCGGATTGTCCGCTGGGTGCGTTTCGGCAGAACGACGCGCCGCTTCGTGTTCATCGAAGAATGGATGGCCGACATACGTGCTCTTCATCCCCTGTGCCAGAAACCACTCATGCTCAAAGGGAAGGGCCGAGAGAACATGATCGACCAGCCGCCGCATCTTTCTGATCCGCCAACTCGCCCACGCCCAAATCTGTGGCGGGCAATAGAAAACGACCGGGATGCCATGCCGCTTGGCCCGCCAAGCCAGCCACCAGTGGAAGCCGGGGAAGTCGACGAGCACGCAGACATCGGGCCGCTTGTCGAGAAAGCTTCGTTCGGCCCGCCTCGCCAGATCGATGAAGCGATGGAGCGACAGGGCCACTCGCAGAAACCACATCACCGCCAGCTGTGTCATATCGGCCACGAGCAGGCAGCCCTCGGCCTCCATGCAAGGGCCACCAAGCCCCACGCACTCGACATCCGGCAGCTTCGCCCGGAGTTCGCGCACAAGCAGCGCCGCGTGGTGATCGCCCGATGGCTCGCCAGCTGACAGAAAGACACGCATCGAACACAACTCCTCGTAGATGGGAGACCCCATCGGAGGGAAGTATTTCACGCCCGACCGCAGCGCCCTAGGCCAGTTCTTGGCCAGAACGCGCTGCCCGTGACAAGAGGGCCCCCTGGCCCTTGGCCACGTGGCCGACCAATGGGTGCCCCGAGGTCTCCCACCGTCGGCGGTCGCCGCATCGAGCGAGGATTGACCGTTGGAGTACCACTGTGTTTCCCGGGTACCATGAGACCAATCACGCGAGGAATCCTTTGATGCGAGCCATTCACCTCATGATGCTGTTCGGCGCGGTGCCGCTGTTTGCCTGCGCCGGCTCGCTGTCCGCCACAGAGCCGGTCGGCGGACATCTCGTATGGTTCGGCACTTCCAAGGGATCCAACAAGGGGGGACCAGAGTCGCGGGGCATCTATGTCTCTTGGTTTGACCGTGCAAGCGGCGTCCTCTCGCCACCGGTGGTGGCTGCCGAGATCAAGAACCCGTCGTTCCTCGCCATGCATCCGACGCTCCAGCGACTGTATGCCGTGTGCACCGACGACTCATCGGGTGAGCCGGTCGGTGCGGTCGCCGCATTTCGAATCGACACCGAGAGCGCAACGCTTGGACGCCTGGGCGATCCTCCGACCGGTGGGCCAGTGCCAACGGGTGGGAAAGGCCCGTGCCATGTCTGTGTCGATCCAACGGGCAAGGTCATGCTCGCAGCCAACTACGGTGGCGGGAGCGTCATGTGCCTGGGCCTCGATGATGATGGCAGCCTCAAGTCTGTGGTGCAGGGCACGCCCAGTGGGTTCATCCAACACACCTACGATCGCCATGGCACGCTCGGCATCGATCCCCAGCGACAAGAAAGGCCGCATGCCCACTCCGTTGATGTCTCGCCGGACGGCCGTTTTGCCTTCGTGTGTGACTTGGGCCTCGACAAAGTGTTCGTCTACCAGCTCGACGCCGATCGGGCGACGCTCAAGCCACACGGTCACGCTACCCTTGCCGCCGGATCGGGGCCTCGGCATTTTGTGATGCATCCCTCCGGTCGGTTCGCATGGTGCGTGAACGAACTAGCGCTCACGGTGACGGGGTTCACCTATGACGCCACGGCTGGCACGCTCACGGACATCGAAACACTTTCCACACTTCCGGACGACGTCGCCGACCGCCGCGGCTTCACGTCCGCAGAGATTGCCGTGCATCCGTCGGGTCGGTTTCTCTACGCGAGCACCCGTGGCCACGATTCGATTGCCATGTATCGCATCGATGACGAAAACGGTCGGCTCACCTTCCTCGGCGCCGAGCCGACGCGAGCCGCAACGCCGAGGCATTTTGCGATTGCACCGGGCGGTAAGTTCCTCCTCGCCGCCGGTCAGACATCGCACAGCGTGACCGTCTTCGCGATCGACGAGACGACGGGGAAACTCACGTTCACGGGTCAGGAGGTCCAAGTCCCCGCACCGGCCTGCATCCTCTTTCAACCCTGACGCAGCCGGTCGGCGAGCGCACGATCGAGGACGTTCTACCCGCCTGCTGCGAGAAGGAGCTCGAGGTAGCTTCGCCGTTCGGAGTCCTTGCAGCCGAGCTCGCGGGCCAGCGACTCGAGGCACGCCGTTGCCTGAGGCACTGCCGCGTGGGAGGCCTGGATCTCAAGCTCCACAAAGGCACCCAGGCCGGCGACCGTGTCGAGCGCCACCTCCACCTCAGACCCCTGCCAAGGCACGCTTGCCTCACGGCGCCGCTTGGCGACATCCCGCATCCGGCGAAAGCCAAGGGCCTCCAGCAGCTCGGTCCAGCGATCCAGGCTCGTTTGTCCACCGCTCGGCTCTCCAGGCGGCGGCGTCACGGCGGCGAGCCCCAGCTCAAGCTCGCGGCGTGTTTTCGTGGTCGAGTCAATTCGCGGCCCCTTCCAGGTCATGGCCACATCGTCGCCCACGCGGCGGAGCCGTAGCGCCTCGTCGGTCCGAGCGAAATCGCGGCACGGATGGGCAAAGTAGCGGTCGCACTGTTCGACAGGCTCGCGAAAACAAGCGGCCAAGGCAACCAGCCGTGCTTCGATGCCAGCAAACTCTGCAACGCGAAACTTCTGCTCGACCTCGTACACTGAAAGCTCCTTCACCACCTGTCACGGACCTGGCCCGCATGACCGCTACACCGCTGCAGTTCGCGTTCGGCGTGATGATACCGTGGCGGCGATTTTTGATTGCGATAGCCTCCCTGAGCATCGTGGTCATAGTCGCGCTCGCTGGCTGCGGTGAACCACCGCGCCATCCCGCCATGGGCGTGAACCTCCCGCCACTTCCTATCGCGCCAATCGCCGACTTGTCTGCCACCCCGCTCCCACTCGCTGGTCGCGTGACACTCCTGAACTACTGGGGGACCTGGTGCGGGCCGTGCCGTCGCGAACTGCCAGGTCTCGCTCGAATGGCCACGTCTCTGGCCGCTGACCGCCGGTTCCAACTTGTAGCAGTATCGGTGTCTGGCAGCGGCGAGGAGAGCCCCGCGGACCTGGCCGCCGAAACCGGAGAATTTCTCCTCCGGCAGAAACTCCCAATCTCGGCCTACGTCTTTACCGATCCTCTGAACGCCGACCTCCTCAGCACGAAGCTTCGACTCCAAGCGGTGCCCGCCACGTATCTCGTTGGCCCCGACGCCACGGTCCGCCGCGTTTGGGTCGGCTACCGTCCACAAGACGAGTCAGACATGGCGGCGGCGATCGTGGCGCTCCTGAAGGAAACCGCGATCCGACCGGAATAGTCGGTACAAGTGGAACCGAGCCCCCTGACGCGATCTACACTTGAGGGCTCACCTCACCGGTAGACCCAACGTATGAGCCTCCCACCGCTTCGCGCTTCCGAACACCTTCACGATGTCAAGTACGAGATTCGGGGCGCGCTTGCCCGTCGAGCGGAGCAGCTCGAGCGGGAGGGCCATGACATCGTCAAACTCAACATCGGCAACCCCGGTGCGTTCGGCTTTCGCATGCCCTCCTCGATGCGGGTGGCGATCGTCGAAAACCTCCACCAGGCCGATCCCTACTCGCACCAGAAGGGAATCTTTCCGGCCCGTGAAGCCGTGGTCATGCAGCAACAGAACCGCGGCATCATGGATGTCACCGCCGACGATGTCTTCATCGGCAATGGCGTCTCTGAACTGATCATGCTCGCGATGCGGGCGCTCTTGAATCCGGGTGACGAGGTACTCGTGCCAAGCCCCGACTACCCGCTCTGGACCGCAAGCGTCGTGATCCACGGCGCAACGGCCGTCCACTATCCGTGCCGACCGGAGCGGGGCTATGTGCCCGATCCCGAAGAGGTCGAGCGACTCGTCACCGATAAGACCCGAGCGATTGTCGTTATCAATCCCAATAATCCCACAGGGGCCGTCTACCCGCGCGAGATCCTCGCGGCGTTGGCCGGCATCGCCGAGCGACGGCATCTCGTACTCTGCGCCGACGAAATCTACGACGAGATGCTGTATGACGGTGCCGAGTTCGTACCCCTGGCGACGCTTTCTCCCCGGGCGCTCTGTCTGACATTCTCGGGTCTCAGCAAGGTCTACCGGGCCTGCGGCCTGCGCGTGGGCTGGCTCGTCTTCTCGGGCGAGCGGGAACACGCCCGCGACTACATCCATGCCCTCGACCTCCTGGCGTCGCTCCGCCTCTGCTCGAACGTGCCTGGCCAGTTCGCGGTGCAGACGGCGCTGGGCGGTCACCAGTCCATCTTTGAGCTCACCAGACCCGGCGGTCGCCTCCACGCCACGCGGGCCGCGCTTCTCGAGGCGATGCAGAAGAGTCGCTGGCTGTCGCTCGCGCCGGCACCGATGGGCGCGATGTACGGCTTTGTTCGGGTCCACGCCGACCGCCTGCCGGGAGGCCTCGCGGCCTTCGACGATCAGGCCTTTGCCCTCGACCTGCTCGAGCGGAAGCACGTGCTCGTGGCCCCCGGCTCGAGCTTCAATGTGCCCTACCGCGATCACTTCCGCGTCACGCTTCTGCCCGATGCCGAAGCGATGGCCGATGTCTGCAGTCGGATCGAATCGCTCCTCGACGACTACGCCTTGTCGCCGGCGTAGCGTGAACACTATCGTCCGAAGAGCTGCGTCCAGTGCTTGCCCGCGCAGCCGAGCCCCTGCCTGGTGTACTCGCTGGTGAGCATGTTCTTGTGGTGGCCAGGGCTCACAAACCAAGCCTTCACGGCTTCGCCACCGCTGGTCGAGCCCATAAAGATGTTCTCACCGGAGGCCGTCGTACCCGCGAGCTTGGCGCGATCCGTGAAGGCCGCCTTCCCAGGCAGCGGCGACTCATGCGCAAAGAAGCCTTTTGACTCCATATCACGGGAGTGCATGGCCGCGGCCTCACAGAGCTTGGCGTCGAAGATCAGCGGCGGGAGACCGCAGGATACGCGGATCGCGTTGACCGCGTTCATGCCCGTGACGACCTCCGCGGGCAGCCCCGAGGCAATCCTCTTGTTGTCGGCTAGCACTCTCGCTGATTCGGGGTCGTCGGGTGCCAGGTCCGTGGTCAGCGTGCCCAGCGCGCCGAGATGGCCGGCAACCGGGGCGTCAGCATCGGCGGCCTGCCACGCCGCCACGAGCGCCGTCAGCCGCTCGACATGCATGCGGGCGACCTGTTTTTGCTTGTGCCATGGCGCCAGCGCCGCCTCTCGCTTCGACCATGCGACGGTAAGTGATTCGAGCGCCGGCAGCCCTTCTTTCTCCAACTGTTCCTTGGTCAGATCAGCGGCCTCGCGAAGCCGGCGGAGCACCTCGCGAAGCTTGGCAATTTCCTCGTCGAGCGGCCCAGGCTGTGGGCCTGAGCCTGCCACGGAAGCAAGTCGTGACACTTCGCGCGTCACGTAGTCATCCAGCGCCGAAACACCGTCAGGCTTCATCGCCGCCAGCGCAGCGACCGTCTGCTCGAGCCGATCGTTCGTGGTTTTCGCAGCCCGGAGCGTCGCCACGAGCTTGCGGACGGCCGCTGCATCCGATGGACGAGCCGGCTGCTCACCACGGACGAGAGGAGCCGCACCAATCAGGCACAGCATGAGTGCGACGCGGATCACGGGATTCATACAAGGATCCTTGGAGGTGTCATCGGGTCCGTGGCCAGATCCAGCCGACTTGAGTTGCCAGCGCCTCGAGAAGGATAGTCACGACGAGCAGTGGCAGCAGCCAGCGATGGATTCCCCGCCAGGCGCTTGGCCGTGGGGTTTTCCAGATATCCGAGAGGTCGACCCGCTCGACGCCGCCCGATCGACTGCTGACGGCGAGGACCTCTTCCACCCGGCCACGGTCAAACGCCCACTCCGGATTCGACGCCACGTTGATCGGGCCCACCGCGAGCGCCGTGTCTCCCAGCCGGATCGCCCCTCGGACATATTCCACGTCAGCGGCATCGACGCCCGCCGCATAGTGTCCGGGTGCCAGTCGCTCCCACGGGATCACGGTCGCCGCCCCCCCGGGACCGCGCGACACGGTCAGCTCGGGCGCGTCGCTCGCCACACGGTCGGCCCACGAGTCGTCGTAGAAGAGATCGAGCCGGACCTGCGTGCCATCGACACGGCTCTGCATACCAACGCCCGGAGGAAGCGGCGGCCCAGCAAGCCACCGCGTGAGGCTCTGCACCATGCCACCGTAGCCATCCCATGCGCGGGTCAGCTCAGAGAAGTCGCCCCCGAGGGGGAACATCACTGCCGCAACCCTCCCAGTACCTCGCCGCCCGAAGGCAACGAGGGGCGCGGCATATTCGTCCCCCGACACGGCGGCCTGCGATGCGTGTGGCTTCAGGTAGGTGAGGTTATAGCCGTCAACGTGTGGCAGCCAGTCGATGGGCGATGCTGCGATTTCAGACCAGCCGGGGGTGCCCTTCACCGCGACGGGCTCGTCCAAGAACGCCGACCGGGCGATCGTGGCCGTCTCCATCTCGAAGAGCGCGGGCAGCTCCTTGGCATCGGCGTTGAAAAAGATCCGTCCGTTCCCACGCTTCGCGATGTCCTTCAAGAACTCGGCGTCGGGGTCCTGTTCGCTGCCCAGACCAATCACGCTCACCGTGCATTTTTCTTTCACCATTTCGGCAAGGAGCGCCTGGTATTCCCCGGGTTCTTCGGCATCGGCCGCATCGGCAAATAGGATCACATGCCGTTGGCCCACTGGTGTCTTCTTGAGCAACTCCCAGGCCTTTACGAGGCCTGTGTAGCAGAAGATGCCGCCCCCCTCGCTCACGACACTGCGGGCCGCGGCGACGAGCTTGGCTCGGTTCGGCCCGACCGCCACCGGCGCGTCAGAGAGGGGGTGGGCCGCGCTATCGACCGGAATGAGTGCGACGAGATCGTTGTCGCCAAGCAGCTCAATCGCCCGCGCGGCCCCTTCATCCGCAAGCGCCATTTTCGTTTCGTTCGTTCCCGGGGCGGTCATCGCCATGCTGCCCGATCGATCCATCACAATCGCCATCGCGACAGCGAGTTTGCGATGCTCCTGCTTGAGCTCCATGCTTACCGGCAGCAGGGATTCCAGCGACGAACCAAACCAGCCACCCGAGGCAAATGAAAACTTTCCACCGGTCATCGCCAACCCGCCCCCCTGAGCCGTCACGAAGAACTCCAGTCCCTTCATGAACCCTGGGTCAAGCTTGTACGCCGGCACATTGTCGAGGATGACGGCCTTGGCTCCCGACAAAAGCCCGACATGGGCAGTGGCAAGATCGCTCACGACATCGACCTCGAGGCCCTGGCCCCGGAGTGCCGTGGCGAGCGGTGGCTCGGTGTAGGCGGTCACCAGAACGATCCGCCCACCCCCCTGCACCTCCACCCACTGCTCGGCCGAGTTATTGCCGGCGATGGCATCACGTTCGGGCAGGATGCGCACGGCATAGCGGTGCGCCCCGGCCCCCGCGAGACGGTCTGCGAATCGTACCCGGCCCTTGCCACCTCGAACCTCGATCTTACGAGTACCGATCGGCTTGCCGTCGCGAAGGATCTCGAGCGGCACCGTTGCGTCGCTCCCACCACGCACGACGACCTCGGCCAGGAGCCCCTCGCGGGCCTGCACGCGCCGCGGCAAACGGAAGGCGGCGACTGAGTAGTCCTCGGCGTCGAATCGCGGCGGCAGCCGCAGGTCGAGGGCCACCCCCTTCTCCAGGAGTTTTTCTGATGCCCGATCAAGGGGTTCGGTCGAGAAGCCATCGGTGATGGCCAGGATCCTGGCAGCGCGGTCGGCCGGCATCTGGGCAAGCGTGTGTGATATCGCCGAGGCTAGCCGTGTTGCTGATCGCTTCCCTGCATACTCAGTGGCCGCCGCTCCGCTCCGAAGAAGCGCGCCTCGTGTCACCGCCTCGTCGGCGAAGTCCACGTAGAAGATCCGGTCGTCCGAGGCCCGCGACTTCTCGAGGATCGTCTCCATCTCGGCAAGCCGCGGGGCGAGATCCTCCCACCCAGAATCGGATTGATCGACAAGCACCCAGAGGTCGAGCCCGTCCCCCTGCTGCCGCACCCGAGGCTCGGCAAGGAGCAGGACCGCCAGGAGGAGACACGCCATCCGCAGCGGCCTCTCGAGGTGAAGCCCCCGCCAATACCATCCGGCAATTGCGAGCGCCGGGAGTAGCAAGAACCACTGCGGCGCGATGAATCGAATGCCGGAGAGTGAGAGCATGGGCATTTCCTCGATCACGCGCCAGAGTGTTGTGGGAAATCGTCGGCAGCCCGGGCCTTGGCCCCGCGCCAACCCCATGCGATCACGAGGGCACCGATCGCGATGCCGGCCCAGAGCGGTGCCCATGGGTCGGCAATCGACTGCTTGATCGCTTGAGCCAGACGGATCGCCTCGAGCGTGTCCACCGGCGCCGCCCCGCGAAAATCACTCTCGCGGGAATCAGCGAACTGTGCGGCACCCCGCACGAGTGGGATCGTCGCCGGGGGATTCTGAGCCGCTGCCACTGTGAAGAACCCAGGTGCCCACGGAGCCCGTCCATGAAACGGCGTCAGGGATGCGGGTTGGCCGCCGTTGATATCCGCAACAGTCATCATGGCACGCCCTGCCGGACCGCTTACCACGCTGGGCGGGACGCCAAGAACCTGGCCCGTCTCAACGTTGGCGGCCCACGGCCGCTCAATCCGCGCGCGGATGCGATCGATAAATCGCTGCACGAGCACGACGATCGCCGGGGACCGAGCCGCTGTCGAACTGGCCAGATCAAAGTTCAGCACGAGATTCTGTACGCGGCGGCCACCTGGCAACACGTTCAAACGGACGAACGCCAGCGGTTTTCTACCCTTCCAGAGCAGCGGCTCATCCGCGGCCGTCAGGGCGTGCGCGCCCGCGGAACCCGACATGAGCCCGCCCCAGCCAAGGTCGCGGGTGAGTGGATGATCCTCGGCGGCAACCCATGCTGGGTCGTATGCGACGGGCTGTCGCTTGGAAGGTTTCTCTAACTTACCGGCATCGTCAGTGTTCGGCTCGGCCGCGATTGTGAGCTGAATTCCATCTGCCTCGGGAACGGGTGCGAACCGACAGATGAGAAGGTCTGCAGCGTTCGCGTCGGGGACGATCTCCACGCCGTCGGCAACCTTGACCATGCGTGCGAGCAAGTCTGCGGCTGGCCCACTGGCTGTAAACGCCACCTTCACGATCCGTGGCACGGGCCGCACGAGTGGGAGCGCGTCGTCAATACCGAACCGATCCCGGGAGAGCGCCACCACCACCCGCTCGGCTCCCTCCGGCCACGGACCTTCGACCGTGCGACTCTGGCCCGATTCGAGACGGATCGACTGAGGTGGTCCGAGGGTTGTCGGTGTTCCGTCGCTGCGCACCTCGCGAGCGGTGATTTCACGCTCCTGCGGCTCGGTACCATGATTGGTGACCAGCGCCCGCCACACGAGCCGTTCACCGGCACGGTCGACATCGCCTCCTGAGAAACCGACATTCTCAAACGGCTCGCCGGCGGAGAGCACCGCCACGCCTCCAGGCACGGGCGCTGGTCGGTCGGTCACGAGCATGACGACGCCCGCGTCCCCGGGTACAAGCGCCTCGGCCAGGGCGAGCGAGGCACGAGGATCGTGCGTACCGAGCGTGGGCCGCCATCCGTCTGTGGCTCCGAGCAACTCATTCAGGCTTCGTCCCGCATAGAGCGGCGGCCGGCCAGGCCCTGTCTCGAGCAGGTGCCAGTCGGTACGGGAGGCAACAGCGTTCCATGCTGTGAGCCGCCGCGTGAGGAGGTCGAGCGTGGGCTTTCGAGCTGCATCCATCGAGGCCGAGCTATCGAGCACCACCACGACCGTCTGCCGCGATTCACTCCGCACCCAGCGAGGATCTACCAGAAGCCATGCCAGGGCGATGATGGCTAGGAGCTGCATCCAGAAAGGAAGCGAGTTGCGAAACCGTTCGAGCCGCATACCTCCGGCGGGAAGCGGCGCAGCTCGTTCGAGCAGGAAGAGGGTGCTGGCCCGCGCCCGGCGGGACCCTTCCTGAAGAAAATGAATCGCGACGAGCGCGGGTACCGCCGCAAGCGCGGTCAGTCCCCAAGGGTTCGCGAAGAAGAGGCCTGGTATCATCGTCCCCCGCGCCCTCTCATGTCACATATCGATCACGCCGGCCGGCACCGCTTCGCCGCGCAATGCGGTGAGCAGATCACCGGCGTCGCCGACCCTCGCAAACCCCAGGCCCCGCCGGGAACACTCCTCCCGCCACGCTGCGAAATGCCGGCCGTACGCTTGGCGGTAGCGGTCGAGCATGGCTCCGTCGACCCGCTGCCGCGACCGCGTCCCGCGCTCTGCGTCTTCAAAATCGATATTGCCATCCCAGTCTGGCTCCCGCTCGCTCGTGGCAAACGGCGCGAGCACGATGCCGCGGCTACGCGACTCGGAAAGCCGCGCGGTCACTCGACTCGGCGGCGACTCATCCAGCAGGTCGCTCACGAGCACCCGCAGGGAACCGGCACGAAGTGGCACACGATCGAGCTGGTCGGACAGACCCGCAGGCTCGGCGACCGCGATCATCTGTCCACTCTTCGCCGCGGCGGTGACCGCATCCGCCCAGCCATCGGCAAGCGCCTGCTCGAGAGGCACCTCTTCGGGCAACTCGTCTGCCGCGCGGCCGAGCACAGTGAGTTTCAGGTGCCCCCCGAGCCGCAGGCCGCTCTCCAGGCAAAAGTAGAACAGCTCCCACGCCCGCGTTGCCTTTGCCGGATCCAGAAACATCGAGCCGCTCATGTCATAGATGAGATCGATTCGAGGCGTGACCTCCTCACGATAGAGTTTCATCGTGTAGTGTCCCGTCCTCGCGTAGGCCTGCCAGTTCATGTGCCGGGGGTCATCGCCGGGGACATACTGACGGTGGTCCTGAAAATCGATCGAGCTCCCACTGCCGCGGCCCAGCACGTTGCCGGCAGTGCCAGCCCAGTGCCCGCTCCGTAGCGGCAGCCTGGCCGCTGCGGCTGCCGCCTTCGCCCGCGCATGGATCTCAATGAGATTCATGGAGTCGGCCCTCCGCCGACGAGCCGCTGAGTCTCCCACATCTCCCGGCGCCAGGGCCTCGCGACAATCGTAATCACGACGGCCGTGACACCACAGCCGGCAAGGCAGAACATCGTCACCGTGCCTGCCTGCGTGACACTCATCAGCCGCAGAAGCCCGGCGATCGGGAATGGAAAGACGACTGCCAGAAGCCCGGCGCCTCGCGAGTCCGACATCTCCGAGAGCATCACGTCGATTCCCCAAGGCACGAGGCAGAGCATTTGGACGGCACCATAGAGCGTTCCTTTTGCTTCGACCTTCGGAAATAGCAGCAGTACTGGTAACGGAAAGATGATCGCGGCTATCACGAGACTCGCAAATGCCACGGCAAACGAGAGATTCCCAGCCGCTGCCGCCTGAGCAAGAAAGCCACAAGCGACAAGGCCACCCACTGCGGCGAGGAACACGAGGCCAGTAGCCCAGCCCGGCGTGAAGATGGCTGCCGCCACGTGTCCGGCGAACCCACCGCGGGCGAACGCCATGTGAATCCGACGGATGCTGACCGGCCGTTCGAGGAGCGCTCCCACGGCGATCAACAGCAGCGGCAGGCCGCCAATGACCATCGCAATCCCAAACTGCATCTCCGAGCCGAAGAGGCCGATCCATGCGAGGACCACCGCAGCGCCCAACCCAATAAGCCGCTTTCGCAGCGCGTGATTCTCCGCCGGAGGGGCGATGCTTGCCGCTGCCGCTTCGAGCAGTAGGGCCATGTAGAAGATCGGAACGATCACCCAGAACCAGCCCCAGGCAAACACGACTCCTGGCGACAAGCGAGTGAAACTCGTCACGAGGGTGATCCATGCTCCGACGCCCGCGACCACAAGCAGTCCCACTCGCTCCCGCTGCGGCCGTGTCGAGGCGAGAACCGCGAACGCCGCCACGAGCGCCGCCCCCACGAGCAGCCAGCCGAATCGCGCGAGGTCATCAACCACATTCACGCCACCAAAAAAGTAGTGAAGCACGAGATACGGAAGCGCCGCAACCGCAACGAGCATTGTCTGAGCGACGATGGCCAGCCACTTGCCCAAGACGATTCGTGTGGCGGAAAGCCGCGTCAGCCGAATCAAGTCGAGGTTGTTGCCCATCCGTTCCGATGCAATCGCCGTCATGCCGCGCAGCGGGATCACGAGTCCCACGGTGATTCCCAGAATCGCCCAGAAGAACCCAGTGACCCCACGAGGCACCTCACCACCGGGCCGCTCCGATGCGGCCAGGAGCGTGAAGGCCGCCAGGACAAACAGCGCCACCTGCATGAGGAGGAAGGTCCAGAAGAACGCCCCTGACTGAATGCCCTGCCGCAATTCACGAACCAGCATCGGCGGCAGCCATGCCGGAAAGTCATCCCCCGACCAGGGTTCGTCGCTGGCCGAAGTTGTCTCCGAGGTGATCGCCACAGTGGCCTTCGCCTGCGCGCTTGTCATGGTGACACCACTTGGGGTGGCCGCCGCTTCATGGCAACCAGTCGACCGACCAACAGCATCTCACGAAGCCACGGGCGAGCCACACTCGCAAGCACGGCTCCTGTCGCACAGGCGGCAGCGATGATGAACGCCGCTGAGTACGATCCACGATCGCTGGAATGCGGCATCTGGAAGTACGCCGGAAGCGCCGCCAGAGGAAATGGCAAAGCGATGACCCAACTGGCCAAGTGGCGGCTCGAATGCGCCTCACTCTGAGGGGCGACTGCAACGAGATAGACGAACACAAGAAAGCAGAGCAAGTGGATGAGGGCGTAGAACAAGAATCGAGGACGTGCTTTTGGGAACCACACAAGCACGGGCAGTGGGAAGATCACGGCCGCAACGACGAGGCAGGCCACCGTGGTGGCAATCCAGAGATCATCCTTCGTGGAATGCCTGGAGCCCATCATGTGCAAAACGCACCCGAACCAGCCTGTCATACACAGCCCCGAAACAAGGCCTACAAACAGCACCGCCGTCGCCCATCCTGGTGTAAACACGGCAGCCGCCATCCGTCCTGCGTTACCCCACCGGCCGAACGGGTGGTACAGCGACGCGATCGGCACTGGCTTCTCGAGGAGCGATTCGATCGCGTAACACACCACGAGCGGCGCGGTGAAAAGCATCGTGTACAGCGCCGCATCTTTCGACCCAAACAACCCCATGATCGCCCATGAGGCAGCGATGCCCACGGCCAAGAGCCGCTTGCGGGCCGCGTGGTTCTCGGCCAAAGGAGCAATCCGCGCCACCGCATACTCGAGAAACGCCACCGTGTAGACCGCGACGCAGGCGACAATCCCAAGCCGCGCGGCAACACTCAAGCCTCTGAACGAGAGTCGCCCTCGCACGGCGTCTTCGAGCAGTTCGACCAAGGGGAAAAAACTACTCATGGCGACGAGCAAGCAGGTGCCAATCCGCATCCAGAGCGGCAATGTTGAAAGCGCGAGCGCTGCAGCCGTCACCGCCAGCGCGGTCACCGCCAGCCAGCCAAAAGCTTCGAGGTCGTTGACGACATCGACGCCACCAAGGAAGTACCGCAGCACGAGATAGGGCAACAGCGCCGTCGCCAGGAGCAGCCCCTGCCCTGCAATCGCCAGCCATTTCCCGACGATGATCTGCGTGGCTGAGAGCCTGGAGAGCCGCACGAGGTCGAGGTTGTTTTCCAGGCGCTCGCCGCTGACGGCCGTGAGGCCACGGAGCGGCACGACGACAACAATCGCTGCAGCGATTGCCAGCCAAAACAGCACCGAAAAATCCCTCGCCGAGGCTCCCGCCATCGTTCCGTCGAAAGAGCCCACGGCCCACGTCATGAGGGCAAACATCACCGCCTGGATTCCGATAAATGTCCAGGCAAACACACCCGACTGAACGCCCTGCCGCAGCTCACGAACAACCATTGGTGGCAGCCACGAAGGAAAATCATCTCCTCGCCATGCCCACGGCCGCGTCGTGCTGGCGCGACCAGGCCTCGCGGGTGCCATCGTGAACGTCCCGAATCGTCCGCCCGCATCACCGCGGATGAGCCTTGCGGCAGAGCCGAGCTCCCGGAGCCATGGCCTTGCGACGGCTCCCAAGACAACGCTGATGACGACGAGGCCAGCCACCGTGTAGCTGCTTGCCACCATCGACAGGTCTGACATGGGCATAGTTCGGGCGATGGCGACCAGGCTGCACGCTGCCCCGATCGGAAAGGGCAGTGTCACGAGTCGGCCTGTTTCGTACGCACTCCACGGCTCCGTGAAATCCTTGAACGCGTTGGCGAAAGCGAACGTCATAAAACTAAGGAGTTGTGGGAGAAAATAGAGCACTGTGGGATACCGCATCTGGGTGACCCGGATCGTGAGCGGGAGTGGGAACACGATGGCCGCCACGAGCAGGCTCGAAAACGCGAGTGTCACGAGACGTGTGTCGGGTATGGCAAACCGATCGACAAAGCCGATCACTCCCGTGCCGCAGGCCCCTGCCAGGACCGTCAGGAACACGAGGCCGGAGGCCCATCCGGGAGCGATCACGGCGGCGGCCAGGCGGCCCGCGACGCCGGCCCTTCGAAACGGAAGAAAGAGCGTCCGAACGTGGCTCGGCCGATCGACCATCGCCCCGACCGCATAACAGAGCAGGAGCGGCCCGGTCGCGAGGAATGTGGCAACGGCCACCGGATAGTCGCCTTGCCATCCCGCGAGCAGCCAGGTGGCCGCGAGCAGGAACGCGAAGATCCGCTTTCGCGCCGCATGGTTCTCGGCCGGCGGGGCGATCCTCGCTGCGGCAAACTCGAGAAACGCGAATGTGTAGGTGGCCATCGTGGCGAGGACGCCCCATGGCGCGGCCGCACCCGACCACCAAAATCCGAAAATCCGTGAACCGCCGTCCATGATGGCCACGAATGCAAAGAACCCTGCGGCCGATGCCGCGACACCGATGCCGATTCGGAACCCGAGCGGCAAGGTCGAAAGGGCAATCGCGGCCGACGCCATCACGGCCCCGGCAGCCATGAGCCAGCCGAGGCCTTGAAGCTCGGTGAGCACGTCCACGCCACCAAAGAAGTAGCGGAGCGTGCAGTACGGCAGGAGCGTAACGGCCACGACCGCCGACTGGGCCAGGAGCGCCGTCCATTTGCCGATCACGATCCGCGTGGCCGAGAGCCGCGTGAGATTCAAGAGATCAAGGCCATTGCCAACGCGCTCGCCGCTGATCGACCCAATGCCTCGCAGCGGTACAACAATCGACACGGCCACGATCGCTGCGAGCCAGAACAGGGCTGAAAAGCCCTCGCCGTCGCCAGGCTTGGTCAGCACCTGAATCGAGAAAACCAGGAACAGCGCGACCTGAAAAACCAGGAATGTCCAACAGAAGACGCCCGACTGCACCCCTTGCCGCAGCTCCTTGACGAGCATCGGCGAGATCCACGATGGAAAATCGTCGCCAGGCCAGCCGGCCTCGTTCGCAGCGGTGCCACGAGTCGGTGCGAGCGTCGCCGTGGCCATGTGTTCGTCCCGAGGGCTTACCGCCGGTCCTTCACCATCTCGACAAACGCCTCTTCCAGCCGCCGCTGCTCCCGGCGGAACTCGATCACGGGAATGCCTGCTGCCACGATCCGACGCAGGCCATCCGCGAGCAGCGTCGGATCGCTCCCTTCGCAGGCCAGTCGCGCCCCATCCCGTCGCTCCTCGAGGAGGGTCCATCCCTGGTTCGTCTCAGCCCACTCGACGAGCGGCCGGGGGTCGCCTGCCACCGTGACATGCACGACAAAAGTTGCGGCTTCGCCATTCATCGGCTGGCCGTGCTTGAGCGCCTCGGCATCGCCATGGAACACCAGCCGCCCGCCGTCAATGAAGAGCAGCGAGTCGCACATCTCGCCCAGCTCGCTCAGGATGTGGCTCGAGATGAAAAGCGTCTTCCCGCGGGCCGCCAGAAGCCGCACAAGGTTCTTGAACTCGAGCCGAGCCTTCGGATCGAGGCCTGCGGCTGGCTCATCGAGGATCATGAACTCAGGGTCTGGGATAAGCATCCGCCCAAAGCAGAGCCTCTGCCCCATGCCCTTGCTGAGTTTGCCCATCTGGCGATCGGCCAGGGGGAGCAGGTCCGCAAAGTCCATCACTTCCTCGACCCGCTCCCGCCGTTGTGTCCGTGAAAAGCCATACGAGCGGGCGAAGAAGTCGAGATACTCAAAAACGGTCATGTTTGGATAGGTCCCAAACGCATCGGGCATCCAGCCGACGAGGCGGCGAACCTTGGCCGGCTCTTCCACCACGTCGAGTCCATCGACGATGACCTGCCCGGATGTCGGCTCGTCGAGCGTCGCGATGATTCGCATCGTCGTCGTCTTGCCGGCGCCGTTGGCCCCGATGAAGCCAACGACCGCCCCGCGGCGGATCGCAAACGAGAGATCCTGCACGGCATGCACCGAGTCGAACACCCGATTGAGCCGGCGAACCTCGACAAGAGGAGAATTATTGGGCTCGGCAGGCTCGGCGGGTTCGCCAGTGTGCGCGGCTGTCGTCATGGCCGGCTCCTCGTGAACGGCCCGACAAAATCTGCCCGCTCATCAACCCATCGGATCGCGCCGAGGGTTGGTACAGCAACCTTTCCAGCTGCACTACTCGTGGCGTAGGCCTGGCCGCGAACATTTTGGAGCCGCTCGAGAGCCCTGCGGCGGACCGGTCCCGCATCTGCCACCAGTGAATCAAACCATCGTTTGTAGGAGTCGGCATCACTGGCCTGAAGCTGCTTCTTCTGGCCGGTGCCGATATCGGAGGCCGTCCAGTACTGACCCTCCTCGTCGATCACAAAGACCTCTTTGAGTGGCACCTCGATGCTTGAGATGACCGCCGGCGGCACACCGTTCTCTCCGCCCACCAGCTCGAGCCGCGCTCGCGAGGGCCGCACAGCCATCGCGAGATACGCCTGGTCGGACCGGCTTCGGAACCAGTCGCCTCGCCGCGTGCGGCCATCCACTTCGACAAACTGCTCGTTGAAGTCCCGGCGGTCGATCGGTTCGAGCCAGGCGGGCTCGACCATCGGAAACGATGACCCGAGCAGCACGCCCGTGCGGCTGAACTGCTCCTGAATGACTGCCATCGTGTTCTGCTCCGGCGCAAGAAGCCCGAGCACGCGGCGGGCACCCTCGCCCCCTACGCCGTCCCGCATGAACATGAGCACCAGCAGAAACGCCGTTGCAGCAAGTGAAATGAGCGGCGTCGTCCAGAACATCCGCGACCGTCGGCCCTGCCCGGCGAGCACCATCACGTTGACCGGCCCTGCGATGATCCCGAAAAGCGTGAGAAACCCGAGGATCCAGCCGACCGGCAGCGACCGTTCGCCAAACACGCCGGCGAGCCGTGCAAACCCACTGTCCCAGTTGCCGCCACCACCGCGGGTCGAGGACTGCGATCGATAGTTCTTGAGAAGGTCCGCCAGCGACTCTCGCTTGCCCGCGAGAAACGCTTTCACCGCCGTGGCCAAAAGCGTCTTGCCGTCCCACGGCACCACCATGACCTCGCCGGCACCGAGCCACCGCTCGTTGTCAGGCCCCGCAGGCGGCATGCCCATGCCATCGAGCCGCTGGGGCGTGGGGTCAGCGATGAGCACACCGACCCGTCCGCCGGTGGCGATCCAGTCGAGCAGGGCCTTGCGGCGACCTCCTGCGAGCGACCTCCACTCACCTTCCGTGAGCAGGACAGAGCGGAAGGAAGACCAGCCACGCCAGTCGTCCGGGGCTCGCGCCATGTCGAGTGGATTGCCCGAAAGCGTGAAGCTGTCAAATGGATCGCCCTGGGCGGCCTGCACGTCTTTGGAGATCCCGGCGGGAAAGATGGAGCCAGACGAGCCACTGAGCGATTGTTCCGCCGTGCGACAATCGACAAAGATCGAGTCGCTGACTGCGTGCCCCGAGACACGCAACTGATTGCGGCCACCCCACTCACTCGAGCTCCCGACGAAGAGCGTGGCCTTCGCGGTGGCCCCGGCCGACACGGCGATGCGAGCAGATGGCGCCACGCCCGGCCAGCGGCCGAACCGCTCATCGGGCGTGACCGTCCACACGTGGTCCGCCTGCGTGCCGTTGGTGATCGTGACCGTCACCGGAATCAGCCCGGCATCGCGGCCTGTCGTCACCGAGCCAAGACCTGTCCAGCCCTCGGCCTCGATCGCGATCCCACTGCCTGCTTCGGTGGCAATCGTCTCCACCTCAGCCCGGCCGACGGCCGCGAGCCCCACTCCCGCAACAAAGATGCTCGCAACGACCAGCCGCATGTCACACCTTGGCGGCCGCGAGGCTCGAGGGAAGTGGCTTGTCTTGGGCTGGCACCTTCTCGAGGAGCCGCGCTACGAGGGCGTCGGTGGTAAGCCCCTCGAGCTTGGCGCCGTAGTCGAGCACGACTCGATGCCGCAACACCGGTGCGGCCACGGCCCGCACGTCTTCATATGCCGCATTGATTCGCCGATCGCAGAGAGCCTTGGCTTTTGCAGCGGCCGCGAGGGCGAGCGCCGCGCGAGGCGATGCCCCAAACTTCACGCCCGTGGCATGCGGCTCACCGGGGTGTGTCGCCCGCACGAGCCGGGCAATGTAGTTGGCCACGGTAGGCGGCATGTAGACACGGCGGACCTGATCGAGGAGCTTGTCGAGGGCTCCGGCGTCCATCACCGTCGCCACATGCGGCTCCACGCCGATCTCGCGATTGAGCACAATCTTTTCGAGCGTGGCCACGTCGTTGCTCTGCACGTCGAGCTTGAAGAGGAACCGGTCGAGCTGGGCCTCGGGCAGCGGATAGGTGCCCTCGAGCTCGATCGGGTTCTGCGTGGCCAAGACGAAGAATGGCGTGGGCAGCGGATGGGTCTGGCCCATCACGGTCACCCGCCGCTCCTGCATCGCCTCGAGCATCGCCGACTGCGTCTTGGGGCTCGCGCGGTTGATTTCATCGGCGAGCAGAATATTTGCAAACACTGGCCCGGGCTGGAACACGAATTTTCTACGGCCATCGGCTTCTTCGAGGACGGGATTGCCCGTGATGTCGCCGGGCAGAAGATCGGGCGTGAACTGCACCCGCTTGCTCGACAGCGCGAGCGCCTTCGAGAGCCCTTTGACGAGCTCTGTTTTTCCGAGCCCGGGAAGGCCCTCCAGAAGAATATGGCCTCGGGCGAGCAGGCCAACGACCACCATCGAGATGAGCTCGTCCTGCCCAAAGAGCACCGTGCGAAGTGCTCGCGTCAGGCCGTCGATTGCTTCTGCGGCGAATCCCGCCTGCTGTTCTGAGAGCGGCTGCATGGAGGCAGTCTGAGACATGGGCGACAGAATCCCGCAGGCCAAGACATCGACGGAACAAGCCCGAGGAGTCTACCACCCGGCGAGGCGCCCACCAGCATGCGGGGGCCTCCAACGCACCGCCAAAACCTACGGAGCCGATGGCCGCACAAACGGCCGTCCAGGCACCGGCATCCGCACGACCAGGTCGGATCTGTTCCACGGCACGTCGCGTTCATCATCTTGCCATTCGCCGTTGACGATCCACCCATCAGCGTCACTGCCGCCGTCGTAGGTGCCGTTTTGCCCGACACTCGCGAGAAGATAACCGCCGTTGCGGCGCTCGTAGATGAGCGGCTGGCCCGAATAAGGATCGATCGGCACGTCGGAGAAGTACTGCGGAACGAGTGCGTCGAGCCGCTCGGGATAGCTGGAGCCTCCTCCTTCCTGATCGAGTCGCCATGCGGCAAGGGCCACCGCGGTGTGGGTGAGCTTGGACCGCGTCTGACCGCGGGTGATGACGTTCAAGCCACCGGAAAAGGCAGGCATGAACCGATCACTCAGGCGCGAGCCGAGGTAGTCGCTCCGCGCGCCCCGGCTGAGCAAAAGCAAGGGTATACGTCCGACATCGAGTGGTGACTTTAACCGAGCAACGAGATCAGACTCCTCCTGCTCGAGGAGTGCTCGCCGTTCCTCGAATGTCGTGCGTCGCCACGCCGATTCAAACCGGTCGTAGGCTTCGTTGGCACGCCGAAGGACGACATTCCAATCGATGCTCGTTCGCAGCAGCATGCGGTCAAGGGTGGTCGCGTCAGCCACGCTGCCAAGGGCTCTCGCTCGCGCCGCACGGCTCAAAGGCTCTCGACAGACGATGCCGATAAGCAGATCGATGAAACCGATCCGTTCCATGAGTATAAACTCCGCGAAACTTCCGGAACGTCTGAGGCTTTCCAGTTCTCGACGGATCTCGGCGAGGAGGGCCGGGGGAAACCCATCGCTGCCAAGAAGAGCCCGCACCACCGCTTCGTCGGCCATTGCCTCACATGCTAGTGCGCCAAACGTTGTGACGAAGCACTGTGGGCGTTGATCGTCCGCCACCAGTAACCGACTGAGTCGGTAGATCGCCCGGATGTCATGCCACGCCTCGGCATGGCGGCCTTCGCCGAGATGCCACATCGCCCGGCAACTCAGGTGCCGGCACGCCATCCGCAACTCCGCAACGTCAGGCAAGGGCAGGACCATCAGAAGCCCTTCCCTTTTCGTGAGCAGTAAAGGGCTCGGGAACCAGTAGCGAGGACGATCCGCGGCCGCTCGCAAGCGGTCGAGGCTGTCCTCGTTCGCAACGAGCCAGGCTGCAAGCTCTGGAAGGTCTGCACTAGACCAAGGCCGTTCGAGCCCTGCGTTCCATGCATCATGCGTGATCTTCGACGCGGCTTCTTCATAGGGCGGCCGAAGCCGACTGATCGGCGGCTTGTCCGGAATGCCCAGCGCGCGACAGGCCGCCGGCAGATCGGCGTCATCGATGCCAAACGGCCACAGTATCTGAAAGAGCCCGGCCGCCGCGTTCTCCTCAGGCGGTGGAGCCGGGCCTGCCATCGCGAGCAAGGCCTCGCAATAGTCAGGAAGGCCGTCGGCAGCGAGGGGCTCGGTGAGAAATGTTGTCTCGCGTAAAACGCGAATGGCCGGCTCTGGCCCAAAGAGGCCCCACAGAAGAAATGCAAATGTCGCAGCGACGACGCCCGCGGTGATCCAGCGGATATCGAGCCACCAGCGGTTCGGTCGGTGATGGTTGACGGCCACCGCTGCTTGCTCTTCGGCATCGTCGCTCATGCTGTCACCTGCCGAGACATCGCCTGCTGCACTCAGGAGTGATACCGAAGTCTAGCGATCAGGATCACGTCATCGTCAACTTTGTAGACCACGCGGTGCTCATCGTTGATCCGCCATGACCAGTATCCGGCCCGAGCGATGCAGGAAGCGCTCACGGCGCGGATGGTGGCCCCCATGACTGCCGGCTCCGGATCGGTTACGCTCAAAGATCGAACAGCTGCCATCCGCACGATGCGGCATCGGCGGTTGACCATCCTGTTTTCAATGTTTATGAACGAGAGAGCCACGAGCCTTCAGCGATCAATCTTTCTCGGGAAAATACTGCGCGCCCGCGTGACATCGCCCGCAGAGAAACTGGCCGACGCCGCTGCCCTTTTCGACAGCACGCTCGTGCTCATGCGGGACGCCATTGCAACCGACAACCCTACACTGACACCCGATCAGGTGCGGGCCGAGGTTCTCCGCCGGCTGCGGATCGCCCGCCGACTCGACGAAGCAGGAATCTACGAGGCCGCCGGCACGATCGATGACGAGTCTTGAAGTTCTCGGCCATGCCGTCGCCGTGCTCGATGATCTCGGTGTCGAGCATATGCTCGTCGGCGCGTTCTCCGCGATCGCTTACGGCGTCGCACGAGCAACAAAGGATGCCGACTTTGTGGTGGCGTGCGAGCCTCGCGACGTTTCTCGCATCGCTGAGGCACTTGGCCCCGACTATTCCCTCGACAGACAGATCCAATTCGAGACCCGCACCATCAAGAGCGTTTCCGGCGACGTCGGCGCGGCATGATCGGCCAGCTTGGCCGTGGCGTCTGGCTTCCGACTGCCGAGGATGTCGTCATTCAGAAACTCCGCTGGCGACGGGAGAAGGACATTGCCGACACTCGCAACGTGATCGCGGTGTGCTTCGATGCCCTCGACTGGGAATATCTCCGTCGTTGGACGGACCTGCACGGCACGACCCAACTCCTCGACCAGTTGCGCGGCGAAGCCGCCGAATGAATCCGCCTGCTCGGCATTCGAGTGCCCTGCATCATCAGTCGTGGTGCTCCCTGGAACGCTTACGGGCCGACCGGTGGCGAGAACGGTCGATGCCGCTGCCACGGAGCCGGCTTTGCCATCGACCATGCCATCACTTGAAGAACCGACGGACGACCTCTTGCTCAGCCGGCAGCAGCGCGTCGACCTCGACCGATGTGCCGCCGTCGCCCTCCTTCGCGGTGCCACCTGCTTTGGGGCCGGTGTAGGCACTCTCGTCGATGTCATGCTCGCCATCGACCACCGCCAGCAGCTCATCGGGCGCGGCCCGCTCGAGGTCGAGCGCCTGATTGACCTTCTCCTTGCGGGTGGTCTTCAGATCATGCTCCTCGCCACGCTTCAGCTCCGCGTCGCCACGGCCCCGCTGGATGCCCCCTTCGGCCGGTACGCCCAGCATTGCGAGGCCATCCAGATCGAGGTCGGGTGATTCAGCCAGCGCCCGTCGCAACATCTCGCGGTTCGCGCCGAGCTTTTCGCACAGGCCGCGGCATTCTCCCGGAGTCAGCTCCGCGAGGTCTCGCCCCTGCAACTCCCGCAAAAGCTCCGCCAGATCGGCAGGCGGCTTGAAGCCCCCCATCTCGAGCGCGAGGGCTGCGAGCTTCAGGTCCTTGGCGAGCGCGTCCCGCAACTCCTGCGGCACACTGTCGGTCAGCTCGCGAAGCTGGGCAGCCGCCGCCTCCGCCTTCGCAAGGTTTTCCGACAGCTCCTTGAGATCAGCCGCGGTCTGCTCCTTGAGCGTGCCGGCCGCTTCCAGGCTCGCATGCTCATACCAGTCTTCAGTCGGCCGCTCCATCAACTCGGCAATGCGGTCGCGAACCCGTTCGGTCGACCGCTCGTCCACGGCCTCCTCGCGGCGAAGCGCATCCATCCACTGCTCGACGACCCGAGCATCGGGTGGTTTTTCAATCGTGTAGGTCTTGGGAGCGCCGGTGTCAGCCACAGGCACCCGCGCCGCAAGCACGAGGAGCCCGACCACGACTGCAACCCATCCCAGTGGCCGCTGCCATCGCCAACGCACCGGCCAGATTCTTGATTCAGCCGGCGGTCGATCGGGCCAGGATCCCACACCCGCGCTCGCTGCCGTGAGCCGCGCCTTGAGCCCGAGCGACTCCTCGAGACGCACGCGGGCCGATGCCGTCGTCTCGAACCGTCGACGACCTCGAAGCCACGCGATCACTGATGCTGCAACGAGCGCCGCAGCAATCCCGCCAAAAACAGAACCAGACTGCCCGCCTCGCCAACGCACGAGCAGCATCGCGAACATGCCGACGAGACCGATGGCCACCGCCATCGGCAGCCAGCCAGCCAGCCACCAGCCAAGATTGATCTCTCGCGCCAGCCGCGTGGTCGCAGACTGCCAATATCGTGCCGACTGGGCAGCGACCTCACGGTCCACGCTGTCGTGACGGGCGGCGAAGTCGAACCGATCGGGTCCGCTGGGCATTTTGAGTCCTCCACGCAACGCTTTGGGCACAAGGCGTCAGCCAGGCTTTATGATAACCCGCTGATCTCGAGGCTGCCGCGTCTGCGGTTCCCTTCAAGCGATTGGTTCCTGAACCCATGTCCCAGCCTGCTGCCCAGCCACCATCGAGCGGCCCCACACGCCCCCTCTCAGCCTGGCTGGCTGGGAGGATCGACTGGCCCCGCTATGCAGCCCTCGCCGAACGACTCGCCGACGAAACCACCACGCCGGGAGGTCGAAACCCGACACTCGTCGTGTTCGAGCTCGAGCCAGCCATCACAATTGGCAGGCTCGGCTCGCGGGCCGACGTCGCCCTCGGCGATGACGAGTTGCGGCGGCTTCCCGTGCGGTTCACCGGCCGGGGCGGCGGCGCTGTCCTCCACGGACCGGGCCAGGTCTGCGTGTCACTCTTCGCCTCGCTTACCGACCTTGGCCTCGGCGAGCATGATGTCGGTGCCTGCCTCGCGCGATTCGAAGACGGTCTTGCCAGCGCGCTGCGAACACTCAAGGCAGGCCCGATCCGGCATCCGGGCGTGTCCGGAGTCTTCGGACGGACAGGCCTCTTGGCCGCAGTCGGCCTTGCCGTTCGTCGTGGCGGCGTGGCCCACGGTGCGTTCCTCAACGTCGCGCCGGCGCTCGACCTCCATCACCGGATCACGAGTGTGCGCATGGCAACTGCAGCCGGCAGCACCGTTCCCGTCACGATGGGCTCGGTGGAAGCCGACATCCAACGGCGAGTGCGACTCCAGGACGCCCGCACGGCGCTCGTCGATGCACTTGCAAACGCCTTCAACTTTGAAGCACCGCACATTCACGCAGGGTTCCCGGTTGCCCCTGCCGCCCTTGGCCCTCGCCCCACGGAGCCCATGAGCCGTGTCGGATAATCTTCATGAGATGTCGCTTTCGATCATCTCGCTCGACACCCCCGCGCCTCCGCCTGCCCCTGCTCGCCGCCTGCCTCCCTGGCTTCGGCAAAACATCGCGCCCGGGGGCGGCATCGGCGAGACGGCCGCACTCATCGCCGAGCTTGGTCTCGAAACTGTCTGCTCCTCAGCAAAATGCCCCAATCGGCTCGAATGCTGGTCGCAGCGGACAGCCACCTTCATGATCCTTGGCAATGTCTGCACGCGGCCCTGTGGGTTTTGTTCGGTGCCACGCGGTAAGACCGAGGAGCTCGAGGCCGACGAGCCAGAACGGGTGGCCGAAGCGGCGAAGCGGCTGGGCCTCAAGCACGTGGTGATCACGAGTGTCACCCGCGACGACCTCGCCGACGGCGGCGCCGACCATTTCCGGCGCACGGTGGAAGCTGTGCGTGCTGCCACTGCCGCGACGATCGAAGTGCTCGTGCCCGACTTCATCGGGAAAGACGGCGCCCTCGAACGGCTCGTGGAATCCAGGCCCGAGGTCTTCAATCACAACACCGAAACCGTACCGCGGCTCTATCGCACCGTCCGCGGCCGCAAGAGCGTGTATGCCTGGACGCTCGAGCTCTTGGAGAGAGCCAAGCAGATCATGCCCGATGTCAAAACCAAGAGCGGCCTCATGCTCGGCCTCGGTGAGACTCGCGAGGAGCTGCTCGACGTTTTCTCCGACCTCATCGATCACGGCGTCGATTACCTCACGCTCGGACAGTACCTCCAGCCCACGCTCGATTCACTCCCGGTCGACCGCTATGTGCCACCCGAGGAGTTCGACGAGCTAGGCGCCATCGCCCGGTCGCTCGGATTCCGAAAAGTCGCCAGCGGCCCGCTCGTGCGATCGAGCTACCATGCCCGCGACATGGCCGAAGATGGCATCGTCGCCACCGCGTGACCGAGCTACGCCAGTTCGACCAGCATGCCGTACTCAAAGCGCCGTGCGCTCGAAATCGGCACATGGTGCCCTACGTCGCCTCGCCCTCTTCGAGGCCCTGCTCGAGGAGCTTTTTCCGGAGCGTGTTGCGGTTGATGCCCAGCCGCGCTGCGGCCTTGAGTTGCACGCCGCCACAGGCAGCGAGCATCTGGGCGATCAGCTCCCGCTCGACGCGGCTGACGACACGGTCGAAGAGTGTTTCATCATCCGGTGGCGCCGTCGCGACACCTTGTTCGACAAGGTCGCGAGCAAGGCTGTCGAGGTCGCCCCCACGTCCTGGCACACTCGTCGTCGAGGCCTTGCCTCCGCGGATCGACGGCGGCAGAAGGTCGAGTGTCAGCTCATCCCCCGAAGCCATCACGACACACCGCTCCACGACATTCTGAAGCTCGCGAACGTTCCCTGGCCAGTGGTAGCGGACAACTGCGTCGAGGGCTTCCTTCTGAATATGGACAACGTAGCGATCGTTTTGCTCGTTGTACTGCTCGAGAAAGTGGCTCATGAGCAGCGGGATATCGTCGCGGCGTGACCGCAACGGCGGGAGCACGATCGGCACAACGTTGAGCCGGTAGTAGAGATCCTCGCGAAACGACTCCTTCGCGACTTCATCGAGAAGGTCGCGGTTACTCGCCGCGATCACGCGGGTGTCGACGCGGATCGTCTCGGTATCGCCCACCCGTTCAAACTCACGCTCCTGCAGCACCCGCAGGAGCTTCACTTGGAGGTGGAGTGTCGTGGAGTTGATCTCATCCAAAAAAATGGTGCCGGTGTGAGCCGCTTCAAACCGACCGGTGCGGTTGGCAACAGCGCCAGTGAACGCACCACGCACATGTCCAAACAGTTCGCTCTCGAGCAGGCTCTCGGAGAGCGCGCCGCAGTTGACCCGCACAAACGGACCGCTGCCACGCGGGGAAAGCTCGTGGATCGCCTTGGCGATGAGCTCCTTTCCCGTGCCAGTCTCCCCGAGCAGGAGGACAGAGGCGTTGGATCGCGCCACCCGCCGCGTGGTGGCGTAGACCTCAAGCATCGCGGGGCTCGCCCCAATCAGGCCGGCAATGGGCGCGGTCGAAACGTGCTCACTGTCGTGGCCGCTGGGGCGGAGCATGCGATGGAGAGACCCGGGGCTTACTGCCCGCCGCCTCGAGTGCATCCAGGATGCTGCCGGCCGCACCGCGGGTCGTGTCGTCGGCGGCGTCATTGTACCTTGCGTACGCGGTCAGGAGGTTCTTCGTGTCGAGGAGGATTCCGAACCGATCCAGGCTCGTTTCAAACGCGGATCTCGCCACAAGTTGCAGTGCCTCAGGAAGGTCGCTGCGGCGGGCTTCCTGCTCGAGGGCTTCCTGGGCGGTGGCCGTGGGAAGCGACGCCAGGAGCGACGCAGCCGGGGCGTAGAGCTCCGTGTGGAGGAGCGCGAGCATCGCCGTTTCGAGCACTGGCGAGACATCGTGGCCCCGGCGTGAGAGCCGCCCGAGCAACCCAAAGGCCTCCCGGGCGCGGGCCAGCCGCGCGGTGGCAGCGGCATTACGGGTATCGGGATCGACTGCTGCCGGACCAGCCACCTGCGCGAGCAGGTCGGGGAATCGCGGTGCCCCGATGGGCTTGTTGGTCTCGGGATCGATGGTCGCCTCAAAGAGGCTGTCGAGTCGATCGATGATGCCGACGCCTTCGAATTCGCAGAAGGTGAGCAAAAGTCGCGTGAGGTATTTGCCTCGTCCATCATCGTCGAGTGGATCAACCACCACGAGGACCGCCGGAATGGCGCCGACGGCGGGCAGTCTCAGGAACTGCACCGTTTCGACGGCGACTGGCTTCGGAATTCGCGCGGCTACCAGCACGAGCACCGTATCAACGCTCGATCGCGCGGCGAACACGGCCTCGCGGCCCGTCGAAACCCGCACCGGCTCATAGCCCAATCGCGATACGCCGGCGGCAAGTGAGTGCGCGACCGCAGCATCAGGATGTGCCACGACGACACGATCGACGCCCGTGCTGGTCGCCGCGTGCAGCAAGACTTCGACCACGCGGCTCGAACCACGGTAGGGTGGCTCGCCGGCAAGGAGGGTGAGGGCTCTCGCGGCTGCAAACTGCAGCGCCGCGTCGGGCACGTCGAGCGATCGGACGAGTCCATCCCGGACAGCCTGCGGGAGCGTCCCCGTGTCCCCCGCCTTCGCCGTCACCGACGTGCCATCCGTAACAAGCCCGGTGGCGACCGCGCGGGCCGCGAGCCACATGCCGCGCTCCACAGCTTGGTCAAACACGCGACCCGCCGTGTGTACGGAGTAGCCCTCCGGCCCTGTGAGGACTTGACGGATTGCGGCCGCTGGCACCCGATCGAGCACGGTGATCGGATCGCCCCCCGTGGCAAGGGCCGCTTCCAGACCGGCCAGAAGGACCAGATCGATCGTCGCTTCATCGCGCACATCGAGTGCCTGAAGGTCGCGGCCAAGGTGTATGGCCTCGCGTGCCCTCGCCACCTGCGGCGGCACCGAGACAGCCTCGAGGACTCGCGTCTGAGGGTTCCAGAAGCGCCGCTCAACCGTGCCGGTGACGCTGCCCCCGAATGCGGCCTTCGCCTGCGATGGATCCGTGATCGGTTCGAGGAGGAGATGATCGACCTCGGGGAGGCCGGCCGGCGTGAAGAGCCGGTCAAGACGGCTTGCCAGGCGAGCCACAGCGTCACGGGGCGAGGGTGGTACGGCTGATTCGTCTCCTCCACGCGCAGCCGTGCGGCTGCGCAGAACGCGGAGGGCAACCTCACGTGCCGCGGGAGGCGTCTGCGGCACCAGGGCGGGCGCTACGAGGAACAATTCGATGTCCTCGACGCCGCTGGCATCGAGTGCCTCAATGACACCGGCCCAGTCAGCAGGGTCACCAGTGGCAAGCCAGTCGAGCAGCGGCTGCCGCGCCGGCTCACCGATTCTCGCGACGATCCCGCGTGCCAATTGAAACTGCCGTGGGTCGTCGCCGGGTCCACGCCCGAGGACACCCACGATCGACGGGATTGCATCGACACCGGCTCGTACGAGCCGCTCCGCGGCCGCCAACCGCGTCGTAGACACGGGGCTTGCGAGCGCCTTCACGTCTTCATTCATGATGCCAGGATCTCGACGACGGATGCGTCCAGCCTCGCGAATACCGCGGGCGAGCATCGCCGCGCCTGGCTGCCTGGTGAGCATCGCCCGCTCAAGGCGAATGATGGCTGCCCCGTCCCGTGCATCGGCCAGGTCGGCGAGGATGTCGGGGCCTTTTTCCTGAGCGGCATCGACCACATTGGCGAGCATCGCAAGGTACCGCTCGGCGGCGGAGGGGACACCCACGTCCGAAGCCTTGATCGCGGCATCGAGAAGCGCCGCAGGCGTGCGGCCATCGGGGAGCGCGAGCGATGCGTCCATCGACTCAACGACCGCCCGCTGGATCGAATCGAGCGGCGGATCAACCGGCGCCTGACCATGAACCGCGGTTGCCGTGAACACCACCACAAGAGTGGCGCACGCCGTGCACACACCATTCATTCGCATGTGGGCCATTGCGTCGTCCGCGGACCAAAGCGTCAAGACGCGGCGCCGTCAAGCCGTCGCCGCCACCTTGCAATCTGGTCGGCCACAGACGCCGGGGCGGTCGAGCCGAAGCTTTGCATCCGCTCAACTGCCCGAGAGGCGCCCAGTGCCCCGCGCAGCGCGGTATTCCAGCCGGCATATTCGCGAGAGATTTCCTCGTCGGAAAGTTCTGCCAGGGACACGCCACGGGTCATGGCCCGCCGGACGAGGTGCCCTACGATCTCGTGGGCGGTCCGCTGAGGCACCCCCTGGACGATCAGGCCTTCCATGAGGCTCGTCGCGTCGAGATGGCCGTGGTGAGTCGTGGCGGCAATCCGATTTCGGTTAAACCGAGTGCCGGCGACGAGTGGCGGAGCCACGCTCAGCACCGCCTCGAGCGTGTCGATCGAATCGAAGATTCGTTCCTTGTCTTCTTGGAGGTCTCGATTGTATGCCGTCGGAAGCCCCTTCAAGAGCACAAGAAGGCCCTGAAGATTGCCGACGAGCCTCGCCGACTTGCCACGCACGAGCTCGAGTACGTCTGGGTTGATTTTCTGCGGCATGATCGAGCTGCCGGTGCAAAACCCTTCGGGCAAGCTGAGGAATCCGAATTCGTGTGTGCTGTAAATCACCCACTCCTCGGCCCACTGGGAGAGATGGATGCCGGTGAGCGCCACCACAAAGGCAAGCTCGCACACAAAATCACGATCGCTCGCAGCGTCGAGGCTGTTCGTGGCAACCGTCTCAAAACCAAGCGCCTCACGGACATGCTCGCGGTCGATTGGCAAGCTCGTGCCGGCCACCGCCCCGGAGCCAAGTGGGAGAATATTGGTTCGACGCCGGCAGTCGGCCAGCCGATCGCGATCCCGCTCAAACTTCTCACACCACGAAAGCAGCTGATGGGCGGCAAGCACAGGCTGGGCCGGCCGCAGGTGAGTATAGGCCGGGATGACGAGATCCTGCTCTCGCTCGGCCATCCCGAGGAACGCTCGCTGAAGCTCGGCGAGGCCGGCATCGAGCCGATCGATGGCACGCCGACAGTAGAGCCGCATGTCGGTCGCCACCTGGTCGTTGCGGCTTCGCGCGGTATGGAGCTTGCGGCCTGTGTCACCGAGCCTCGCCGTGAGCGCTGCCTCAATATGCAGATGGATATCTTCCTTCGATACCGAAAACTCGAATCGGCCGGCGTGAATCTCATCTCGGATCTCCGAGAGCCCCTGGGCGACCGCATCGGCCTCGTGCACCGTCATCAGCCCAACCGACGCAAGCATCCGGGCGTGGGCGATCGAGCCGTCGATATCGTCATCGGCCAGCCGCCGGTCAAACGAAACGCTCTCCGTAAAAGCCTCGACGCGGGCGTCGGTCGGCTCCCGAAACACCCCGCCCCAGGCTTTTGGTGATGGCGTGGACTGGGGCATGGTTTGCTTCTCCTCAGGAACGATCAGATGCAGCAAGACTACTTTGCATCGCGCTTTGCGGGAATCCACCCACGGGCCTCCGCTACACTCACCGCGATGACGACTCCCGATGACCTGCTGGGGCCCGAGGGCCGACTCGCGGCCAGGCTCGCCGGCTGGGAGTCACGCCCGCAGCAGCTCGAGATGGCTCGGCTTGTGGATGAGGCGATCCGCGGGCGGCGACACGCGGTTGTCGAGGCAGGCACAGGCACCGGCAAGAGCCTTGCGTATCTCGTGCCGGCGGTGCTGGCTGTGACAGCCGATCAGGTCGAGCCTGTTCGCGTGGTGGGAACGGTCCGTGGTTCGCCTGCCGACCCCGACGCCGATTGGGACGACGACGATCCGGCAACGGCGGCCGCACCTACACCCAGACCGCGCCGCGTCGTCATCTCGACGCACACGATTGCACTCCAGGAGCAGCTTATCGACAAAGATATCCCGCTCGTGGCCGCCATCATGCCGCGCGAGTTCTCAGCGGTGCTCGTCAAAGGCCGCGGCAATTACCTGAGCATACGACGGCTGCGGCTGGCGCTCGAGCGCTCTGGGAGTCTTTTTGAAGACGACGCCGCGCGGGCTGAGCTCGTCGCGATTGCATCCTGGGCCACACATACGGGCGATGGGACGCTCTCCGATCTTTCCTCGCTGCCCACCGACACCGTGTGGGACGAGGTGAAAAGCGACTCGGGCAACTGCATGGGTCGAGCGTGTCCGACCCATGGGCACTGTTTTTACTACGCCGCGAGGCGCCGCATGCAGCACGCGCAGGTGCTCGTCGTCAATCACGCTCTGTATTTCTCTGACCTCGCCATGCGTCGGGCCGGCGCAAGCCTCCTGCCACCGCACGAGATCGTCATCTTCGACGAGGCCCACTCGCTTGAAGCCGTCGCCGGCGACCATCTCGGCGTTCGGATCGCCAGCGGCGGCATCGATCGGGTGTTCTCGAGGCTGGCGAATGAGAAGACTGGTCGCGGCCTTCTCGGGCACTACGGACTCGACGACCTCGAGCCACTCGTGCGGCAGTGCCGGAAGTCAGCCGATGAGTTTTTTGCTCAGGTACGCGAGGCCTGCCACGCACGAACCGAAGGCCCCAAGCGAGTCACCGGTTGTGACCTCGTCCCAAACACACTCGGCGGCCCGCTGTCGGACCTGGCACGACGGCTCCGCGGAGCGGCCAGTGGGATCACCGACCCCGCCGAACGACATGACCTTGTGTCGCTGGCCGACCGGCTCGATACGCACTCGGCTGCAATTGAAACCTGGCTTGGCCAGAAGATCGCCGGGTATGTGTGGTGGGTCGAGAGTCAGCGTGGCCGCCGCGGCCGTGAGCGAACGACGCTCTCGAGTGCACCGGTCGATGTCGGCCGAGTGCTTTCGGAGGAGCTCTTTGGGCGCGTCAGCACGGTTGTGCTCGCAAGTGCGACACTCGCCGTCGAGCCCGCCACGACGCAACGCCGCGACGATGACGACGTTCCGACGGCTTCCGATGCGTTTGCGTTTGTCCGCGACCGGCTCGGCGTGCCCGCCACCGCCCTCGCGACCCGGCTGGGAAGCCCGTTTGATTACCAGCGGCAGGCGAGGCTCGTACTCGTCGATCGACTGCCCGACCCGTCCCAGCGAGATGACTTTGATGGGGCCGTCGTGAAAATGATTCGTCGCTACGTCGCCCAGAGCGGTGGCCGCGCGATGGTGCTCTTCACGAGCCACCAGGCATTGGCAAAAGCGTCGGCGGAGTTGGCCGGCTGGTGCGTCCGCAACAAGTTTCGACTCGTGAGCCAGGCCGACGGCCTGCCACGTTCGCGGATGCTCGAGGCATTTCGCGAGGGACCACACAGCGTGCTCTTGGGCACCGACGGCTTTTGGCAGGGGATCGACCTGCCGGGTGACCAGCTTGTGACGGTGATCATCACGCGGCTGCCCTTTGCCGTTCCCGATCGCCCGCTCACCGCCGCGCGGATCGAGGCCATCACGAAGGCCGGTGGGAATGCGTTTCTCGAGTATCAAGTGCCCGAAGCCGTCATCAAACTCAAACAGGGTTTTGGGCGTCTCATCCGCACGGCCAACGACACCGGCACCGTTGTCATCCTCGACCCACGGATGCTCACCAAACCCTACGGCCGCGTCTTCCTCGAAAGCCTCCCGCCCGCCACCGTCGAGATCGAACGGCTTCACGACGAGCCTTGAACATCCGCGAGGGGTTGCCCGTGCCATGTTGCCGGACGTTCACGGTGGCCATCGTGGCCACCGCTCACTCGACGAAAACCGAGCTTCGCCATCCTGGCTCCGCCCGGTTTTCCACGCCGGCTCCATGACACGGGCAACCTCTCTCTACGTCCGACGGCCCAGGAGCCCGAACAATCGCATGTCCTACACCAGCTCGAGCTCGGCCCAGGTGGTTGGGTCGCTCTCCCATGGATACTCTGGCGGCGCGTAGCAGGGCACCTGCCCGAGCCTTCGATCAACGAGGGCAGCAAAGAAACCGAGCCGCGAAATCTCGGCGGGCTCCCAGCCCGGGAGCGCCGCGGCGGCAACAAAAGCATCTACCTGCCAACTATCGGCAGCGAGCTTTGATTCGATCTTGGTGGATCCTTCTGGCATCTCTGGGGGCATCTCGCTGGTGCGTGGGATCACCGCCGGCACGATCACCGGCTTGTCGGCTCGCAGGCCACCACCTGTCGGAAGGATCGCGAGGCGTCGGCAGAACCGACCCGCTCGGTGACTCTCGCCGGTGGGCCGTGTGGCGATCCACAGATGAAGCCCGTCACTGTCCTCGGGCTTCGTGGGATGGCACCACCGCTGGCTCCCCACGCCCCGGGCCACGCCGCGAACGGCAAGCCCATCGTCGTTCCACGCAGTGAAGAGTTCGAGTACCTCCGGCACCCCGGCGAGGCTCGCCAGTGACGGCAGCCGACAGCCCTCGTCGATCCCCCAGGCCGCAGGTGGCCAGAGTTTTTCCCGCCGCTGGCATGGCAGCCGGAATCGAAAGAGGGCAGCAGGATTGACGAGCGGGCTCATGCAGCACGTGGTGATCGAGTCACAAACTTGAAGCTGGCACCATCGTACCGAGCCTGAGCCGTCAGGTGCGTGATTCTTCCAGAAAATTAGCCATCCCCACAGCGGGACGATCGGCCACGGATTACAACACGTGAATCTTGGCTCACCGTCGCCTGCGGGAGATTTCTGATGCGTTGCCCGGCCGTCGTCCGTGTCGCTCTTGTTGGTGCCCTGGCGTACGTCATGCAAGGAGCCTTGCGGGCGGCCGAGCGGCCAAACATCCTCGTTATCTATGCCGACGACCTCGGGTATGGCGACGTGCAGTGCTACAACCCGGACCGGGGCAAGATTCCGACGCCCCACATCGACCGGCTCGCCGCTGAGGGCATGCGATTTACCGACGGCCATTCGTCATCGGGCGTCTGCTCGCCGTCTCGCTACACGCTTCTCACCGGCCGCTATCACTGGCGGACGCGGCTCAAAAAAGGCATCGTCGGCCTCTGGGAACCGCCGCTCATCGAGCCCGACCGGCTCACGATCGGCGGCCTCGCCAAAGCCCACGGCTATCGCACCGCGACCATCGGCAAGTGGCACCTCGGCTGGGACTGGCCCATCGCTCCTGACGACAAGCCTCTTCTGGCGCGAGGCGGCACCAAGAGAGCACCACGCCCCGGGCCAGAGACCGTGACCCATGCGCATCGCGCCGCCTGGCAGCGGACGTTCTCGCAGCCGATTGGCGGCGGCCCGACCGCTCGCGGTTTTGATTCGTACTTTGGTACTGATGTCCCCAACTGGCCTCCCTTCTGCTTCATCAACAACGACCGCACCGTCGGCATCCCTACGACGCTTCTACCGCTCGATGACTTCCAGAACAACCGAGCCAGCAACCAAGGGCCGGCCCTCGAAGGCTGGCGGCTCGAGGACATCCTGCCAGCCTTGCGGGACCGCGCAGTCAGCTTCATCGAGAAGTCGGCCGACGAGAAGCAACCATTCCTGCTCTACCTCCCGCTCACCTCGCCGCACACGCCGCTGGCGGTCAACGAGCCCTGGCACGGTGCCAGCGGTCTCGACAACGCCTGCGCCGACCTCGTCATGGAGACCGACGCCGTCGTGGGCGACGTGTTGGCTGCGGTGAATCGCGCCGGCATTGCCGACAACACGCTCGTCGTGTTCACGAGCGACAACGGTTTTGCCCCGTACGTGGGCGCAAAAGATCTTGAATCGCGTGGACATTTTCCGAGCGGTCCGCTGCGTGGCTACAAAGGCGATGCCTGGGAAGGGGGCCACCGAGTCGCCTTCATCGTTCGGTATCCAGGCGTCACGAAAGCGGGGAGCACCTGCGACGCCCTCGTTCACCAGGCCGATCTGATGGGAACGATCGCCGATGCGCTCGGCGCGAAGCTTGCTGACGACGCGGGTGAAGACAGCGTGAGCCTCATGCCGCTCTTACGAGGAGGCGCTGCCCCCGTGCGGCAGCACGCGGTGAGCCACTCGATGAGCGGCGTAGCGGCCATCCGCGACGGCCGGTGGAAGCTCATTCTCGGATCGGGCGCTGGGAACTGGTCGAAGGCCGACCCGGATAATTCTCCCCACGCGCTCTACGATCTCGCAACCGATCTTGGCGAGCAGAAAAATCTGGCCCACGCACACCCCGACCGCGTCACAGCCATGAAGGCCGTGTATGACGGGCTCGTGGCGGCCAACCGCAGCATGCCCGAGGACCACCCCACGCCGTCCCGGCCCTGAACCGCGACGTATAGTAGGGCGCAGTTCCGATCGGCCGAAAGGATGCTTGGTTTCATGCGTGTGCTCGAGGTGGCCAGCGAGGCCGTCCCCTTCGCCAAGACCGGGGGGCTTGCTGATGTCGCAGGCGCCCTGCCCGACGCGCTTGCGCGGCTCGGCTGCGACGTCACGCTCATCATCCCGGCCCACCGCGAGGCACTGGCCAAGGGCCTGCCGATCGAGTCGACCGGCATCGAGTTTGAGGTGCCAATCGGCACCCGCCGACCGGTCGCACGGATTCTGCGGTGCCAGCTTCCGGGGTCGGCCGCGAACGTCCTGCTCGTGGCGAATGATGACTTCTTCGACCGGCCCACGCTCTACGGCGGCTCAGAAGACTTCGCCGACAATTCCGAGCGGTTCATTTTCTTCTCACGCGCCGCGATGGAATTCGCCGGCCGGCAGTCGGCTGCCTTCGACATCATCCACTGCCACGACTGGCAGACCGGCCTGGTGCCCGCGTACCAAAAGCTCCTCTACCCTGATTGGCCGGCGGTTGGGGCTGCCCGCACCGTGTTGACGATCCACAACATGGCCTACCAGGGCCTCTTCTGGCACTGGGACATGCTGCTGACGGGCCTCGACTGGAAATACTTCAACTGGCAGCAGATGGAGTTTCACCATCAGCTCAACCTCTTGAAGACCGGCATCGTGTTCGCTGATGCGATCAGCACGGTAAGCCCGACATATGCCCGCGAGATTCAGCACGAGCCGGGAGGCTGCGGACTCGCTGGTGTGCTGGCCGCGCGCGGTGGCGCGGTATCTGGAATCGTCAATGGGATCGATACGGCAGCCTGGAATTCGGCGACCGATCACCACATCCCGCGGCACTACGGCGAGCATGACGTGGGCGACGGCAAGTATGCGGCGAGAGTCGCCCTCGCGGCCCGGCTCGGCCATGCCGCACCGACTGCTCGGCCACTGGTCGCGTTTGTGAGTCGGCTCGCTTCACAGAAAGGTGTGGAGCTCGTCATCGAGCTCATCGGCCGACTGGCTGGCACCGGCCGCGCTCAGTTCATCGTGCTGGGCTCGGGCAATCCTGCGTACGAAGAGGCACTGCGCCGCGCGGCTGCAGCCTTCCCTGGAGCCGTCGACGTGGTAATCGGTTTTGACGAGGGTCTTTCCCACCTCGTCCAGGCCGCCGCCGACATCGTCCTCGTGCCAAGCCTCTACGAACCATGCGGGCTGACACAGCTCTATGCCCAGCGATACGGGGCAATCCCGGTAGTGCGGGCTACCGGTGGCCTTGCCGACACCGTGGTCGACACGAACCACGAGACACTCCGCGAGGGGCGTGCGAGTGGTTTTGTGTTTGAGTCGTTCGATGCCAACGGCCTGCTCCACGCGGTCGAGCGGGCTCTCGACGCCCATGCGAACGCCGACCTGTGGAATGGCCTTGTCCGGCATGTCATGCGGCAGGACTGGTCGTGGGACACAAGCGCCCGTGAGTATTTTCGTCTCTTCGAGCGGGTCCTCGGCCGAGCCTGACCGTACGCCACTGGCTCGACGCGGCAAAGTAGGCAAGCCGTGCGGCCTCGTGAGGCCGATCGCTGCCGAAAATGGCCCGCACGACCGATACCGAAGGCATGAAGCGCACGATCATCATTGCCGTGTTCGGCCTCGCGTCAGGGTTCGTGGTCACCTCCGCGGCATTCGCCGGCGGCCCCTGTGGTCGCTGTGGTGACACAGCTGCCGGCATGGAAACACCATGTGGTGAGTCAGGGTGTGGCCCCCGGTATTGGGGCGCCGTGTCCGAAGAGCTTCCCTGGCGGGATCCGTGTGATTGCTCTGGCCGCCGGATTGACTGCAACGGTCATGCGCAAGGCCCGGATATGCTCGCGCCCTGGCAGTTACCACCAGGCCGCGGGTTCACTCCGTCGAGCCATTTCGGATACGGCCCGCCGATCGGCGTCTGCGACGACACGACATGCCACCCCTGCAAGCGGGGCAGCATCCTAGGATTCCGACCCGGCCCTCTCTGGTGGTTCTGAGGTCGCGGCTTGGGCAGCAAGGGCAGCGGCGAAGGTGACTTCGTCGCCATGCCGCCGGCAGGCGTCGAGGAGCACGTTCCAGGCACCGCTCTTGCGGGCAAGCTCCACCAGCGATGGCAGCAGGCCAGCCGCCTGGAGGGTGCTCGGCGGACTCCCCTCGCGGGGGCGATCCACGGCCGCTTGAATCGCTTCTGCTGTGCGTCCGACACGTGTCAGTAGCAAGACAAGCGTGTCGAGCGGGAGCGAACCGGCGATGTCGGGATCGGCGGTCGCAGCGGCACGGCGAAAGAATGCAATCGCTGCGGCCACGTCGCGGCCGACCTGCGCCCCGAAGAAGAGCTGTGACGCCTCAGCAACGTTCTCGAACGGTGGTTCACCAGGGTAGGTCACTTCCGCCGGGAGTCGACATCCATACAAAGCCAACTCGAAGCAACGGGAGAGCGTGACCTCTTCTGAGCACACCCGAGCGATGCGAAGCACCGACTGAAGGTGTGACACGTCGATGTGGATGCCTGGGTCGCCCATCATGCCACCTGCCGCTTCGAGGAGCGCTCTCAGCGGCAGGTTGGCCCCACATGCTGCCGCCGTATCGATTCCGCGGGCAGTCAGGTCGTCCACGAGCGCACGCACAAGCTCGCCGTGGAGGTGTTCTACGAGAAGCGCTGCCGCACGTGCTTGCCGCGATGCGGGCAGCCGAGACACCGCCTGTTCGTAGGCGGTGATGGCGTTGCAGGTGCCCTGTGTTGTGAGGATGAGCCTGATACCGAGGGCCGGATCGGCCGACTCCCAGAGTGCGACACCCACGATCTCCTCGACGAGCCGCGACGACTCTTCGTCGATATCGCCAGCCGTTGCCGACGCGAGTGCCCGCAATGCAAGCGGCTCGAGCCTGGTAGCCACCTCACCTGGCGGCACAGCCGCCCGCAGATACATCCAGGCAGCGGCTATCTGCCCTGCCTCCAAGAGTGGCCAGCCCACTTCACGGCAGGCAGCGAGCGACATCTCGTCGAGTCGCTCTCGCAACTTCTCATCGAGACCGTCGACACCGCCAGTCGCAGGCAGGCCCAGCGCCAGCCTCGCCTGCACCAGCCGCAGATCGAAGACAGCATGCCAGCGACCCCGCGCCGCAAGGGATGCAGCTAGCTCGTCACACATCGCTCCGGCACCGCGGTCCGCGCACACCTGCTCGAGACGATCGAAATCCGGGCCAGAGGAACTCATGTTCATAGGATCCATCGATTGCTTCCAAAGACTACGACCGAACAAATGCCCACCAAACAAACGTCTGCCCCAATCGAAGTACCCGCGAGGGGTGGCCCGTGCCATGGAGTCGGCGTAGGAATCTGAGCGTAGCCAGGATGGCGTAGCGCAGAGTCCTCCGAGTGAGCGAAGGCCTGGAGGGCCGCAGCGAACGTCCGACGAAATGGCATGGGCCACCCCTCGCGGCCATCATCGGGTGCCCTTCTGCCGCAGCGCCTCGTAGGCGATGACCGCGGCCGTCACCGACACATTGAGACTATCCGCAATCCCACGCATTGGCAGATGGATCGTCTCAAGTGAGATCGTGCCGGTGCTGGCAGCATCGAGCCACGCCGAAGAGAGCCCTTCGGCCTCACTCCCGACGACGAGCAGTGTGTTGCCTGTCAGATCGACTTCGTGCCAGAGCCGCGATCCGGTCGGCATCGCCGCGACGATCCGCCGGCCTGAGGCGCCCGCCCATCGGATCGCCTCCGCCGTTGTCGTGACAGCCAACGGCACACGAAACACGGTTCCCAAGCTCGCCCGCACGACGGCCGGATTGGCCACATCCGTTCTTGGGTCGCAGACGATCACGCCGCCGAGGCCCGATGCGTCGGCGGTTCGAAGGATCGCGCCGAGGTTGCCCGGCTTCTCCACGCTTTCGGCAACGAGCACGGGCCGACCCGCGGTGAACATTCCATCCTGGAGTGGCTGACCGGAAAACCGGACCACGCCGACGACGCCCTCGTTGCGGTCGCCAAAGGCCACCTTCTCGAAGGCCCGAGGCCCGAGTGACACGATTGCGCCACCGCGGGCTCGACATGCGTCGAGGCATTCAGTTTGCTCAGCAGACCTTTCTGGCGATCGGTCCGCGATGCCGCTCGCGACAAACACATCCACGATCTCCACGCCAGACGCGGCTGCTCTCGTCAGCTCGCGGATGCCGTCCACAAGCGTCAGCCCGGTCCGTCGTCGCTCACCAGCGTCTCGGAGGCGGGCCGCCTGCTTGACCCGCGGATTCGACGGGCTCGTGATTGTTTCAGAGGGATCCACGAGACCTCGGCGGTGTGGTGGCGGGCCAGCGATGGACGTACCATAATAGCTCGGTTGCTGCGACGATCCTTCCCGCCTCGAAGCTGCCTATGACTCACTTCCCCGCTGGTTCGGTCGCAGCGATCCTGATGGGAGTCGGCCTCCTCCAGGCAGCCCGGCTAGACGCGGCCGGGCCCGACTTCAACCGTGAGGTCCGGCCGATCCTCTCCAACCGGTGCTTTAAGTGCCACGGACCCGACGAAGAACACCAGGAGGCGGGCCTCCGGCTCGACCTCCGTGACGCAGCCCTCGCCGAGCTCGATAGTGGCGAGCGGGCGATCGTGCCAGGCCATGCCGATGCGAGCGAACTGGTCGCCCGGATCACCAGCGATGACCCCGACCTCGTGATGCCGCCACCGGCCAGGAAGGTGACGCTCACTCCCGATGAAAAGCGGGTGCTCACAGAATGGATCGATGCGGGGGCCGAGTACGCCCCCCACTGGGCGTTTGTAAAGCCCGTGAAGGCTGAGCCGGCGGCACCCACAGCAGCCACCTGGGCCAAGAACCCGATCGACCGCTTTGTGCTCGCGCGGCTCGATGCGGAGGGGCTCGCGCCCTCCCCCGAGGCCGACCGCGCCACGCTCTGCCGCCGCGTCTATCTCGACCTCATCGGCCTGCCGCCCACGCCGGATGAACTGACAGCCTTCGTCGCCGACAACTCGCCCGACGCCTATGAAAAACTTGTCGACCGACTACTCGCGAGCCCTCGATACGGCGAGCGCCACGCTCGTCGCTGGCTCGATCTCGCACGCTACGCCGACACCAACGGCTACGAGAAGGATCGGGCTCGCACGATCTGGCCATGGCGAGACTGGGTGATCCGTGCCTTGAATGATGACATGCCGTTCGACCAGTTCACGATCCGGCAGGTCGCGGGTGACTTGCTTCAGAGCGCGACGACCGACGACATCGTCGCCACCGGCTTCCATCGCAACACGATGCTCAACGAGGAGGGAGGCATCGACCCGCTCGAGTTCCGTTACCTCGCGATGGTCGACCGCGTCGGCACCACCGGCACGACGTGGCTCGGCCTCACGACCGCATGCGCCCAATGCCACACCCACAAATACGACCCACTCACACACACCGACTATTTTTCACTGTTCGCGCTCATGAACAATGCAGATGAGCCCGAGTGGATCATCCCGAGCAAGGAACGATCGACACGTCTCGCCCACGTGACGGCCACAATCGAGTCGCTTTGGAACGAGCTTCCGAGTCATTGGCCCGCCGCTGGCCCGGAGGCCGAGCAACTGGCCGGGTCGAGTGAGCCTGGCGACGACGTAGGCGGCGATCAACGCCGCGGCAAGGATCTTGCCACTCGGTTCGATGCATGGAACCGCGTGGAGTCGGAGCGGGCGATCGACTGGCACATCGCCAGACCTGATGCGGTCGCAACGTCGATGCCTCATCTGGTCGTCTTGGACGATGGCTCCGTGCTCGCCAGTGGCGACCAAACCAAGAGTGACGTCTACACGATCACGCTGCCGCAGATGGACAAGCCGGTCCATGCGATTCGCCTGGAAGTCTTGCCGCATGAGTCGCTTCCGGCATGGGGGCCTGGCCTCTGTAGCTACGAGGGCCCACCGGGCGACTTCTTTCTCTCGGAGTTCGAGGTTCGCGTGCCGCCGAAGGCTGCACGGATCGAAATTCTCAGAGCGAATGAGTCGTACAGTGGCAAGCCGGCGCATAGCAAGGATGCAAGCGGTGCCGAGGCAGCGATCGACGGCGTGATGTCGACGGGATGGGGCGCCAATGGCCGGCAAGGCCACGCCGAGGCTGCCGTGTTTGAACTCGTCCAGCCCATTGCTGCGGGTGAGTCGATCGTGGTCACGATGCGGTTCGAGCGTCACTTCGCCTGCCCGCTTGGCCGGTTCCGGCTCTCAGTTACCGACACGCCCGGCGCCGAAGCCCGGGGGCACACCGCAGAGGTCGAGGCCACGCTGGCAAAGCCGCCGAAGTCCCGTTCGGCGGAGCAACAGCAGGCGATCCTCCGCAGATTCCTCGCCACGGCGCCAGAAGTGAGTGACCGCGTCAAGGAAATCAATCGGCTCGACGCGAGTCTTCGCGAAGGTCTTTCAACGCTCGTCATCCAGGAGAGGCCTGCCGACAATCCCCGGAAGACGCATCGCCATCACCGCGGCGAATTCACGCAGCCCGAAGAGGAAGTACGCCCGGCGGTTCCGGCATTTCTTCCGCAGTTGCCGGCCGAGGCGCCAGCGAACCGTCTGGCCTTGGCCACGTGGCTTATCTCTCCTGATAACCCGCTCACCGCTCGGGTGACCGTCAACCGACAGTGGGGGGCCTTCTTCGGCCAAGGCATCGTGTCCACGGTTGAAGATTTTGGATACCAGGGTGCGGTTCCGAGCCATCCTGAGCTTCTCGACTGGCTGGCCGTTTCGTTCACGGAACCGGCCGCCTCGGGCGGCCTCGGTTGGTCGCTCAAGAAGCTTCATCGGCTCATCGTCACGAGCGCAGCCTATCGCCAAGATTCACGGATCACGGCTGACCTTGCTGCCCGCGATCCAGCGAACAAACTCCTCGCCCGCGGCCCGCGGGTGCGGCTCGATGCCGAGGTCATTCGGGATTCACTCCTGGCCGCTTCGGGGCTCCTCTCGACGAAGATGTATGGTCCCGGTGTCCGGCCGCCCCAGCCCGAGGGCGTGACGGAGGTTGCCTACGGCTCCCCCAAGTGGGATCCCAGCAGCGGAGAGGACCGCCACCGTCGGAGTATCTACACGTTCCACAAGCGGACCGCGCCGTTTGCGTTCACGACGACGTTTGACGGGCCGACGGGCGAGGCCTGCATTGCCCGTCGCGACATATCAAACTCGTCGCTCCAGGCGCTCACGCTTCTGAATGACCCGATGTTTCTCGAGATCGCGCAGGCACTCGGCCGGCTTGCCGCTTCCGCTGGCCCCGAAGATGCCAACCGCCTGGACGCCCTGAGCGTGCGGCTCTACTCCCGCCCGCTTGAGCCCGACGAGCAGAAGCTCCTTGGCGACTATCTCGCGCAGCAACGCCAGCGGCTCTCGACAGGCACGCTCGACGCCACAAAGCTTGCCGGCGGTGACGCCAAAGAGAGCGCCGTTGAACGTGCTGCCTGGACACTCGTGGCCCGAGCAATGATGAACCTCGACGAGGCGATCGTAAAGCGATGAGCGACCACAGCCAGCCGATCAATACGGTGACACCTCGCGATGACATCTCACCGCTGGATGTCACGCGGCGGCATTTCTTCGCCGACTGTGGCATTGGCGTCGGAAAGATCGCACTTGCTGGCCTCCTGACTGGTGCGCTCAGGCAGTCAGCTTCGGCGGTCCAGTCGCCATCACCGCTCGCTCCCCGGCCGCCGCACTTTCCCGGCAAGGCGAAGGCGGTCATTCAACTCTTCATGGCGGGCGCGCCCAGCCAGTTGGAACTCTTCGACCACAAACCAAAACTTGCGCAGATCGAGGGGAAACCGATTCCGCCGGAAGTGATCGGCGGCCAGCGGTACGCCTTCATCCGGCCTGATGCGGCCGTGCTCGGTCCGCAGTATCGCTTTGCAAAGCACGGCGAGTGCGGCGCTGAACTGTCGGAGATGGTGCCGCACCTCGCCGGTGTCGTGGACAAGATCGCGATCGTAAAAAGCTGCCGCACTGATCAGTTCAATCATGCACCGGCTCAGATCTTCATGAACTGTGGATTCGCTCAGCCTGGTCGCCCGAGCATCGGCTCGTGGGTGACCTACGGCCTCGGCAGCGAAAGCGACGAGCTTCCCGCATTTGTCGTGATGAGCACCGGCAGCGGGATCAGCGGCGGCAGCGCCTGCTGGTCGAGCGGGTTCATTCCGAGCGTCTACACAGGCACCCGTTTCCGCAACGCAGGGCCTCCGATCCTCAACGTCGATTCACCCGCGGGTGCCGACGACAAGCTCACCGCGGACACGCTCGAGGTCGTTGCGACGCTCAACCGCCGACGACTCGCGGCTGACGGCGACCCCGAAATCGCGACGCGGATCGCGGCCTACGAGATGGCACACCGGCTCCAGACATCGGCGCCAGAGCTCATGAACCTGACGGACGAGACACCCGAGACACTGGCTCTCTACGGCTGCAAGCCTGAGGAAGCGAGCTTCGCGCGGGCCTGCCTCATCGCTAGGCGGCTTGTGGAGCGGGGCGTACGGTTCGTGACGATCTATCACGAGGGCTGGGATGCTCACAGCGACGTGGCTGGGAACGTTCAGAAAAACTGCAAGGCGACCGATCAGGGCTCAGCGGCGCTCGTCGCTGATCTTGAGCGGCGGGGCCTGCTCGACAGCACCCTCGTGGTCTGGGGTGGCGAGTTTGGCCGGACGCCAATGGTGGAATCGAGCGCCGTCCTCGGCCGTTCGCTGGGTCGCGACCACCATCCCAACGCCTTTACGATGTGGCTTGCGGGCGGCGGGATCAAGGGTGGCCTCACCTATGGCGAGACCGATGAACTCGGGTTTCATGTGGCGCGTGATGAGGTCCATGTCCACGACCTCCAGGCCACGATTCTCCACTGCCTGGGCCTCGACCATGAGCGGCTCACCTTCCGCTACCAAGGCCGAGATTTCAGGCTCACCGACGTGCACGGGCATGTGGTGAAGGGCATCTTGAGTTGATTGCCAGGCGGGAGGCCTGGCCAGCGACCAGCGACCGGAGAGTCGCCAAGTCCGGACCGGCACAACGCCGGAGCCGGACGTACACCATCCTGTGCATGGGCATGTGGTGAAGGGCATCTTGAGTTGATTTCCAGGAAATTCTGGAGACTCCGAAACTCTCGGCAGGGTCTGTCCGTTCAATTCACTTAGGGGCCGACCCCACTCCTGTCGGCGGCCCCTGCTCGAGGCGTTTTCTCCCCCCTTTTTTCGCATCCCACTCTGGAGTCTCACACCATGCTTTCCATCAACAGAGCGACTGTTGCTGCGGCATCGATCGCCGCCCTTCTCGCCAGCGGAGGTGCCGCATCCGCCGCATCCTGGCAGCGGTCCTATCTCGAACCGGCCATCCAAGCCTGGATGGGTGTGGTGACGCTTCTGGCCGATGACGGTGAGCGAGACGAGGACGAGCGTGACTCGAAGTGCGAAGGGAACTGCGACAAGGATGATTGCGACAAGTGCCGCGGAAAGCAGGCCCGCAAGGAGCACAAAGAACGGCCTCACGGTAAGCGCATGCACGGAGATGGTCCTCACGATGGTCAGATGGGGCCCCCTCACGGCCCGCGTGGCGATGCGATCTCCCTGCTCCATGACATCCACGCTCGACTGGGTCGAATCGAGCGAATGCTGGCCAGTCGTGGCCCGGGGGGGCCTCCGATGGCAGGACATCATCACGGCGGTCATCCAGGCAGGCATGATGCGATGGAGGGTCCCAAAGGCGAGATGTATCAGCGGATGAGCGCAGCTCGCGAGAAGTGGGAAAACGCATCCCCCGAAGAGCGGGCCGAAATGAAAGAGAAGATGAAAGCTCGCATGCAGGAGGCTCGCGATCGTATGCCGCAGCGGAAGCTCGACACCGACACAGATCGTGGGGATCTGCCGGAGGATGCCCGCTCGATGGTCGCAGCCGCACGCAAGCGGGCCGCAGAACTGGACAATCGCGTCAAGCGGCTCGAGGCCGAGCTCGAGCGACTGAAAGAAGCTCTCAAGTCGCGGGACTGACGATGCCGCGCGCCAGGGGCGACTCGCCAGCGAAACTTGACAACGCCTGCATGACAACGTTTGATGGAGGGCGTGGCAGATCACTGCCACGCCCTCCTGGCGTTTTGACCACGTCGCGTTTCCGGCCGACTTATCTTCACGAGTCACGGCGGTGATGCGGCTGCCTTCGGCGAACAAATCTCATGAGGCGTGGCACCCGAGCGTGGTCGATATCCCTCGTGGTGCTAGCCGCCTCGCCATGGGCCATCGCCCACGCCGCCGACACCTCGATTGATTTCAACCGAGACATTCGGCCCCTTCTCTCGGACCGCTGCTTCGCCTGCCACGGGCCAGACGACAAGACGCAGGAAGCTGGCTTACGGCTCGATCTTCGGGATGCGGCCACCGCGGAACTCGAGAGCGGCTCCACTGCAATTGTCGCGGGCAAGCCGTCGGCCAGCGAACTGATCGCGCGGATCAGGAGCACAGACCCGGATGTCGTGATGCCACCACCACATATTGGCAAGCCGATCACGCCTGCCGAGGCCGCGCTGCTCGAGCGATGGATTGCTGACGGCGCCGAGTACCGTGGGCACTGGGCCTTCGAGCGCGTGGAGAGGCCAACGCTTCCGGAAGTGAAAGACCCCTTGTGGTCCAAGACGCCGATCGACCGATTCATCCTCTCCCGACTCGCAGCCGAGGGTTTTACTCCAAACCCCGAGGCCGACCGAGTGACGCTCGCCCGTCGCCTCGCCCTTGACCTCACCGGCCTGCCGCCTGAGCCGGCGGCCGTGGATGCCTTCCTGGCGGATACATCTCCCGATGCGTACGGGCGATACGTCGATACGCTGCTGGCCAGCCCCCATTTTGGCGAGCGGATGGCAATCGAGTGGCTCGACGCAGCTCGGTACGCCGACAGCCACGGCTACCAGACTGATTCCAGCCGCTCGAACTGGCCGTGGCGAGATTGGCTCATCCGTGCCTTCAACGACAATCTCTCCTTTGATCAATTCACGATTCACCAACTGGCCGGTGACATGCTGGAGAATCCATCCCGCGACCAGGTCGTGGCCACGGGCTTCAACCGCAACCATCGCATCAACGGTGAAGGGGGCATCATCGCAGAAGAATGGCGCGTGGAAACTGTCATCGATCGCGTCGAAACGACCGGCCAGACGTGGCTGGGGCTGACAGTGGGCTGCGCCCGCTGCCACGACCATAAATACGACCCGCTCTCGCAGCGTGAGTTTTATTCCCTCTTCGCCCTGTTCAATAACGTGCCCGAGACTGGCACAATCATGGGCTCGCAGAATCGGGCCGGTGGCAACTCTGACCCGCTTGTTGAAATTCCCTCTCCCGAACAGGAGCGCGAGGCTGCCCGTTTGGCAAAGGTGGTGGCTGACGCCGAGGCTGCCGTCGCGGCCGAGGTAGCCAACGTCGATACGTTCGTCGACGAATGGACTGCGTCGCTCGGGCCAGCAATCGGTGGCGTTGACGAAACCTGGGACCCGTTTGAGCCACTCGAACTGCGAAGCGCCGGGGGCGCGACTTTCCGCCGAATTGAGGACGGGTCGTGGCTCGTCGAGGGTACCAACCCACCGCACGACACCTATGAATTCGAGGCTCTGCTGCCGGGCCAGTCGTTCGGGGGCGTGCGGCTGGAGGTGTTTCCTGACGCATCGCTTGCCAGCCACGGCTTCGGTCGATCGGGCAATGGCAACATCGTTGTGTCGAGACTCGAAGTCGAGATTGAGCCAGCCGACGGCGGTGATGCGGTGCCGGTGAAACTCGTGCGGGCCGAGGCTGATTACGAACAACAGAAATGGCCCGCAGCAGCTGTGCTCGCTGGAAAGAACCGCACAGGCTGGGCGATTGACGGCAACGATCCTGCCAAGCGAGAGCCCCGGAAACTGGCTGCGTTTCCAGCTGCCGCGATCAACGTGCAGGAAAACTCACGGATTGTCGTCCGGATTCGGCAGGAGTCGTTCGCCGGCCACACGATCGGCAAGTTTCGCATGGCGATCACGGGCGCCGAACCGGCACTGCTTGGTGTTGGCGGCCTGAATCTGCCAGAGGCGGTGACAGCAGCACTCGAGATATCGCGGGACGCCCGCACACCCCAGCAGCACGAAGTCCTGCGTGGGTACTATCGGAAGCACGTGGATGGGCCAATCAAGCGGGCTGAAGTGGCACGTGATGCGGGTAAGAAGAGTCTCGCGGATTTCCGAAATACACTTCCGTCGGCCATGGTGATGAAGGAAGGGCCACCACGGGACGCGTTTGTGCTCACCCGGGGCGAGTACGACAAACGGGGAGACAAGGTCACACCGGCGTTGCCTGCCTTCCTCCCGCCGCTCCCCGAGGGCTCCCAGCCTGATCGACTCTCGCTCGCGCGCTGGATCGTCTCCCGTGATCATCCGCTCACGGCGCGGGTTCAGGTCAATCGACTCTGGGAACGGTTCTTTGGCACAGGGCTCGTCAAGACGAGTGAGAACCTCGGGAGCCAGGCTGAGTACCCGAGCCACCCCGAACTGCTTGACTGGATGGCCGCCGAATTTATGGAAGGCACGTCGTCGCCACCGGTGAACGGAAAGCCGGCCACGGCCTGGGACACAAAGGCGTTTGTGAAGCTGCTCGTGATGAGCGGGGTGTACCGGCAAAGTGCCACGGTGACACCCGAGAAGCTCGCTCGTGATCCGGCCAACCGATTCCTCGCTCGGTCGCCGCGCATCAGACTTCCGGGTGAAATCGTCCGCGATCAATCGCTCGCGGCTGCTGGACTGCTTGTGCCCACGATCGGCGGCCCGAGCGTCCGCCCCTGGATGCCGGATGGCGTCTGGGACGAGACGAGCAAATACGGTGACCTCCGTGGCTATAAGCCCGAGACGGGCGCGGGCCGCTATCGCCGGAGCATGTACACAATCTGGAAGCGGACCGCTGCGCCGCCGACCATGCTGCTCTTCGACGCCCCCAACCGCGAGACGTGTCAAGTCAAGCGCTCGCGCACGAACACTCCGCTCCAGGCGCTAGCCTTGCTCAATGAGACGACGTTTGTCGAGGCGGCCCACGGGCTTGCCCGTCGGATGGTCGCCGAGGGGGGCGAGACATCCGCATCTCGGATCGCGCACGGGTTTCGGCTGGCGATCGGCCGCAGGCCGACGGATCACGAACTGGCGACGCTCGTTGACGGCTTCAATGCGGACGCGATCGGCTTTACGGCCGACGCCACCGCCGCTGCCAAGTATGCCGGTTTTGGGATCGTCAAGCCTCCGGAAGGCATACCATTGCCTGAGTTCGCCGCGTACTCGCTGGCTGCCAACGTGATCATCAACATCGACGAATTCGTGATGCGGGAGTGACTCCATGAACGCCCACCATGTCCTCCGTGTCCAAGACGCGTTGAACCGACGCGTCTTCCTGGGTGGTACTGCCGGTGCCCTTGGCGCCACGGCTCTCGCGAGCCTCTTGGCGCCACGGGGCGCCAGGGCCGCAGGCATCCAAGCAACGTTTCCGAACTTTCCGGCCAAGGCGAAGCGGATCATCTATCTCTTCCAATCGGGTGCCCCGTCGCAGATGGATCTTTTCGATCCGAAGCCCGAGATGGAGAAGCATCGAGGCGAGGATCTCCCAGAGTCGATTCGGATGGGCCAGCGGCTCACCACGATGACCAGCGGCCAGAAGAACTTTCCGGTTGCCCCTTCAATCTTCAAGTTTGCTCAGCATGGCCAGAGCGGCATGTGGTTCAGCGACCTCGTGCCCCACATGGCCCGCCACGCTGACCGCTGGTGCATGATCCGCTCGATGGTGACCGAGCAGATCAATCACGACCCGGCAATCACCTTTTTTCAGACCGGCCATCAGCTCGCAGGCCGGCCAAGCATCGGTTCCTGGGTGAGCTATGGCCTCGGCAGTGACAACGCCGACCTGCCCGCATACATCGTCCTCACAAGTTTTGGTTCGGGCCGCAAGGACGATCAGCCCCTCTATGACCGCCTGTGGGGCTCAGGATTTCTCCCGACGGTGCATCAGGGTGTACGGTTTCGCAATACCGGCGACCCGGTGCTGTACCTCGCCGATCCACCAGGAATTTCACGCGACCGCCGCCGGGCCACGCTCGACCGGATCGGTGCGATCAACGCCAGCCGTGGAAGCCTGCTGGGTGACCCCGACATCGCCGCCCGTACCGCCCAGTACGAAATGGCGTTTCGAATGCAGGCGAGTGTGCCCGGGATCGTCGACTTCTCCGACGAGCCGAAGCATGTCCTCGATTCCTACGGCCCCGACATCAAGCGGCCCGGGAGCTACGCCTTCAACTGCCTCCTCGCGCGGCGGCTCTCTGAGCAAGGCGTGCGGTTCGTGCAACTCTTCCACATGGGCTGGGATCATCACGGGGGGCTTCCCGCAGCGATTCGAGGGCAATGTCAGGATACCGACCAGGCCACGGCCGCTCTTCTCGATGACCTTGAGCAGCGTGGGCTCCTCGATGAAACGCTCGTGGTCTGGGGGGGCGAGTTTGGCCGCACCATCTATTCCCAGGGCGCCCTCACCAACACAAACTACGGCCGAGACCACCACCCGCGTTGTTTCACGATGCTGATGGCTGGCGCTGGCGTGAAAGGTGGCGTCACATGGGGCGAGACGGACGACTACTCATACAACATCGTGACGCCGGACCAGAAGGTCCATGTTCACGACCTCAACGCCACGATCCTGCACCTCATGGGGGTCGATCACCTCCGTCTTACCTTCCCCTACCAGGGCCGCGACTTCCGGCTTACCGACGTGCACGGCGAAGTCGTCAAGGGACTTTTGAGTTAAACGGGCAGAAGCGAAGCACGGCCACTGAGATCGCCAAGGATGCCCTTTACGGCACCGATGTTCGGGCACGGAGCAGACGGGCGGAGCCGGTCTGCGCCAGGCCTGAAAAACGGTGGTCCCACGGAGGATTGTGTGGGCGTCCGAGGCCATCCGTCACGTCGCAAGACAGCCGCAGACCGATTCAGAACGATTCGGCTACGATCCGCCGATGACCGTCAGCCATCCACCACGTTGCCGAAGTGCCGTGGGCCGTCCTATTCCTTTGCTCATCGGCTCAAAAAATGGCTGGTCGCTGAGGTCGTTGCTGTCCATGATGCACCGCCTTTCGGAATGAAGATGCCCCGACGCTGGACACGGCGCGAGGCGGAAGGTTCGGGTTGCGGCATCGAACCAGCTAGGCAAGTCAGAATACCGCGTTTGCCTGCGAGTTCTACTCGGCCTGCCCGCCCATCTCTCTCCCCACCAAGGGGCCAGCTATAATGGCCGGTTATGTCCGTCGCCCTGGAAACCGTTGTCAAGCAGCTTGAAGACAGCGGCATCGTCGCTGCCGGTAAGCTTGAGAATTTCATTCCGCCGAAGGCTCATCCCAAGAGCGTCGAAGAACTCGTCGCTCAATTGGTCAAAGGGAACCACCTGACCAAGTTCCAAGCGGCACAAGTTGCCGCCGGGAAATCCAGGTCGCTGATCCTTGGCGAGTACACAATCCTCAACAAGATCGGTGCAGGCGGGATGGGGCAGGTGTTCAAGGCTCTGCATCGCCGCATGGACCGACTCGTGGCGATTAAGATGCTGCCGCCTGCGATGACGAAGGATGCGGCAGCGATTGCCCGGTTTGAGAGAGAAGTCAGAGCCGCAGCCAAACTTCGCCACCCTAACATCGTCGCTGCCGACGATGCAGGGCATGCGAACGGTGTTCACTTCTTGGTGATGGAATATGTCGATGGACAAGACCTCTCGCAGTTGGTCAAGAAGAACGGACCGTTCCCCGTAGCCAAGGCCGTCAACTATGTTCTTCAAGCTGCACGAGGTCTGGAGTTCG
>JANNSZ010000076.1:0-9914 GCA_031403195.1 Planctomycetota bacterium | reverse complement strand
CGGTGCCGAACAGGACGCTCTCGTGAGCGTCCGAGGCCGCTGGGACTCACGCAAGACAGCCGCTTCCCGACTCGGTTACGATCAGGCGATGGTCGTCAGCCTTCAACCCGATGCAAAAGGGCCGTTGACCGTCCTATCCTTACCCGATGCTGGCGGGAACTCCGGCTTTTTTCAGCCGCTTTTCGTCGTTCGTCCACGACTCCGGCAGATACAGTTCGGCATCGATGCACAGCACGCTGCGGTCGACCTGAAACTGAAGCGTGACGGCGATCTGGCAGTTGCCCACCTTGCCGAGCGTGCCACTGTACTGCCGGGCCACGCCCACCGAGTGCTTGCCCTGCTTGACGAATCCTGTGTCGTCTATGATCAGCATGCCCTCACTGCCGAAGGTGCCGCCAATGCGTCGCCGCATGTTCTCGCGAACCAGCGAGTCTTCCCAGTTGCTCTGATTGATGAACTGCTGGATCGCCTGAACGTAGTCCTTCTCCGGCCGATCAATCGCGGTCAGCCGACTCGCCATCGGCTCGATGCTCTTTCGCTCCCCGTCGAGCAGCAGCCCACGAAGATACGTCGAGCACCAGTGCTTCCGCTCGCTCCGTCCGATCCCGGCGGCGACGTCTTCGACGAACGCCTGCATCTCATTTTTCAGGTTGTGAAGCTTCCGTGCATTCATGGCAGGAAGCATGACCCACAAACTGATCTGGCTCAAGATCAGCTAACGTAGTAGTATTAACAGGTGCTTCTATCACGGCTGGGCTTCCCTCGCCCGAAAAAGGGGATTCCGACGGCCATCGCCCCTCCCTACGACACACCACGCAGACTCTTGTTCCCCAACTCTCTCATGAGCACTGGTACAGAAACCCGGGAGGGGTCACCAAGCTTCCGAACCACCTCGGTTACCGTCTTGCCCCTCGCCAACTCAACCTCGGCCTCCTCGAAGTTGGCCGATGATCTGTCTCTGCCGTATACTTCTTCCCTCGTGGCATCTATAGGCCCCCCTTGGTTGCGACCACATCCGGATTCTCTCTCCAAATGTGGTTTCGTTTAAGGGGGGGCAGGTCACTCCCTCTTGAACGTTTATGGCACACGTAAATTGGACGGAAGTATTCAAGGCGTCAAAAACGCCGTGGTTCCGTGCTCGTACCTATCACGAATACGGCTCCATGTGGCCCATGCTACGCACATTAGTGAATTTCGATCAGTCGCGAATTCTCGATTTCGGTTGCGGCGCGTTGCCAATTGCTTCCGCTTCCATCGCGCTACGGCATCCGGAGGCTGAAGTGTACGGCTCGGACGTAGTTGACGCTGATTTAGCCTCCCTCAACAAGGTCCTGAAGCATGAGGCAACAGCTGAGGTACCACCCAATCTGCACCTGATAAGAGTGCCTCCTTCCTGTCTGCCAGAGACGCTCGGGTCGTTCGACCTGATCTATTCGTGGAGCGTGTTTGAGCACATCTTTGTCCACCACCTCTATGATTGCTTTCGGGTGATTCGCGATCGCCTGAAGGATGAAGGCGTCTTCTTTTTCCAAATCGGAGGAATATATTTCTCTGACAAAGGTTCACATCTGGACGAGTTCTTCCCGAACGAGCCGTGGCATCATTTGGTGCGCAGCCTAGATGAGCTGCATCAGGGAGTTTTTGCCTCTGATCGTGCCCTCGAATCCAGGGAGCGCCATTGGCGTCAGTTCATCGAGCTGAACCGGCTTTCGATCGACGATTTTCTCGACATTGCGCAATCCGCCGGCTTAAAGCTCGTGCGCGAGGAACGGTTGCGCACGGATCGAGATCCCCCACCAAGGCTCTTGCGGATTTATACGTCGGATGCGCTGAAATGTTTTGAAATACGCGCTATTTTCATGCGGGTGTGAACGCCGGTCGAAAAGTGCAGCGCGGGGGAAGTTGCTCGGCCGGTCGAAAAATGCAGCGCACAACTGTGCAGTGTTCTTGTTGAGGAGAATCGCGGCGAAGCCGCGATTTCCCCCCTACCGAGAGCGAGGCACGAGGAGTGTATGCAGCGATGGAGATGTGGATTGAAGTTCGTCGTCGGGTATTGACCGGCGAGTTGTCGAAGCGAGCCGCGAGCCGCCGCAGTAGAAGTAGATGACGTCCTTGAAGCTCTCGACGTTGCGGCAGCCGCCGGCTCGGCGTTTGTTGGCCATTATCTTGCTATTGAGTCCCTCGGCCACGGCGTTGGTCATTCGATCGCGGCAGAAGGTAATGATGCAGTCGAGGCGGCGGCCGAGCATGCGAGCCACGGCCTTGCCAGCGCTCAGCATCGCATCCGCATCACGAAGCTTCGCCACGATCTCCTCAGGACGATGCTTCTTCCGTCGTCTCGTCGTCATCGAAAGTCTCCTCCCTCAAGGGGTAGTTGACCTTCATACCGACTGGATCAGGATTTCCAAAGCAGGCCAGACGGGCATAGTGGGCAGAGAGTGTTTCCACTCCCGGAAGAACCACGCCCCATCAGACACCCTGGAACGACCAGGGACATGCCGCGACAGTCCTGGAAGAACCAGTATCGCGGTGAGTCATCCGCAGGTAAGCGCGCCGTGGTTGCCTCCCTTGGGTTGCTCCCCAGGGCGATTGCGCGAAGCTGGGCGACTTGGCATGATTGGGCAACGGTCGTGTGAGGTGCATGCTCGCCGAGGATGCCGACGGCCTTTGGTCATGGAGGACTGGCCGTGCCTGTTACCAAGTCGCGTCTGCCGAGCATTCAATCGCACTTCGAGAGTCTCACGGATCCGAGGACCAGAAAGGTCACGTATCCACTCATGACCTTCGTCGTGATCGCGATCTGCGGGGTGATCTATGGTGCGGATGATTTCGTAGCCATCACGAGATTCGCCAAGGTGAAACGATCGTGGCTTGGCAAACTCGTGGACCTCTCGAAAGGGATTCCGTCGCACGATCGGTTCAGCGCGATATTCGCTGCGATCAAGCCCGCAAGACAGCCGCTTCCCGACTCGGTTACGATCAGGCGATGGTCGTCAGCCTTCAACCCGATGCAAAAGGGCCGTTGACCGTCCTATCCTTAGGCAGACCCCGGTCGGCGATGAGGGTAGATGTGCTCGCTTTTCCATCATCACTCGCCTGGTGAAGCCGGTGTGGCATCGCGCAGGACCGCAGCGGAAAACCATTCGGGGATTTCGCTTGCCTTGATCTCGATGGTGCGGCCGTCGGTGATCTCGGCGAGCCAGACGCGAGCCTTGTCATGGCTGGAGTTGTCGAAGATGTAGGCGCGATTCGTGTGACTTATCGCCTGCTTCAAAAGTCCGATCGACCGGTGGTATCGATTCACGATTTTATCTTCGGGCACCCCGTGGCCCCCCTTTCGCACACGGTTCTCGACACGCGAGATGTTGATCGTGGGATCGGCGGTGGCAACGAAATAGAGATAGGTGCGATAGCCGAGGTGCTGGGCTCGTGCGAGAAGGTCCACTTTCGTGGGCGACGACATGACCGTCTCAAGCGTGAACGAGGTTTTCTGTTCCAGGAGACGATGGCGAAGAAAATCGGCGACGACGGAAGCGTGGTAAGAGTTGACCTCCACATGAGCAAAGTCGATGAGGCCGCCGGAAACCGAGAGCTTTGCGACGTCGCCCGACAGGGCAGTGTCTCTCAGCAACGTCGACTCCCCCAGGAACTTCATCAAGAGCGAGTCGATCTTGTCGTCGACGGCGACGCCATAAGCCCGAACGTCGAGGAACCCACGCGCCCGAATGGCGGCTTCAATTTGATCTGGGTTCAGGTACACGCCGAGCAATTCGGGAGCGAGTACCTCGTTGAGGGTGCTTTTTCCCGAACCATTCGGTCCGGCAAACATCCGCAGTCGCGGCGTGCTGGACATCACTGGATCGTGTATCTCGCGCCCGGTTGAGAAGGGGATGGCCCGACGATGATCTTGACTACGCGTTCTTTGCCGTCAGGGGACACTTCGACGATTTTGTCTCCCTGTGAAATGACGACCGTGAGCCCGGCCTGGATGGCGTTGTGGTAGGCCGTGGAACAGGTCACGCCCGACGCGTGCACGAACTCCGTCTCCAGTTGCGTAATTCGTTCTTCATCGACGGGGTTAATGTTCGCTGCCATGACGCACCACCTCTCCTTCTTCTACGATATCGGTCACCACGAGACAGGGCAAATGCAAAGGCCAGCAAGCGAAGATCATGCCACCCGAATCCGTTGACGCCAAGCATTTCAAGGCAATGTACGCAGGTCTTCCCCCGTGGGATATCGGCAGGCCACAGCGGGCATTCGGATCTGGTGCCACCGCCGCGAAGACACCGCCACAGGTATCACGGGGTGTTCGCGCCGAATCATCCGCTGCGGCCACTCGTGACGGCGCTGGCGATCGGGAATGCCGGGAAGCCCACCGCGGCCACGACGAGCGCGCCGGGACAAGCGGGGCAGTTCCCTGGCGGGGCCGACACCGAGACGCAGCAGCGTTTCCACTGGTGTGCCCGGCCTGTGGCGGCGACATCCGGCTCATCTCGTTCATCATCGACCCAGCGCCCATTCGCAAGATCCTCGCGCACGTCGGCGAGCCAGTCGAGCCGCCACCGGTGTCGCCCGCGCGTGGGCCGCCCACCGAGTGGCCTGAGCTCGTCCAGGCCCATGACAACCGCGACGTCATGCAGGCCGCTCCCGACGAGCTGCCCGAGATCGAAATCCACTCACTCTGATGTGCGTCCGAAGGGCACGGGCGGGGCCGGTCTGCGGTCTGCGCGAAAAACGGTCTTCAGGGAGGCGTTTTCGCGCAATTTCGCACGGCTCGAAGGCGGCCCATCGCGTCACCAGGCACGCCCCAGACAGATTGGCTACGCTCTGGAATCGAACAGAATCGAACAGACGCCGTCACCACGTTGCCGAAGTGCCATTGGCCGTCCTATCCTCCCCCATCCTCTATCCTCTCAGAAACGACTCGCTCAAGTCCTTCACCGTGGCGTCGAGCTTCGCCACCTCCGCCGGGCTGGCGGGCCGTCGGCTCGGCCGCGGTGGCGAGACCGCAGGCGACGATCACCGCCGCCACCCCCCCGAGGTAAAAGCTCCGCCAACTGCAGGCCGTTACTGGTGGACGGACTGATTCGGAAATGCTCTGCGTCATCGCTTTCTTCCTCCGGCGGCAGCGTTGTGGAACTCCGATCGTACTTTGTCGTTGAACCTGCGCAAAAGCGGTTTCCAATCTTCGCATCTCCGCGATAGCGCCGCACCGTGACCTACCGTCCTTAAACGAGGCCACATCCGGAGAGAGAATTCGGGTGTCGTCGCAACTAAGGGAGGGCGATAGATGCCACGAGGGAAGAAGCATACGGCGGAGCAGGTCATCGGGATACTGCGTGAGGCCGTGGTGGAGTTGGCTCGTGGCCCCAAGGACCCACAAGGCTGACGCAACGCGAACTGCTCTTCCGTAAAGTCCTTTTTCCCCATCCGAAAAACCCACCTTTTCTGGTGATGCCAAGGTTTAAAAACCTAACATCCCGGATGGATCAAGAAACAGGGAGAACTTCACCGCCACCTCGAAGACACCGGCACCGGTACCACGGCGTGTTTGCGCCGAAGCATGCCCTGCGGCCACTTGTGACGAGTGAACTCGATGCCCGTCCGATCATTGCCCAGGATGTCACGCCGGTGGATCACACCTTCGCGCCCGATCGCATGTCCCAGGCCGGCAGCGATGTCAAAAAACTTGTGCTCGCCCGTGCTGTCCGACTCGTCCTCGAAGAACGCGTCTTCGTCCACGACGGCCGCACGATCGTGATGGGCTGAGCGAAAGACCGAAGGCTCGGACTGCTATCATGTGCCGCAGGTCGCGGCGAGAGCCAAGATCACCTCTACGGAGAAGCGTGTCATGATCGCGATATCGGTCGTCGGGATCGTCCTGTCGTTCTTTTTTGGAGGCGCGGCCGGCCTGCCGCTATCGACGCCGCCTCTCCCTCCTGATCCCGTCATCGAGCGAGCCGCACCCGACGAGTGCCTTCTCCACCTCGAAATGGCGGGCGTCGCGGCGCCTGATGCCGCGAGCAAGAACCTCACCGAGCAGTTGCTCGCCAATAGCGACGTGCAGACATTTCTGAAGAGCTTGGGACGACAGATCGTCGGCCTGGCCAACCAGACTTCCCCGGCGCCGCCCGAGGTGACCGAAAACCTGATCACGCTGGCGCATGCTGCCCTCACGCGGCCCATGGCCGTGACGGTCGAACGGTTCGCTCCGTCGCAAGGTCCACCTGATGTGGCCGCGTCGCTCGTGATCCGCGTCGGGAACCAGCGAGATGATATCGCCAAGGCGGTCACCGCTCTTTCCGAGCTCGCCCTTGCCGGCGCGCCGCCGAACATGAAGCCTGAGAAAGTTCCGTTTCTCGGTGGCACGGTCGACCAATTGCAAAGTCCCGCAGGGCTGATCGCGTGGGGAATCGCCGATGGAACATTCGTCCTGACACTTGGCGAGGGCACGATCGAAGGATTGTCCAAACGACTCGGCGACGCCGGCCGAAAGGCACCTGCATGGAAGGTCGGGCTGAGACAGAAGATTCCCGTCGCGCGGCAGAGCACGCTGGCCTATTTCAATGCCGGCGAAGTGATCGCCATGGCTACCGCCGCTGTTCGCAACGACGAGAAGGGCATGGGGGCGATCAAAGCGACCGGACTCTCGCAACTCCGCACGGTCGGCGCGATCTCAGGAATGACGACTGAGGAAACATGTACGGGCCTCTGGATCGGATTCGATGGTGAACCGACGGGCTTCTTTGCAAAGCCGGCCAGCGAGGTCGGCCGCAATCAGTTGGCCCGGATTCCAGGAATCGCCACGAGTGTCCAAACCTGGTCACTCGATCCCTCGAAGATGCTCGCCGACTTCCTGGGATTGGTCGACATCGTCGATCCGCGAAATGCCGAAGGCGTGCGCGAGGGCATGGCGGCGTTTCGGCAGGCGACCGGACTCGATCTCGATGCCGATCTTCTCGCCCTCCTGGGCAGTGACTGGACGGTTCTGTCGCTGCCCACATCCTTGGGTGGCCCTGGCGGCCTCGTCCCCAATGTGGCATTGATTGCCGGGATCCGCGATCGCGAACGCTTTGAAAAGACCCATGACCGCCTGTGCGAGTTGCTGCCAGCGGCCACGGCCAATGGCAAGGCCACGTTCACATGTGAAGCCGTGCCCTTTGGCAGCCACTTGCTCCATTGTGTGGAAATCACAGGAGGTGGCCTTGGCATCCCCCTGACGCCCACGTGGTGCCTCACCGACGATGCTCTGTTCCTGACGCTTTCACCGCAGACGGCAAAGACCCTCCTGACGCACGATGCCAAGCAAGGTGGAATCGGTGCGCATCCCCACGTGAGCGAGGCTATCGGAGGGAGCGAGGCCACGTTCGTCGGCGTACTCGACCCGAGACCGATGCTCGCGAACCTCGAAGGTGTTTACGCCTTCGCAGTGCCGTATGTCACTGAACTGCTTCGCGAGCGGGGGCTCGAATTTGAAATCCCCAAGCTGCCCCCTTCGGCAACGATCTCGAATTATTCACGGCCGAGCGTATCAGTCATTCGTCATGAGCAAGATGGAATCCTCGTTCGCTCGACCGGCACGATTCCATTTGGACCGCTGGCCAGCGGCGCGACCGGCATCGGGGTTTCGCCCGGTCCCGTGGGTGTTCTCGCCGGGATCCTGTTGCCTGCGATCCAGTCGGCCCGCGACGCCGCACTTCGGACAGCGGCGATGAACAACTTCAAGCAAGTCACGATCGTGTTTCTCATGCATGAGGCAGACAAGAGTGTTTTTCCCTCGCAGGCAATCTGCAACAAGGAAGGCAAGCCGCTGCTGAGTTGGCGAGTCGCGATTCTGCCTTACATCGGTCAAGACAACCTCTATAAGGAGTTTCATCTCGACGAACCATGGGACAGCGAACACAACAAGAAGCTGCTTGCAAGGATGCCCGAAGTATTCGCCAAGCCGGGGGCCACGCCCCAAGAGCGAGCCGCAGGATTGACGACCATGGAGGTGCTCACTGGCCCCGGCACCTGTTTCCCCAAACCAGATGCAAGCCTCACGATCGAGGGTATCAAAGACGGCGGTTCAAAGACGGCCGCACTGGTCGAGTCATTGCCAGACTCGGCCGTCCCTTGGACCAAGCCCGAGGATCTGCAATTCGATCCTGACAAACCCCTCGCTGGCGTTGGCGACCCAGGCCGAGCCAGGGGCGAGTTCATCGCCGCCTTCTTCGATGGCCATGTTCAACTGCTTCCTTCCGATATCGACCCCGCCACGTTCAAGGCCATGGTAACACCAGCGGGCGGCGAAGCCGTCGATCCTTGATATCATCGATCCGGGGGCCAATCAGAAGAATCCTCGCGCACGCCGGGGAGCCGGCTGAGCCGCCTCCGGTGTCACCCGCCAGAGGGCCACCTACTGATTGGTCTGAGTTCGTCCAGGTCCACGACGACCGAGATGGTGCCCAGACTTCTCCCGACGAGTTGCCCGTGATCGATATCCACTCGCTCTGAGTCACCTCAAACAGGCACGGCTTGGGCTGGTTGGAGCGAAACCGCTCAATCGACCAACCGCTGGCCGGTGCCACTTGGCACCTTGGCCGACTAGGCTCGGACGAGTGGAAGGCCTTGGACTAGCGGTGAGTAAGAAGATGCCCTGTGGCATCAAGGATGGTCGGCGGCCGGCTGGGGTCGGATCACAGCGTAATTCACCGGGGGCTCACTTCGTTCCACCCGCCGGCACCCCGCGATCACTTTCGCGGAGATTCTGGCTGGGAATTGCCGCGGCGATTAATTTTTTATCAGGTGGGAACTTCTGAGGGGTCGTCTTCGTCGAACGAGACGGCGGCAGAAGTGTGTCATTATTTTTGGAGATGATCCGATGAAATCGTTTGCGATCCTGCTCTGTCTGTTGGGTTTGCTGTTTGCCGTGACCGGGACTGCCGCAGAGGCTCCCGAGCAGCCGGAGTCAGAGGTAGCCAAGAAAATCGACAGCGTTGGATACGAGTTCACCAAGGGAGACAAGCCGGAATTCATCGTTACCGCCAAGACGACCGTGCCAACCGGTGGGTACACCGCCAAACTCGAAAGCGTCATCTATAAGACGCAGCCCACGGACGGGATTCAGGATTATTACCTGCACCTGACCAAACCCGATGGGATCGTCATCCAGGTGATTAGCGAGGTCACCGCGAGCGCAACCTGGCCCGCTGAATCGGCGCAATGGGTCAAAGGCGTCCGCGTTCACGGCGAAGGGGACGGTGTTGTCGTCAAGATGATCGAGCAGAAGAAGTAGCGAATCACAAAGTCGTTCGAAGTGCGACTGGTGAACTGCCCCCCTTAAACGAGGCCACGTTCGGAGAGAGAATCCGGGTGTGGTCGCAACCAAGGGAAGGCGATAGATGCCACGAGGAAAGACGCATACGGTAGAACAGACCATCGGCCAACTTCGAGAGGCCGAGGTGGAGTTGGCGCGGGGCAAGACGGTAGCCGAGGTGGTTCGGAAGCTTGGCGTGACGGAGCAGACTTACTGTTGGCCACGGTCCACTGGACGGTCTGACTTGGGGGCGTCCTGGGTGTCGTCCTCGCCGTCGTCCTGCTCGTGGGCTCGTTCAGCTAGCCGCGGCGGCCGCGCGGCGGAGTTGGCCGCAGGCGGCGTCGATGGCCGAACCCTTGCGGCGGCGGACCTGCACGTTCACACCGGCCTCGCCAAGCACCTCCAGAAAACGGTCGAGTGCTTTTCGGGAGGGCTCTTGCCACGGCATCCCGGCGACGGTGTTGTAGGGAATCACGTTGAGCAGGGCCGCGCGTCCGCCAAGCAGCGCCGCGAGCTTGGCCGCGTCGCTCGTCGAATCGTTGACGCCCCCCAGCAGCACATACTCAAACGTGAGCCGCCGGCCGGAGGCTTCCCAGTAGCGATCCGCTGCGGC
>JANNSZ010000075.1:0-189497 GCA_031403195.1 Planctomycetota bacterium | reverse complement strand
AAAATGGCCCGCGCCCGCCCCCCGGCGCCCGCGGCTCTTGCACGATACAGAATCAGCAACTGACGATCACTCGATCGCGCCGCCGCCGATGCCGCCGCCCGAGTTGCCGATCTGGTGCAGCCAGATCAACTCGCGGACTTCGTTGTAGGCGCTCGCGTCGAGAGCCTGGAACGAGGTTGAGGTGGCAAGACCACCCGTCTTGTAGGGGCCGAGGAAGCTATCCGGAGCTTCCAGATACCCGCCTACGTCCTCAATCTTGGCCACGTGGCCGTCGCCGAAGAGCACCTGGGCATAACCGCCGGTGAGAAGCGTGTTCCCCCCCACGACCGTCTTGCGAGCACCGTGAAGCGGAACGATGTCGTTGAACTCATGGACATACTGGTTCGCGGCACCGCCGATGCTACTGTCAGTGAACGCGCAGTTCATACCGTCGGTGAACGACTCGACCAGAATGGCCCCAGTCGTCACGAGTTTCTGATCCGTTCCGAAGAACGTCTGAAAGGCTTGGAACATAGTATCCGTCACAAGGGCGTCTGAACCGTCGCCGTTCCGCGAGGGACCCACCAGAGCCACACGGTCACGGCTCACGCCGCCACCCGTCAGCTTCTTCTCCGACAGCGGCCCGTCGCCGTCGAGCGGGCACTTCCCTGGATCCGACGTGACCGGATTCATCGAGGTGCTGATAATTCCGGTCGACAACAGACCGCAATCACCGCGGCTGAAGTGCCACGTGGTTGCGTAGTTGGTGTTGTAGCCAGCCTCCATCAGCTTGTTCTTCTGGTCCTGGGTGGGCGCAGCCATGTCGAGCGGGGCATTGGCACCGCCGAAGTAGTTGTTCCCCGTCGTCTTCCAACGAATCCCGTTGGCCTTTGAAGCCGCGGTGTTGGTCGCGCCGATGTAGTCGGCCACCTTCTCGTTCACCGTGGAAATGTTGGCCGGGTCGAGGGCCTTGCCAGGATTGGAAACCTTAATCTTGATAAGGTCGGCAACCCAGCCGTACCGGCGGGTGTCGCCATCACGCAGATGGTCGAACGCACCGGTTGACAACTTGGAATTCTTGTCTTCGGTCGCGTTGATCAAGAAGCCACGGCCGAAGGTGCTCAGATTCGAACCGCTACCCGCTGCTTGGGCGGAGTTGCGAGCCGAGGAAAGAGCGGGGAGGAGAATCGCGACGAGAAGGCCAATGATGGCGATCACGACGAGGAGCTCAACGAGCGTGAAGCCACGCCGAGCCGAACTGGATGGAAAATGATGACGCATAACGAACAAATTCCTTTTACTCAGGGAAATCTCGCCTGCCGGAACAGTTTCCGACCGACGACATCGGGCACAGGCTAACAGGGGCCGACCGCCGGACTCTGTTAGATTTCAAACAATATTGTGGGGTTGGATTTTTCGGCCGATTCAGCCGTGTCTTCGGGAGTCGCCGAGCATCTGGGCGATGGCCTCAGCTGCCGCATGGGCGGCATCATCGTTTACGTTGCTGCTGGTTGTTTTTACCTTGGATTTTTTGCGGCCCATGAGCCAGAGCCACTTCCGCATGGAGCTTGTCTGGTAAGGAGTCTTCGCTTCCGGTTCCTTTGTCTCGGGCGTTTGCTGATCCTTCATGCCGGGGCTTTCCGTAGTGAGCCGAGGACGCACCCGCTTCAACGAGCAGGATCATGGCGAGAGTACATGAGGCCGTGATGAGGCGATTGTGAGAAGTGTGTGAAAAACGAAACCTCTAGCCAGACGGGCCGTTTCGCCGCGAGAAACAGCAGTTTTATGGGCGCCAATGCGGCCGCCATGCCCATCCCGTTAGTAGGCTGTGGGAAAAGTCTCTCGCCGCAGGAAGTGGCGGCCGCCGACCGCTACGGCAGCGGCTTGAGCGTGAGGGGGTCGCGGAGCGGGAGGTGGGTGACCTTACCCCCGAAAAACTCGTCCATGTTCGCTCGCTTTTCGAGGTCGCCTGGGGCGATGTGCTCCCAGTCACCCACGATGAGGATCGCCATCGCTTCCGGGTCGAGATGCTTGTGGGCGACTCGCTGGAGGTCTGCCGGCGTGATGGCCTCAAGCTTGGCGCGGTACGTCTTCCAGAAGTCGGCAGGCCGCTTCGTCCACTCGTCGTTCACGAAGACCTGAAGCATCGCGGGCTTGCTCTCAAACTGCCGCGGGAATGTTTCGATCAAGCCGCGCTTGGCTGTCTCGATCTCGTCGGCCGAGATTGGCTCCTCGCGAATGCGGCGGATCTCATCGAGCACGATCTTGGTGGCAAGCGCCACCGTCGGGTTTTTGCTCTCGAAGCTCGCGGCGAAAAATCCCGGATAGGTGACGCGAGGCTGGATCGCGGAACGCACCGAGTACGCGAGCCCCTCGTTGCTCCGCACCTTCTGCATGAGCCGGCTCGTGAAGCCCCCCGCGCCAAGGATCTCGTTCATGAGCGTGAGCGGAATCGCGTCGGGATCATCCCGTTCGATCGACCGCTGCCCGATCACCACCTTGCCCTGGGGAATGTCTTTGGGCACGTGATACAGACCCGGCTTGAGCTGTGCGGTCGGCGATACCGGATCTGGAGCCACCGGCCCACGCTTCTGCCCCGCGAATGCCTTCTCGAGCTTCGCGAGCATCTGCTGTTCATCAAAGTCGCCAGCGACCGCGATGATCGCGTTGCCCGGATGAAGGATCCGGCGATGCATCGCGACCAGGCCATCGCGAGACAGGCCTGCGACCTGGGCTGCAGTCGGCTCGGCGGCTTCAAAATGGTCGGCGCCAAACGCCAGCCGCTTCCACTCACGGGCCAGGATCGCCGCGGCGTCGTCGTTCCGCTGGGCAAGTTGGGCGACCCGACTGGCTTTGGCGGTATCGATCCGGCCAGCCTCAAAGCCCGGCGACCAGAGCATCCCGAAAAACAGTCCCAGGCTCTCGTCGAGGTTGGTTTTCAAGCAGTTCATCGTGGCGGTGGTGAATGTGTCGCCAGCCGAAACCGAGATCTCGGTCGCCAGAAAATCGAGCGACTCGTCAAACTCAGCCGGCTTCATCGTGGCGGTGCCACCCTCGCGGATGAGCTTGGCCGTGAAGGCGGCAAGCCCCGGAAGGTCAGCCGGGTCGAGCGAGTTGCCCCCCTTGAACGTGACCGCCACCTTGACCAGCGGCAGCTCATGCGACGGCGCAAGAAAGACGACCGTGCCATCGGCGAGCACATGGCGATGATCGGCTGCCGACGGGGGCTCAAACGCCAGCGGCGCAAAGCGTATGGTTTCAGGACGGGCCGGGATCGCATCGGCAGCACGAGCCGTCGACACCGCGAGGCCCGCGCCCAAACCGATAGCGCAGAGCACCCAGAGACACGTCTTCATGCCACGCTCCCAGGTTCAGTCGGCCTTGCGGCGGTAGGTCGCCACGCTGCGGTTGTTTGCATCGAAATACTTCTTGGCCACGCGGCGGATGTCGGCCGCGGTCACAGCCTGATACTTCGCGGGCCCTTCGTTGATCTCACGCCAGTCGAGCAGGGCTTCGCTGAAGGCCAGTTGGATGAAGAGATTCATGTTGTCTTCGAGCTTGCGGAAGTTGCCCGCGGCAACCCGGTTTTTCACCTTGCGAAGCTCCCGCTCTGGGATTTCTTCCGCCTGAAGCTTTGCAAGCTCTTCATACCAGGCCTGCTCGAGGTCCTCGTGCGTGGCATCGCCGCGGGCCTGTGCTGAGATAGCAAACAGCCCCGCATACTTCCGCGTGTCGGAATAGGCTCCGGCTCCGGCGGCGATCCCACGGCCCTCCACCAGCCCGGCGTAGAGTCGGCCTGTCCGCTCGTTGAGGACCTCGGCGAGCATGTCGAGTGGATACGAGTCGACATGGCCGGCAGGCACCGTGTGGTAACGAATCTCGACACTCGGCGGAAAATCGCCCGAGGCGATCATTCGCTGTTCGGCCAACTGATCCACTTCGAGCGTGACCACCGGCGGTGGGAGTCGGTCGCCCGGCTTGAGCCGTGAGAAGTATTTCGTGATGAGCCGCTTGGCTTCGACCGGATCGAAATCGCCGACGAGCACCCCAAACAGATTACCGGGACGGTAGTAGACGTTCCAATAGTCTTGGGCCTGCTCGAAGGTGTAGCTGTTGAGATCGCTGGTCCAACCGATGACCGGCCATGAATAGCCGCTCGATGCCCAAAACATGGCGTCGAACTGCTCCTCGAACTTTCCGGTGGGCGTGCTCTCGGTGCGGAGCCGTCGCTCTTCATGCACGACGTCCCGCTCGGAGTAAAACTCCCGAAACACGCTGCCATTGAGCCGGTCGCTTTCCATCCAGGCCCAGAGCTCGAGCTTGTTGGACGGCACCGTGATGAAGTAGCAGGTGATGTCGTTGCTGGTGAACGCATTCATCCCGCTGCCACCAGCGCGGGTGTAGACCTGATCAAACTCGTCCTTCACGATCGTGCCGGCTGCCTCGCCGCCGGGGCCGCGGCCCTGCTGGGCGCGGATGAGCTCGTCGAGCTTCGCCCGGAGCACCCGGAGCGCCTGAGTGTCGTTGGCGGGGTTCCAGGGATCGTCGATCTCGCCCTTGAAGAAGCGGGCGTATTGCTTCGTCCAGACCAGGCGGTTGATCTCGTCGCGGATCGCCTTCTGTTCGGCCCGGAAGCGGGCATCCTTCTTGGGATCGCGGGTGCCGATCGTGTCGGTGCCCTTGAACATCATGTGCTCGAAGAAGTGGCTGATGCCGGTGATCCCAGGCCGCTCATTCACACTCCCCACGCGGGCCACCCAGCCGGCACTGACGACGTTGGGCTGGTCCTTGCGTGGCACGAGCAAAAACTCCATGCCGTTTTCCAGACGAATCTCCTCGACGGCCACCTGTTGGGCCCGCGCGAGGGTGGAGACACCCAAGAGGCCGGTCAGCATGAGGCCGGTCAGTGGCATACGGATTCGGGCAACGCGCATCGGAAACCTGCACCAAGGGGGGCATCGGCGGGATGATGGTTCAGCCGGGCCGTTATAGCTGCCCGCAGAAAACCTGTCCGCCGAGTTGCTCGGGTGCGGCACCGCGCGGGATATTGTCCGGGAGAGAGTCCATCCAAGGAGCAAGCATGCAGCCGTCCCACCATGATACGACGCCCCAGACCCCAGCCGCGCCACGCCGCTTCATGCTCGTGCTCGCGGCCCCTCTCGCCCTGGCGATCGCGGCCTCGAGCGTATGGCTTGCCGCATTCGCCGCAGACGGCCCGCCCGAGCCCGACAAGGTGGCTGTGTTCATGCGGGCCAAGCTGGCCCATTCACAGAACGTGCTCGAGGGCCTCACGACGGAAGACTTCGACCTCATCGAGAAGGGCGCGCAGCAACTGGCCCTAGCGAGCCTCGACAGCAACTGGCAGGTGCTTCAGACGGAAGACTACGCGCGGCAGAGCGCCGAGTTTCGCCGTTCCTGTGGCACGCTTCGCGATGCGGCCAAGGCCCAGAACCTCGACGGCGCGGCCCTCGCCTGGATGGACGTGACGCTCAAGTGCGTGCAGTGCCACAAGTACGTCCGCGACGCGCAGTGACGGGCCGCGTCAGTCCATCACGATGGCACGGCCGTCGTGGACGAACACGCGTTCTTCGAGGACGAGCCGGACCGCACGGGCGAGGACGATTTTTTCCACGTCGCTGCCGGCCTGGGCCATCCGCTCCGGGCTATACGTGTGATTCACGGGCGTGACGTCTTGGGCGATGATCGGGCCAGCATCGAGCTCGCTGGTCACAAAGTGCGCGGTCGCGCCGATGAGCTTGACTCCGCGGGCAAATGCCTGGCGATAGGCGGCCGCACCCGCAAAGGCCGGGAGGAACGAGTGATGGATGTTGATGAGCCGGCCGGCATACCGCGTCACGAAGCCTGCGGACAGGATCCGCATGTAGCGTGCGAGGACGACGTAGGCAGGCGCGTGGGCATCGATCGCTGCGGCGATGCGGGCTTCGTGAGCGCCGCGATCGATGCCTTGGTGTGGCACGCACTCAAACGGAACACCGAAACGTTCGACGAGGGTACGGAGTGTGTCGTGGTTGCTCACGACGGCCACAATCTTGCCGGGCAGCTCTCCCACGGCGTCCAACAGCAAGAGCTCGCCGAGACAGTGGGGCTCCCGGGTGGCGCAGACGACAATCGCCCGCCGCTCGTCGCGGGCGACGCGGATTGTTGCCTTGGACGGTAGGACGGCAGCGAGCGCAGCCTGGAGAACGTCGGCGGGCACCGGGCCGTCGGCGGCGGTCACTTCGGCGCGAAAAAAGAAATGCCGCGTGGCCGCGTCCACAAACTCGTGGTTGGCCTCGATGTTGAGCCGGCGCTGTTCGAGGACGCCTGTGATGCGGTGGATGAGGCCGACCGAGTCGGGGCAGTCCACGAGGACGATGTGGCGAAGTGGTGGAGGCATGGTGAAAGAGTCTTACTCGATGCTGCGGACGCATGAAATGCCGGCGAGGGGCGGCCCGTGTCATTTCGCCGGACGTTTGCGATGGGCGTCGTGCCCGTCGCGGCACTCGGAGAAAACCTCGCTTCGCCCTCCAGGCTTCGCTCAATTTTCTACGCCGGCCCTATGACACGGGCCGCCCCTCGCCGGCCCGTCATCCTGGGGCAAAACGGGTTCCGCTCACCCGGCACCCAGGCGAGGACGACTTCTTCCACGGTGGTGTCGGTCTTGCGGGCGGGGATTTCGATCGGCTCGATGGCAAGTGCCTCGGGTGACCAGACAAGGCGGATCGCTTCGAGGTCACGGCTCACTTCAGCTTCAAACTCACGGCGACGTTCTTCGAGCGACTGCAGGCTTTCCTCGGCATGGGCGACGTCGGCCTCTTGCCTGGCTGCCCGGCTGGCTGATCGCATTGATGTGGCCGCTTTGCCGATCGTGGTCGAGCTGATCTTCTTGCGACCAAACAGCGCGCCGATGACGGCTGAGCCAATCGACACATACGTCTGCATCGACTGGTCCTTGGCCTGCGCACGCTCCCGTTCCACCTTCTGGTGAGCACGCTCGATCCGGTCTTCCAGCGAGGCGAGCTTGGAAGCGTGCCGAGTGCGGAGCTTTTCGATTTCTGCGTCGCGGCGTTCTCGCACGCGGTCGGCGATCCTGATTCGAAAGTCACGTTCCGATTCATCGGGCCGCGAGAACTCGCCCAGGGTCGGGGCACGCCAGGCGGAAAGCTTCGCGGAACGAGCCAGGAAGTTTTTCAGCGAGGTGGCGAGGGCGGAATAGCCGCGAGGGCCCGCGAGAACCGGGGGGAGCGGTGCGAACGAGCCTGAGCGGGGAGCGGGTTCGATCTCGGGAGCTTCAGGCAGCAGCGTGGCCGATTCCCAGGCCGACGCGCCGACCGCCGTCGGAGCCGGAGCCATATAGAACTGTTCGCGGTGCTCCTCGATGCCGGCGGAGGCGAGCGAGTAGCGGACGATCGCGCGGGCGAGGATGTGGGGCGTGTAGGAGACATCGCCCGGGCCCGCTTCGGGATTGGCAGGCGACAGAAAGGTCTCGCGGATGCCGGGGGGGAGGATGGGGCGTGGGCCACCGCGGGGTGGGGACCCATCGTCGATTCGCACCGCCGCCGTGGGTGGGAGTGCGCCCCCGACGAGCCGCCGGATCTCCTCGCGCATGAGGGGCCCGCGGAGGTACGACATCGTCCACCGCGACTGAAAGAGCGTCTCCTCGTCGCCGTGAATGGAGTGCATCAGAAATCGGCGCTGGGCGAGGCCCGACAGAAGTCGGTCGAGGTGGCCACGGTCAAACGATCCGCCGGTGGCCGCCGCCGCGCCTTCAAGGCCGTCCAAGACACGGGCTCTGTCGCGGGCTGTCTGGAGGCGGCCCAAGAACCAGAGGCCGGCATTGGCGAGGCCCTTGTAGTCGAGGTCGACGGGATTTTGGGTCGCGAGGACCACGCCGAGACCGTAGGCGCGGGCCTGCTTCATGAGTGTGAGGATCGGCGTCTTGCTCGGCGGATTGGCCACCGGCGGCACATACCCAAACACCTCGTCCATCAAGAACAGTGCCTTGAGCGATGATGTGCCCGGCTGCGATCGCATCCATGAAATGGCCTGCCCTGCAAGGAGCGTCACAAAGGCCATCCGCTGGGCGTCGGGGAGGTGCGCGATCGAGATCACGGCGACCCGCGGCTTTCCAGTGGGCGTCCAAAGGAGGCGGCCGACATCGAGCGGCTCGCCTTCGAGCCAGGCGTCGAAGCCCGGAGCGGCGGCGACCGTATTGAGCTTGCTCGCAAGTTGAAACCGATCCCCTGCGGGGAAAAAGTTTTCGAGATCCAGGAAACCGATGCGATCAATGGGCGGTGCAGGGATCGTGCGGATGAGCGATCCAAAATCGACCGGCTGGCCGCTCTGCCAGAGTTTTTCGAGAATCGTGGAAAGGAAGACATGCTCGCGGCTCGTGCCCGGCTCAGCGTTGATATCCACGAGCGCGAGGAGCCCCGACACGAGCGACTCGATCCGTTCGCGACAGGCCTCGGGGTCGGCGAGGATCGCGGCAGGAGGCGCGCCCAAATTGCCGAGCATGGCAAGCGGAATGCCGCTCGTGCTGCCCGGGGTGTACACCGCAAAGTCGGCGGCGGCGCGAAGCCTGCGGATCCGGTCGCCCGATTGCCCCGACGCGGTGAGCCCCTCCGACCATGTTGCAGCCGTGCGGGTGGCGAGCTCTTGAAGTGAAACACCTTCGCGGCGGGCTGCTTCGGGATCGACCCACGGCTCGAAATCGGATGGCGCGAGGTCGGGGAACGTCAGCAGCACATTCGCGAGATCGCCCTTCGGATCGATGACGAGCGTGGGGATGCCGTCGAGGGCCGCCTCCTCGATCAGGCCGACGAGGAGGCCGGTCTTGCCGCTGCCGGTCATGCCCACACAGACGGCATGCGTCGTGAATCGGCGGGCGTCGAGGAGCAGCGGCTCGCTCGTCGCGGCCCCAGCGTCATCGAGTCTCGTGCCCAGGTAAAAAACGCCGAGCCCCTCGATCGCGTCCGCTAGCTTTTTGGGGGTGGGTGTAGGCATCGGCGGAGTGGGTTTCATTGTCCCATCATGCTATCCGAGCGATCCTGCCAATCCCGGGTGCGCATCCGCTCGCGGCTATTTTTCTGTGAGTTCCGGGCTGTTGTTCAGCAGGCGAGTGCGTTCCGAAGTCATGATCATGTGCCGAATCCAGGTGAGGGGCCAATTGCAGATGCGCGACCAACGCAGCAAGCATGTGCCAAGGTAAAACGACGGGCAACGCGACCAGGGGATGGTTCGACGGCCGTCATCCTTTGCTAAGACCAGCGGATTCCAAGCGATCTCTGCATCGACAGGCGTCAACCCGGCCGCGCCGTACAAGTTTTTCCAATCGCCGCAGTACTTGCGATTGGAGGCCAAGTGCGTGCTGACATCTGGCTCGACGTACCAAAACGGGGCGTGAGCAATGAATAGGCCGCCGGCTTTGAGGTGCGGCGTCAACTGCTGGACAAACGCCGGCGGATCGGGAACATGTTCCAAAACGTCGAGGCACAGCACGACATCAAAATCGTCGTGCGGCAGTTCGGTGGGGTCCGAACACATTTCAACCGATACGTTGTTGGCCGCGAAGACCTTGGTAGCAAAGGCAATGCTGCGTGCACCAACTTCAAAGTACGTCACCGAATGCCCTGCCAGCGCGAGACCACAAGCGTCGAAGCCGAGGCCATCGCCGTACGCGAGAATGCGTTGGGGCTGACGACTGCTCCTGCCGAGAAAGTCGATGACCCACTGCCGTATGCGCTGCTTCGTTGGATAGCGATTCCAGGTGTACGTTTCGTAGAGAAAGGCGTCGGTCGAAGCGTACAACGCGGCCATGGTGTCACTGAAGACATAGAACTCTACCCCGGCACGTGTCATCGCGGCGCTGACATTCGCACCCAGTCGGGCGTGCTCCAAGCTCAGGCGGCGCCTGACTTCACGGTGGTCAATCGCCGTGACTTCCGCAATCCAGTCGATCGCCGTCGAAGGTTCATCCAAAGGAAACGGCGCGACCGCAGACATGATTCAATCCTTCACGCAGCACACGCGGGTGCGTTACGAGCCAGTGAGCAACGCGCGTGGTTCGGTCGCGGGAGACACAGCGTCTTCTGATCCAACGTAAGCGAGTGGGCGGTACGCAATCAGTCGCACAAAGCCGTCGTTCTCGACCGAATACTGCACCCCACGCCAAGCCACCTTGGTCGTGGCTGCAGCATACAGCATCGCCAGCGTGTAGACGGCCAGCGCCAGCGGAGCCGCGACGATCATTTGCAGCAGGCGTCCGATTCCGAGATCGTACTGCGGAACTCGTTCCTGTGGTTTGAACGCGACTCGTTCAATCGTGCGTTGAATCAAGATCATGGAACCAATCGCGGATAGCAAGTACATCCCCACACTCGCACACACAATCTCACCCATCCAGCGATCGCGAGCATTCGCCAAGGCAGCGAAGCCCCACACAAGTGAAACCAAGAGCAACGCGTACGTTCCAACCGCGTGCAAAAACAACGGCGTCCACGAGGGGTGATAGCAGCGGGTCCACAGCAGTTGCCGCGAGATAAAATGAAAGCAGTTTGTGAGACTGGCTCCCTCGGGGTTCGCCAGAATCACCCGCGGGGTGAAGTGCAGTACCAGCCCAGTTTCTCTGAGCCCGGCACGGATAGCGGGTTCATCCGTACAGCCTCTTTCGAGCTTCTTTAAGTAGGCGGAACTTCTGGCGACCTCCGCCCGAAAGGACATGGCACCTGCCCAAGGGAGCTGAAAACATTCCATCGCTGGCAAAGCCATCGCGTTATAGATCGCACGACACCAACCACCCCACGAGAAGTTGGGAGGGGTATACCAGCGATTCCCAGACACGGCCCCCACGCCTGGCATTCGTAGCGGCGACACGATATCCCGAAGAAACCGCGGATACGGATCGGCATCTGCATCGACGTTTACGACGGCCTCGATTTCAGGCTCGAGATCGTCGACTGCTTGGCGAATCGCACTCGCTTTGAGGGTGCTCCACTGCGATGGCGACCGCAGATACTCAACTGTGACCGGTACGCGGGGTCCACTTCGCAGGAAGCGATCAACAATCGACTTCGCCGGATCCGTGGGATGATCCAGGATCAACTTGATGCGATAGTTGGGAAAGTCTTGGTTCCCCAAACGATTCAAGCAATCCAGCAGTCCGTCGTCTCCGCCACGCAGGCTCATCACGACAAGCGTCGGCGGAAGCTCTGCATCCGGTACATGATTCGGTTGGTATCGTTGGAGGCGTCGACAATAGAGATAGGCCATCACGGCAGAACCGACGGCGAGCAACTGAACGAGTGACGCAGTCAGCAGTAACGGTGCCATGTGTTTTTTTCAAGAGAGACGCATCGATACGTCTGCCGTACGGAGTGGGTTACGGTTGCAATGAATGCATGAAAGAAAATGATTCTTCCGGGATTCCCGTGGCACCGGCAGGCTTTTTCACGGCGATTGGTGATTCCGGCTCTCGGTTGCGAGATGTCGACCAGCGCTCGCGGTCTCTGGCGCCCCCTACGATTCATCGGATGAAGTGAAAATGCGACTGGAATCTGTTGGGGCCGAGGGGCGCAGAATTCTGGAGAAGCGCGGGCCGTCGCGGATTGATCGCCACAATCGGTGACAATCGCCGGAGGTGCGTCAGTTGGAACTCGGCAGGTTGTTGCACGGGCTTCGTCGGTCACTCGTGCGATCCGGCTTCGGGGACCCCCCGCGTGGTAGCCTTCCGGCATGGCGATTCCTGCAACCCCCTCTTCCCGTAGCCCCTGCGTGCTATTGATCGACGATCAGCCGATCATCGGTGAGGCGGTCCGCCGGATGCTCGTGGGTGAAGAAGGCATCGCGTTTCACTACTGCCGCGATTCAAAAGCTGCGGTGGAACGGGCGGCGGAGGTGCGGCCGACCGTGATCCTTCAGGATCTCGTGATGCCCGAGGTCGACGGGCTCGAGCTCGTACGACGGTATCGCGCCGACGAGCGGTTTCGGGATGTGCCCGTGATCGTGCTCTCCACAAAGGAAGAGCCGGAGGTGAAGGCCGAGGCGTTTGCCCTCGGGGCCAACGACTACATCGTGAAGCTGCCCGATCGGCTCGAGCTCGTCGCCCGCGTGCGGTACCACTCGCGGGGCTACACGGCGCTCGTGGAGCGGAACGAGGCGTTTGCCGCGCTCCAGAAGAGCCAGCAGGTGCTTGCCAACGATCTGGCCACGGCGGCCCACTACGTCCGCTCGCTTCTCCCGCCACCGCAATCGCTCGGCGGCATCAAGGCCGATTGGCGATTCATCCCGTCGGCATCCCTCGGTGGCGATGCGTTTGGGTACCACGACCTCGGCCCCGACCACGTGGCCTTCTATCTGCTCGACGTCTGCGGTCACGGGGTGGGCGCAGCGTTGCTCTCGGTGTCGGCGCTCAACGCCATCCGCAGCGAGGCCCTGCCGCAGACCGATTTTCGAGACCCGGGGGCCGTGCTCGCGGGCCTCAACCGCGCCTTCCCCATGGAGCGGCACAACGACATGTTTTTCACGGCGTGGTATGGCGTCTACTGCCGATCGACGGGCCGGCTGCGATGGTCGGGGGGCGGCCATCCGCCGGCCCTGCTGCTGCCTGCGGATGGGCCGCGGCGGCTGCTCGACTCCGAGGGCCCCTTGATTGGGGCGATGGAGGGGCTCGACTACGCCGCCGAGGAGGTGGCGGTGCCGCCGGGAAGTCGTCTCTTCATCTATAGCGACGGGGCCTTCGAAATCATCCGCACCGACGGTTCCATGTGGCCCTTCGCGGAGTTCGTGGAGAAGCTCGCCGGGGCGGCGGGCACGCCCGGCCAAAACCCACTCGACGGCCTCCTGGACCATGCCCGAAGCCTGTCGGGCCGGGAGGATTTCCAGGACGATTTTTCGATGGTGGACGTTGTTTTTGCCTAGCTTCGCGGGCTCGGAGGGCACCCAGATGCGCGGAATCCAGCGCCATCTTGCATGCGGTAAGCAAAACCGTACACTCCTGTGTTTCGCGGTTTCGACCGGCCGCTAGCGTAGCTCAATTGGCAGAGCAGCTGATTTGTAATCAGCAGGTTGTGGGTTCAACTCCCACCGCTAGCTCAGCGCGCCGGCGGCCTCGGCCCCGCCAGGGCGAGCGTCGCCGGAGTGCCACGAGCCAGCCGCGGCCAGACGGCGGAGGACGACGAGGAGACATACGCACACCGCAACCACACCACGCGGGGAGTTACCCAAGCGGTCAACGGGGTCAGACTGTAAATCTGATGGTCTTGCACCTTCGCAGGTTCGAATCCTGCACTCCCCACTGACATGCCGCTTGGCGAATCCTCCTTCGGCAGCCGGCGCCGGTCGGAGAACAGACGGCCGGTTCCGATCCCCGCGGGTGTAGCTCAATGGTAGAGCAATAGCCTTCCAAGCTAAAGACGAGGGTTCGATTCCCTCTACCCGCTTCCCTTCGCTCAATGCCCCAAAAACCAATGCCCCAAAAACCCATGACACCATCACCTATCACACCGCTGCTGTAGCTCAGTTGGTAGAGCGCGTCCTTGGTAAGGACGAGGTCATGGGTTCAACTCCCATCAGCAGCTCTTCCGAGGTCGCGGCCGGCGTGTAAGCGGTCGAGTCGCTCGGGCGGCAGCAGTCGCAGTTCCCATTCACGAGTTCCGTTTTTTCATTTCCGAGGAGTTTGAGGAGACACGATGGCCAAGGACAACTTCAGTCGGACCAAGCCGCACGTCAACGTTGGCACGATCGGCCACATTGACCACGGCAAGACCACTCTCACCGGCGCGCTCGTCGCTGTGCAGGCGGCGAAGAACCTGGCCGTAGCCAAGAGCTACGCCGACATTGCGAAGGGCGGTACCGTCCGCGACGAGACGAAGACCGTGACGATCGCGGTCAGCCACGTCGAGTACGAATCCGAGAAGCGTCACTATGCCCACATCGACTGCCCGGGCCATGCTGACTTCATCAAGAACATGATCACCGGTGCCGCCCAAATGGACGGCGCGATCCTGGTGGTCAGCGCTGCCGACGGCCCGATGCCGCAGACGCGGGAGCACATCCTCCTCGCCAAGCAGGTCGGTGTGCCGGCCCTCGTGGTGTTTCTCAACAAGGTGGACCTCGTGGACGATCCCGAGCTGCTCGACCTGGTCGAGATGGAGATCCGCGAGTTGCTCACGAAGTACGGCTTCCCTGGCGACGATGTGCCGATCATCCGTGGTGCGGGCAAGCCGGCGTACGACAGCCCCAAGGATCCGGCCGCCAACAAGTGCATCGCCGATTTGCTTGACGCAGTCGATGCCTACATCCCCGAGCCAGTCCGTGAACTGGACAAGCCATTTCTCATGGCCATCGAAGACGTCTTCTCGATCGAAGGTCGTGGCACCGTGGCCACGGGTCGTATCGAGCGGGGTCTCGTGAAGGTGGGCGACGAAGTTGAGATCATCGGCCTCAAGGAAAAGGCCGAGAAGACGACCGTCACGGGCGTCGAGATGTTCAAGAAGGTGCTTGATAGCGGACAGGCTGGCGACAATGTCGGCTGCCTGCTCCGCGGCGTTGCCCGCGAAGGCATCGAGCGCGGTCAGGTGCTCGCGAAGCCGGGCTCGATCAAGCCCCACAAAAAGTTCGAGTGCGAGGTCTACGTGCTGTCGAAGGAGGAGGGTGGCCGTCACACGCCGTTCTTCGCCGGCTACCGGCCGCAGTTCTACTTCCGCACGACCGACGTGACCGGCGCGACCAAGCTGCTCGGCGGCGTTGAGATGTGCTCGCCGGGCGACAACGTGAAGATGGAGGTCGAGCTCATGGTGCCGATCGCCATGGACGACGGTGTTCGCTTTGCGATCCGTGAAGGTGGCAAGACCGTTGGCTCGGGCGTCGTCACAAAGATTCTCGAGTAACTGGAGGCGCCGATGCCGGCAGCCTTCCCGCGGGTGACCGCGGGCTGATGTCGGAAAAAAAGATATGTAGGATGAGGGTGCGGAATCGGCCGTGTGGCCGATTCCCACTCACAGGGGCGTAGCTCAACTGGCAGAGCGCTGGTCTCCAAAACCAGAGGTCGCGAGTTCGATCCCCGCCGCCCCTGCAGCCGTCACCGCGGCGCGTTGTCCGGACGCACCGCGGTCCGCCCGTCAGGCGGAGCGGCATTTCGTTCCGGGCAGGATGACTGATGCCGGGTAGGAAGACAGGCCGTATGGCAGCGACAGACAACCAAGCCGGTTTCGGATCCCTTCTGGGGAGCGTGCTCAGCTTTTCGCTCTACAAGTGGAATCAGGGCCGCGTGACCCGTCAGGCCACGTTCGCCGCGCTGGCGGTGATCGTGGGTACGGGTGCGTGGCGGGTGTCACAAATCATCACGGAAATGGCTTCTGGCGAGGCATCCAGCGGGCCTGACCTGGGCGTGATGCGGTTCCTGATGCCGGCGGCCCTAGTGGCGCTGGGGCTCTGGCTCTGCTTCCGGATCGTCAATATTCCCCGGTTTGCGGAGTTCCTCATTGCTGTCGAGGCAGAAATGGCGAAGGTATCCTGGCCGAGTGGTCAGGAAGTCTTTCGCAGTTCGATAGTCGTCATCTTTCTGATTTTCTTCCTGGCGGCACTCTTGTCTGCGTTCGACTTTTTCTGGTGGTTCCTGCTTCACCCACGGGAGCTGTGGTCGCTGCTTCGCGGGGGCTCCGTCTGACCCGCCTGGCATTCCTCCAGCCCATGACGACATGACCGCATCGATGACTCACGACACATCCCATCCCGATGATGAAGCGGCCGTTCCGGTGACGGACTCGGCGCTGCCGGCTCACGCCCCCGAGGCCGCGGCTGCTGCCGAGGTTGTTCACGACGTCCCGTCAACGCTTGAGGTCCCTGCGGCGCTTGTCGACGAGGTTGATGAAGACGACGGCCCTGTGGAGCTCGCTGATCCGTTTGGGGGGGACGAAGACGCCCAGCCCATCGAAGAGACGATCGACGAGGACGAGGCTCCGTCGATGGCAGGCATGGAGTGGTACATCCTCAAGGTGCAGAGTAACCGTGAGGACTCGATCAGTGAGGCCCTCCAGCGACGGATCATGCTCCAGGGCATGGAGAAGTGGTTCGGTGAGGTGATCGTGCCCAAGGAGCAGGTCACCGACTTCAAGGGAGGCAAGAAGCGGGTCGTGTCCCGCAAGCTCTATCCTGGTTACATCCTCGTGCAGATGGCGCTCAACGACGAGACCTGGTACCTCGTGCGGGAAACCGGTGGTATTGGCGACTTCACCGGCTCTGCCGGTCGTCCCAGCCCGATGCTGCCCCAAGACGTGGCCAAGCTCCTCAACAAGAAGGAGGAGCACACCGCCGATGCGCCCAAGCTCAAGATCAGCTTCAAGAAGGGCGACCGTGTGAAGATCAACGAGGGCACATTCGAAAACTTCGAGGGCGAGGTCGACCAGATCGACGAAGCAAACGGCCGCGTGACGGTGATGTTGAGCATTTTCGGCCGCTCGACTCCGGTGGACATCGAATACTGGCAGATCGAGACAGTCTGAATTCAAACACGCATACGGAACGCAACAAAGGGCGACGACGATGGCAAAGCAGATGGTTGGTCAGGCGAAGTTCCAGGTGCCGGGTGGGCAGGCCACCCCCGCGCCGCCGGTCGGCACATCGCTCGGCCGATACGGCATCAACCTCGGCCAGTTCGTGCAGCAATTCAACGAGAAGACGCGCGAGGCGGCCGGCATGCCGATCCCCGTGGTCGTCACGGTCTACAACGACCGGTCGTTCGAATTTGTGACGAAGAGCCCGCCGGCTGCGGCGCTGCTCAAGAAGGCCGCTGGCCTTGCCAAGGGGTCGGGCGTGCCCAACAAAGACAAGGTTGGTAAGGTCACGGTGGCCCAGATTGACGAGATCGTCCGCCTCAAGGGGGCCGATCTCAACGCCCGCGATGGCGAGCATGCCCGCCGCATGGTCGAGGGCACTGCCCGCAGCATGGGCATCACTGTCGAAGGCTGATACGTACAAGAGTTTCCCCCACTTCCCTGTAGCCCTCCAAGTCACTGTCATGACCGTCACTGCGAAGACCAAGCGAATGCGTGCCTCCCGGGCCGTCCTTCCTAAGACCGACGAGGCCCTTCCGCTCGCCGATGCGATCGGCGTGCTCAAGAAGTTTCCGGCGCCCAAGTTCGACCAGTCGGTCGAGATCCACATGCGGCTGGGCGTCGACCCCAAGCAGGCTGATCAGATCGTCCGTGGCTCGCTGGTCTTGCCGCATGGCATCGGCAAGTCGAAGCGGGTCGTGGTGTTTGCCAAGGGCAATCAGGCCGATGAGGCTAGGGCAGCCGGTGCCGAAGAAGTCGGCGGCGAGGAGCTTGCCAAGAAGATCAAGGAAGGCTGGACCGATTTCGACGTCTGCATTGCGGCCCCCGACATGATGGGCCTCGTCGGACCGCTCGGAAAGGTGCTCGGCCCCCGTGGCATCATGCCGAGCCCGCGTGCCGGCACCGTCACTGCCGAGATCACCAGGACAGTCGGTGAATACAAGGCCGGTAAGGTCGAGTTTCGCAATGACCCCACGGGCATCGTGCACGCCGTGGTGGGCAAGGCGAGCTTCGATGCAGCCAAGCTCACCGACAACATCCGCGCCTTCATCGATCACATCCTGTCGCTTCAGCCCTCGAGTGTTCGCGGGCAGTACGTCAAGAGCGTTTCGATTTCTGGAACCATGACGCCGGGCGTCATGGTGGCCCTGTGACGGCTCGCGCCACGGCATGACATTTCCTCCGCGTCAAAAGCAGAACGCCCATGAGTAAAGCAATCAAAGACATGCTCGTCGATGACCTCAAGCACCGCCTTGTCGGGGTGGGTGAGCTGATTGTCGTGAGCCTCGGCACACTCGATGCCCAGAAGACAACGCAGCTTCGGCAGCAGCTCCGCAAGAAGCGGATCAGCCTCCAGCTCGTGAAGAACAGCCTCGCGCGTCGTGCGACGGCTGGCACCCCGCTGGCGCCGGCCCTGGAGAAGACCGAGGGCATGCTCGCGATCGCCTGGGGCGGCGAAGATGTCGTCGATCTCGCGAAGGAACTGGACCGCCTCACGGGGGTCAAAGACTTCGAAGGGCTCGAGTGCCGCGGCGGGGCGCTGGACGGCAGTCGCCTCGATGCTGGTGATGTCAAGCGGGTGGCCAAGTGGCCGACCCGTACCGAGCAGCTTTCGATCCTTTCAGGCCAGATTTTGTCGCCGGGGTCGGTCCTGTCGGGCCAAATCATTTCGGCCGGCGGGAACCTCGCCGGGCAGGTTGCCACACGGGTGGAAGATCTCGAGAAGGCGGGCGGCGAAGCGCTGGCAGGATAAAGTCAACGTCAATTTTCCCGGGGGGCTTCACCTGGGAAAAATTCATGGTAAACCAAGGGGCTCGGCTGGGATGCTGTCCAGAGGGCCCTCTCGATTGGCGGGCAGGTAACAAGCAGCTGACAGGCGACGGGCAAGGCTACACCAAGCACAAGAAACCACCATCGGCTTCGTCAGTTGACGGGCCGCACCATTTCAAGGGAAAGGATCAGGCGCGATGGCAACGGCTGAGGCAACTCGTGAATTTTCTGCCGGTACAAAGGAGCTGGGCGACAAGATTGTCGGGCTCACTCTCAAGGCGGCCAAGGAGCTCTCCGACTACCTCGATGAAGTCCATGGCATCAAGCCAGCTGCTGGCGGCGGCATGATGATGGCCGCTCCGGCTGGGGGCGGTGGCGCAGGCGGCGCTGCGGAGCCGGCTGCCGAGAAGACCGAATTCGATGTCTTCCTTGAGAGCTTTGGCGACAACAAGATTGGCGTCATCAAGGTTGTGCGTGCAGCGACGGGCCTGGGTCTCAAAGAGGCCAAGGATCTCGTTGAGAGCGCTCCTACCAAGGTCAAAGAAGGTATCTCCAAGGCCGATGCCGAGAAGCTCGTCAAGGAGCTTGAGGAGGCCAAGGCCAAGGTCTCCATCAAGTAAAAACCACCGAAAAGACCGGCCCGGGCGTGCATGCTTGGCAGCCCGGCCGGCAAACGGTATAGTTTTTGCTTGGACGTCGCCTTTCCTGCCCGGGCCCGTTCGCTCTGAGCCCGACCCTGTGCTGGCTTCCTGTCTCCCTGATCGCGGTCTGCCGCTGCCGCGTCGCCCCTATTCATCGAGGAGTCGATTTCTCTCATGGCAACTCGCGCTGTCCGTCGCCTTCAGCCCAGTGAGATTCGTCAGTTTGGCAGCCGCCGCGTTACTCAGCCTGTCCCCGACTTGACCGAGATTCAGACTCGGTTCTACGACCGGTTCCTCCAGTACGACGTGCCTCCCTCCAAGCGGAAGGATCAGGGCATCGAAGGAGTGCTGCAGGAAATCTTTCCGATCGAGAGTTACGACAAGACGGTCAAGATCGAGTATGTCCGCTACGAACTGGGCAAGCCGCGCTACGATCCAGACGAGTGCCGCCAACTCCGGCTGACATATGGCCGACCGCTTCGGGTGTGTCTGCGGCTTACCCGTGAGCAGCCCATCGAGGAGGAGGTCTATCTCGGCGACATTCCGATCATGCTCGGCGGTGGTGAATTTATCATCAACGGTGCCGAGCGGGTCGTTGTGAGCCAGCTCCACCGGTCGCCTGGTATCGACTTTGTTGCCAGCACCGAGTCGGCCGACCGCAAGACACACAACTGCCGGATCATCCCCGAGCGGGGCAGTTGGATCGAGTTCAATGTCTCGAAGAAGGACACGCTCCAGGTCAGGATCGACCAGAGCGGCAAGTTCTCCGCGCTCACGCTGCTCCGGGCGATGGATCCGAAGTACAGCCGCGATGTCGAGATCCTGAAGCTCTTTTACAAGACCTCCACAGAAAAGGTGGCGGGCGCTCGCAGTGTGGTCAAGCTCGTTGGCAAGATCGCCGTGGATGACATCGTCTACCCGAAGGGCAGTGAGCGGGCCGGCGAAATCATTGTCGATGCCGGTTGCAAGATCACTCAGGACCAGGCCGAGCTTATCTGCACGTCGGGCCTCCCTGCGGTGGAGGTGATGGAGGAGCAAAAGGTGCCCCTCATCATGAACAGTCTCAAGGACGACGCCGACGAATCGAAGAAGCGGACGGCAGTGTGTCCGAGTCACGAAGACGCACTCGTGCGGATCTACCAGCGGCTGCGGCCCGGCAACCCGCCCGCGCTCGACAAGGCCCGTGCGCTGTTCGACGAGAAATTCAAGGACACCAACCGTTACCGGCTCGGCCGCGTCGGTCGGTTCCGTATTAACCGCAAGCTCGGTCTCGACGTGCCCGAAACGGAGATGACGCTCCGGTCCGATGATCTCATCGCGGCCATTCGGTACGTGCTGCGGCTCAGCGAAGGCGAGGAAGAGGTTGAGGTCGACGACATCGATCACCTTGGCAACCGCCGCCTGCGAACGATCGACGAGCTGGCCAGCGACGAACTTCGCAAGGGGTTTCTCAAGCTGCGCCGCACGGTGCAGGAGCGGATGAGCCTCAAGGATGTGGCGGAGATGACGCCCCGAACGCTCATCAATCCCAAGAGTATCTCGGCCGCGATTGAGCACTTCTTCGGCCGCGGCGAGCTCTCGCAGGTGGTCGATCAGACCAACCCGCTTTCGATGCTCACTCACGAGCGGCGGCTTTCGGCGCTCGGCCCAGGCGGTCTCAACCGCAAGCGTGCGGGCTTTGAAGTGCGCGACGTTCATATCTCGCACTACGGCCGGATCTGCCCGATCGAGACGCCGGAAGGCACGAACATCGGCCTCATCTCGAGCATGGCGATCTACTCGGGCGTTGATTCGTATGGCTTCCTTGTCACGCCCTACCGCAAGGTATTGAAGGGCAAGCTCACTGACGACGTCGTGTGGCTGCGGGCCGACGAGGAGCATGAGGCGCACCTCGCTCCGGCTGATGCCCTCGTGGAAAACGGACGGATCGTGGGCGACACGCTCATTGCCCGCTACCGCGGTGACTTCGTCCTCGTCCCGAGTGATTCGATTCAATACATCGACGTGGCACCCAGCCAGATGGTCGGTGTGTCGGCCGGCCTGATTCCGTTCCTCGAGCATGACGACGCCAATCGCGCGCTCATGGGCTCCAACATGCAGCGGCAGGCTGTGCCATTGCTCATCACCGAGCCGCCGATTGTGGCCACCGGGATGGAGCGAGATGTGGCCACCAACTCGGGGCTTCTCGTCCGGGCTGCCCGCAAGGGAGCCGTGACCTACGTCGATGCCGAGTCCATCGAAATCACTCCTGCGGGAAGCGGCGCTGGCGTGGACAACTACATGTTGCGGAAGTATTCGGGCCTCAACGAACGCACCTGCCAGAACCAGAAGCCGATCGTCGCGCTCGGCCAGAAGGTCGAGAAAGGTGATGTCATTGCGGACGGCGCCGCGACATTCAAGGGCGAGCTGGCGCTCGGTCGCAATGTGCTCGTAGGCTTCATGGCTTGGGACGGGTTCAACTTCGAGGATGCCATCATCATCAGCGAAGAGCTCGTCGAGGCCGATGTCTACACGTCGATTCACATCGAGGAATACGACATCGAGATCCGCGACACGAAGCTCGGGCGCGAGGAGTTCACCCGCGACATCCCCAATGTGGGCGAGCGGGCCCTGCACAACCTCGACGAGGGCGGCATTGTCCGAATTGGCACGTATGTGCGGTCGGGCGATATTCTGGTCGGCAAGGTCTCGCCCAAGAGCAAGACGGAGCTGACGCCCGAAGAGAAGCTCCTGCATGCGATCTTCGGCCGCGCCGGCGAGGATGTGAAAAACGACTCCCTCGAGGTGCCGTCGGGCGTCGAGGGGATCGTGATCGCAACGGAAAAGTTCTCGCGGCAGATGAGCCTCTCTGAGGACGAGCGCCGCGAGTTCCAGAAGCAGCTCAAGGAAGCCGAGAGCGAGGGCAACCTCCGCGTCGCCGAGGCCTTTGCCCTGATGGTGGCCGAGATGGAGAAGGTCATCCAGAAGCCGCTGCCCGCGGCGGACGGCAGTCCGCTCGTGCGGAACCAAGACCATAAGGTCGTGGCCGATCGGGCGGCAGCCTTCCGGATCGACGATGTCGCCAGCCGTTCGCCCCAGAAGAAGGTCGATCTCGAGCGGATCTACAAGTCCATGTGGCCCGTGGTCGACGAGGCGATTGACGCCCGTGACAAGCGGCTCAACAGCATGAAGCGGGGAGACGAGCTTCGCCCCGGTGTGCTCCAGATGGTGAAGGTCTATGTCGCCGCCAAGCGAGTGATCTCGGTGGGCGACAAGATGGCCGGTCGGCACGGCAACAAGGGTGTCATCGCGAAGATCCTCCCCAAGGAGGAGATGCCCTTCCTGGCTGATGGCACACCGCTCCAGATCCTTCTGAATCCACTGGGCGTGCCGAGCCGTATGAACGTCGGGCAGATCCTCGAGACCCATCTCGGCTGGGCCGGGAAGGTGCTCGGCTTCCAGGCGATCACGCCGGTCTTTGACGGTGCCAGCGAGGACGACATCAACGAGATGCTCGTGGATGCAGGCCTGCCACGTCATGGCAAGACGCAGCTCTTCGACGGCCGCACTGGTGAGCCGCTCGAGCAGGAGACGACGGTGGGCTACATCTACATGCTGAAGCTTCACCATCTCGTCGACGACAAGGTGCATGCCCGATCGACCGGCCCGTACTCGCTCATTACCCAGCAGCCGCTCGGTGGCAAGGCTCGCTTTGGTGGCCAGCGGTTCGGGGAAATGGAAGTGTGGGCGCTCGAGGCCTACGGTGCGGCCTACACTCTCCAGGAGTTGCTCACCGTCAAGAGCGACGATGTGGAGGGTCGCACGAAGATCTACGAAAGCATGGTGAAGGGCGAGAACACGCTCGAGGCCGGCACGCCGGCCAGCTTCGACGTGCTCACGAACGAAATTCGTGGCCTTGCTCTGAACATGCAGTTGGAGAAGCGTCGGGTCTGATGGTACGCGGGCGAAGCCATCCTGGCCTTCGCCCGCTTGGAGCCTTCGGGGGCATGAGCCCCCTGCGGCTCAGAAGATAGTCACGCCTCCAGCGTGACGGCCGAAAACAGGTCAAGAAAATTCGAACGACTCAGGAGAAAAGCACGTGAGCATTGGTGAACCCACCTACGATCGCGTCAACGATTATTCGGCCGTCAAGATTAGTCTGGCTCGCCCTCACGACATCCGGAGTTGGTCGTTCGGTGAGGTGAAGAAGCCGGAAACGATCAACTACCGCACGTTCCGTCCTGAAAAGGATGGTCTCATGTGCGAGAAGATCTTCGGACCGGAGAAGGACTGGGAGTGCTCCTGCGGCAAGTACCGCGGCATGAAGTACAAGGGCATGATCTGCGACCGGTGCCAGGTCAAGGTGGCCCATAGCCGCGTCCGTCGGAAACGGATGGGGCATATCGAGCTGGCGGCGCCGATCGTCCACATTTGGTTCTTCAAGGCGACGCCGAGCCGTCTGGGCGCACTGCTCGACATGAAGACGTCGAGCCTTGAGAAGGTTATCTACTTCCAGGATTACGTCGTCCTCGATCCCAAAGGCACGCCCCTCAAGAAGCAGCAGTTGCTCACGGAGGAGGAGTATCGCGAGGCCAAGGCCACCTACGGCGACGGCTCGTTCGACGCCGAGATGGGTGCCGAGGGGGTCCGCAAACTCCTGCTCGGGCTCGACCTCGTGTCGCTGTCGAAGGAGCTGCGTGAGGAGCTCGTCACGACCAACTCGAAGCAGAAGAAGAAGGACCTCGTCAATCGGCTGAAGATCGTCGAGAGCATCCGCGATAGCGAGAACAAGCCCGAGTGGATGGTGCTCGACGTGATCCCCGTGATCCCGCCGGATCTCCGACCGCTCGTGATGCTCGACAGCGGCAATTTTGCCACCAGCGACCTGAACGACCTCTACCGCCGGATCATCAACCGCAACAACCGGCTCAAGAAGCTCGTCGATTTGAACGCTCCTGAAGTGATCATTCGCAACGAGAAGCGGATGCTCCAGCAGTCGGTCGACGCACTCTTCGACAACAACCGATGCAAGCGGCCGGTGCTCGCCTCGAGCAACCGCCCGCTCAAGAGCCTCACCGACATGATCAAGGGGAAGCAGGGCCGGTTCCGTGAGAACCTGCTCGGCAAGCGCGTTGACTATTCAGCGAGGTCAGTGATCGTCGTCGGCCCGACGCTGCGGCTCCACCAGTGTGGCCTGCCAAAGAAGATCGCGCTGGAGCTCTACCAGCCGTTCATCATCCGGAGGCTCAAGGAGCTCGGCCATGCCGACACGATCAAGAGCGCCAAGAAGATGCTCGAGCGGAAAGACGCCGAGATCTGGGACATCCTCGAGGAGGTCATTCGCAACCACCCCGTGCTCTTGAACCGAGCTCCCACGCTCCATCGGATGGGTATCCAGGCCTTCGAGCCGGTGCTTGTCGAGGGCAACGCCATCAAGCTCCATCCGCTCGTCTGCAAGGGATTTAATGCGGACTTTGACGGGGATCAGATGGCAGTGCATCTGCCGCTGTCAATCGAGGCCCAGGTCGAGGCTCATACCCTCATGCTCTCGACCAACAACATCTTCAGTCCTGCCAACGGCAACCCCATCATTTCGCCGTCACAGGACGTTGTGATGGGTTGCTACTACCTCACGATGTCGATGGCCGGCCGCAAGGGTGAGGACATGGTGTTTAAGAACTTCGCCGAGGTGGAGATCGCCCATTTCCTTGGGAAAGTCGACACGCACGCGAAGATCCGGGTGAAGCTGCCGCCGGGCCGTCTTCTCAAGACCGACGCCGAGGGCCAGTCGAAGCCGAATGCGGTGATTGAAACCACGGCTGGCCGCGTGCTCTTCAATGCGATCCTTCCTGGGCACATGCTGTTTTACAACATCCCGATGAAGTCGAGCGAGCTCGCGCGGGTCATCTCCGACTGCTACCAGTTGATGGGCCGCCGCAACACGATTGACCTGCTCGACGACATGAACCGGATCGGGTTCAGTTGGAGCACGTACAGCGGACTGTCGTTTGCGACAGACGACCTCATCACCCCGTCGAGCAAGACGAAAATCATCACCGATGCCGAGAAGGAGGTGGTGAAAATTCTGAATCGCTACCGCAAGGGTGTGATCACCGACGGCGAGCGATACAACTCCGTCCTCGACGCCTGGACGCATGCCCGTGAGCAGATCACCAAGGACATGATGGCCGAGCTCGAGCAAGACACCGATGCCAAAGACAACCGCCGCAGCGGCTACGTCAATCCGATCCAGCTCATGGCCCAGTCGGGTGCCCGAGGTGGCGTCGAGCAGATCCGTCAGCTCGCCGGCATGCGAGGCCTCATGGCCAAGCCGTCGGGCAAGATCATCGAGACGCCGATCAAGGCCAACTTCCGCGAAGGCCTTACCGTGCTGGAGTACTTCAGTTCCACCCACGGTGCCCGCAAAGGGCTGGCCGACACGGCCCTCAAGACGGCCGACTCGGGGTATCTCACGCGAAAGCTCGCTGACGTGGCGCAGAATGTCGTCGTCACGATGCATGACTGCGGCACGACGCAGGGCATCGAGAAGACGGTGATCTACCGCGGTGAGAAGGTCGACGTCAGCCTGGCCGACAGCATCCGCGGCCGCATCAGCCGCACGGAGATCGACCATCCCAAGACGGGCGAGGCGATTGTTCGCGAGGACGAGCTGATCACGCGGAAGCAGGCGGCCCAGATCGAGGAGCTTGGTATTGAGAAGATCCAGGTCCGCAGCCCGCTCACCTGCGAGGCGTCGCTGGGTGTCTGCAGGCTGTGCTACGGCATGGACCTGTCGACCGGTTCAATGGTCGAAGAGGGCATGGCCGTCGGCATCATCGCCGCCCAAAGCATCGGCGAGCCTGGTACGCAGCTCACGATGCGAACGTTCCATATTGGTGGCGTCGGTCAGCGTGCCATCGAGGAGAGCGAGTCGAAGGTCAAGCGTGCCGGCACGGTGAAGTTCACCCGCCTGCGAACGGTGCAAAACGAGCAGGGCGAATCGATCGTGCTGGCTCGCAACTGCGAGATCTCCATCGTCGATGCCAAGGGGCATGAGCTCGAGAAGTTCGAGATTCCGGCCGGTGCGATTCTCAAGGTCAAGGAAGACGATGAGGTCAAGGCGGGCCAAGTGCTCGTCCAGTGGGACCCGCACTCGATCCCGATCCTCTCGGAAGTGGCGGGCAAGGTCCGCTTCGAGGACGTGATCGAGGGCGAGACGCTCCGCGTCGAGAAGGACCCCAGCGGCCATCTCAGGCGAATGGTGATGGAGCACAAGGGCGTGTACCACCCGCAGATCGTGCTCGAAGGCGAGACCGGTCAGATCCAAGAGTTCTACTATCTCCCGGAAAAGGCCTACATCGAAGTCGAGCCGGGCCAGATGGTGAATGCCGGCCATGTGCTCGCGAAGACGCCGCGCGAAGCGAGCGGCACGCAGGACATCACCGGCGGTCTGCCCCGCGTCACGGAGATCTTCGAGGCACGCAAGCCGAAGGATCCGGCAATCATGGCCGAGGCCGACGGCAAGGTGGAGATCAGCAAGGAGAAGCGTCGCGGCAAGCGGGCGATCATCGTCCGTAACGAGAGCGGCGTGGAGCACGAGCACTTGGTCGCGCACGGCAAGCACTTGCGGGTGCATCCGGGCGACTATGTCCGCGCCGGCGAGGCCCTCGTCGACGGGCCGCTCGTGCCGCACGACATTCTGCGAATCTCCGGCGAGGAGGAGGTGCAGAAGTACCTCGTCCGCGAAATCCAAAACGTCTACCGCAGCCAGCGGGTCGACATCGACGACAAGCACATCGAGATCATCGTCTCGCAGATGCTCCGCAAGGTGAAGATCGAGACGGTTGGCGACACGAACCTCCTCCCCGGTAGCGTCATGGACAAGTTCGAGTTCCGGCAGGCCAATGACCGGGTCGGCGAGTGTGTTCGGATCACCGACAAGGGCGACAGTGATCTCTCGGTCGGTGAGATTGTTCCCAAGGCGGCGCTCGCGGAGAAGAACGCGCAGATCGAAGTGCTCGGTGGCGCTCCCGCAAAGGGGAGCAAGCCGAAATCGGCGTCGGCCAGCACGCAACTCCTTGGTATCACCAAGGCAAGCGTGCAGAGTTCGAGCTTCATCTCTGCGGCGAGCTTCCAGGAGACCACCAAGGTGCTCACTGAGGCGGCGCTCGCGGGCAAGGTCGACAACCTCGTTGGCCTCAAGGAGAACGTGATCCTGGGGCACCTTATCCCGGCCGGTACCGGATTCGGTACGTACCAGTCGGCCGAGGTGCGGGTGCGTCCTGAGGCGCTCGACGCGCTGCGGGTCGACCGGGAAAACCTCCTGGCCCGTCAATTCCCGCTCCTCGAGACCGCCGGTGACCTGGCGGCAGAGGCCGGTGAGGCGCCAGGCGGCGTGGCAACCCTCGAGGCCCCGGTCGACGGCGTGTAGGCCTGGGGGTTCCTGTTTGGCCCGGCGGGGCATTTGCCCTCAAGACTTCGGGCGAGGGCTATCGGGCGAGGGCTACGGGGCCAGGGGGCCTCCCTGCACCCGGTGGCCTTGGCGACCCTCTGCGTACCGCTCCTCGCTCCGGGCGCCCGTTGCGTGGGGCCGGTTGTGGGGATCGTACGGCCGCGGCGCGGCCTGGCCCGAGCCGTATCGAGAGCCGTTTTTTGAATGGGCCCGCCCGGCGAAGTACCCTCACGTTGAGGGCTTGCGCGTGTGCGCCTCCTGAGCCCTCGAGGAGAAAATCTATGCCTGTCGTATGCCGTTTTGTGGCGCTCGTGATTCTCGGCCTGGCGACGGTGCCAGCACCGCTCGCTGCCCAGGCCTATAACCCCTACGCCACGCCCGAAGAGGCGCCACCGCCAGTCGCAGCTGACGGCACAATTCAATGGGGTGTCTTCTACAAGTCGCCCAAGATTCAGGAGAGCTACCAGCGGCTCTGGGACCTCGGCGCCTGTCGGAACACGAACCAAGCCATTACCGTGCCGGTCGAGCGGAACAAGCTCATCATCGATCGGCTGCCCGAAGGCGACTACGAGGGCAGTGTCGTCGGCGCGACCGGTGCTCTCGCCGGAGGCATGATCGCGTTCCAGCAGGCACCGGCTGCCGAAGCAGCGACGCCGCTCGTGGTGCAGCTTCACCCCGCTGGAGTGACGCGGCTGCGGGTGGTGGGTCGCGTGCCGGGATCGATTCTGCGTACGGGCCATGTCATTCGGCTCGTCACCGAGGTGGATCAGAAGGGCCGCGGCACCGAGCCCGTCACGGCGTTTGAAGTGGTGACGCCCCCGGCTGATTTCAAGCCCGATCCCGTGCAGCCTGGCACGCGAGGAGAGATCGTGGCAGCGGTGAAGTCGATTGCCGGAAACATCGTCATTCTGACGGTACCCGCTGGAAAGGTCCGCCGGCTCACGTTTGAACTCGCACCCAATTCCATTGCCACGCTGGATGCGGCGCAGCTCGATCTCGTGGCTCCGGGCGACTCGATTTCGCTCCGCGGCCGCATGTGGACTGGCGAGGGATCGCTCGGTGGTGGCACCGTATTCGCGTCCGAGGTGACCGTCACGAAGTCCGCGATGCCCGGCGAAGTGGCCGTCAACAATAAGCCCTAGCACGGGGTTCCACGGCACGAAAGCGATGCCGCTAGCACAGGCTTTTCCGACAGCCTACAGTGATGCCGAATGAAGGGGCCCTCGGGGCTCGCGGTCTCATATCATGGGCGCCGTCAACGGCGGTTGCGGCGAGTGATGCCATGAAGCGGTCAGTGGCGTGGGCCGTCACAGGAAGTGGGCAAGTCGCGGTGACGAGGGTTGCCGCCCGCACCCTGCGAAAGCGGCTGGAAACCGTGTGGTCGGAACTGCGGGCCACCTGCCGGCAGCGACATGACCCTGAGCATGTGCATCAGCTTCGCGTGGCGACTCGCCGCACGCTCGCGGCCCTGACGGCGTTTCGTGGGGTCGTGCCCGAAAAGCACCGTTGCTGGTTCGAAAAGCGCCTCCGAAAAATTCGCCATGCCGCCGGAACCACACGCGACCTCGACGTGCTCACGTGTGAGCTGGCCAGGCCACCGGCCGATGGGCAGGCGAAGCACGCTCGGCCGCTGGCGGCGCAGGCCCGTGTGCGGCTGGTGAACATGCTTGCCAAGCGGCGTGATGTCTCCCGCGAGCCGATGAAGGAAATTCGCGAGGCGCTTGTGGCCGGCGATTGGCCGGGACGCGTCGAGCGGCTCATCGATGCGGTCTTGATGAGGGAATCCCGCGAGACGTTCGCTGCCTACTCGCGTCGTCGGTTTCCGGTGCTCCTCGACCGCTTCTTCGACCGCGCCGATCGAAAGCTCATCGCTGCCGACGAAATCCATCAACTCCGAATCGCCGGCAAGAAACTTAGGTATTCCCTCGAGATTTTTGCGATCGCGTTCCCGGCAGCCACCCGCACCGCGTGCCAGGACGCGCTCGAAACGCTCCAGGAGACACTCGGTCATTTCACCGACCATGCGGCCGCGGCCGATCGCTTCCGACGGTGGGCGAGGGAAGACGGGGTGGGGGCCGATCGCGAGACGCTCACGGCGCTTCGGCGATGGGAGGATCGCCGGGCCGAAGAAGCCCGGCGAGGGTTTGTGAAGTGGTGGACACACGCCCGTCGTCGCGACCTCCGGAAAAGCCTCGAACGCACCCTTCGGAGAGACTCGGCATGACATGCGTTTCGACACCTTCAGCAGCGGCAGCGGCCTGCCTGCTTCGCATGGCGGGCGGGATGTCGCTGATGCTCGCGATCACCACGGGGCTGTCGTGCCAGCCATCATCGGCGCAGCCCGAGGCCATGCCGGCGCCCGAGTTTGCTGCCACGCGCGACGGCAGCCGGCAGGCATCGGGTGAGCCGCCGGCGGGCATGGTATGGATTCCTGGCGGTGAATTCTCGATGGGCTGCGCGGATCCGCGAGGCAAGCCCTTCGGTGGCCACGATGCGATGGCCGATGCTCGTCCGATCCATCGCGTGCGTCTCGACGGCTATTGGATCGATGCCAAGCCTGTCACGAATGGTGAGTTTGCCCGTTTCGTGGCAGCCACTGACTATGAGACGGTGGCCGAGCGGATTCCGAAGGCCGAGGATTTCCCGGGTGCGCCGCCTGAGGCTCTCGTGGCCGGGTCAATCGTGTTCACGCCACCGCCCGTGTCCGTGCCGCTGAGGGATGGTCCTCAGGCGCACCTCCGCTGGTGGGCGTATGTGCCAGGCGCCTGCTGGAAGCATCCGCTCGGCCCCGACAGTTCGATCAAAGGCCGCGACCAGGACCCCGTGGTCCATGTCGCTTTTGAAGATGCCGCGGCCTATGCCCGCTGGGCCAACAAGCGGCTGCCTACGGAGGCCGAGTGGGAGTGTGCGGCCCGCGGTGGATTGGCTGGAGCACGATTCCCCTGGGGCAACGAGTTTTGTCCCGATGGCACGTGGATGGCCAACACGTGGCAGGGACATTTCCCAATCCAGAACACGGCCGACGATGGTTTTGCGGGAATTGCCCCGGTGGGCAGGTATCCCGCGAATGCGTATGGCGTGTGTGACATGTCAGGCAATGTCTGGGAGTGGTGCAGCGACTGGTATCGCCCCGACACCTACGCCACGGCGTCCCGGCGTGGCGTCGCCGAGAACCCACGTGGTCCCGCCGACAGCCTTGACCCGCAGGAGCCAGGCACGCCAAAGCGGGTGCAGCGTGGCGGCTCGTATCTGTGTAGCGAGCAATACTGTGCGCGGTACATCGTCGGCAGCCGTGGCAAGGGGGAAGTGTCGAGCGCCACCAACCACATCGGCTTTCGCTGCGTGATGGACCGCTGACGCTGCGGCTCGGGGTTGCCCGTGTCATGTCGCCGGACGTTCGCGGTGGCCATCGTGGCCACCGCTTCACTCGGAGGAAACTTCGCTTCGCCCTCCAGGCTGCGCTCAGTTTCCTACGCCGTTTCCATGACACGGGCAACCCCTCGCATGGAGCGTCGCGTGCTCGCGGACATTCACGCGAGCTTGGAGGAGCGAGCGGCGGGCGGCGGCCCGCCAAGACCGGCTGGGCCATGGATGGCCAGCCGGTCATAAAGATGTTTCCTACGCCGTTTCCATGACACGGGCAACCCCGAACGGATGCTTCAACCGGGGCCGCAACTGGGCTTCATGAGGCGGCGAAGTTCGGTGAGGGACCGCGTGTTGGCGACGTCGGCGGCTTCGAGGCCGGCGCGGCGGGCCTGGAGGACGCCGCACCGCATCACGTCGAGGCCTTGCGTGGAGTGGGCGTCGGTCGAGATGACGAGCTTCACTCCGGCGGCCTTCGCCGCGGCGGCGTGGCGATCGTCGAGATCAAGCCGCCAGGGATTGGCGTTGATCTCGAGGAACGTGCCCGTGCGGGCAGCAGCTTGAATCATGGCCTCGATGTCGACGTCGTACGGTGGCCGGCGGTTGATGAGGCGGCCCGTCGGATGGCCGATCACCGATACATGCGGGTTCTCGATCGCCTCGAGAATGCGGGCCGTGATCCGGTCCCGCGGCTGGCTCTGTCCGTAGTGCAAGCTCGCCACGACCCAGTCGGCTTGGGCCAGCACATCGTCGGGAAGATCGAGGCCACCCTTCTCGAGAATGTCGACCTCGATGCCTTTGAGAACCACGAGTGGGGGCTCGCCGTCGGCCTCCAGCGAGTGGTTGAACCGGTCGATCTCGGCCCACTGTTTCATGAGCCGCTCGCGATCGAGGCCGCGGGCCATGGTCACCCGCTGGCCGTGGTCGGTGATCGCGATGTAGGCCAGGCCGCGGGCGATCGCGGCGCGGGCCATGTCGGCGAGCGTGTCTTCGCCGTCGGTGGCCGTCGTGTGCATGTGGAGGTCGCCGCGGATGTCGGCCAGTTCGACGAGCACCGGGAGGTCGCCACGTGCAGCCCGCTCGATCTCGTCACGGCCTTCACGCAGCTCCGGCGGAATCCACGGGAGGCCCACTGCCGCGTAGATATCAGCCTCGGTGCGGCCGGCCACTGATGGAGGCTGTGGTGATGTGGGTGAGGGGTCAGCCTCCAGTGTGCCATCCACCTGAGAGATGCCGTATTCATTGATCGAAAGGCCGCGGTCGCGGGCCCGGCCGCGGAGCTTAACGTTGTGTTCCTTGGATCCGGTGAAGTATTGAAGGGCCGCACCAAACGACTCGGCCGGCACCACCCGCAGATCGATCTGGAGCTTGGATGGGCCGCGGATGCTCGTCTTCGTGTCGCCGCGGAGGAGCACATCCACGGTGTGGGGCCACGACACGAAACGGTCCATGACCTCGGTCGGGGTGTCGCTCTCCACGAGGATGTCGAGATCGCCCACGGTGTCGCGGCCTCGGCGGAGGCTGCCGGCTGCCTCGGCCTGATGAACGGCGGGGCAAGCTCGCATCCAGCCAAGCAGTGCCTCGGCGACGGCCTCGGCGTCATTCCAGAGCATCCGCGAACGGTCTGGGTCGCGGGCAAATCCGATATTTTCCAGGATGGCAGCTTCGGTCTTCGGACCAAAACCCTTGATCGACTTCACCCGGCCCTGCTGGCAGGCTTCTTCGAGTGCGGCCAAGGAATCGATACCGAGTGAGTCCACGAGCGCCTTGACCTTCTTGGGGCCGAGGCCGGGAACCCGCATGATTTCGAACACGGCCGCAGGAATCTCACGCTCGAGCTCCTCGAGCTGGGGGAGCCGCCCGGTATCGAGGAGCGTCTCGATCTTGGCCGCAAGGTCGTTGCCGATGCCATCGAGATCCGTGAGCGATCGGTCGGGGTCGTTGCGGACGGCGGCGAGCGGCTCGACGAGGCCGTCGATCGTGCGGGCGGCGTTGCGGTAGGCCCGCACGCGAAAAACGTTGTCGCCGCGATACTCCAAGAGATCGGCGACATGCTCGAAGGCAGCAGCGATGTCAGCGTTCGTCACGGCGTCGTCCTCACGCGGGGCGTGGCCCGCCTGATCGACGCGAGCTCAGAGCCTGTCCGAGAACCTCGTCTGCCGTCGGTCGGCTGCGCGGCACGCTGGACTGCGTCAGGCTGCATCGACGAATCTCCCTGGATTCGCCTGCTTCGCCTTCCTGGCCAGCCTGCCGCTCGCTCGACCTTGGGGCTCACGACCGGTTCTCGGATAGGCTCTTACTGCTGGGCGTTCCGCCACGTCGGAAGGGCGGCCGTGGGATATTGGACCCGCGCGACACCGCCATCGGAAGGGCCCCACGAGGTCGTGTGGCTCGTAGGCTCGAGCAGCCGCGGGAAGGCACTGGTCGTTGGGCCAGGGCCGGCGCCAGGCAGAACCGGCATGCCCGGCTGCAGTGCTGGGGCGAACGTTGCCGGCGGCGTGTATCCACTGCCACTGGTCGCAGCGGCGTCGCCAGTGGCATCAGGGCGGTTGGTTCGGGGCAGTTCAGGAATCGGCTTGAGCGACGGGGCGGGGCTCAGCGCGGGAGGCTCAATCGACTTGAGCTGCGGCTGGGCCGGCGCCTGCACCGGAGCATACGTCCCCGCCGGAGCTGCGCCCGACGGATACATGCCAGCCTGCGGGACGATCATCTGAGCCTGCGCCGGCGAAGACGGAGGGTAGTACTGAAGCGAGGGTGCCGGCATGATCGGAGCGGGCGACGACATCCCCGGTGGCAGTGTCGGAGGGGCGACAGCTGGAGCAGGCATCGGAGGCCTCACATCAGCCCCCGCGGCACCCCATGCCTGCGGCGCCGCTTGGACACCGCTGAATGGACTGGCCGCCGGAGCACCCATGGGAGCAAATCCCGGCGCTACAGCCGGATAGCCAGCTGCCGGAGGGGCCGCGTAGCCAGGCTGCATCTGGACGTACTTCGTGGTCGTTACGGCCCGATACTGCGTCACCGGGACGCTGACTGGCTGCTGGACATACTGCGTCGTGGGCTGCATGCACTCCACGGGGCAGCCCGTGCAGGGATCGATTTCGCATGAGGGCTTGTAGCTTGTCACCGGCACGCACCGATACTCGGTGCGGTAGGTTGTCTCAGGCACATAGCTCGTCTGTTGCACCGGCACCATCACAGGCGGCGGTGGGACGGGCACGGGTGCCATAACCGGCGCCATGATGGGCGCTGCGACTGGCGCTACGGCATAGGCCACAGGAGGCGGTTGGCAGCAGGAGAAGCACCCGGAGAAAAGGTTGCTGAGGCAGCACTGAGACTGGGCCACCGCGCGACCCTGCCCTGCCAAGCACAAGCCTGCCACCAAGACGACACCGGCCATGCGACGCACGTTCATCGTTCTCTCCTCGGACACGTCGCCCACCGCGGAGTCCGGCCAGGGCTCCAAATGGCAACATGTAAACGTAGGTCGCATGTCGCCACCCACGCGTGGAAAAAAAGCCACGCGGCTTCATGAATCTTCCAAGCCGAGGCGGTGTAATCGGCACACCCCGGAAGCGCCTCACGACCTGCGCAGGCGGGCCCGTGATTCAAACCGGTCGTAGAGGTCGAGGAGAGCTTCGCGGATGTTCCCCGGATGGCGGCACAGAGCATCGTCGAGGTCGGCCTGCTCGATCAGGCCACCATGCTCCGGCAGCCGCTCCACGATCGCTGCCAGGAGTGAGAGGGTCGCGGCGGTCGGCACGACGAATGGAAACCCAGAGGGCGTGTGACTCGTCACGATCAGTCGCACGCCTCGGCTTGCCGCGTACCAGCGGGCGATGAAGGCCACGGGCCTCAAGGCATTCCAGCCGTCGAGGCACACCCATCCACCAGCGGTCACCCGTGAAATCGCGCGGAGGACAGCCGTCGCGTCGCCGAGGCTGCGCAGGCGCACGATCACGGCGTGCTGGCCCGCGGCCTCGCATGCAGCGGCCAGCGCGAACAGGAGCGTCGACTTCCCGGTGCCGTGTGGTCCCTCGATGCTCGCCCCACCGTGTCGACCGATCGCCTCGAGAAGCCTTGCTGTGTCGACCGGAAGCCCCTCACGATCGAGCGGCACAACGGCGCCGGGTCGCGTGTGCCGGGTAGCAAACGGATTGTGAGGGAGCGTATGGAGCATCAGACGGAGGGCATTGTCGCCACGGGGAGATGGCCCAGCTCAAACACATGCTCGGAAACAAAGTCACGGCCGCTCTCGAAGAACAGCCGCACTCGCACGCACCACCGAATCTTTACGATGATGCCTTCATACGACAGCGGGCTGGCAGGCAGACGCACCTCAATACTGCCCCCCTCGGTCGCGGCTATGACGGCAGACCGCTCGGTGATCCGCTCAAAGTGATGGACACCGATGTCCTCTTCGCCCTTCCCTTCGGTGTACCACAGGATTGAGCGTTCGACCGACCCCACCGCGACACCCGGCGGAAGCGTGACCTCGTAGCGGACGAGGATGGTCTCGTATGGCTCATAGAGGCGGTCGGCCGCCGAGAAGCTGGTGCTTACGACGGGTGATCGGCTGGTGGCATCGAGGCCGTTGGTCACGGTGGCTTCTCCCGAGTGTTGGTCAGAGCCTGGCTGGGATCGGCCGGATAGACGACCACTGGAAAGCCCCGCGAGAACGCCGGCCATCGCGCCGGCCGACCATGCACGACCACCCGCCAGGCAACCGTATTGTGCTCCGACGAAAAGGAATGCATCGCCGTCGTGGGCAGCGTGAGCCGCGCCTTGGCCTCGAACCGCGTTCCCGGAACGAATTGGATATCCTGCCACGAGGCAATCGCCGCCCGCCAGACAACAAGCCGTTCCGTGCGGGTATCGGTACCTTGCCGAAACGTCGCCTGCTCCTCGAGTTCGAGCGTCACCGTCAAATCTCCGAAAATTCCGGAGCCCCCCTGGGCCAGCAGGATGTCGTACGTGGCCCCAGGACGCAGCGGGTGATCGGAGATTTCGAGCTGGGTGGGCCCGACGGCGGAGGTGAGCACGAGCTGACGGACAAACAGCCCAATGCCAGCAACACCCACTGCCACAAATGGCACAAGAATCCCCAGCAGCAGCCAGTCAATACGCCCGCCCATCAAATCGAGGCCTGCGGTGACGGCAAGCACCGTGAGCACCGTGTTCCAGAGCAAGGCAAAGAGCCCGAAACCGAGGAGGGTCCAGCCCTCGGCTCCGGATGTCGGCAGGCGAAACCGCAGGAATGTGCCTGGCGAATTCACCAGATCGTCGCATGGCGGGATGGCAGGATGGGATTCACCGGCAATCGAACGGAAGGCTGCCGCCCGCCGTTCCTCTGATTTCCGCCACGTGGCGATCGAGCGGGTGAACCCAGCGCCACCAAATGCCAAGAGGGCCCCAGGCAAGAGCAGCGTGAGCGCCCACATCCACCAGTTGTAGCCGCGGGCGAGGACGGCTGTGTGTGGCGCATCAGGGTCGTACCAGCATGGCATGCGGTCGTCGAGCGCGACTGCATCGAGGAGTGCGAGGGCCCGCCGACGTTCGGCAAGCGGGCCATCCCGGAGTGCCCAGGCCTCGATCTGCCCCGCGGCGGTTTCATACCGGAGCAACAGCGCCGGTTCCCATGTCTGTTCGCGAGCGGCGGCACGACGCGCGAGCCCTTTGCCCACGACCGTCGCCTCAGCTTCGACAAAGTGGTGGTTGATCCGCCACTCGGGTACGGCCACGCCGGTGGCCAAGAGCGCGCCAAAGACGAGCCCGGCCAAGACGAGCCCGGCGTGGAAGAGCCCCTCGGCGACCGATCCCCAGACCTCCGAAACGGTCCGGCGATGCCCTCGCTTCTTGGCAAAAAACCGCGGAAACCTCACTCGCTCACTCCGTGGCAAGCCACGCGAACGCCGCAGGAACGGCGGTCGCCGAACATGGCAAACCTTGGCCTTGCCATGTTTGCCTGAGTGGACAAGGGCCATGAATGGCTTTGTCCACGGCGTGTTGAGTATGGCGACGGGGCGTTCGCGAAGCTATGAGGCTCTCGAAATCGGCTGCGGCACCCGCGTGTCGGCAGTGCCCGCAGCCCGGAAAAACCCGATCTTTTCCAGGGACTTGTAGACCTCCTCGAGCGTCTTCTCCCCGAAGTTCGAGATCGAGAGCAAGTCCGTCCGCGTGCAATTGAGGAGATCGTGGACCGTAAAGATGCCCTTCTCCTCGAGGCAGTTGGTGGTACGGACGGAGAGGCCTATCTCCGCCGTGCTCATTTCGAGCTTCTCGGTCATCTCGTCGGACTGCATCAAGTCCTTGTATGGGACGCGTGGCATGGGTTCCCTCCCGTGCAAATGGTTCGATCGCCTCCGAAACGGCCCATCGCGGGCACCGAAGACGTGTGCGCGGAATATAATCGAGTTCTCATAAACGCGAGTATGCTCGGCAGGTCTTTTCGGCAAGTCGGCATGCCGGCTTCGAGCCGCATGAGCCCGTTTTTCTCCTGAAAATGCCAGATTGCCAAGCTTTTCTCGCCGCCCTCAACGACGCCCAGCGGGTAGCCGCGGCACACGTCGAGGGGCCGCTCCTCGTGCTGGCAGGGCCGGGCAGCGGCAAGACGCGGGTGGTCACACACCGCGTGGCAAATCTTATCGCTGAAGGGGTAGCCGCGCGTGAAATCGTCGCCCTCACGTTCACCAACAAGGCGGCCGACGAGATGCGTCGCCGGGTGACGGAACTCGTCGGCCCGCAGCCGGTCGAGATGGGCACGTTCCACCGATTTTCCGCGAGGCTTCTGCGGCGCCATGCTCGCCAGGTGGGCCTCACGAGCGACTATTCAATCTTCGATCCCGATGATGCCAATTCGGTCCTCAAGCGGGCCGCCAAAAAGCTCGGCTTGTCGCTGTCGCACACACCGATCGACCGGGTGGCTGGCGTGATCTCGCGGGCCAAGAATGACCTGCTCACGCCGGAAGTGTTTGAGCCTCGGTGGGGCCGGCCTGTAGACGACATCGCCCGTCGCCTCTGGCCGGTGTACCAGGAGATGCTCCTCGCCGCCAACGCAGTCGACTTTGATGATCTGTTGGTACACGTGGCCCGCCTCATGGCGGACGACCCTGCATTGCGGGCCATGCTCGATGCCCGGCATCGCTTTGTGCTTGTCGATGAGTACCAAGACACCAATGCCGCCCAGTATGCGATCCTCCGCGGACTCTCGCTCGATCATCCCAACATCGCTGTGACGGGCGACCCTGATCAGGCGATCTACGGCTGGCGGGGCGCGAGCATCCGGAACATTCTCGAGTTTGAGCGGGATTATCCGGCGGCCGCGGTCGTGAAGCTCGAGCACAATTACCGGAGCACCGCCAATATCCTCGGCACGGCCGACCGCCTCATCGCCCACAACTCTCGCCGCAAGCCGAAGCGACTCGTGACCGAGGCGGAACCGGGCGCGAAAGTGCGGATCGTGCTCGATGCGTCTGGGCACGACGAGGCCGACCGAATCGCAGATGAGATCGCCGCGGATGTCGCCACTGGCCGTCGCGCCCCACGCGATTTCGCGATTCTCTTTCGGACCGCCGCGCTCTCACGCTCACTCGAGTTGGCGCTCCGAACCGCAGGTGTTCCCTACCAGCTCGTGCGGGGGCTCGAGTTTTTCAAGCGGCGTGAAATCAGAGATGTGGTCGCCTGGCTGCGGCTCCTGCGGAACCCACGCGACGATGAAGCCTTCTTGCGCGTCGTCAACGTGCCACCGCGTGGCATCGGTCGCACGACACTCGACCGCCTCACGGCCTGGGCGGAAGATCATGGCACCAGCAGGCTTGAAGCGGCTGCCGTAGCCGAGCGAATCCCTGGGTTTTCCCGCAAAGCCAGCGGGGCGCTGCTCGCGTTTGCCAGGCTACACCGCGAGCTGGGCGACACGGCTGGTCGCGAGTCCCGCGTGGGCAATCTGCTGGAGTCGATCCTCGAACGCACAGGCTATCGCAGCCACCTTACTGAAGAGGCAGAAGACAACGACGAAGGCGACGATCGGCTCGCGAACGTGGAAGAGTTGGTCACGGCCGCACGACAGTTCGACGAAGAGTTTGCAACAAAGACAGCCGATCCTTCGAACATTGACGATGAATCGGACGCCCTCGGGAGCTTTCTCGAGACCACGGCCCTCGTCGCCGATGCCGACGCCTGGGACACGGGCGCCGACCGAGTGGCGCTCATGACGTTTCATGCGGCCAAGGGGCTGGAGTTTCCGGTCGTATACCTCGTGGCGATGGAAGACGGCATCCTCCCGCATGAGCGGAGCCTCGATCGACCGGATCAGCTCGAGGAGGAGAGGCGGCTCGTGTTCGTGGGCATCACGCGGGCTCGCGAACATCTCCATGCAAGCTGTGCCCGGATGCGGGATTACCGCGGCATGCGGCGGGTCTCCGCCCCGAGCATATTTTTGGCTGAGATGACGGGCTCCGAGACGGAGGTCACAGGCGCTGAAGCACCTTCGCGGCAGTCCTTCGATCCGTTTGGCGACGCCGCCCGAAGCCACACCGATGATTTTGACGACGTCGTTCAGGAACCGCCCGCGGCTGCGCGACAAGCACGCACAGCCACAACACTTCGCGGCGACGGCCTCGCCTTTGACCCCGATGACTCTCAGGACAACGAGCCCCGTCCTGGCTTCGAAAAAAAACCGGCGCGGCAGCGGCCCGAGCCCAAGATCGGCCGAGCGAGCGAGTTGGTGGAGCGGCTGACCGGTGGCCCGCGGCAGGTCCCCACGCTGGAAGCGGGCCAGCGGGTGCGTCACGTCGAGTACGGCCTCGGCGTGCTCGAAAAAATCAGCGGCGTCGGCCCCCGATCCGTAGGTACGGTCGTCTTCGAAGGCCCCGCCGGCACGAGAAAGTTTATCCTCGGCCACGGCGCGCTCGAGCCGGTGGAGTGATGCTCGAGTATCGCCACGACCATGAGGCTGCCATGACGGACGGCCCCGAGCCGTCGCCAATCACCGCCGGCCGCGGCGGAGTCTCGTAAAGAGGCTGCGGTAGTCGCTGGGGCGAACGGTGAAGACCGGCGGCGAGGCTTCGTCGGCAACGTCGTGGAGGTCTTCCTCAATGACCACCATGTCGGAGTCGTCCTCGGCATTGTCGCCCGTCGTGTCGCTGGCGATCGCGACGCCCACCAAAGGGTCGGCTTCGCCTCGCTTGGCCTCCACGGCCGGTTGCGGATCAGTTGCCGATGCTTCGTGGGCTCGCTCAACCTGCCGCGGGCCGTCGTCCCGTCCAAACGATGCCAGAGTCCGGCCGAGTGCCTGACCCTCACGGCTGGTCACATGCCGGCGATCGCGAAACGTATCTGGGCCGCTCATCACAAACCGCTCGACGACCCGCTCCTCATCCGCAAACAGTTCATCAAAAGGATCGGCCGACGGATCAAACACAAGCTCGACATCCGGGCCACTCCACAGCTCGGCCGCAGCAACTTCAACGGTCGGCCGACTCTCGGTCACCGGCGGATCTCCCGCGCCAAACTCGATGACGCCAAGTTCTTCTCCATCAAACTCGTCGGTGAATGAGGCCCCGATCTCGTCGTCGGTCGTGACTGGAGCCGCCATCGGCTCGACGCCAGCCGGCGTGGGCAGCCGCTGGATCTCGCGCCAGGCAGCGGCGATGTCGCCCGGCGTCACGCGGCGGTTCGACTCGGCCACGAGCACCGTCGCCTGATCACACACCTGATTGATCAGCCGTGGCACACCCTCGGTCACACGGTAGACCGCATCATCGCAGCCAGCTTCAAAAAGCTTGTCCCAGGTGAGTCCGGCAGCAGCGACCTGCGATCGGAGGTAGGCGAGCGTCTCGGCGTGATCGAGCGTGTCGAGATACCCGCGAACGGCGATCCGCTGGGCGAGGCTTGCCATTCGCGGGTGCCCGAGCATCTCGTCCAGACGAGGCGTGCCTGCCAGGACGATGTGCACTGCCGGCATCGGCGTGGGGATGTTGGTGAGCAGTCGCAGCTCGTCAATCAGACGGGTGGGGAGCGTGTGAGCCTCATCAACGAGGATTGCCAGCCCGCTGCCGCTGGCCGCCAGCCCGCGAATCCGTTCGACGACCGCGATGCGGAGGTCGGCCTCGTCGATGCCCCGGTAGGGTTCACCGATCGCCCCGAGGATCGACTGCCAGAGGGCACGCCTCGTGCAGATGCTCGCGCCGGTGAGGAGTGCCACATCGAAATCGTCGCGGACCTGCTCGGCCAGCTTGAGGAGCAAGAGCGACTTGCCTGTGCCGGGTGGGCCCACCACGAGCGACACCCCTTCGGCTCGACGAATGCACCGCTCGACACCACGCAGCGCCCCGTCGATCTCCGTGGCCGCGAAGTAGAACTGCGTCCGTGGGGAGGCCATGAAGGGCCGGCTCGAGGGATGCCTGCTGGGGACGTGCATGGTGGGGTCACCGAGGAAGGAGCGGCCGCACAGCCGGGGCCGGACAAGATGTGATTTCGACCATTGGCGGGCGGTTCCTGCACCGCAGCCCGCGGCCGTAGACTCTTCGGGTCCGGAAAGCCGCTCCACAGCGCGCGGTCACGCCGGATGCGCCGACGGCACGCGAGACCGTCTCGGGCCATGTTGCCCAAAGCCCCCCAAACCCGTTGCCTCGATTTGATGCAAGCTCCGCTCTTTCACGTGAAGATCTGCGGCGTGACCAACGCGGCTGACGCCCGCGCGGCCGCCGACGCCGGTGCCGACGCCGTGGGGTTCAATTTTGTCGAGGGCTCACCACGGCGGATCGAACTGGCCGTGGCGCGTGAGGCCATCGCTGCGCTTCCGCGCGGCGTGCTCGCCGTGGGCGTCTTCGCTGGGATACCGGCCGACGAGATCCTTGAGATCGCGCGGGCTACAGGGCTCGGTGCGATTCAACTCCACGGCCACCTGATGGGTGACGGCACCGCAGTTGACCCACCGTCGCGGTGCGCCGAACTGGCTGGGTTTCCCGTCATCCGTGCGGTCAGGATGGAGGCCGATGGTCTCGGGGCCGCGCGGGGGTGGCTCGCCGCCGCGGCTGAGGCAGGTCGCCAGCCCGACATGCTCATCGTTGATTCGTCGGTCGCTGGCAGCGCGGCTGGCGGAGTGCTTGGCGGCACGGGGGCCCGCGTCGATTGGGACGCGCTCGCCCGCGAAGCGTCGCTCGGTATTCCGCTGGCCCTTGCCGGCGGGCTCACCCCCGACAACGTTGCCGCGGCCATCGCCGCTACGGGGGTCGTGGCCGTCGACACCGCCAGCGGCGTGGAAGCAGCCCCCGGCATCAAGAATCCTGCTCTCGTGCGGGCCTTCGTTGCCAAAGCCCGGACCGCGATTGGCCGCTGAAGCGTAACCCAGGGCGGGCGTCCTGTTCGCGGCACAACCCAGTTTGCTACGGACGGCACATCACTGCTTCCTGCGGAGGTGGCCATTTTCGACATCCTGCTAAGATGGAGGTGTTCCGAGGAGCAATGTCGCGGCCGGATCAAAGACCCCCGGCCCGCTCCCAGAAATTCCCGCCCCGCTACCAGGAGGTTGTCTGTGTCCCACGTCGAAACGCGTCTTCCCTACAAGGTTGCCAACCTCGCCCTCGCCGAATGGGGCCGCAAGGAGATCGGCCTCGCCGAGAACGAGATGCCGGGCCTCATGGCCCTCCGCGCCAAGTACGGCCGCTCGAAACCGCTCGCCGGGGCCCGCATCGCCGGCTGCCTCCACATGACGATCCAGACCGCCGTTCTGATCGAGACCCTGCAGGAGCTCGGGGCCGAGGTCACCTGGAGCAGCTGCAACATCTTCTCGACGCAGGACCACGCCGCAGCGGCCATCGCCAAGGCCGGCGTGCCGGTCTACGCCTGGAAGGGCATGACAAACGAAGAATTCGAATGGTGCATCGAGCAGACGCTGTTCTTCCACGACGGCCAGCCGCTCAACATGATCCTTGACGACGGTGGCGACCTCACCGCGATGGTGCACCAAAAGTATCCGGAGCTCATCAGCGGCATCCGCGGGCTCTCTGAGGAGACGACCACGGGTGTCCACCGGCTCTACCAAATGCACGAGGCTGGCGAGCTCAAGCTGCCTGCGATCAACGTCAACGACTCCTGCACGAAGAGCAAGTTTGACAACCTCTATGGCTGCCGGGAGAGCCTGGCCGACGGCATCAAGCGGGCAACCGACGTGATGGTCGCTGGCAAGGTGGTCGTGATCGCTGGCTACGGCGACGTCGGCAAGGGCTCTGCCCATGCGATGAAGGCCCTCGGGGCTCGGGTGATCGTGACCGAGGTCGATCCCATCAACGCCCTGCAGGCGGTGATGGAAGGCCACGAGGTCACCACGATGGAAGAGGCCGCCCCGCGGGGCCAGATCTTCGTGACGGCTACGGGCTGCCGCGATGTCATCCGTGGCGAGCACCTCTCCGTGATGCCGAACGACGCGGTTGTCTGCAACATCGGCCACTTCGATCTCGAGATCGACATCGCTTGGCTCGCGAACACCAAGGGCATCAAGAAGGTCGAGATCAAGCCTCAGGTGGATCGCTACACGCTCCCCTCGGGCAACTCGGTACTCGTGCTGGCGGAAGGCCGACTCGTGAACCTCGGGTGTGCAACCGGCCACCCATCGTTTGTGATGAGCACGAGTTTCACCAACCAGGTGCTGGCCCAGCTCGCCCTGTGGACGGAGACGGAGAAATACGAGATCGGTGTCCACCTCCTGCCCAAGAAGCTCGACGAGGAAGTGGCTCGGCTGCACCTCGACAAGCTCGGCGTGAAGCTCACGAAGCTCACCCCCGCGCAGGCCGAGTATCTCCACATCCCCGTCGATGGGCCGTTCAAGCCCGACTATTACCGCTATTGAGAAGGTGCCTACCGGCACCTTCTCAATGCTGATCCGGCAGGGGCATCCAGGCCCCCTGCCGGATCAAGCGAGGCAAAGGCAAGCCAAGGTTGCCGTCGCCTCGCCGGCCGCATTCCGGGCGGCCGTGCGTCACTCGCGGTGGGCCGCGTGATATCCGGGCACGCGGCGCGGGCGAGCGCCCGCTGCGTGCCACAACTGTGGTGCAAACCTGCTGTTTGCTTCGGCCCCAGCTTGTTTCCCGTGAAACACGCGGGACGTGACAGGCTCGGGGTCGCCCGTATCATGGGGCCGGCGTGGAAAACTGGGCGGAGCCAGGATGGCGAAGCGCAGTTTTCGTCGAGTGAGCGTCGGGCACGATGCCCGTCGCACACGTCCGGCGGCATGACACGGGCGGCCCAGAGTCACCTGCAGGCGTGACTTCGGCCCACAACGATCGGCGCCATGTTTCATGTGAAACAAGGCGGCCTGCGAAACCTGGCGACTCTGCGTCGAGTTTGCGGTTTCACGTGAAACTGCCACGCCGACTTTGTGCCGTGGGCCATGCCTAGCGCGGCCACAGGCGCGACGTATCGGTCGTGCCCAAAGTGGCCGATACACCGAGAGCACCGGGTGTAGGGCGCTGCAGGATGCAGCGTTCGCCGACGCTGGCAAACCTGGGCGTTGCCGGCATCGGCCAAGTGGGGCAAGGCCATCGAAGGCTCGCTCCACGGAAAGCTGGTCGGAAAGGATTCTGCGCGTGGGAAGGATTCTGTGCGTGGCCAATCAAAAGGGCGGCGTCGGCAAGACGACGACCGCCTGCAACGTCGCCGCGGGACTTGCCCACGGGGGCCAGAGGACGCTCTTGATCGACCTCGATCCCCAGTGCAATGCCACGACCGCCTTTGGCGTCACGCCAGCTGCCACGCACCCGCTCGTATCGGAGTCGCCGCTGCACGAGTCGCTCGTCGAGGTGACAGTGCCCGGGCTCTTCGTGCTGCCCGGGAGCCGCAGCGTCCGCGACATCGAACGGATCGCGGCGCTGGCTCAGCAGGGGTCGGCCGTCCTCGAAGGACATCTGGCCCGCGGCCTCGCCGCCTGGGACTATTGCCTCATCGATTGCCCACCCTCGGCCGGGGAGCTGACCCGAGCGGCGCTCGCCGGGAGTACCGAGGTGCTCATGCCGATCCAGTGCGACTACTTCTCGCTCGAAGGGCTCACGCAAATGATCGAGGTGATCCGCGACGTGATGGGGGAACGGCCGGGCCGGCTCTCCTTCAGCGGCATTGTCCTGACCATGCACGACGCGGCGTTCGAGTTCACGGCTGAAGTGGAGGCCGAGGTACGGGACTTCTTCGGGGAGATCGTCTTCGAGACGGTTGTGCCTCGCGACGTGGCGGTGGCCGAGGCCCCGAGCCATGGCCTGAGTGTTTTGGACTACGCGCCGCGCTCGCAGGGAGCGCGGGCCTATACCGAGCTTGTGATGGAGGTACGGGACTGTGAGTAAGGAACGACGCCTGGGACGTGGACTCGAAGCCCTTCTCGGACGCGCGGGAATCGATCTCGCCGCGGCCCCTCCGGTCACGCATGGCTCAGCCGCGGTTGCGACGCAGCCAGGTGCTCGCTCAGGGCTCGGCGAAGGGGCTGCCCGCCTGATGCTGCATGCTGCCGAAGAGCTCGAGGAGGCAGCAGCCTCCGTCCCAACGGACGAACTCGACGTGTTGCTGATTGATCCGAACCCGTGGCAGCCACGCAGCGTGCTGGGTGATGCTGACCTCGCTGAGCTGGCCGACAGCATCCGCGAGCATGGGCTCGTGCAGCCGATCGTTGTTCGCGCCCGAGGCGACCGGTATCAGTTGATTGCCGGGCAGCGTCGTCTGGCCGCGGCGAGGAAGCTCGGCTGGGCACGGGTGCTGGCTCGCGTGCTCGATGTCGATGATCGCCAGATGGCGGAGATCGCCATCGTCGAGAACCTCCAGCGGCGCGACCTCGACGCGCTCGAGAAGGCGGCGAGCTTCAAGCACTATCTCTCCACGTGGGGCTGCACGCAGGACGAGCTTGCCAAGCGGCTTTCGATTGACCGCTCGCACGTCGCCAACCTCATCCGGCTCTTGGAACTGCCCGCTGCGGTTCAGACAAAGCTCCGCGAGGGCAAGCTCTCGATGGGCCATGCCCGAGCGCTCCTTCCGCTGGGCGACGAAGACGAGCAGGTCCGTCTCGCTGACCGGGTCGCTGGCGAGGGACTCTCGGTGCGTGCAGTTGAGACAGAGGTTCAGGAGATTCTCCGCCGCGACGAGGCGGAAAGCGATCATGATGCCGATGACGACAACGAACCATCGCCTGCTCCCTCGTCCGTAGGCTCCACCGCGGCAGCCTCGCGCCGCAAGCCCGGCCGTCCGGCAACCCGCCGGTCGGGCCAGGTAGCGGCCGTGGAGAGCGAGCTCCGTCAGGCACTTGGTGTGAAGGTCGTGGTCCACGCCAACGGGAGCGGCGCAGGCCGGATTGTGATTCCGTTTGCGAACCTCGACGAATTCCAGCGGCTTCTGGAACACATTACCGACTGATCCTGACACTGGCGGCGAACTTGGTACACTTCGGCACGCTCGGGGCGTAGCGCAGTTGGTAGCGCGCCTGGTTTGGGACCAGGAGGTCGTGAGTTCGAACCCCACCGCCCCGACTTGATTGAGAAGGCCTTGGAAACAAGGCTCTTTTCATGCGCACCCCGGATCAGCCGGGGGCGCCAAAATCGCTCGGGGCTACGCGGCGAAGGATTTCGCGGACCCGCCGGCGGAATCGCCCGGCGTCGGCAGGAACCGGGCGAAGTCGTGCGGATCGCCGGCATCGTTCGGCTCCTGACGCGCAGGGCGTGGTGAACCTATCGCCGCACGAGTTCTTGAGTCGGCTTGCGGATCTCGTGCCGTCGCCTCGAAGACACCGGCATCCCATCGGCAGGATGCCGGAATACGGTCGAGCCAGACCTTGGCTCTGGCATTGACCGCGAGGCGGCAGGGGCCATGGATGGACCTGCCGCCTTGGAGCAAGCTACGGTGTCTTTGCGCCGAATCATCCGCTGCGGCCACTTGTGACGGCCCTGGCGATTGGCAACGCCGGGGAACCTGTGGACCCACCTCCGGTGTCGTCTGCCTGAGGTCGGCCGACTGATTGGGGCGAGCTCGTGCAGGCCCATGACGCCCGCGACGGCGTCCAGGACTCGTCCGATGAGCTGCCCGTGATTGACATCCACTCGCTCTGAAACGCCTCGCACGGGCACGGGCGGAGCCGGTCTGCGTCAGGCCTGAAAAACGGTGGTCCCGCGGAGGATTGTGGGGGCGTCCGAGGCCATCCGTCACGTCGCAAGACAGCCGCAGACCGATTCAGACCGATTCGGCTACGATCCTTCGATGGTCATCTGCCATCACCCTGTTGCGGAAGTGTCGTTGACCGGAGTTGTGTTTCAGCCGCACACGCGCGCGACCGTCCGGCCGGCGAACGACGACAGGCGGCTCCTCTCGCTCCACCGTGAGGGAAGTGGGCCTTCGGCCACGTACGAAGTCGCCCCCCGTATCGTGCTGGCCGCCGACGGGAACGATTGGCAGCCGGCCATGATTCGTGAATGGATAGTGATACACCGGCGGCTCGTCGGTCGGCGGCAGCTCGACTGTCGCGCGGGGGCGAGCGTGTTACGACATCCCTGGCTCGTCGCCTGTTTCATTCGAATGCTATCGCTTGCGCCGGGCGCTGTTCGACCTTTGGTACGTTTCATCAATTCACCGCCGCCGATGACCGCGGCTCAACCGGAACGGACACGGCACGCCGTGGAAAGCTTATGAGTTTTTCGATTCTTGGATTAGGCACAGCGGTGCCCCCTCACTCCATGAGTCAAGTTGAAGCCGCAGAGTTGGCGAGCCAAGTCATCTGCCAGACGGAGGAACAGTCGCACCTACTGGCAGCCCTGTACCGCCTCGCGGGCGTCACCAACCGTTACACAGTCCTGCCGCACCGGATGGCACTGGAGTGGCTGCCGAAACCGGACGCGACAGCAACTGGCGAGCCCGATAGGGCAGGAGGAACAAGCCTCGGCCCGACAACCGGCGAGCGGATGCAGTTCTACGCCGAACACGCGGCCACGTTGGCGCAACAGGCCGCGCAGCGAGCGATCGATGAAGCCGCCATTGATCCTCGGCAGATTTCGCATTTGGTGACGGTGTGTTGCACCGGCTTTTCCTCACCCGGGGTAGACGTGGATTTGATGTGCAACTTGGGCCTGCGGCCGACGGTGCAACGGGTTCACGTGGGGTTCATGGGTTGCCATGGCACGATCAACGGTTTGCGCGCGGCTCATGCCATCACCACGGCCGATTCGGCCGCGCGTGTGTTGTTGTGCGCGGTGGAACTGTGCAGCCTGCATTATCGGTTTCAGTGGGACCCAGAACGCATCGTCGCGAACGCGCTGTTTGCGGACGGAGCAGCGGCGATCGTGGCCGGCGGCGAAGCGACACCGGTGGGGGGCTGGGGCGTGGCTGCCACAGGTTCGTGCCTGTTGCCGGATTCGCAAGACGCCATGACGTGGCTGATCGGTGACCACGGCTTCGAAATGACGCTCTCTAATCGCGTGCCGGATTTGATCCATGCGCATGTACGGCCATGGCTGACGGAATGGCTGGGGAATCATGGTCACACGTTGGAAAGCATCGGCTCGTGGGCGATCCATCCCGGTGGCCCGCGCGTGCTCAGCGCGGTGGAGGAAGCGCTCGCGCTGCCGAAAGGTTCGACGGCGGTTTCGCGGGAGGTGCTGCGCGAATTCGGCAACATGTCGAGCGCGACGGTGTTGTTTATTCTCGAACGCTTTCGCCGCGCCAACGCCGCCCACCCTTGCGTGGCGATCGCCTTTGGACCCGGCCTGATGGCCGAAGCGGCGCTCTTCGAGTAGCTGCAACTCAACGCGCCAGACTCACCAGGGGCCCTGAAAAACGGTGGTCCCACGGAGGATTGTGGGGGCGTCCGAGGCCATCCGTCACGTCGCAAGACAGCCGCAGACCGGTTCAGACCGATTCGGTACGATCCATCGATGGTCGTCAGCCATCGCCCTGTTACGGAAGTGTCGTTGACCGTCCTATCCTTCGCGAGAATGCCAAAGCCGCCGCGGGCCTGCTTCGGGCCGACAATGTGACGAAGCCGCTGCTCGTGACGAGTGCCCTCCATCTCCCGCGAGCCACACGCCTGGTTCGGCAACAGGGCGTCGAGGTCATTCCCGTTGGCTGTGACTATCACACCGATGAGTTCGAGTGGGGTGCGTTCTCGTTTTTCCTAAGTACCATCGCCGTCGAGGCCAATACCGCAGCGACTCGCGAATGGCTGAGCACACTGGTGATGATCGTTCGCGGCGAGTGAACTGGTACCCACTCCGTCGTGGCCAATCTGTCCCTGTGCCACCAAGGCATTCATCGGACCGCCCAGAACGGTGTCGGCAGGCTGGCTGATGCCACGCAGGCAGAGTGCCGCGATCTCGTTCGGTTTGTCAGGAATGAACGTCGGCGAGGCGAGACGCAGCCGGGCCCGATCAGACGGTTCTGGAGAGCCGTTCTGCAAAACAACCTGTCGCTTCCGCCGCATTCAATTGGACTTGGCATTCGCGATGACGAAGTCAACCAACTCTTGACACTGAAAGAACCCGGACCACATGTTGTGGCCTTGCCCGGCCGGGATGATGAGCTGCATCTCACCGCCGAGAGCCTCGTATCGCTTTCGCACTTCGCCGGAATTCGTTTCGATCGGGACGACTTTGTCGATGTCGCCGTGGATTGCGAAGAGCGGTACTTGTGCCTTGGCCAGCGCGGCGAGTCGGTCGATCGGGTTGTGATTGGCGAGTTGCGCCGCGAGTTCGTCCGGCTTCAAGCGGTAAGCACCACTTGCCTGCGGCAAGCCCGGATAACTGTCGACATTGCAAACCGGATAGATGCCCGCGAAGCCCCCTACCTTATCCGAATTCTCAACGGCCCAGCCGAGAGTCATCAGTCCACCGCGACTTCGCCCAAGCAACACGGGCTTTCGCGAAAAGCCTCGCTTCTCAGTCAACTCACGATGAAATGCCGAGAACAGTTGGCGGCCATCCGGGCTGCCATACGACTCGCCGACATCGATCCCCGCGATCGCGATCCCGGCTTTTGTAAAACGCTCAAACATCCAACGCTCTTCGGTGCCCGGCAGATTGGTAAGCGTCGGCGCGTACCAGACCCAAGGAGTTGAGTCGTCGGACGACTTCTTGTGTGGGGGGATCACAAATGCCGTCCGTCCCTCAACCTGAAACACCTCGCCTGGCATCGGCAATTGTTTCTCGGGTGATGCAGCCTGAATGGTCTGAGCTTCGGCGGCTCGCACGAGCAAGACAACACTCAACATGGCAACGATTCTCGTCGTGATCTTCATCGACGAACCTCTCTGAGGTGACGTGGTTTCCATTCCGAGCAGCGGCTGGCGGATCCATCGAGGGTCGTCTGCCATCACCCTGTTGCGGAAGTGTCGTTGACCGTCCTATCCTTTATCCTTCGGGCTTTCGACGCCGGCGGCCCGAAGGGCTCAATACGCTGCGGCCATGATCGCGTCGATGATGCCCCGCAGCACGTCGGCGTTTTCCTGGGTGGCCTGCTTGTCGGGGCTTGGCCACGCGGTGAGCTCGATCGCCTGGCTCTTGCCGGTGATGCCCTGCGGAGCGGTGATTTTTGGCGCGAGGCTACGACTAGGGAGCGTGTAGCAGAAGAACGGATCTTCACATCCAAAACGCTTCTTCCAGCCATTGGCCAGCGCCGTCATCTGCTCCGTGAAGTGCTGGCCACCGTCTTTCACGCTCCCCGGCCCGGCAAGAAAAACGATTCCCTTGAAGCTGCCTGGCGTGAACGAATCCACCAAGACGTTGTAGTTCTCCGAGGCCTTCGTCGAGACCGCGCTGCCGAATGTCGGATAGCTGCCCCAAGCCGCGTCATCAGGCACGTCTTTCGTGCGGATGATCGCCGGAACGTATTCGCCCCAATACTTCTTCCACGCTGCGACGTATCGCCTCACCTCGGCTTCGTGATACTTCGTGCCGGGCTCGAGGCTCATGAGCTGGGCATAGTCTGCTTCCAGGCTGGGAGCAGCGGCGAGATCCGGTCCTTTGATCCAACCTGCAAGGGAAGGCTCGACCACGTCCTTGCCGCCAACAATCTGCATAAAGACGACGCCTACCGGTTTCCCCGGCGTCTTCGCGGCGATCTTTTTGCCGAGTACCCCGGCAAAGCCCTTCGCAGGCTCCCACACCGACCCAAAACGATTGTCGGCAGCCGTGGACACCGAGACGCTGAATCGGGATGGCCGATTGAAGCCATCGCGCTTCGCCTTGCGAGTCATCATGCGCACATTCGGATCGGGCTCGCCGGCGTCGATCTTGAGATCAGCCATCGACGCACCGACGTACCAGACGTCGCCGATGACGATGTCTTTGTACGCCTGCTTGTGCGCGAGTTCGCCGTCGATCGTCAGCGAGACCTCGAGCACCTTGGAATCGCAACTCGCTTCCATCGGCGGGAGCGTGACTCGCCACTCGGACATGTCAGGAGTGGCCGGAACCGTCTTCGTGATGTCGCCGAAACGAAAATGGATCACTGCCTTGCCGTCAGCCACTTTGCCTGTCCATGGATCGCGGCAGGCTCCCCAGATCACGACCGGCTCGCCCGCCTGCAACACCGCGCCATCTCGGAACTGCGAGGCAAGAATCGGGAGCTTCCGGTACTCGGCCAGAAGACCCCCGCGCGACGGATCCGGCACCATTCCGTCTACCTTGAGCTCGGTATCGGGCCAGTCTTTCTGCGTCACGAGTTTGTGGTCGTAGACGATGAAGGGCGTCATCGGCAGAAGCGACTTGTTGTAGAGATTCGGCTGAAATCCGATGCCACTGCTCCCGTATGACACGCCGTGCGGTGACTTGACCTTGGGTGACGTGAGGATCACGCGCGAGCCATCGATCTCGACCTTCGCTGGGTGCCACACGCGGTTTTCATCGGCGATGAAAAAGATGTCGAGCGATTGAGCCCCTTCGGGCACGACTTTCGGAACCGCCAATGCGTCCTTCGAGTTGCTCAGCGTCTCCGCAACGACGAGGCCACCCTCGGCATGCTCAAAGGTGACGATGACCTTGCCACCCTCGACCGTGTAGTCCTTGTACATCGGGCCATCAGTCACGCGATCCTTCTTGCCATACTGATTCTTGAGGGCGTGAAGAGCTAGTCGCATGCCGGGCAGAGACTTGTTGAAGTAGTGAATAGCCCCGCCAATATCGATCTGACAGGCCATGCCCGTGTGGGGAATGTCGCGCGCCATCCAGGTACCCAGTCGCATCTCAGAGACGGGCTCGAAGCCCGGCTTGTCGGTGCCCGGAGTCGGGTCGGCGTTCCCTGGCGTATAGAACTGATGGAAGTAGACCGGCAGATCCGGTCGATTCCACACGAGCCGCCAGCCGCGAATCATCGCGTGGAGATTGTCATAGTAGGGAAGCCCTTCGCCCATGTTCGCATAGCCCTGATTCCAGATGCAGCCGCGGATCGCATACGGGGCCACCGGGCTGATGCGAGCATTGAAGAGCCAGCCGGAATCGCGATTGTCGGCAAGGTTGCCCGGCGTCTTCGTGTTGATCGGCTTGGCAGGCTTACCGGCCTTCACGGCCTCGGCATTCGCGGCCAGCGTGGTCTCTATTTCATCGTAAAACGCCTTCCATGCCGCGGCATGCTCGAGCGTGCTCGGATCGGTCTCGAGCATGCGGCGCAGGAGATTCTTCGTGTAGTCGCTCGTGCCAGTTTCGAGGCCCACGCGCGGCGTCCAGGCCTGGATGGCGGTCTGACTGAACGAGCAATTGAGAATACCGATTGGTACGTCAAGTTCCTTGAAGAGTGCGTACGCAAAGGCAAATGAGACGGCGCTAAACTCCTCGGCATTCGTGCTCCAGGCGAACTGAGCGTGTTCGATCGGATGAAGCACGGCGAAGCGGTTTGTCACCTTGCCCTCTCGGATGACCGGCTGCTTTTCCTTGCCAGCCGCCACGCGGTCGGCGATCCCCTTGAGGAGCACTTGGCCGTCACACTTCCCGACGGGCCACTGCATGTTGGACTGCCCCGAGGCGAGCCATACCTCGCCCACAAGCACGTCCTTGACCGTGGCCGCCCCACCCTTGTCGTCGCTCACCTTTAACTCGGCCGCTTCAAAACTCGCCTTCAAGGGATCGAGCGAGACCATCCACTTGCCATCGTCGCCCGCCTTCGCGGTCTTCTTCTGGTCGCCGAAAGCCACGGTGACCGCGCCGCCTGGGGCAGTCCAACCCCAGACGGGCACGGCCATGTCACGTTGCAGTACGGCGCCATCGGTGAAGGGAGCGCCCAGTTCGAGCGCCATCGCCGGAAACCCAAAGACCATCGCCACGAACGCGACACAGAAGCGGACCATCTTCATGAAACCCTTGGGTGAATAGCTGACACGGAGCCTGATGATTCCAAAACTATTTCTGAGCCTCGAGCATCGTGGCCATAGCCTTGCCCATTTCGAGCCCGACATCCATATAGACTTCGGCCTTGCCACTGTAGTGGCCGTTGCCCGAGCCTCCCTGGGCCATCGGATGGGTGTAGACCGTGGCGACGTTGTTCTTGAACTGCGGATACTTACCCGACTCGCCGTCGACGTTGTACATCGCGTCCATGACCGTGGTGGTATTACCCTGCGACTCGCCCTTCACGGCCTCGCCGAGTGTCCCCATCACAAACGGTGCCTTTGGGCAATTGAACTCCTTGCGAAGCGTCTCGATGAGCTTCACGAGATTCTGCTCGTAGCGCCCCGACAGCGCGGCGCTGCCGCAATCCCGCTCGCCCTGCCACCAGAAGAAGCCGGCGACCTCGTAGCCCTTGGCGTCGGGGTAATAGGTATTCAGTTCCTCGAGCACCTTCTTGGCGTTGCCAATGTCGTCGTCGTATTGCTTGCCGGCATACCAGCCAATCGGCTGCGGCTCCGTACCCTTCTCCCACCTGTCTGGCGACTGCTTGTACCCCGCATACACCCAGGTCTTCTCTTGGCCGGTCTTCTTGTCGACCTCGGTGAACTCGAAGCCTTCGCTGCCTGGAGGGAGGAGATCCCAACCCAGCGCCCGGTTACCGATGCAACTCTTGAGGATCATGACGGGATCGCCCAGGGCGTTGCCGAGCACGTGACCAATGCCCAGTTCCGGTCCGATCGAGCCCCCTTTCACGGTCATCCACTCGTTGTTGTGGACGCCCATGCCGCCACCCCGGCCCACCATGACGCGGACGTTTCGGACATCCTTGCGTTCGGTCCACGTGCCGGCGTCGTCTGCGAGGAACGGATAGAGCCCCTTGGATTTGACGGCGTGCTCGAGCGTGCCGTCCTTGTCGGCACCGCCGACCTTACCGGCACCGACCATGTTGGACTGCCCCATGAGAATGAACACCTTCACGGGCTTGCTCATGTCGGCTGGCTTGCCGTCTGGATCGGGCAACGCGTCAGCAGCACGCACTTCCACCGCCGCGAGCGCCAATCCAGCGCACACGACACTCAACAGGGTACGACGAAACATAGGAACGCCTCTCGAAAGGGATGGAAAACAAAAAAATCCACACGCAGAAGCGAGCGCCTCCGCTCGAACCAATCGCCGACTTGCCCGAACTTACTTGACCGGCACCAAGGTCAAGTCCTTGATGGTGACACCCTTCGGTTCACCTGACGCCTTGTGGGAAAAACGCAGCACATTCCTCCCCTTGGCGAGGGACACACTCACTGCTGGCGTGGTCTGCCACTTGCCGACGGTGTGCGGCACGTCGATCGTGACGGGCGTTGAGGCATCGTTGGCCGACACCAACAAATGCTGCTGGTGACTCGTGGTCACGACCTTTGCCGTGAGTATGTACTCACCCGCCGCGGAAGCATCGAACGTGTATTCGAAATCCTCCGCCGCGCCACCGCGACCGTAGTGAAGCTGCATGCCGCCGGAGAAGCTGGGCATGAACCGTATCTTGCCCGTGCTATTGGTCGGCTTGCTCGCCGCCGCCGCGGGGATCGTGATGGTGCCATCAGCGGCCACCGTGATCTTTCGATCCGTGTCGGTGATCGTCACGGCCTTGACGACCTCGGGGGTCTTCGATTCGTTGGCCTCACCGATATCTTCGCCGACCGCAGCGAGCACCTTCGCTTTCGCGTCGGAAATAATCTGCTGCTGACGATAGAGCGACACGCCGTACCAGAAACCGGGTACATCCTTGGCGAGGAGTCCGTAGACCGGCTCTTCGCCGACGGCATCGCCGATCCACTGGGCTCGCTTGACCAGCATGTAAACCGTCAAATTGTTCCTGGCCTGCGTGGTGGCAAGAAAGTCGAGGTCACTCGCATACCGCGTCTTCGTACGGCCCTTGCCCCAGCCCGCACCGAGGTTCACGACCCAGCCGTCGGGTGTCCAATGGCAGAGCGCCGCGTGACCCGTCTGCGGACGCGCAGTCGTCGGTACCCCGAAGCTTCGCAGAATGTAGCGACCAAAGAACGCCCGGCGCCCGCAGATGCCGCCGTTCATGATCATGTTCTGATACGAGAAAAGGTCGTCGCGGTCAAAGTGCACGTCCTGCGAGCCATACCGGACGTCGGTCCGCACCGCCTCGACATACCGCCAGGCGTAATTTGGCGTGGCGACGTGGTCCGGCCGGTAGTTCCGGAGCATCTCACGGCCCCAGGCCAAGCCCCCTTCGGGCTCGTCGCCGTCCACCACGAACCGAAGATCCCACGCGTTGAATTTCTTGAACGCCGGATCGAGCTCACCGTCCTCGTAGGCCTTGGCGAGTTCCTTGTACCGCGTCACTGGGTTCACGGTCGCCGGCGCGCTGGTAGATGCCTTGGGATTCGCCTGCTTGATCGGCACGGCATGCTCCAACGCTACGGCGAGTGCCAGCTCGTGCAGCACGCCCTCCGTTGCCTTCCGATCCGCCTGCACGATGTCCGTGTAGATCTTCATCGCTTGGCCATACTTGCCCTCGATGGCACCGTCATTCATCGCCATCTGCTTCATCAACGCCCGGTCGTTCAGCAGATGCTCGACGAGGGTGGCATTGACGTCGCTCTGCTCCGCGAATGCGGCGAGGCCACGGGGGGTCGCCTCATGGAGGACGACGAACATCGCGAGCTTCCCGTCGAGCGCGTCACTGGCGAGAAACTTTTCGATTCCGAGCGCCGCAGTGGCCTCGAGCGTGCGCTTTTGTGAGTCGGCAAACTCCTTCTCGGCAGCGGCCAACCCAGCCTTCAGCTTCGGCTCGTCGGCCTTCGCCTTGGCGAGCGCTGCCTCGCGCTCGGCGAGCGCCTTCATTCCTTCTTCACGGTTCTTGGTCCAATTCGCGAGTTCCTTCTCGGCTCCCTCCTTCTCCGCGGGCGTCGTGGCCTTCGCGAGCTTTGCTTTGGCATCGGCGATTCCCTTATCGGCTCCGCCGATCCACTTTCCCTTCGCATGCCCGACCAGTGCTTCAGCACCGCCGACCTTGGCCATCGCTGCAGTGGCGTCGAGCAACCGCTTCTCGGCTGCCTTCTCGGCGGCCTGGGCGTCGAAGTACGCTTTCTTCTTGGCATCGTCGACCTTGGGAATCGCCGCGACGATTTCCTGCTTCACTCCATCAAGCATCGTCTGATACTTGGTCGCGAGCTGTTCACCTTGCTCGGTGAGTGGCACAGCCGCCGGCGCTTGGGCCGGCTTCGCATGGGCATGACCAGAAACCAGAGCCACAAGCGCCACACAAGCGCAGAGGAGCGTCTTCAAACGCATGGAGTCACACCTTTCTGAGAAGGAGACGGCCGGGAGGGAACGGTCTGGGCCGACGAGGTTGGTGCTTCAGAATTCCGCCAAGAGAATTTCAATTATTCCCAGATTTCCGCCCCGCCGTCGAGAACCCACCTTTTTCCAGCGAATCGAAGGGTTCCCGATCGCCGTGGGCGTGGGGCCAATCCCGCCCGACTTGGCCACGACACTTCCCGCGGGTACCGTGACGCCATGAATCCCTGGATCCTTCTTGCAGCCGCCATCCTGGTCGAAGTGGCAGGCACGCTCTGCCTCAAGTTCGCCAGCGACGCCACGACCTTTGGCGGTCGCGTGGCGCCCGGAATCGGCGTCGCCGTCTTCTACGGCTCCACCCTGTACCTCATGGCGGTCACGATGAAGTCGCTCGATGTCGGCACCACCTACACCATCTGGGCAGGCGCCGGTACGGCGCTGGTTACCGTTGCCGGGATCGTCCTTTTTAAGGAGTCGTTTGCCTGGCCCAAACTCGCCGGTGTCGCGCTCGTTGCTGCCGGCGTCATGGTGCTTCACTTCGCGACCGAGCATGAGGCAGCGCCGGGGCATCAAACCATCGACCAAGCGGTCCAACCAGCAGCGCCGGCAGCATCACCAGATCAGCCAACACGGCAACCGTGAGCAGCAGGCACAACAGCGTGCCAAACTGCGAGATCGGCTGAAAGCCACAGAAGGCGAAGATGCCAAACGACGGCGCGAGAATGAGCGTCGAGCGGGCCATTGGCACTGCGGCCCTACCGAGCGCCGCAGCCACACGGTCGCTCGAAGTCCCGGGCATGCCTCGAAACCGGTGAAACCAGGTCAAGAGATGCACGGTGTCATCCACCGCAATCCCCAGGGCGATGCTCGCGGTCATGATCCCACCGACGTCGAGCGGCCATCCCATCCAGCCAAGGGCTCCAAAGATCACCACGACTGGAAAGATGTTGGGAAGCATCGCGAGCACACCCGCCGCGAGGCTTCGAAGAAACACCGCGAGTACCACCGCGATCGTCACGAAGGCCAGAAGAAAACTTTCAAGCAGCGCGTCGAGCAGCTCGCGCTGTGCGGCAAGCACGACCGGCACGCCGCCGGTACAGATCGTTTCGACGGGCGGGGAAATGCCTAGCTTCTTGGAAGCAGTTGCTACCGTGCGGGCGATGGTGTCCTGCAGCGTCTTCTGCTTCTCCGGCGTGAGCTCATACGACTGGAGTGAGATTCGCCAGAGCTGACGCCCACCGTCGGTGCCAAGCATCCCGGCGTCTGCAAGATCAGGCAGCACGCGGCGGAGGCGACCATCGATCACACCCCGCCGCACGACCGACCGGGCTGCGCCCCGGTCAGCAAAGCCGAGCAGATCATTGGGGAGGAAGGTCGCGGCCGAGAGATTGCCGCAGACGTCTTCACCGTCTCGAAGCCGGAGTTGTACCTCCTGCACGAGGGCGGCTCGGTCTGCGAGGCTTGTCGCGGCATTGAACGCCAGCACCACATCGACGGTCTGAAATGGACCGATCGCCGTGTTGAACCATTCGAGATCTTGGATCCACTGGCTTCCGGGTCGAAGGAATCGGGCCGGACGCACTTCCGTTTGCATGTGTGTCAGGCCGATGCCGGTGGCCACAAAGATCGCCAGACACACCAGACTCGTCACGTGGTGCCAGGGCAGCAGCCATCGCGTGCCCCGGACGAAGGCCGGCCACTCGTCGTCAGCGACCGATTCCTTCCTGCCCGGAAACATCTGGAGCATCGCCGGCAGCAGCAGAAAGACGCTCGCAAACGCGATCGTGGTGCCGATCGCCGAGAAGAGCCCGAACTGCCAGACGGGCCTCACCTCGCTGACACACAGCGACCCCACGCCGAGGACGGTCGTGAATCCGGCCACGAAGCTCGGCTGCAAGCCCACGGCCACGGCGATGCCGGGTGCGGCGGCGGGGCCATGTTCGCCCACGGCATCCCGCCAGTAGGCGGCGAGATGCACGGCCGCCGAGACGCCGAGCACAAACGTCACCACGGGCACGAGTGCCAACAGCAGGTTCATCGGTACGCCCGACGCGTAGATGATGGCCTCGGTGACGATCGATGCGAAGCCTCCCGCCAGGAGCACCATCGATCCCACGCGGATGCTGCCGATCGAGATCGATGCAATGACCAGCGCCAGCGCAATCGCCAGATTCGACCACATGCCGGCGGTTCGCTCGTTCTCGGTGTCGATGGCGACTCCGATGACGGCATCACCTGTGAGCCGCACCTGCTCCTTCGGGAGGCCAGCCGCCGCCGCCGCCTCATGTTCCACCCACTCCACAGCCGCTCGACGGCCGTTGTCATCGAGACGATGCAGCGTCACGATGGCGCAGGTCGTCTGGCCATCGGGGCCCACGAGCACCCCCGAAAGTCGCTTGGCCGCATCGGCAGGCTCCACGCGGGCCGACGCGGCTACGGCGTCGCGCATCCGCGGGCCGGTGGAAACGGTCGCAAACCAATCGGGCCCTGTGCCAGCCGCCGCCGCGGCTCGATGCGCCTCGACGGCCTCGGCGAGCCGTTCGAGCGCCGGGTCGTCGAGTGTGCAACCATCCCAGCTGGCGAGCACGGCCTCGTCGGGGCCAAAGATCTGGAGAAACTTCCGGTACGCGATCGTGACGGGTGACCGTTCGGGCAGCCAGCCGATGACACTGTTGTCACGGACGTCGTGCGCCCAAATCGCGCCCCAGCCGGCCAGGGGAAAGAGGCAGCCGCACACGACGAGGATGTGCCGCGAGAACCGCTGAAAAAATGCTTGAGTCATTCCGTCTACGATTGACGTTTGAATACTTGATTCAAGGTTGAAGGCCAGAAAAACCCGAAGCGGAGCGAAGGGATGCCATGAGTAAACCGTTCAAAGATCAATAGGCCGCCTGAGGCTATCCGTCGCAGCACCGCGGGGCCTATGCTACCGCTGCGCAGACTCGACCTGCCACACGCCCTGCTGCGCAACCGCGCAAATCGCCGACGTTTTCGGTCGTATCCACCACGCTTTCCACTGCCGGCGAGAATCGCATGCGACGCCGCTGGTCTCTCCCCTGCCCGATGTGGATTGGTGTGCGGCTGCTGCCCTGGCTGCGGGTGCTCGCACGCCATGGGTTTCGGATCGCGCCCTCGCGACTCCCGCGGGCCGCGGCGATCACCGCGGCGAGCGCTGCCAATGAAGTCCTCCGTGGCATCACGCTGGCAATCTGGGGCCGCGGCATGCGGAAGGCCCGCATCGAGGCCGATCCGGCGATCGTGATCGGCCACTGGCGAAGCGGCACGACGCTCCTGCATGAGCTGCTCGCCTGCGACGGCCGGTTCACCGCGCCGAGCACGATCCAGTGCGGCGTCCCGAGCCATTTTGTGCTCTCAGAGCAGTTCGCGATTGACTACCTCGGGTTTCTCCTGCCGCCCGAACGACCGATGGATGCCATGCCGATGGGGTTTGAGCGGCCCCAGGAAGACGAAGTGGCCCTGTGCAACCTCGGGATGCCGAGCCCGTGGTGGGGCATCGCGTTTCCCAATGAGCCCGACCCCGATCCCGACTGGGCTGATCTCGAGCGACTCTCGGATCGCGATCGTGCGCGATGGCTCGCCGCCTGGACCGGGTTTCTGCGCGATATCCAGTTCGAACACCCCGGGCGGCTGTTGCTGAAAAACCCACTCCACAGTCATCGCGTGCCACTCATCCGAACCGTCTTCCCAGCGACCGACTTCATTCGCATCGTGCGCGACCCGCACGACCTTGTGCCGTCGTGTGTGCATTTGTGGATGCGGCTCTCGGAGGCGCACGGCGTTCAACGGCCTCGCCTCGCCGGCCTCGAAGATCGCGTGTTTGCATCGATCGAGCGGATGGAGGCCCGGATCGAGGCGACCTGGCATTCAATTCCGCCGGCCCACCGCTTCCGCACCCGCTACGAAGATCTCGTGGCCGATCCGATTGGCGTGCTCCAGGCTATCTATGCGCACTTCGGCTGGCCTGACGCAGACGTTGAGCAGGCATGGCAGCAGGCCGTGGCCGACCGCAGCGACTATCAGCGCAACGCCTACCGCCAAGACGCAGCCTTGGCGGAACGTATCGACGCGCGGCTCGGCGACATGCTCACGCGGTATCGCTACCCGCGTCGCTCGTCTTCGGAAGCAGCGTCGCAAACGCCTCTCGGCTCGAATGCCGACATGTAAACCCACACTCCCGCGTGAGCCGAGACGGATCGACGAGCCAGGGATGCGCGAGATACGCCGCGAGCCCTGGCGGCGTACGCACCCATGGAAGCCTGAGTGTCCACCACACCCGCGCCGCTGCCGCCACGAGCCAGGCGGGCATTCGCACCGCTCGAATCCCCATCATCGCGGCCAGTTCCCGCTGCGAGAGGGAATCGTGCGGCGCCACATTGAATGGCCCGCGGCCACCGGCAGCGAGAATCGCGAGCGTCGCGTGGGCCAGGTCTGTTCCATGCACAAACTGGAGCGGTGTGTCGGCCCCGCTCGGAAGCACCAGGAACGGCACCGTCAGAAAAATGTCTGACAGAAAATTCTTCTCACCCTTGCCACACACGATCGCGGGCCGAGTCCACGACACAGCGATCTCCGGATGGTCAGCAGCAAACGCTGCGAGCATGGCCTCCACCTCACCTTTCTGGGCCGCATACGCAAACTCCTGCCGCGGCCGAAGCGCCGCGTCTTCCGTGCAGGGCACCGCATGATCGGGCCAGGGGCCATACACCGTCGCGCTCGACGACACGAGCAGCCGTCGCACGCCAGCGGCCGCGACCGCAGCCAGAACCCGCTCAGTCCCCGTGAGGTTGACCTCCCGCATACGTCGGAGGTCGCGGCACGGCTCCACCATGTAGGCGAGATGCACGACCGTGTCGGGGGAGAAGCGGCCAAGGATCTGGCCGATGTCAGCATCCACGAGATCGCCTTGCACGCACTCATCTGGTGCATCGCTTCGCGGGGGCGATTGATCGATGCCGAGCGTGGTGGCGTCGGGCAGCCGCTGCCGGATGGCTTGGATGAGCCCGCGGCCGCAGAGCCCCGAGCTGCCGGTGATCGCGATTCGCTGGGGACGGTCCGATGTGTTTCGTGCGTCCATAGCTCAACCCGTGGCGGCGTCGAGCCATGCCGAGAAGTCTTGCTCCACTCCTGGCCACTCACAAAAAAACATATGGCCTGCCCCTCGGTAGACCTTCAGCTTCGCACCGGGAATCGCAGCGGCGATCCGTCGCGACTCGGCCACGGGCACGATCGGGTCGTACTCGCCGGCAGCGATCCACGTGGGCGCCGTGATCCTGCCAAGCTCGGCCGAGATATCGAGATCGGGCACAGCCGCTATGACCGCGGCCGTGGAGCGATTGTCGTGCAACCGGTAGGCCGTGTGCATCTCGGCGAGCACAGGCGATGGAATTGAGCCCGATGTTTTGGCGGTGCAGGCCTCCGCGACGAACGCGTGCAGTCGCGGCATCGACTGCGCCAGACGCAGCCCCAGCGGCACGCCATGCCGCACGATCGGCATGCGCGCGATTCTTGCAATGGCACCCGTGACCCCGCGAACGCCACCGCGGACAATCCCCGCCAGGCTCGCCACGGCCGCCACACGCTCGGGGTAATGCACCGCAAGCGCGAGCGCCGAGAATCCACCGAGCGACCAGCCCACCACAACCACCGGTCGGTCCCCCACGATCTCGCCTACGATTTTCTGAAGGGGCGCTGAAAACGACTCGGCCGTGATCGTCGGCAGCCGCCCAACTGCAAACCGGCCAGGATGATGACCGGGCAGCGACACGCCGATCCACGATCGCTCGGGCACCGCCGACCGGAGCACCGCCCCGATCTCGGGCGTTGTCATGACGCCCGGCAGAAACACTACCGGCGGCCGGGTGTCGCCGTCGCGAAGATCGATCTCGGCCGCGACGATGTGCCCGTCAATGTCAGTGGAATGCAGGCGCATCAGCAGGCGGTTGCTCGAGGGACTGTTTGCAGCGAGATTGTCCACACCATGATTTCGAAAACCTTTGTGGAGCGGTCGAGTGCTCCCGGCATCACCGCGCTGAGGCGCCTGTCCACCACACCATGATTTCGAAAACCTATTGGCGTGGCAAATCGGTGATCGTCTCCGGTGGCTCCAGTGGCATCGGCAAGGCCCTTGCGGTGGCTGCTGCAGAGGCTGGGGCGAAGATCGGCCTTATCGCCCGGCGAGCGGAGCCGCTCGATGCCGTAGCCTCGATCATCCGCCGGGCGGGCAGCGTTGTGGCGACCGCGATAGGCGATGTGACCGATGCCACGGCGACCGCTGAAGCCGTTGCCGCGATTGAGGCAGCCCTGGGCCCAGCCGACGTTGCGATAGCCTCTGCCGGGATCCACCGTGAGTCCTGGCCGCTCGATGCCGTCACTGCCCGCGAGGTGATCGATGTCAACGTGTCCGGCACCATTCATATTCTTGCCGCCGTACTGCCGGGCATGCTCGCCCGCGGCCACGGGCATATCTGCGGCATCGCGAGCATTGCCGCGGTGGTCGGCCTGCCTGGCAATGCTGCGTACTGCGCGAGCAAGGCAGCCATCATCGCGTTTCTCGAGAGCCTCAGGCTCGACTGTGTGCCTGCGGGGGTTGGTGTCACGACCGCCTGCCCCGGCTTGGTCGACACGCCGATGATCACTGATGCCGAGCGGGCCCACGGTGGTGTTCTCTCGGCAGACGACGCGGCCCTTCGAATCCTTCGCGCGATCGAGCGGGGCCGCGCTGAAGTCTGGTTCCCGTGGGGAACGGCCACCGCGGCGAGCCTGGCTCGCATGCTGCCGCCGTCGATCCGCGATCGCATCCTGCGTGGCCAACCCCGCATGCTCGACGCCCGCGAGTAAGCGGCAAGGTGCTTCCGTGCAACACGCCCCGCATGCACCCGGTCAGCGATCGGAGCCCCAGCCGCCAGTCCGGCCCGGCGGCTCACGCGCTTGCGGAGACGGGGCGCCGGCGAATCTTGAACGCCTTCGCAACGTCGGCAATCGCGTTCAAGAGCCCGTCTACGGATTCGGGCGAATGGTTGGAGTTCACCTGAATTCGCAGCAGGCCGGCGTTGATCGGCACCGCGGGGTACGTGGCCGACTGGACGTAATAGCCCTGGTCGAAGAGTGCCCGCCCGGCGGCGAAGGTCTTTTCGATGTCGCCCACGAGCAACGACACGATCGCCGCCTGGCCCTCGTGGTAGGGAAGCCCCATCGAATCGAGGCCGGCCGTGAGTTGACGACGGCGGTCATGGAGAGCACCCAAGAGCGTGTCGTATTCCGGCGACTCGATGATGTCGCACACCGCGCAGACCGCAGCGAGGTACGGCGGTGGCACCGGCCCACCAAAGATGAACGTGCTCGAGCAGATCTTGAGGACCGTCTTCAGCTCAGGCGTACACGTCACAAACCCACCCATGCAGGAAAACGCCTTCGAGAGCGAGCCCACCATGAGGATGTTGTCGAGCGTGCCAAGGGCTTCGACAGCAGCGCCACGGCCCCGCGGCCCCACGACGCCCGTGCCATGCGCATCGTCTACATACATGATGCCGCCCTCGGAGCGAATCGCGACGTCGAGCTCGGCTAGCGGCGGCGTGCGGCCGGTCATGCTGTAGACACCGTCGATTGCCAAGAGGGCCCTGCCACGGGCGCCAGCGGCGAGCTTGGAGACCAGCGCCGGATCGGGCAACGCGATTTCTTCGAGCCTGGCTCCCGCGGCGGCTGCGAGCCGTGTGCCCTGATGCACGCTGTCATGCGACTCGCGGTCGACGATCAGAAGATCGCCAGGCAGCACAAGGGCCGGCAGCAGACCAATGTTGGCGAGCGTCACGCTCGGGAAGATGAACGTATCTGAAACGCCGAGCCATCGCGAGAGCTTCGACTCGGCCTCGTCGGTGAGAATCGTACTCGAGAAGGCCCGTGAAGCACCGCTATGCGAGCCCCACTCGGGCAGCGCCGAGCGAATCGCATCATGGACCTTCGGATGCCGATCGAGGCCTAGAAAACTGTCCGAGCCGAAGTTCCAGAACGTGTGGCCGTCGAGCTCAGTGCGGCGGTCGTCTTCGGTGGCATCAAAAAGCAGATCCTTGAGATGCATTCCGGCGTTGGCATCGAGGAACGAGAGCGCCACGCGAGTACGCTTGCGGTTCGAGAGTCGTGCGGTGAGGCCATCGAGGCCCTCGGTCGCCGCAGCTTCGTGGCGGGCGGAAGCTCCCGTGAGTCGCTTCACCAACGCCCCAATCGTCTGCTGCCCAATTTTGGTCATCGCGTTTTTGTTCCGAAGCCATAAAACCCGCCGCGGAGGACGATAACAAAACCCACAGCGGCTTACCACAGGCCGATATACTGTCGCGGCAACACGCACGACTCCAAGGAACCCGACCCCCACGATGCTGAATTTTCCCAAGCGAATCCTGTTTGTCGGCTTCGGCTTTGTGGCCCGCTGCACCTTGCCCCTCCTGCTCAAGCACTTGCAGGTGCCTCTCGGGAGTATCACGATCCTGGAGTGTGAGCCCGACGAGAAAGCGATTCGCCCGTGGGTGGAAAAGGGGGTGAATTTCGTCCAGGCCCAGGTCACCCCCGACAACCTCGGCGAGCTGCTCGGCCGCCACCTCTCCGCGGGCGACCTCCTCATCGACCTCGCCTGGAATATCGACGGCTGCGAGATTGTCCAGTGGTGCCACGACCACGGCGTGCTCTATCTCAACACGTCGATCGAGCTCTGGGACCCCTACGCAAACGCGCAGGGCGCTCTGCCAACCAAGATGACGCTCTACTGGCGGCACATGAACCTCCGGCGGATGATCGCCGGCTGGACTGAGCCGGGGCCCACCGCTGTCCTCGAACACGGCGCCAACCCAGGACTCATCAGCCACTTCACCAAACACGCCATCCTCGACATCGCGAATGCCTGCCTCGCCGAGAAAAAGTTTTCCGGGGCCGCGGCCGAACGCATTGCGGATCATGCGAAGGCGCAGGCCTTCAATCATCTCGCCCATGAGCTGGGTGTGAAGGTGATCCATTGCAGCGAGCGGGACACGCAGATCTCCGATCGCCCCAAGCAGGTCGACGAGTTTGTCAACACCTGGAGCGTCGAAGGATTTCGGGAAGAAGGCACGACGACCGCCGAAATGGGCTGGGGCACGCACGAGAAGGAGTTGCCCGACTATGCCTATGAACACACCGACGGACCCCGGAGTCAGATTTGCCTGGCCCGCATGGGCATCAATACCAACGTGGTCTCGTGGGTGCCCAACTACCCGATCGTGGGCATGGTGGTGCGACACGGTGAGGCCTTTACGATCACCGAAAAACTCACGGTGCGGGACGCCGCAGGCCAGGCCATCTACCGACCGACGGTTCACTATGCCTACTGCCCAAGTGACGCCGCGATCGCCAGCCTCTGGGAGTTACGGGGCAACGACTACCGCCTCCAATCAAAGCACCGAATCATGACCGACGAGATCACCAGCGGCTCCGACATCCTCGGGGCCCTCGTGATGGGGCACCCGCTCGACTCCTGGTGGTGTGGCACGGCCCTCTCGATCGACGAGTCACGAAAGCTCGTGCCGCATCAAAATGCCACGACCGTGCAGGTCGCGATCTCGGTCGTGGCCGCTGTGACCTGGATGCTTGAGCACCCGGCCGAAGGCGTGAAGCTCCCCGACGACCTGCCCCACGAGTACATCCTCGGGATCGCCAAGCCATACCTTGGCAAGTTCATCTCGACGCGGAGCGACTGGACGCCGCTCAAGAACTACTCAAACGCCTTCAACGGCTTCAATCGACCAGCCATTGACCCCTCCGATCCATGGCAGTTCCAGAATTTCTTGCTCACTGACGGTGATTGACCCAACGCACCTCGATGCAACGGACCTGCGGCCGTTGATCGCTGGAGCCTCTGTCCTGAGTTGACCAACGGGAACCACGAGAACTCGAATGAACCAGAAAGCACTTCTCGACCTCGCCAAGAAGCATGGCACGCCGCTCTTCATCGTGGACCATGCCGAGCTACGGAAAAACTACACCCTCTTCAAGAAGCATTTTCCGCGGGTGCAGGCCTACTACGCGGTGAAGGTGAATAGTGATCCCGCGATCGTGAATACCTTCTACGAGCTCGGCGGCAGCTTTGACGTGGCGAGCATGCAGGAGTTTCACACGGTCTACCAGTTCATCAAGAAGCTGCCCGCGAAGGCAAGGCAGGATTTCATCTGGGACAAGGTGATCTACGCCAATCCCATCAAGCCGATCGAAACGCTTCGCGAGCTCGACCAATACCGGCCGCTGGTCACCTACGACAACGTCGAGGAAGTGAAGAAGATCGCGGCACACGCCCCGCATGCCGGGCTGTGCCTGCGGCTTCAAGTGCCCAACACCGGCTCGATGGTGGAGCTGTCGAGCAAGTTTGGCGCGCCTCCCGGCGAGGCCGTCGATCTTATTCAGTGTGGCCACGACCACGGACTTGTGGTGGAGGGGCTCTCCTTCCACGTCGGCAGCCAGTGCACGAACCCTGAGAACTATGTGCAGGCCCTGCACCTGGCAGCCGGGATATTCAACGAGGCCAAACTCCGTGGCTTCGACCTCAAGCTGATCGACATCGGCGGCGGCTTCCCGGCAGCCTACGACTCCAGCGTGCCGAAGTTTGCGACGCTCGCCAAGAAGATCAACCACGAAATCGACCGGCTCTTTCCGAAGACGATCGAGATCCTGGCCGAGCCGGGTCGGTTCCTCGTGGCCTCTGCCGGCACGGCCGTCAGCAAAATCATTGGCAAGGCCACCCGCAACGGCAAGCGGTCGTACTATGTAGACGACGGTGTGTACCACACGTTCTCAGGGGTGATTTTTGACCACTGCACATACCATCTGAAGAGCTTCAAAAGGGGCACGCCGCAGATCTGCGCCGTCTTCGGCCCCACCTGCGATGCCCTCGACACGATCAGCCTCTCCGAGCAATTGCCGGAGCTCGAGATCGGCGAGTATCTCTATGCGGAAAACATCGGAGCCTATTCGGCAGCCAGTTCGACGCACTTCAACGGGTTCCCACCGGCAACGGTCGTGCACGTCAACCGGTAGGCGAGGCACAGGGAACACAGCGATGCGTTGGGTCGGCACGGCTCTTCTAATGCTCATGGCGGCCGCGGCGACTGCCGCCGACCGGCCCAACATCCTCTGGATTTCGGCGGAAGACATCTCCGCCGTCACCATAGGCTGTTACGGTGGGCCAGCGAAAACACCGCGGATCGATACCCTCGCGAAGAGCGGCCTGCGGTTCGATGCGGCGTTTGCAGCAGCGCCCGTGTGCGCTCCGTCGCGAAGCGCCATCATCACAGGCATGATGCCGACCACACTCGGCAGCCTGCCGATGCGGTGCAAGGCGACGCCGCCGCCATTCGTCGTCGGGTTCCCGACGTTCCTGTGCGAAGCGGGTTACTACTGCACGAACAACGCGAAGACCGACTACAACTTCGACGCAAGCTTCAAGCCTGGGTGGAACGAGTCGAGCAACAAGGCCCACTGGCGCAATCGGCCCAGAAAATCGCAGCCCTTCTTCGCCGTTTTCAATCTGCATGTGACCCACGAGAGCAGTCTCTTTGCAGACAAGCTCGAGAAGGCGCTCAAATCGCTGCCGGCCGCCAAGCGGGCAGACCCGGCTACGGTCAGCGTGCCCCCCTTCTATCCCGACACGCCGGTCATCCGCGAGTCGCTCGCCCATCGTCTCGATCTGGCCGCCGTGCTCGACCGCGACGTGGGTCGCCTGCTCGACGAGCTTGAGGCCGACGGCCTCGCTGATTCCACGATCGTCCTCTTCTGGGGAGACCACGGCGAGGGGATTCCCCGTGGCAAGCGGTCACTCACCGACTACGGCCTTCGCGTGCCGCTGGTGCTCCATGTGCCCGAGCGGTTCCGCGATTCACTTCGGCTACCAGGCCGAGAGGCATTTGTCGGCACGACACGCAACCTGGTCAGCCTCATGGACCTGGGCCCCACGATGCTCGACATCGCGGGTGTCGCGATCCCCGACTGGATGGAGGGCCAGAGTTTTGTAGGGCCGCATGCCGTCACACGAGACGCGGTGGTCAGCGTGGCGGATCGGATGGACGCGGCATCGGGTTTCGGAAGAAGCGTCCGCGACCATCGCTTCCGCTACGTGCGGAACTTTTTTCCGTGGATCGACGGAGACGACCTGCCCGACTACGCGACGGGTGTGCCAATCACCGGTGAACTTCGCAAGGCCCGCAAGGAAGGCACGCTTCCGAAGGAGGCCGCATGGTTCTCGCGGACGAGCCGGCGGCCCGAGGAACTCTATGACGTCGTGGACGACCCGCATGAAGTCCATGACCTCGCCGGCGACGAAGCCCATGTCGCAGACCTCGCCAGGCTGAGAGAAACCCTGCGCACATGGATGGCCAAAACCCGCGACACCGGCATTCTCCCCGAATCGATTCTCAGGCGCGAGGCACGTGCCGCGAGGAGCGAGTGGGTCATTTTTCATCCTGGCGACGAATCGCGAGCCAAGGCCGCTTCGGACCGCTACACGAGGATCCTCATGGTGGCCTGGGCCGCCGCCGAAGGCCAGCCATTCGACGCCACCGACGAAAGGCCATTCGGGTGGGAACAGATCGGATGCGTTGATCCAGCCGTTCGTTCCTGGACCGTGCACGGCATCGGCTGGGAATCGCTTTGTGGAAAAGTCGAGGGCCGAGCCCGTGCCGTGAGGAGGCTCGAGCCTCTTCTCACCGAGGCCGATCCTGCCGTTCAGATCGTCGCCGCCTGGTGGCTTCTCAAGCTTGGCACGAGTGCCCCACAACCCGCCCTCGATGCGCTCGGCCGCGAAATGAAATCACCCGAACCCGACATCCGCCAGCAGGCCCTCGCGGCCATCGACTCCCTTGGCGAGCCAAGCCGACCGCTCTGGAAGGCCGCTGCGGCCCTCGAGATCGGGAACAGCGAAGAGTATTCGCGTCGCATGGTGAAGCGGATCCGCGACCGCTTCGCTGAATCGCCGACCTTGGCCCCGTGAGTCGCTCGATGTCGGGCGCGGTTGCCCTTTGTGACGAGAGCTGGGCCGCCAACACGCCCAAGCGCCGACAAAAGGAGTAGAATGACGTTTCCTTATTCTTGGAGGCTTCGGCTATGGATTTTTTTTGGTTTATTCTGATTGGGCTGATCGCGGGCGCGCTTGCTGGCGTGATCATGAAGGGCGGCGGCTACGGCATTGTCGGCGACATCATCCTGGGTGTCTTGGGGTCGGTGCTGGGCGGCTGGCTCTTCAAGGAGTTCGGCGTCTCGGTCGGTGGCGGGTTGGTGGCGAGTCTTGCCGTCGCGACGGTGGGCGCCGTCGTCTTGATTCTTATCCTGCGGCTGCTCAAGCGGGCGTAGGCGCTCGCGCGGCGATTCCACCCGCCGGTTCTCGAAGCGGGTGGTGGCCTATAGTGGATGTGACCATCCACATTGACCGCAAGGGTCTGTCCGTGCTCTCACAAACCGTCGAGTATGCCCTTCGGGCTGTTGTGCATCTGGCCGACTAGGCGCCGGCGGCGCGGACCACCGAGCAGATTGCCACGGTCACCAAAGTGCCGCAGGCCTATCTCTCGAAGGTGCTCCAGGCGCTCAGCCGAGCTGGCATCGTCCATTCCCAGCGTGGCGTCGGCGGTGGGATTTCGCTCGTCGCATCGCCGGGACGGCTGACGATCCTCGAGGTGGTGAACGCCGTTGATCCGATCCAGCGGATCACGTCATGCCCGCTGGGGCTCGAGGCCCATGGTGTGCGGCTATGCCCCTTGCATCGCCGGATGGATCAGGCGATGGCGATGGTCGAAGACGCGTTTCGAAACACAACGCTCGCGGAAGTACTCGCCGAGCCGACTCGAAGCAAGCCACTCTGCGGGTTTCCATCGATGAAGTGACGCCATCTGGATGTCACCGCCAGTATGCTGGCAAGCCCGGCTTCGTGTCACGAATGATTTCGCGGATCGCCTGACGGTCTGCGGCAGCGAGGTGAACAAACTGCACTGACTGATCCTCGCCCGACAGGATGCTCCAGAGCCGCTTCCAGACATACTGCTTCATCTCCTCCGGCAGCGCGTCAAAGCTCTGGGAATAGATGAGATAGCTGCACGGATACCTGAAGAGCCGACGGTTCAAATCAAACTCGCGGAGCGAGCGGCCTTGGCTGTCTCGCGGCCCCTGGCGGGTGAACCACTCCGCATAGCCGGATGTTCCAGTCACCGTTGCCGTCAGCGGAGCTTCGTCAACCATGAGCAACGCCTCGACGAGGTCATCTCCCGCAGATGCGATCCGGCGGATTGTGCTGTCGAGCCGCTTTCCCTCGGGTTCGCCCAGGGCCTCAACCAGCATCGCTTCGTAGTCAATCGCCTGTCGGGTGGCAAAGTTGGCCTGTGTGAGTCGGTTATGCACGAGACCTTGGTGCTCGAGCACCATGAGGGCCACGATGTCGCTGTGGGGCGAGAGATAGCCGTCTAGATTGGCCAGGCCACTCAGGTCGGTCACGTTGTGGCCAGCCGAGTTGTCGATCTCATGGGGATCGGCCCCACTACGAATCGCCAGATTCCCGGCATGCTTCTGGCTGCCGTGGGTACCTGTGACATACCAGCCTCCCCACCGCTTCTCGAAGGGCGTGGTGTGGTCGACCATCGTGCTGCCGGCAGACAGGATCGGTTCGCCAGCCCCATCGACGAAGAGCGACCGGATGATATGCCCGGGCACGCCGCCGGTGCGAGACGAACCATGGCAGAGGAGGCAGTTGTCGGTCTGCCGGATGAATCGTGGTCGCTCTGCCTCATCTTGGTCGAGCGTGTAGAAGACGGTGCCGAGTTTCGGATCGGCGACCGAAATCTCGAGTACCTCTCCCGCCTGACAGAAGCCGACATAGGCCTCGTCGCTGAAGTACACGGCCCGCGGCCTCTTGGGCGAGATCCGCTGCCGCTGGAGGCTGGTCTTGGAGAAGACCAGCGCCTGCGACTCGACCGGCACCCCGAGGGCTTTGAGAAGCGACGCGAGGTAACCTTGGTCACGATCAAACGCGAGCCGGCATTCGCCGCTGTCGAGCTTCTCTTGCAATTCTGCCACAGCGTTCTCGGGCGTGGCCCGGCTGTATTCGATCGGCGGCCGCTCAAAATCATCGACGGCCGAAGCAGGGGCCGCCATGATTGCTGCCACCGCGATGCACGATGAAGCCAAGGCCTTCACGAGCGTGGGATCCTCAATCAGAAAGCGTTAGCCATAAATCGGATAACGACATCCTTTTTAGCTCTTGGCGTCGGCTGCGTCAACGGCGATGCAAGGGGGCTCGCGGCATGCACGAGCGCTACGGGTTGATGTCGCCCGCCTGCCTGGTAAAGAAGCTCACGAACACTTCTGGGTCGATCGAGTCCTCAAAAAATTGGACAGACCCATCAGCCATCGTGTAGTTGCAGCCGCCGTTATGGAGGCTGTAGATCTCATCGTAGTTCGAGCAGTTCGTGAGCTGACTCGGCAGGCAGAAGTAGTCGATTCGGAAGTAGTTGTCGGGCGAGGCCCAGCGGTGGCCCGAGCCCGAGATTGTGCCGACTTGCTTTCGGTTCATGTCGTACTCAAACGGCCGTCCACCATCCTCGACGAACATGATCGTGTTTGACAGGCCATCCTTGCAGTTGGCGGGGGAGACCCGAGTCTCGACGAGTTGTCCTCCAGACACCTGAAAGCGAATCTGCATGATGCCTAGCCATTTCGGGTCACCGTCGAATCCGCGGGTCACGACTTTTGGAGGTACGCTCGTGGTGAGCTCGCGTATGCCCCGCTTCGTGGGAGTCGTACCGCTGGCCGTGGCCGGGTTGGCGATGTGGGTGGCCACGGAGTAATCCGATACCCAGCGGCGAGTCGATCCGGTGGGCGCCGACGCGCAGACAAACAGGGGGATGTCAGTTTCGGTGGCCAGCACATTTGCAGCGTCGTTCCAGTCGAGCTCAAGATTGAGACTGCTTGAGACGTTGCCTTGCTCAACGTAGGGCAAGATCAACGCGAATGTGCCCTGCCTCGGTTTGTTATGAGGCGCTGACCCTGCAGTCGAAGTTGCCGATGTCGCTGGTGGGAAAGCATCGTTGGCGGCGACGTAGCCGGTGACGGCGAGACCGAGTTGCTTGAGATTGTTGGCGCACGACACGCGGCGGGCCGATTCACGGGCCGCGCCCACGGCCGGCACGAGAAACGCGAGAAGTACGGCGATGATGGCGATGACCACCAGAAGCTCCACCAGCGTGAAGCCACGAGCGGGCAAAGTCCGGCTCGACGGCAGGCGAGCGGCATCCATGGGTGGGCATCCTCAGCCGAGGAGAAAGAATCGCCAGGACACTTTATTATATAGCGGAGGAGTGTGAGGAAGCCGTGAGGCGACCTCGCATATTTGACGGAATGTCACACCACGGGCGTTTGTCGCGAAAACCGCCTATTTCGGAACTTCGCGGGGCATTCGCCCCAGCAATTCGCTTTCCGCGACTGCTGGCGTGCCAGCCTTATCCAGCACAAACGTGACCGTCTCCGGCAGCGAGACCGTGCCCGGGGGAAAGTCCATCTCAAACGTCTCAAACCCAACATGCCTGAGCGGCCCACCATAGCCTTTGGTCCCGATTGACCAGCGGAGCGATTCCTTCGCCGCGCTGACCTCGAACGGGCCGTAGAGCGGGCTTTTGTACGAGCCGGTATAGGCCGCGAGCGGGCGGGTGGGCGGCCCGGCTGGTTTTTTTGCGGCATCGGGCGACACGTCGAACATCGCGATGAGCTTGTCTTGGGTCTGCCAGATCCGGTCCTGCATATCGCCGGCCTCGCCGCCCGTCACCATCTCGAGCACATGCCCGCGAATGGCTTCCGGCGCGAGTGTCAGATTGAGGTTGGCAAATACCGCCACGCCGACGCCGAGCTCGGGAATCATGGAGATGACGGTACGCGTGCCACCGAGCGCGCCACCTTTCTCGATGACCTCATAGCCACGGTAGTGGTAGCTGTCCCAGCCGAGTGCGAAGGCCAGGCCGCTCGTGGCTCCGATCGGCGGGGCGCTGGTGAAGCCAGGCGTATCCACCATCGCCGGGCGGTGCATCTCGCGAATGGCTTCGGGCGAAAAGATCGGTGTGCCGTCGAGTTTCCCTTCGGCCAAGTGAACCCGCAGAAACGGCACCATGTCGCCGATCGAGGCGGCCATTCCACCGGCGGGGGCGAGCGTCTCCTGCGGCACCCAGGCCATGGCGGTGTAGGAGTCGCCCTTGTGGAAATGCGCCGCGGCACGGTTCTTCGTGTCGGCCGCGATGCGATAGGTAAACGTCGCGTGCTGCATGCCGAGTGGCCCGAAAAGCCGTTTCTGCATGAGTGTTTCCCAGTCGTCTTTTCCCACCCTCGCGGTGAGCATCCCAGCGGCAAAATAGCCAAGATTCGAGTAGTGGGCGTGTTCGCGAAAGCTGCACGCCGGCTCAACCAGCCGCAGGCGGCGAATGACTTCAGCGCGGTCGTAGCCCAGGTGATCGAAAAGGTCGCCCGTGAACGCTGGCAGTCCGGTGCGATGCGCGAGCAGGTCGCGGGGCGTGGCCATGCGTGTCGTGTAGAGATCCTTGAACACGAGCTCCGGAAAATCCTCAATGAGCGGCCGATCCCAGTCGAGCTTCTTTTCGTCCACATACGTCGCGACAAGTGCCGACGTGAAGGCCTTGGTCACCGACGCTAGGGAAAAGAGTGTGTCAGCGTCCACCGGTTCAGGCGCATCAAACCGCCGGTTGCCGTATCCCTGAAGCACGACCACCTTGTCGTGATGCACGATGGCCACAGCCAATCCGGGCACGCGATACTTCTCCCGCACCGACTCGACGAAAGTATTGAAGGCCGCGACATCAATCGATTTTCCAACCGGCTTCTGCCCAGGAGCCTCAGCGGCCCACGCGGTGCCAACACGTACCCCACTCCCACACACCACAAGAATGCCCACGACGAGCGGAACCCACTTCAGCCTGGTCAAGCACTTCACGCTCCATCCCTCCGGTTTTCGTTCGCCAATCATCAGGGCCGCTGCCCGCATCGACCCATGCATCATCCGCTTTCGGAGTTGCCCGCGCCGAGCAAACTGGCTTCCTGCCAGCCGTGGGAGTGAACTCACAAACTCCGAATGCGTCATCCGCTTCGGGGTTGCCCGTGTCATGAAGCCGGCGTGGGAAACCGAGCGCAGCCAGGATGGCGCAGCTCGGTTTCCGTCGAGTGAGCGGAGGCCTGGAGGGCCGCAGCGAACGTCCGGCGACATGGCACGGGCAACCCCGAGCCGCGGCAGGACGAGGCTGCTATCCTGCAGGCGACCAATGAAACAGAGGTGACACCATGCATTTGCCTGCCTGGCGGTTTGGAAAACCCTATGAGTCGCTCGAGCGCGAGACGCTCGTGCATTTCCTGACCGGTGAGCCCGTCGCAGAGGTCAGCCAGGTCGGCGGGGCCATGCTCAGCCGCGATCTGCAGAAGGCGGCGAATGCCCGCCGGGCCCTGCTTGCGATCGACCCTGAGGAGATCGTCGAGCGGCTCCAGACCGCCGGCAATCTGTACGCCCATGGCACCGTCACCGTCGGAGACACGCCACAGTCACCAGATGACTTTGTACGGCAGCAGTCGGCCACCACGGGGCTGCCCGAAAAGCTCTGCCGGGCCAACATGCAGAAAAATATGTTCGTGCTCTCGAACATGGATCGGATCCTCGATGCTCTTTCTCGCGGCCTCGACCCAAAGATCCTGTGGCAGGGCTATGGCGTCGAGCATCGTGGCGTGACGGTGAGCTACCAGGCACAGTCGCCTGTCCTCGGGCTTGTGCTTCCGTCCAACTCACCTGGAGTCCATACGCTCTGGCTTCCGGTCATGGCCCTCGGCATCGGCCTCGTGATGAAGCCGGGAAGCCAAGAGCCCTGGACGCCGTACCGGATGGCGGCCTGCATGGTGGAGGCCGGCATCCCAACTGAGGCCATTGGGCTCTACCCCGGTGCGACTGATGTGGGAGCGGCCGTGCTCGCTGGGTGTGGCCGGAGCATGATTTTTGGATCGGCCAAGACGGTCGAGCAGTATCGAGGCAATCCTGGAGTGCAGGTGCACGGGCCGGGATTTTCCAAGATTATCCTCGGCGATGATTGCGTGGATGAGTGGGAGCGGTACCTTGACATGATGGCCGAGAGCGTAGCGATCAATAGTGGCCGCGGCTGCATCAACGCGTCGGCCATCTACGCGAGTCGACACACCAAGGAAATCGCCGCGGCGCTCGCCGAGCGTCTCGGGCCGATAGCTGTGAAGCCCCCCGACGACCCCGAGGCTGTCCTCGCGGCGTTTACCGTGCCCGGCGCCGCGAAGGCGATGTGGGCTCAGATTGAAGGACTCCTGAAGGCTTCAGGCGTGACGCACGCGACAGAACCGTTTGGCCCGCGACTCGTGGAACACGAGCGATGCGGCTGGCTGCGGCCAGTGGTGGCACATGCGGCGACACCCGAACCCGAGATCGCACGGGCTGAGTACATGTTCCCTTTCGTGACCGTCGTGGCCTGCCCGCAAGGCCGGATGCTCGAGTCGATTGGTCCGACGCTCGTCTGCTCGGCAGTCACCGACGACGACGCTTTTCGAACACGGCTGATCGAGAGTACGCAGATCGACCGGCTCAACCTCGGATCGATTCCGACGTCCAAGCTTGATTGGCTCCAGCCACACGAAGGCAACATCATCGACTTCCTCTACCACTCGCGGGCGCTCCAGATGGCCGCGCCGTCAAGCCCGGAACCGGCGAAGCCACGCGCTGCCGCCGCGCTCCCATGACACCGTCGTTCGAGTTTCGCCCAGGGCCACGGCTCGTCGTGGGGCCAGGGTCGCTCGGGCGGTTGGGTGAACGTGCCCGCGAGCTTGGCGGAACACGAGCGCTCGTCACGAGCGATCCAGGGATCGTAGCAGCCGGCCATACCGCTGCTGGAGTCGCCGCGCTCGAGGCAGCGGGAATCGCCACCGCAGTGTTCACTGACTTCGGTGAAAACCCTTCGACGAAACAGGTCGAAGCGGGTGCGGCGGTGGCCTGTGAGTTTCGCCCCGACATCCTTGTGGGGCTTGGCGGTGGCAGTTCGATGGACTGCGCGAAGGGCATTAATTTTCTCGTGTCTCGTGGCGGCCGGATGCAGGACTACCGCGGCCGCGGCAACGGCAGCGTGGCGATGCTTCCCTCAATCGCCATCCCCACGACGGCGGGGACGGGCAGTGAGACGCAGTCCTTTGCCCTCATTACGGATGCCGAGACCGGCATGAAAATGGCCTGCGGTGATCCGGCCGCAGCCTTTCGGGTCGCGATCCTCGATGTCAGCCTGACACTCACTCAGCCCATGATGGTCACGGCGGCGACCGGCATCGATGCGGTCGCGCATGCGGTCGAGAGCTTGGTCAGCACGGCGGCCACGCCCGCGTCGCGCATGGTTTCGAGAGAGGCCTGGCAGCTTCTGTCTCACGGCCTGCCCCGCGTGTTCGCCGACGGGCAGGACGCACGTGCCCGTGCAGACGTCCAACTCGGCGCTGCCTGGGCCGGGCTCGCCATCGAAAACGCGATGCTCGGGGCTGCCCACGCGATGGCCAATCCCCTGACGGCGGCCCATGGCGTTGTCCACGGCCAGGCCGTCGGGCTCGCGCTGCCACATGTTGTTCGGTTCAACTCGCCGGTGTGTGGCGATGCCTATGCGGATCTGCTGGCCGCGATCGGGATCACGGCCGACGCCGCGACCGCTGGCAACCGTCTCGCCGCGTGGCTCGAAAATTTACTGGGCGAGGCTGGGCTCGCGCGATCACTCGGCGACCTGGACATCACGAACCTGGATATCCCGTCCCTTGCGGCCCAGGCCGCGGCCCAATGGACCGGCGGCTACAACCCGCGGCGGCCCACGACACACGATTGGCACGCGCTCTATGAGGCTGCCCGATGACCCGCTTGCGTGCAGCCTTCGTTGTGCTGGCAATCGCTGGGGTATCGCCGCCGATGGCTGTCGCATCCGACACCGCCCCGGCCGATCGCTGGCCGACTGCCCGCGGCTGCCTCGCCGGCACCGGCCGATCGGCCGCCACGCTCTCGCTCCCGCTGACCGAGTCATGGCGACGGGATTTTGAAAAGACTTCGTTTGCGGCGGTGCCGGTGATCGCCGATGGCATGATCTACGTGGGCGATCTCGACGGCACCTTCCACGCCCTCGACCTCGCCACAGGGAAGACCATCTGGACGTTTGTCGCAAACGACGCTGGGTTTCCATCCGCAGCTGCACTCGCAGAAGATCCCGCGCTTCCGCTCGTCGTCGGCGATGACATCGGCCTCGTCCGCGGACTCGATCGACGCACGGGCGCAGTTCGCTGGGAGTATGCAACCGATGGCGAGATCTCGGGCGGCCCGACGATCCTCGAGACGCCCGATGGCCCACGGGCTCTGATCGGCTCTCAAGATGCATCGCTCTCGTGCGTCGACCTCGCCACAGGAAGGGTCATCTGGAAACACTCGATCGCAGACCAGATTCGGTGTGGGCCGACCGTGGCCCGCCGCCAGGACGGCGACCACGTCTTCCTGGCCGGCTGCGATGGGCGACTCCATGTCATTGATGCCACGACGGGCAAGGAAACGGCGTCCGTTGAGATCGGCGGCCCCACCGGTACGACGCCAGCGGTCACAGGCGACCTCACGTTCTTTGGCACCGAGGGGGGCGGCTTCTTCGCGATCGACTTCACCGCCCCGGCAGTCGCCTGGAAGCACCAGCCTGCCGCTGGTGGCCAAGCCTATCGGTCGAGCGCCGCGGTCGCTGAGGGACTCGTCATCGTGGGCACCCGCGGCCGCGCCGTAGAAGCGTTTGCGGTGGGCGACGGAAGCAAGGCCTGGCGACGCCCCATGCCCGGCCGTGTGGATGCGTCGCCGGCGGTGGTGACCGCGACCGGAAGCGACGGCGACCCGACAGTGCCACCGAGGAGCGTGGCGCTCGTAGCCGATGCCAAGGGCACGATTGCAGCAATCGACGTGGCGAGCGGCGAAACCGTCTGGCAATTCGACGCGGGTGGAAGTTTCGCGGCCGGCCCCGCGGTGGCATCGGGGCATGTGGTCGTCGTTTCTGAGGATGGCACGATCTGGTGCCTGGGTTCCACCGACTGACTGCGCCCGAAAAGTCTCCCTGGCTCCACTGACTGTGAGGCCTATGGTTCCCCTGTACTCCGGGGCCCCCGGATGCCGATTGCGCCTGCCTAGATGTCTAGGGAAGCCTGTGGCGGCAGGAAGCGGCGGTTGCCGACCACAGAAAACCTTGGCTTTTCCTGGGTCGGACCAGCGGGAAAGGGCCATGGAGGGGGTTTTCCAAGGACAGCCAGAACCATTGAACGGCCAGCGACGTAGTATTCGCTGCGACCTGAAGGGACAGCCGGCACAGGGGATGGCTGCCCCCAACGGTGAAAGGAGCGGCAATCATGGCTCGAAAAGACGCGCTGGGGAACATGCGGGCGATCCTCGTCAAAAGGCGAGATGCCTTGCGGAGCGCCCTCGCAGGTGATCTGACGCTCCTCAAGGAGCTCCGAAGTGAATCCCCGGGCGACGTCATCGACGCTGCCTACGATTCAGCGCAGGACGAAATCAGTTCCCAGCTGGCCGAGGTCGAGAGCCGGGAACTCGCCTCGATCGAGAACGCTCTGGAGCGGATGAAAGACGGCACCTACGGCCAATGCGAGGTGTGCGGGGTCCGCATCCCAATGGCCCGGCTCGACGCCCTGCCGTACGCCACGATGTGTATTGGCTGCCAGCGGGACATGGAACGCTCTGGCGATGCAGGCTTCGATCGACGGGCTGCCGAGGAAGCCATAGGCGGCGAACTGGAATACTGACCGGTTCGCTAGGTATCCTCACAGGACCTGTTCTCTTCTTCCTGTGGGGTGTCGCATGCTGGTGCCGAGAGTCCGTGCCTGGCTTTCGTTGGCAATCGCGGCAATCGCGGTGCATGCCTCTGTTCATGGACAGGACGAAGCAACGCGTCTCACTCCAATCGAGGCGACGCGGCGGCCCGATGACCGCATCGACCCCATGCGACCGGCACGGCTCACGGCCACCGAGCGAGAGCGACTCTTCGAGCAGGCCGCGCGGGACGCCGAGCCGCTCGAGCGTCAGGCGATGCAGCTGCGCCGTCTGTCAGACCTCCTCAGACCGTCGGTCGTTCACATTGATGCCACGAAGCGGCTGCCACGGCCACGCGGTGGCCGTACGACTGAGAGCGAGGCAGGCTCGGGCGTGATCGCGGTGGTAGACGAACGAACCGTGGTCATTACCAATCGTCATGTCATCGACGGCGCGGAGCTCGAGGCCATCGCGATTCGACTCGATGATGGTCGCGAGCTTCGCCCGCGCCGATCTTGGTCCGACGTGGGCACCGACCTCGCGGTGCTCGAACTGGTGGCCGATGATCTTCTGCCAGCGCGCCTAGCACGCGGAGACAGCCTCCGTATTGGTGACACGGTCCTCGCCATTGGAAGCCCGTTTGGGTTGGCCCATTCGGTGACGCTCGGCATCGTCTCCGCAAAGGGCAGACGCGACCTTGAGCTGGGCGCTGGAGCCGTCCGGTTTCAAGACTTCATCCAAACCGATGCCGCCATCAATCCGGGCAACAGCGGCGGCCCGCTGGTCAACCTTCGCGGTGAGGTCGTGGGAATCAACACGGCCATCGCCAGCAACTCCGGTGGAAGCGAAGGCATCGGCTTTGCGATTCCGATCATGATGGTCCGGTTCGTGGCCGAGCAGCTTGTCGAGCACGGTACGGTGACGCGGGCGTATCTTGGCGTCGCCCTCGATCGCGAGTTCACACAGCAAGAGGCACATCGCCTCGGTATGGTGCGACCCGTCGGCGCGCGGGTGGAGTCGGTCACTGACGGTGGTCCTGCTGCGAAGGCCGACATTCGCCTCGACGATGTGATTCTGGAGTTTGACGGAACGCCGATCGAAGACGATGACCACCTCATGAACGTGGTCGGCATGACGGTAGTTGATCGCTCGGTGACTGTCGCTATTTTTCGAGACCGAGGGCGGGTCGATCTCGAGATCCCGGTCGCGCGGAGGAGCGATTTCGAGTAGGTCAGGTGGCGTCACCCGCTGCGGCGAGCCCCCGCAGGACGCAGTCCTGCACTCCGGCCGCGTCACATCCGACGAGCAGGTCAGCGTTTGGGTGGCCGCTGCGATGATCTCGTCGATCCACGACGAGCATGCCGGCCGTCAACTCTCCAGATGTTTCGACATCTGCCACCACGGACTCACGTTCGAACAACTCGGGGTTGGTGACCGCGACGAGCGCGGCGACATCGTGGAGCCGAATCCCCTCACTGCCCAGAAGCTGTCGCCAGGCGCGAAACCCGCTCGCCAGCATGGGCCGGAGCAGAGCGCCCGCCCGCGTAAAGTCCCTTGGAACGTGATCAAGCAGGTCGAAGCCATAGACCACCTGGCCGCTGGTCTCGAGAGGCACGAGCGTCTTCGTGACCGGTTCGAGAACGACGTGCCTCGCGGCCGCCGGATCGCACGAGAAGTTGAAGTCCGCCGCTGCGGTAGCATCGCCCTCTGCATGGATCGTGCCTCCGCAGGCGACAATCGCGCCGATGATTTCGCACATTCCCGGGTCTCGCTGGAGCACTCGAGAAATGTTTGTGAGTGGCCCGAGTGCCAGGATCGTCACCTCGCGCGGGTTCGCTTTAATGGTCTCCCAGATGACTTTTTCCGACGGATGTGCTCCGTGGAGCGGTACCCGCGGGAGATCGATTCCACCGAGACCGTCCACCCCGTGCACGCTTGCCCGCCGAGCCGTCCACGGTGACTCAGCAGTGGCAACACCCACGCGGGGCAGCCGCGGCGGATCGAGGAATGAGACGAGGGCTTGAAGGTTGGCCGTTGCCTGGTCGGCGGCCACGTTGCCGGCAACCGCGGTGACGGCGAGCACTTCGAATCGCGGATCAAACAGCGCGAGCGTCAGGGCGACGGCATCGTCAATCCCGGGATCGCAGTCGATGATGAGCTTACGCGGAGCGGCAGGAGGCAACGGCGTCACGCTTTCCGAGAGGTCACTCCCTTGTACGGAACGACCTGATCGTACCCGATGGTGACCCGGCCAGTCAGCCGGGGAGTCTGTTCCCCGGCTCGGTACACTCATGACGCCTCGTGGGCCACAACCAGAACCGTGTACGCCATGCCAGCCATCTCCGATCTCGATGCCCACACCGCTGACCTTGGCCGCGGCGTACGGATGACGCCCGAGGAAGTCCGCCTGCTCGTGGACGACGTCCTCGCGGGCGGCGTCGACCTTGATGCCTTTGGCCGCTGGCTTATGACTCTCGCCGATGCCGGTGAAACAGCCGCGGAGATCGCTGGCGTCGCTGCGTCGCTGCGGTCGAAAATGCTTCCACTCAACGCTGGGCTGCCTGACGGCGTGCTCGTGGCCGATACCTGTGGCACCGGTGGCGATGGCTCAGGCTCTTTCAACATCTCGACGGCTGCCGCGATTGTCGTGGCCGCAACAGGGCAGCCCGTCGCCAAGCATGGCAATCGCGCCGTCTCGAGTCGCACAGGGTCCGCAGACGTGCTCGCGGCGCTCGGCGTCTGCACGGACGCACCCCTTGAGACCACTGCCCGCTGCCTGCGGGAGATCGGGCTCTGCTTCTGCTTCGCGCCAGCCCACCATCCAGCAATGGCTCGGGTTGGTGCCTTGCGACGATCGCTCGGCCGACCGACTGTGTTCAACCTCGTCGGCCCGCTGTGCAATCCCGCAGGAGCGCGGGTGCAGGTGATCGGCGTAGGACGGCCTGCGGCCTGCGAGCCTATGGCCGAAGCAGCCCGCCTGCTCGGTGCCTCGAGGACACTGGTGGTGAGCGGCTACCTCACCGACCACCGGGGCCAGGAATCGCCCACGCCGTTTGATGAAGTCAGCCTCTTTGGGCCGACCGATGTCATCGATGTCTCACGCGAGAGCGTACAGCGCTACCGCTGGACGCCCGAGGATTTTGGTTTGGCAAGGCTTCCGTCGGAGCGGCTTGTCGATCTCGAGGTCGCAGGGCCACCGGAGAGTGCGGCGGCGATTCGAGGGGTTCTCGCGGGGAACGCTGGCCCGCGGCGGGACGTGGTCGTGATCAACGCCGCGGCGGTCCTGTTCGCAGCGGGGCGCGCGGCTACGCCTGATGAAGCCCGCCTAGCTGCCGAGCGGGCCATTGATTCCGGGGCCGCGGCGTCGCTTCTTGATCGCTTCGTGTCGCTCTCACAGGTGGCCTGATCGGCTTCTGCGGCCCGCGGCTTGCTCTCATGGTTACGATCGGTGTGCGATGCATCTTCACGTCATCCAACCCGAGTCTCGTCCTGAGGCACCGAGGCCGTGCTGCGCCAAGCCAGCCGTCGGGGAATTCGGCTGGTCCTGTCCGATGCACCCCCAGGTGATGAAGCCCGGCCCCGGCACGTGCGACATCTGCGGCATGCCCCTCGAGCCGATCGGCGGAAAGGCGGGGAGAGGAGGCGAACCTTCGCCCAACCAATTGCGACTGCCGGTCTCGACGGTGCTTGGCATCGTTCTGCTCGTTGTCGCGATGGGGCCCATGGTTGCTCACCTTCTTCCTGAATGGCTCGGTGGTCACGCCATCGCACAAGGCTTGGCCTCGATCGGCCTCATCGGGCAGACCGGACTCTGGGTTCAGTTCGCGCTGGCGACACCGATCGTGTTTTGGGGAGGTTGGCCGATCCTCTCGGCAGGGATCACAGGGTTCATGACCGGTCGGCCTGGAATGTTTTCACTCATCACGCTCGGTGTGCTGGCGGCCTGGGTCTTGAGCACAATTGCGACGCTCGCACCATCGGTCATTCCGAATGCGTTTCGGGAAGTCGATGGCACCGTGCCGGCGTTCTATGAATCGGCTGGGATGATCGTCGTCCTCGTGCTCCTCGGCCAGTGGCTCGAAACCCGCGCCCGACGCGGCACGACCGCGGCGATCCGTGCACTCATGGATCTCACCCCGCCGACCGCGGAACGGGTGGGCCGTGTCGGCGGCTCCGGCAGCCAGCCTGGAGGCCACGAGGGAGGTTCTGAGGTCATCCCGCTTGGTGCCGTCGTGGTGGGGGACCTCCTACGGGTCAAGCCTGGAGGACGCATGCCGGTGGACGGGGTCATGCATGAAGGATCAACCTCGTGTGACGAATCGCTCCTCACCGGTGAACCGTTGGCGATTGCCAAGCAGCCGGGCGATCGCGTCCTGGGTGGGAGCATCAATGGCCAAGGTTCAGTCGTCATCGAGGCCACTGCCGGTGCCGAAGATTCGCTTGTGGCCCGAATCACACGTCTCGTCCGCGAGGCGCATGCCCGGCGGGCGCCGATCGAGCAGATTGCCGATGGCATCGCCGCCTGGTTCGTGCCTGCGGTGCTTGTGGCCGCGGTGGCCACGTTCCTGGGTTGGACGATCTTCGGCCCGCAGCCGGGGATGGCTCTCGGCCTCGTCTCGGCGGTGAGCGTACTTGTGATCGCATGCCCATGTGCCCTGGGGCTCGCGACTCCACTGGCCATGACCGTCGCCATCGGCCGCGGAGCACGCGAGGGAATCCTGCTGCGGTCGGCGGAGGCAGTCGAGCGACTGGCGTCTGTCGGTACCGTGGTCTTCGACAAGACCGGAACGCTCACGATCGGCCGGCCACGGATCATTGCCGCCGGAACCGAAGAGGCGTCGCAGGCGGCAATCGATGCGGGCACCGCCCTCCACCACAGTCCCGATTTCAGTCGCGGCCCCCTCCGCGATCTCGTAGCGACAGCGACGGCGCTCGAGGGTGCGAGTGAACACGGCCTCGCCCGCGCGTTCACCGACGCTGCGGCCGAAGCGGGCATTGACGTGCCATTGGCCACGGCGGTTTCAGCCGTCATCGGCCGCGGAGTGATGGGCACCGTCGGTGACCGTGCGATCCTCGTCGGCAGTCAGCAGTTTCTGCACGAGCGAGGGGTGTCCGTACGACCCGCAGGCACTGTGGGAGCAACCATCGTGCATGTTGCCGACGGCGGCAGGGCCGTTGGCTGGTTTGCGATCGCCGATGAGCCGCGGCCCGAGGCCCGCGATGTAATGGCCGACCTGACTCGTCGCGGCCTGGCTCTCGAGATGCTGTCGGGCGACGCACCCACTGTGGCCACTCGAATGGCAGCGTCGCTTGGTATCGCGTCAGCCGCCGGAGGCCTTTCGCCGGGCCAGAAAGCAGCCCGTATTGAGTCGCTTGTGGCCGCGGCAAAGGAGAACGGCTCTGGCAGTCGCGGCGTGGTGTTCGTGGGCGATGGCATCAATGATGCCCCCGCACTCGCTGCGGCCGATGTCGGGATCGCGATGGGCTCGGGAGCCGATGTGGCCCTTGAAACTGCCGATGTCACGCTCCTCTCTGGCGGGCTCACTCCCCTGCCCCGCGCCCTTGATCTGGCCGATGCCACGATGCGGATCGTACGGCAGAATCTGGGCCTCGCGTTTCTCTACAACGTTCTGGCGATCCCTGCAGCGGCCGGAATCTTCTATCCGTTTCTGGGCCACGTCACGAGCCCCATGCTTGCCGCCGCGGCCATGACCTTGAGCTCGCTCTCGGTGATCGCCAACAGCCTGCGGCTTCGTCGTCATGGCCACAGCGGAACTTCGAGACCGTCGTAGGCAAGATGGACGCCACCTGGCAAGAGGGAACTCGTCGCTTCGTGCGGAAGTTCATGCGACAGGTGGGTGAGAATGGTTTGTTTTGCGTTCGAGCGCGCAGCGACTGCAATCGCCTCTTCGAGCGAGAAGTGCGTGGGATGCCTCGTGTGCCGAAGGCAATCCAGGATGAGAACATCGAGGCCCTCGAGCAGGGGCCAAGTGGCATCGGGAATGCCACTGGTGTCGGTGCAGTAGGCGACATCGCCGATCCGAAAACCCAGGACTTCAAACGGCCCATGCTCCAGCCGCAGTGGCACGACACGGGCGCCAAGCACCTCGAATGGGGCCGTCCCAATCCGCTCGAACACAAGCCTGGGAACACCTCCGCCTGCCGGGGGCGCCGGCGAAAAGGCATAGTCGAAGGCCTTGCGGATGCGGTTTTCGACCTGCTCCTCGCAGAGCACCGGCATCGGTCGGCCTGCGTGAAAGCACAGCGGCCGCACGTCATCGAGGCCGTAGACGTGATCGACGTGATCGTGTGTATAGAGCACCGCATCCACCCGCCCGATGCCCTCCCGCAGGAGTTGCGAGCGGAGATCAGGGGTCGTATCCACAAGGAGATGACCGTCCGGCAGGCCGATGAGCACGCTCGTCCGCGTGCGAACATCCCGAGGACCGCCATGGAGACAGGTGGCGCAGCCACACCCAACCATTGGCACTCCGACACTCGTACCCGTACCGAGAAAGAGCAGCCTGCCTGTGACATCCCGCCCGCGGTGCCATGGGGGGCGGGATTCCCGAGCGGCAGGATTGTCAGGGGCGGCGTGCGAGGTCATGGCGACGATTATGGGTCGAACTGCTTGGCAACACCAACGAGCCTTCATCGGCGTTTATTAGGATAGTGCGGATCCACGGGCCAGGAGCTGAACACGATTGACGATGCGTGACGACCACAGCCTGCTATTTGTGTACGGCACGCTGCGGCCTGGCCTGGCCAGCGGTGAGGCCGGCGGGCTGGTGCAGGACCTGGAGTCGCTGGGCGCTGCCAGCATCGAAGGTGTGCTCTATGACGTCGGCGAATACCCCGCCATGGTCGTGGGCCACGGTGTGATCCGCGGGGAGCTGCTGCGAGTCCCGACCGCAAGGCAGCTCGCGGCGCTCGATGCCTACGAGGAGTGCGGAGGGCCTAACCCTCTCTTCGAGCGGGTGATGACCGTGGCGCATCGTCGCCAGCGCGGCAGCGTCCCCGCCTGGGTGTATGTCTATGTGAGGGACGTGGCAGGAGCCGCGAGGATCGACCACGGCGACTACCTGGCGCACCGAAACGGCGGCCGATGACAGGGACCACGCCCTTCTGGCTAGGTTGCCCCAATCCCCGCAACTGCCGCCTTTTGCAGCATCAGGCTGCCACTGATGCCGCGCCGGCGGGCGTCTGGTCACGGCGAATGACGTAAAAAGATCTGGTTTTCAAGCTCGAACCAGGGCCACGGGCCTCTCGGCACGCCTTTTGCTATCTTTTCCTTCCACGCTTTCTGTCGCCGGATAGACACCGATGTGGCGGCTGCAGGGCGACGGCCATCCCGGCTGTCGCTTTGCAGATCGATGTCGCGTCGTCCTCCGGCTGACCGTGGGCGTTGGTTTTCCATCCCCTTTTCTGCAAGGACGACTTCAGCGATGAGTACGAAGACGAAGCTGGAATACATCTGGCTCGACGGTTACAAGCCCACCCAGAGCCTACGATCGAAGACCCGCGTCGAGCGGAACTTTGGCGGTTCTCTCGAGGAGTGCCCGATGTGGTGCTTCGACGGCTCGAGTACCGAGCAGGCGAGTGGCGGCGATTCAGACTGCCTCCTCAAGCCGGTTGCGATCTTCCCCGATCCAGGTCGCAAGAACGCGTACCTCGTGATGACCGAAGTGCTCAATGCCGATGGCACGCCACATGATTCCAATGGCCGGGCCAGCATCGAGGATGACGACGAAGACTTCTGGTTCGGCTTCGAGCAGGAGTACTTCCTCTGGTGCACCAAAAACCACAACCCACCGGGCTTCCCTGCGGGCGGCTATCCTGCCCCGCAGGGCCCCTACTACTGCTCCGTCGGCGCTGAGAATTCCCACGGGCGTGCCTGCGTGGAAGAGCACCTCGACGCCTGCATCGATGCGGGCATCAATATCGAGGGCATCAATGCCGAGGTAGCGGCCGGCCAGTGGGAGTTTCAGGTCTTCGCGAAGGGCGCCAAGCGTGCCGGTGACGAGGTCTGGGTGGCGCGGTATCTGCTTGAGCGGATCGGCGAGGAGTATGGCTACGCCATCGAATGGCACCCGAAGCCACTCGGAAAGCTCGACTGGAACGGCTCGGGCATGCACGCCAACTTCTCGAACGGTCTCATGCGGACCTGCGGCGACAAGCAGGTCTTCACGAGCATCTGCGACGGTTTTGGTGGCGTCATCAACCGGCACATCAGTGTGTACGGGGCTGACAATGACCAGCGGCTCACCGGCAAGCACGAGACGGCCAGGATCGACCAGTTCAGCTATGGCGTGTCGGACCGTGGTGCCTCGATCCGAATCCCCGTCGGCACGATTGAGGCCGGCTGGAAGGGGCGGCTCGAGGACCGGCGCCCGGCCTCCAACGCGGATCCCTACAAGGTGGCTGCTGCCATCATCAAGACTGTGAAGGAGGCCACGGCCGCCGCTGGCGTCGCCTGAGCCCCATCGGGCATCGCGCACCAAAAGTTCTCACAGCCCCCCTCGGCCTCGTGGCCGAGGGGGGCTTTTTCATTGGACAGAACGCACCTCAGAAAGCACCTCCGGTCGTGCTCCTATCGCCGTGGGGCACCCACGAGGCCGGGGGGGCTGGGTTCCTTCTGGGCGAAGGCCCGGCTCGCGAAGCGGGGCCTTCCAGGGTCCGCGCCGCATTCAGTCACTCGAATTCGACCTGACGGATCGCCTCGATCATCTGCCGCATCGTCTGGTAGCGGTCCACGGGGTTCTTCGCGATGGCCTTCATGACAACCTCGTCGAGCCGCGACGGGATGCCCCGCCCAGGACTGGCCTTCGACGGAGGTGGCGGATGGTCGTGGATGATGTTCTCGAAGGTTTCCTGGATGACCCTCCCGCGAAAGGGCTCCCGCAGGGCGGCCACCTCGTAGAGCACCACGCCCGTACTGAAAACATCGCTCCGCTCGTCGATCACCGCGCGGTTCACGTTCACTTGCTCGGGTGACATGTAGAGCGGCGTCCCCGGCCGATCGCCCGCCATCGTGAGCGCCTGAATCGAGTCCGATGGCGGGCGAACCGTCGATGGGTGTTGCGGCTGGTCATCGGGCTGACCCCACACCTTGGCTACGCCCCAGTCAAGGAGAATGACTTCACCGAAGTTGCCAACCCAGATATTTTCGGGCTTCACATCGCGGTGAATGACGCCGCGGGCATGCGCATACATCAGTGCCTGAGCGGCTCCTTCGACAATCTCGAGCCGCTGGCGAAGCGAGAACGCTCCTATCGCGGCAGGATCGCCCCGGGCGATACGTTTCAAGATCTCGAAAAGGTTCTCGCCCGAGACCCGCTTCATCGTGAAGTAGAGCCCCTCCTTTTCGTCCCGACCAATCTCGTAGACCGGAACCGTATTCGGATGCTGGAGCTGCGCTGTGACGCGGGCTTCTCGAAGGAGCCTGCGGTTCTCCTGGTCGTCATGCCGCACCTCGGGAAGGAGCGTTTTCATGACGACCGTACGTCCCGTCATCTGGTCATAACAGGTGCGGAGCATGGCCGAGCCGCCCCGAGCCATGTCGCGGAAGTTTGCGTACTTTGCCAGGCCTTGGGGAAGTGTCTCAGGAAGCGCGTAGTCGGTGGCGTTCAAGAAAATCGGCCCCTGTCCGTCAGTGGGCGGCATCAAAGGGATCTCCAGGGCCGATCACGATGTCCCCACGAGCAGCCGGGGAACGCAGGGACGCGATCATGGACGCAAAGTATGCGGGTAGCTTCGCTTTCCGTGCAATCAAATCCATCCCGAATCAGGTTTAGCGATCCCACACCGAGGCAGGCGTCGCGGAGCGGCAGCGGCTCACGGCGCAAGCCGGTTCGCGGCCACGTGGCGCTCGATTGCCGTCACCGATCGCTGGAGGCCGTCACGCCGTACCAGTCGGCTTGCCACGCCGTGGCAAGCGTCCGCGACTGCGACCGACTCGAGGAGCGGCTGGAGCACCCTCACGAGTTTCCGGCCCGTCAGTGTCTTGGATGGGGCCGACCCACCGAGACCGAGACGACGCACACGAGCGGCATTGTCAAATTGGTCATGGGCGAGCGGCACGATCACCTGAGGAATTCCTGCGAACATCGCCTGCGACATCGAGCCGATGCCGCCGTGATGCACGAAGGCTGCCGACCGTGGCAGCAGGTCATCGAGCGGCACGTAACGCACGTGCATCATCGAAGCGGGCAGCGACTCGGGAACCTGCTCCGGAAACTCGGTCAGGAGAATGCCTCGGCGGCCAAGCATCCGGCAGGCACTGATGGCCGCCTCAAAGAACCTTCGCCCGTGGACGTTGGCCGAGCCTGGCGTGAAGACGATAGGACGATCTCCACCGTCAAGAAACCGTTCAAGGACACCATCCATCAAACCGTCCGGCCGTCGATTCCAAAGCGGAAAATCGGTTTGCATGAGGTTTGCAGGCCAGTCCGGCTGTGGCGGTGCATACCAGTCAGGGAACATGCAGAGCACGCCCGCGGGCGAATTCCACCAGCGGGTGATTCTGTGAACCGGCGGCAGGCCAAGGTCCGCACGCCACGCATTGAGAAACGGGCACACCACCGGGTCGAGGACGAGTCGCTCGCCGAGACTGTAGAGCATTGATTTGAGCCATCGCGGCCCGACCACCCCTGGGAGGCTTGGCGGCGCGTGCCTGCTCCACAGCACCGCTGGCTGCAGGTGGAGCGTGATGACCGGAATCCCCAGCTTCTCTTGGGCCAGGATCGCGCCAAAGCCAAAACAGTTTGTGATGCCGACCGCCCCAGTGGAACCTGCAAGCCTGGCATGCAACTCATACTGGTCGCGAAGCGCCGGGCTCAGAAACTGAAACACATGCCGGAATGCTCGCTGCGGATGCCATAGATCCGAACTGCGAATGCTCGCGAGAAATGCCTCCGCTGTTCCAAGCGGCGCAAAGGGCAGGCCGCTCGCGTTGACCACTCCTGCAAAGTGCTCGTTGGTGGCAAATGTCACCGCGTGACCGCGGGCCTGTAGTTCGATCGCCAGGCCGAGCATCGGAAAGACATCACCCGCACTGCCGAAAGTCGAGCAGACAAAATGCATGGATGGGTCACTACCCCAGCACGTTTCGTAAAAACTGCTGTGTCCGATCGGTGCGCGGGGCATCGAGAACCTGGCTCGGCGGACCGTCCTCGACGATGTTCCCGTCGGCCAGCACGACGACGCGATCCGCCGCCCGCCGGGCGAAACCGATCTCGTGCGTCACCATGATGAGCGTCAGGCCATCGCGCCGCAGGTCCTCCAGCACGTCGAGCACCTCGTGCTTCAACTCCGGGTCGAGCGCGCTGGTGATCTCGTCGCAGAGCAGAACTGCTGGGTCCATCGCCAAGGCCCTCGCGATGGCGACTCGCTGCTTCTGGCCACCCGAGAGCTGCGACGGATAGTGGCCACAACGTTCATGCAATCCAACTCGCTTGAGGAGCTCCCGACCACGGGCCTCGGCATCAGCCCGCAGCCGGCCGGCAACCTGCATCGGCGCCTCGCAGACGTTGCCCAGCGCCGTCAGGTGCGGGAAGAGTTGAAAGTCTTGGAAAACCATCCCCACCGTGCGACGGACCGCCCGCGCCGTGTCTTTCGAACCCCTGCCATTCGCCGTGAGCCGATGGTCTCCGACTCGCACTTCCCCATCATCGATGGTATTCAGGCCGTTGATACTGCGGAGGAGCGTACTCTTACCGCCGCCGCTGGGACCGATCATGGCCGTAATCTCACCGGCCCGGAAGGCGATTGAGATTCGATCGAGAATTGTCTTCCCGTGATAGCGCTTCGTCACGTTCGTGAATTCGACGATCGCCTCTGTCATTTGTGCCCCACGCTCCAGCGGGTCTCCAGATACCGAGCCAGATAGCCCAGCGGCACCGACATGGCCAAGTAGAGCCCCGCCGTCAATAAGCCGATCTCGACAAACTTCAGGCTCGAACGGGCGAGGATCTGGTACTGCTTCGTCAGTTCGACGACAGCGATGACGCTCACGAGGCTCGTGTCTTTGAACATCGCCACGAAGTCGTTCGTCATGGGACCGAGCGCCGTACGGAACGCCTGCGGAAAGATGATCCGCCGAAAGGCTGTGATGCCGTTCATTCCCAAGGCGTGCGCGGCTTCCCATTGCCCGTGCGGTACCGACAAAATCGAACTGCGGTAGATCTCCGCCTCAAAGGCGGCGTAGTTGAGGCCAAAACCGATCACGGCAGCCTGCAGCGCGGTCAGATCGATCCCGAGGCTCGGTAGCCCGAAATACAAAAACGTCAACAACAAGAGCAGGGGAATACCGCGAAAGAACTCGACGTAGGCCAGCGCCAGGTACTGCACGGGAGCCGGGCCGTACAGCCGACACACGGCGACGACCAAGCCGATGGCCATCGCTACGGTCATGCTCACGACGGTCAGTCCCACGGTCACACAGGCGGCCTCGAGGAGCAGCGGCGCGTAATTTTCGAACGTCCACTCGGCTTTCGCAGTGTCTGCGGTGCCATTCTTCTCGTCAGCCCACGCCAGGAGGGCCGTCGGCGAGGCTATCTCTCCAAGGAATTGCTGCTCGTCGTTCCACAAGTCCCATTTCCGGTAGATCGCCTCGAGTTTCCCAGACTCCTCGAGCGAGGCAATTGCTTCGTCGATCGCGGCAACGAGGTCGGCCTCATCCGCGCGCGCTGCAATGCCGTAGCCACCCCAGCCGATGGGATCGCCGACACTCTTGTAGCGCGGATCATTGCCGACGTTGTAGGCGGCAATCGGCAGGTCGAGCACGACGGCGTCACATCGCCCGATGACGAGATCCTGGTAGGGCTCGATTTGCCCTTCGTAGGACGTGATGCCGTCAGCGCCGGCGGTCTCCAGAAGTCGATACGCCGCGCTCCCAGCCAGCGTGCCAACGCGAAACCTCAAGCAATCGTCGAAGTCTGTGATTCGCTGCTCGTTGGCCCGCACGGTCACCTGCTGGGAGTACAGATAATACGGCCGCGTGAATCGGAGCTTCGTGATGTTCTCGCGCGTGATCTCCATGCCATTGATGAGGACATCGAAATCCCCCTTCGTCAAACCGAGTGGGAGACTCGACCACTCGTAGTGAACGAACTCATCGCGAAGCCCAGGGAGGTCGAGTTGCTTCCGCAGCTCGTCCACCACGGCCCGAATGACTTCGACTTCGAACCCGACAATGTGGTCGGGATGGTCTGGGTCGCGAAACATGTAGGGGCCACCCCCCTCGATGTCACCGCCCCACCGCAGCACCTGCGACGTCAGCCGTTCCCGGAGCCGCTGGTTTCGGGCCTCGTCTCCCTGGGCAGTTCCCGCTCCGGAGACTGTTGCCACCACAACCGACATCCACAACACGATTCGTCCGGCACCGCTCACCTTCCGTGGCCCTCCGTCTCCCAGGCCCGGCAATGCTCGTCGTTCGACGCTGGGGATATCATGGGATTCCTCGAGCGATTTTGCAGGAAGGAAGCATGCGCATGACTGTAGCACGGAGTGGCTCCCTGGGTGGATTCGGGGTGGTGATCGTCGCCGCGCTGCTGGCAGGCTTGGCAGACTCGTCCGCGAACCAGCCACAGACACCGCTGGACCCATCTGGTTCAGACTCGGCCTCGCGGCATCCTCCCCCTGATCCAGACGAACCGCCGGTTGCGGCGATCAACGTGCCCCTGGACACCGTCGGTGGCATGCAGTTCTGGACCGACTTCGTCATCCGCGGCAGGTGGCGGGTTCAGCGGAATGAAGTGACCGGACACTACCGACTCTTGGACGATTCGAATGTCCGTCAGGGCTGGGGGAACTACGCATTCTGCCTCCAGGAGCTCGATCGGCGGATGCCTACCGATCCGCGGGCCGTGGAGCACCAGCATGTGGTCGTGTTACTGCACGGGCTCGGCCGCACACGCGGCTGTTGGGATGCCCTCGCGCCCCGCCTGGAGCACGAAGGGTATCGCGTGGTGACCTTTGGGTACGCGAGCACACGCGGGACGCTCAGCGATCACGCACTCGCGCTCGACCATGTGCTGCGTCATCTCGAACCATGCGAGACGGTGTCTTTTGTCGCACACAGCCTTGGGAACCTTGTGGTGAGGCGTTATCTCGACGAGCATCCCGAGCCGCTGCCGGGAGCACCACGCCGTGGAAGGATGGTCATGCTCGGTCCGCCGAACCTCGGCGCCCAGATGGCTCGGCGACTGAAACAGAGCAATCTCTTTCGGGTCATCGCAGGCGCCTCGGGCGAGCAGTTGTCGGACCACTGGCGGGAGGTCGAGCAACACTTGGCCACTCCTGTGTTCGAGTTTGGCATTCTCGCTGGCGGAGCGACCCTCCCAGCATCCAACCCGTTGGTCGACGGCGACGATGACCTAGTCGTGAGCGTCGAGGAGACCCGCCTTCCGGGCGCCGCGGACTTCCGGCGCGTCGGCGCCACACACTCATTCCTGGCCGAGGACGACGAGGCGATTGACCTGACGGTCCACTTCCTCCAGACCGGCTGCTTCGAAACCCCCGACCGGCGACAGCCCATCGGGGCCACGCGCGGCCCCGGGCGGTCACCTTGACCCCTGAGCCGCTTTCCCGCGAGAATCATTGGGTTGGTACGCATTTTTTGCGGCCCCGGTTGGCTTACCGCTGCCGGCTCCTGTCCGCGCGGCCTGTCCTCGAGGCCGGCTGAAACCATTTTTCCTCCCGCCCTCGACGCGGGCCATCGCACAGACGCCTCTTTCATGGAAACACTTGAACGCCTCTGGGACGCAGTCACCGGCGGAGCCGCCGCCCTGAGTAGCCGCGCCGAACGATTTATCACGGGCCTCTTTGGCTCGTCCAATGCCCGCTACGTCCGCAAGCTCGAGCCAAAGATCGAGGCCATCAACCTCCTCGAACCTCGCTATGAGGCGATGAGTACCACGGAGCTCGCCGCCCAGACCACCGAGTTCAAGCGTCGGCTCGCCGCAGGTGAAACCCTTGACGACATCCTCGTCGAGGCATTTGCCGTATGCCGTGAAGCGAGCCGGCGGTTCCTTGGCATGCGTCACTACGACGTGCAGCTTATCGGCGGCATGGTGCTCCATTCGGGCGCCATCGCCGAAATGATCACTGGAGAGGGCAAGACGCTCGTGGCCACACTCCCGGCGTACTTGAACGCGCTCGAGGGCAAGGGTGTGCATGTCGTCACCGTCAACGACTATCTTGCCCGCCGCGACATGGAGTGGATGGGGCCGCTCTACCTCGGCCTAGGCCTCACGGTCGGCACGATTCAGTCGGGCATGGACGCTGGCGAGCGCCAGACATCCTACGCCTGCGATATCACCTACGGCACAAACAATGAGTTCGGCTTCGATTACCTCCGCGACAACATGCGGATGGCTGCCCGTGATGACAACCGCTTCCCAAAACACATGCAGCAGGCCCAGGGGCCCCTCACCTATGCCATCGTCGACGAGGTCGACAATATTCTCATCGACGAGGCCCGCACGCCGCTGATCATCTCGGGCCCTGCGCATGACGATGTGGCAAAGTATGCGCGGGCAGACGGGATCGCCCGCCAACTGAAGTCTGATCAGCACTTCGAGATCAAGGAGAAGGAACACACGGTCTCGCTGACCGAAGAGGGGGTGCGAACCGCCGAGAAACTCGCGGGCGTCGAGAGCTTCTACACCGTCGGCAACATGGAGTGGCCGCACCTCATCGACAATGCGCTCAAGGCCCACCACCTCTACAAACGGGACGTGAACTATGTCGTCCAGAATGGTGAGGTGGTGATCGTCGACGAGTTCACCGGGCGGCTCATGCCGGGAAGGCAGTGGTCGGACGGGCTGCACCAGTCGGTGGAAGCCAAAGAAGGCGTGCGCATCAAGGAGGAGTCCCAGACCCTCGCGACCGTCACGCTCCAAAACTTCTTCAAGCTCTACAAGAAACTCTCCGGCATGACCGGCACGGCCATGACTGAGGCCACCGAGTTCTGGAAGATTTACAAGCTCGACGTCATTGCGATTCCGCCCAATCGGGGCATGAAGCGGACCAATCATCCCGACATCATTTACCGCACCGAAAAGGAAAAATGGGTCGCGGTGGCCGACGAGGTGGAGCGCATCCACAGGTGGGATACGCTCGCCCTCACCGACGGCTCCTGGCGGATGGGCCGCATTGTCCGCGAGAGTGATACGGAGTTGGGCTTCGAGGACAAGGGGACCCGGGAGACCGAGACGATCCCTCGTGCGAAAGTCAAGGAGATTCAACGCAAGGGTCTGCCTGTGCTCGTCGGCACGGTGTCCATCGAGAAGAGTGAGCGGCTGTCGTCTCTGCTCGAAAAGCGAGGCGTCGATCACGCGGTCCTCAACGCCAAGCATCACAAGCGTGAAGCGGAGATCATTGCCCAGGCTGGTCGGCTCGGGGCCGTGACGATCGCCACCAACATGGCCGGCCGCGGCACCGACATCATCCTGGGCGGGAATGCCGAAACCTTCGTATGGGCCAGGCTCCAAGACACCTACGCGACGAGGCTCGACGTACCCAAGGCTGAGTGGGACGCGCTGATCACCGAGATCGCCACTCGCGAGAACATGAGGCCCGAGGGAGACCAGGTTCGCGGGATGGGCGGCCTGCAGATTATCGGTACGGAGCGGCACGAAGCCCGCCGAATCGATCTCCAGCTGCGCGGACGCTGCGGACGTCAGGGAGATCCCGGCTCGAGCCGCTTCTTCCTCTCACTGGAAGACGACCTGATGCGGATTTTCGCCGGCGAGTGGGTCAAGAACGTGCTGACTCGCCTGGGAATGCAGGATGGCGAGGCGATCGAAAGCCGCATGGTCACGCGTCGCGTCGAGGCTGCCCAAAAGAAGGTCGAAGAACGGAACTTCGAGGTCCGTAAAAACCTTCTCGAATACGACGAAGTGATGGACGAGCAGCGGAAGCGGGTCTACGGCTTCCGGCAGCGGATTCTCGACTTCACCGACGGCGATGCCGACTGCCGTGAAATGATCCTCGAGATGGTAGATGGCCAGATTGCCGACAACATCGGAGCTTTTCTCGACAAGGACTACGGGCCGCAGACCTACGCCGCGTGGGCCGCTGGACAGTTCGCCTGCGAACTGGATGCCAGTGACTTCCGCGGGGTGACGGCAGAAGAAGCCGAACGGCTCGCCGTCGAAGAGGCAACCAAGCAATCAGAGACACAGATTTTCGAGGCGGTGGAGGAGAACCTCCCACAGAGCGAGGAGGAGAGCGAATGGAACTGGGGGGCCCTGGCGTCGTTTGCCAATGCGCGATGGAAACTCTCGGTCAACGACCGCGATCTGAAGCGGGCTGGCCGTCACGACGTGGTGGATTTTCTCCGTGAACGAGCCCGTGAGGCGATCCAACGCATTGACCTCAGTGAAGGCCGCCGGTTCCTGGCCGACGACTTCGGAGTGCGAACCGCCCGCGGCTGGACCGAATGGCGATTTGGCGGAGCCATCGATGACGCCGAGCTCGGCCGCCTCGAAGCAGGTGGCTTCGACGCCAAGGCGTTTCAGGAGCTTGTCCGTGCGAAGGCGCGGGCCGCCTACGCTGAACGCGACGTGGAGTACCCCGTGCTGGTGGGCCTCGCTCATTTCTCCGGCCGACAGCCCGATGGCTCACGCCGACTTGATCGCGAAGGTCTGCTGGCCTGGGCTCACACCCGGTTCGACCCGAGCCTCCCAGACGCGGACCTCCAGACCAACGATCTCGACGAGCTCCGGCGGGTTCTCGTGGTCGCCAGCCGGCGGCGGCATGAACAGGGCGACGATCCCCGTGACGAGATGAAGCGGATGGAGCGGGCCGTGCTCCTCCAGATTCTCGACAATGCGTGGAAGGATCACCTCCTGGCGATGGATCACCTTCGAAGTAGTGTTGGCCTGCGTGGCTATGCTCAAGTCGACCCCAAGGTGGAATACAAGCGGGAGGGAATGCGTACCTTCGACCTCATGTGGAAGGGTATCGCCGAACGGGTCGTGGATGTCGTCTACCGAATCGAGCAGGTCGAAGAGTCGGCGCTCCGAAGCACCTGGCACGAAACGGCGGCGGTGCATGCGGAGGCAGCCAGTGCCACCTCGCTTGCCGGCCCCGATGGCTCACCGGCCGACGCGCATCAGTCCGAACCTGCAAATGCGGAGCCGATTCGGAATCTTGGCCAACGGGTCGGCCGAAACGACCCGTGCCCGTGCGGCAGCGGCAAGAAATTTAAGAATTGCTGCGGGAAGTCCAGCGGTGTCGCCGCTGGGTGATGGGGCCACGGTGCTCTTCAATGTCGTCTACGTGATCGCAGTAATCCTCGCCCTGCCTTGGGTGGCATGGCGACGATTGTCGGGTGGCCGACCGGTGGCCGCCCCGTGGCAGCGACTCACCGGCAGCGTTGCCGTGCCGCCACCGTGTCCCGGCGTCCCTCGCATCTGGCTTCACGGCGTCAGTGTCGGCGAGGTGCAACTCCTCGCGTCCCTCGCCGCAGAGCTCGAGCGGCAGGCGGCTCACGATGGGCGTCGCATCGATATCGTCATCTCGAGCTCGACGACGACAGGGCTCGAGGTCGCCGCGAAGCGGTTCGGCGCCGATCGCGTCTTCCCTTGCCCGCTGGATTTCACCTGGTCCGTACGCCGCGTGCTGCACGCGGTGCAGCCTGGAGCAGTCGTGCTTGGAGAGCTCGAGCTCTGGCCAAACCTCCTGGCGATGACCAACCGTCGAGGCATACCGGTCATCATTGCCAATGCCCGTATGAGCCTGCGGAGCTTTCACGGCTACTCCCGGGTGCGGCCACTTGTGCGTCGCATGCTTGGCCATGTAACCGTCGTCAGCGCTCGCTCGCAGGAAGATGCGGAGCGGTTTGAAATGCTCGGCGCCCGTGATGTTCGTCGGGCGGGCTCGATGAAATTTGACGGTGTCCGCGGCGACCGGAGTGCGCCTGAAGTGCAACGCCTTCGTGCCCTGGCGGGCTTTGCCTCCGATGACGTCGTCTTCCTGGCTGGCAGTACGCAATGCCCGGAGGAGCAATTGGCCGCCGAGGCATACCTCGTCCTTCGGGAATCGCATCCGAAGCTGCGGCTGGTGATCGTGCCGCGCCATGTCGAGCGGACGACGGAAGTGGCTGCGACCCTCGACGGGCTCGGCCTTCGCTGGCAGGCCCGCAGCCGGCTTGACTCGACCGGTCCCGACCCCCAGGCCCGCGTGCTGCTTGTCGATACCACTGGAGAGCTTGCCTGGTGGTGGGGAACCGCGGCAATCGCGTTTGTCGGAGGGAGTCTTGATGGCTCCCGCGGCGGACAGAACATGATCGAACCGGCGGCCTACGGGGCGGCCGTGTGCTTTGGCCCACACACCGGCAACTTTCGCGACGAAGTTGCCAGGCTCCTGAAAGCCGACGCGGCCGTCGTCGTGGCGGACGGCCCGGGGATCACGGCCTTCGTGACCCGCTGCCTCGCTGATCCGGCCTGGGCGGCGTCCCTGGGCTCTCGGGCCACGACCTTGGTCGCCGCCGAGCGTGGTGCCACGGCCGCCACGGCGGGTCTGGTCCTCGGCCAAGTGCCGGTCCCTGTTGCTCACCAGACATAAACTTTCGCATACTCTGGTTCTTCCCGGCGGAAGCGCCGCCGGCCTTACCCCCCTAACTCGCACGAGGCTCCTGTCGTGGCACAAGGCAAGTTTCTGTTCACCAGCGAATCCGTCTCCATGGGCCACCCTGACAAGCTGGCCGATCAGATTTCTGATGGCGTGCTCGACGCCTACCTCGCCCAAGACCCCAAGAGCCGCGTTGCCTGTGAAACGATGGTCACCACCGGCCTGGCGGTGATCGCCGGCGAGATCACATCCACGGGCACGATCGACTACCAGCAAGTCGTTCGCGATGTCATCCGAGACGTTGGTTACACCGACGACGAAATGGGCATCGCTGCCGACACCTGCTCCGTGCTTGTGGCTGTTGGGAAGCAGAGCCCCGATATTGCCCGTGGTGTGGACGACGATGCCACCGCGGGAAAGGATGTCGGAGCCGGCGACCAGGGGCTCATGTTCGGCTACGCCTGCAATGACACGCCGGAGCTCATGCCGCTGCCGATCTCGCTTTCGCATCGGATCTTGGACCGCCTCACCGAGGCGCGGAAGAAGAAGGAAGTCGATTGGCTCCGGCCTGATTCAAAGAGTCAGGTGACGGTCGAATACGACGGCAACAAGCCAGTGCGGATCGACACGATCGTGGTCTCCACGCAGCACGCTCCCCATGTTTCGAATGACGAGATCCGCTCGTTCATCATCGAGAAGGTCGTGACGCCTCTCCTTCCGAAACACCTCGACACGAGCGACATCACCTACCACATCAATCCCACGGGGCGGTTCGTGGTTGGTGGCCCGCACGGAGACTGCGGCCTCACGGGACGCAAGATCATCGTCGACACCTACGGTGGATGGGGCCGTCACGGTGGCGGTGCCTTCTCCGGCAAAGACCCCACGAAGGTTGACCGTTCGGCTGCCTACATGGCTCGGCACGTGGCGAAGAACATCGTCGCTGCAGGGCTGGCAGACCGCTGCGAGGTGCAGCTGGCCTACGCCATTGGCGTGAGTGAGCCGGTGAGCATCCGTGTCGACACCGAAGGCACCGGCAAGGTGGACGACGAGCGGCTTTGCGAACTCGTCCGCGACATCTTCCCGCTGACGCCACGTGGCATCATCGAGTACCTCGACCTTCGACGTCCGATCTATCGAAAGACAGCGGCTGGTGGTCACTTCGGCCGCAAGGAATTCAGTTGGGAGAAGACCGACAAGGCGGTGGCATTGGCCGAAGCGGCCGGCGCCAGCGCGGTGGCCTGAGGCTGGCCATGGCGGCACTCTCCCATCGACCGGTCAGCGATGTGGCAGTGATGCCGCACCGTCTGCCGGACGTGGGTGACCCCGCAGTGGCAATCGCAGCGGCGATGGCCAGCACGGTTGCCGTGGCCATTCTCGGCGGGGCCGTAGCCGTCTTGGCTCGCAGACTCGCAGGAGGATTCACTGCGAACCCCCAAGCGGCCCTCACGTGGACTGTCGCTGCAGGCGGGCTCGCGATCCTCGCGGTGATCGATGGCGGCGTGCGGGCCGGTTTCTGCGGCACGTGGGCCGGCATTGCCACGAGGCTGGGCCTCGTGACTGCAGTCCTGGCCGTGCTCCCTGTGGGCCCGCGCGGGAGCGTTGTGGCCGGGCTGGTAGCGCTCGGGCTGACAACGACGGCGGCCGTAGTACCCCGCGGCGGCCTGCGTCACCCAGCGTGGCGTGATGCGGGCACTGGCCGACTCTCGCGTGCGCGCGCTCCATCCGCACCTCCTGAGCCTCGTCCAGATGCATCGGAGGCATCGCCCGCACCAGCGGGATTCCGACAACGTCTCGAACGATTCCAGACACTGGAGGATGGTGATCGTATTATTGGCCGTCTGCTCGTCGATGTACCGGCGGGAGGTCGGACGGGCCATGGCCACCTCGGATTCTGTCCTCCGTTTTCAACGGTGCCCGGGGTGGAGGTCACCAGCGAAGACGACGGGATTGAAGTGGTGGTGTCGGCGGCCGAAATCGTTCCGTGGGGCGTTCGCGTCGAGTGCCGCCTGTCCGAAGCGGCAGAGGAGCCACTGGCCATCCCGGTCCATGTCGTGGCCTCCTCCCCCGCCTCGCCACGGACGCTGCCCTGATGGCTCGTTGGCCCCGACATCTCTGGACGACATTCTTTACCTACGGGGTTATCTTCCTAGGCTTCCCGCTGCTTTCGTACCTCATGTGGAAGTGGGTTCGCGGCTGAGGCGACCGGTGGGCCCGAACGGATGACGATGGAACGAGCGAGTCACTTGAAAAGGATCTCAGGCGATGCTGCATGCGATTGTGATGGCAGGTGGATCGGGCACACGGTTCTGGCCTGCCAGTCGGGCTGGCCTTCCCAAACAGCTTCTCCCGCTGGCCGGCGAACACACGCTCCTCGAAGACACTCTTGCCCGGCTTCACCGCCTCGTGCCACCGGAGCGGACGATGGTGGTCACGGCCTCCCGGCTGTTTGCTGCCGTCCGGAAGCAAGCCCCTACCCTGCCGCCAGCCAGTATTGTTGGAGAACCTTGTAAACGAGATACCGCTCCCTGCATTGGACTGGCCGCAGCGCTCGTCGCCCGCGGTGATCCTGATGCCACGATGGTGGTGATGCCCTCCGACCATGTCATCGCACCCGTCGAGGCGTTTCGCAGTGCGATTCGTCAGGCTGAGCGGCTTGTTGAGGCCTCTCCCGGTCGACTCGTGACCTTCGGCGTGCGGCCTACCTACCCAGCGGAAAGTTTCGGCTACATCCAGCAGGGCCCACCACTCGCTGTGACCTCAGACGAAGCCCCGGCCCACGCGGTAGCTGCCTTCCGTGAGAAGCCACCGGCTGCAGTGGCGGCGGAATACGTCGCTGCGGGCTCGTATCTCTGGAACGCCGGAATTTTTGTGTGGAAGGCGGCCACGATTCTGGCGGCGCTCGCCGAACGGCAGCCGGAGTGCCTCGAGCGGATCGAGCGAATCGTCGCAGCCTGGGATTCGACCGAGCGGGACGCGGTCTTTGCCCGGGAGTTTGCCGCCATTAAGGGCATTTCGATCGACTACGCGGTCCTCGAGCATGCCCGCGATGTCGTGGTCATCGAGGCACCGTTTGGCTGGGACGACCTCGGCGGCTGGTCAGCCGTGGCCCGGCAGCGGGGAGCCGATCGCAACGACAACACGTTTGTCGGGCGGCACATCGATATTGAATCACGAGGAACGATCGTCCACACGGATGGAAATCACCTTGTGGTCACCCTCGGGCTCGAAGGCATGCTCGTGGTGCACACGCCAGACGCTACCCTCGTGGCAAACAGGTCCCGCGAGGAAGAGGTGCGGAAAGTCGTGGCCGAGCTCGAGGCTCGCGGGTGGCAGGAACATCTGTGAACCCGTAACGGGCTCAGGAACGATCTTGGCCCGTGTCGGAATCAACCTCGCCTGCTTCGATTACCTTCACGCTTGGCGGAGCAGGAAAGGCCCTGGCGGGGTCGAGCCCCGCGGCCTTGGCCTGGCCGGCGAGTATCTCTCCAACATTAGGCCACGCCTGTTCTCGCAGGGCGACGGGGGCCCAGGCCCAGATGCGAGCTCGCACGAGAAGCGACGTCGACGGCTGTCGCATCAAGTTTTCAAACGACGTGTCCACAATCCGTTTGAAGGGTGGCAGACGCCCTTCCTTGTTCACATGCACCTCGCGACCACCTTGTGGTCCGTAGGTCCGGTCGTACGCCGACTTGGCAATCCGCACGAACCGATTGAACGTATCGAGCCGTCCCTTGGCCAGGCCATCCAACAGGGCTCGCTGAATCATGGCATCGAGAAATTGCCGGAGGTTCCCGATTTCGATCTCCATCACGTCCCCCATCTTCAAGGCCATGAACTGTTCGATACTCCCGCCGTACATGGGGTCGTCGCTCCTGCCTGATTCACGGGCAATCACGAGGAGTCTCCCGAAGCACTCGACGGCCTTTTGTTCGTCGCCGTACAAGTACGCGAAAATCGTCGCCTGTTGAAGAAACGATTCGTATCCCTTCAGGAGGTCCTCGACCGTGGCTCGACCAAACTCGGCGGCCGAAAGCCCCTTGTCCGACTCGATCATTTCGATGGCGTCTCTCATCCCGATCTCATAGGCATCAATGAACCGAGGATCCGGCAGGATGTCGATCCGGCTGCCGACCGGATCGAACTCGGTCCTGCCGCTGCGCATGAGGTACTGGGTATTCCCGAGCCTTGTGCGGACAAGGGTGAGCTCGTTGATTCGGTCGCGGTGTCGATTCCTACGAGCAACTTTAATGCTCTGCTCCGACCAGTAGATGCCATGGGCATGGGGATGGGCCCAATCGAGAGGACCAAACCGCTCCATGAGCTCGAGCATGAACTCGGGGTCCATCCGATACCGCTCGACGAGCACCTGCTTCTGCAGGCAGGGCACGATCTTCTGGAAGACGACCTTCTGGAGTCGCTCGTCGGCCTGCAGGGCCGCCACGAGCGGGCGATTGGTGCCTTCGGGAAGCTCCATACCAAACCGAATACGCGCATCGACTGACGCACCGTAGAGAATCGCCCGCCCGAGCATGCGAACAAACGCTTCGTTCGGAGCCGCACCATGGGACTCGAGGAGTTCAATTGCATCCACGACGTCGGGGTCGCCCCGCAACACATCGATCGAATCGGCCGCATCCACGATCACTCGGAACCGATCGATCACTTGCTGCGTGGTCCCGTCGCCAGCAGGGTCACCGTACAGTTCTCGAAACTCGCGGGCCAGCTTCGCCTTGTAATACCAATGCTCCCTATCGAACTTGCCGCCGATCTTGTGAAAGTAGATCCAGCCGAGCTCCATTGGGAGATCGGCGTCTTTCGGATTGAGCGGGATGCCTCGCGTGCGAAGGAGTTCCATCCCGCGGTTGATCCAGCCCCATCGCTCCTCAGGAACGCTCGTGGTGACCGAAATGTTGTAGACCATATTCCAGGCCTGAAACGCCCAGACCCTCGGAAACCGAGGCTGGAGCGCGGTGATCCATTGACTGAGCGTCTGCGCCTCGAAGTACTGCCCGGCGTCCTGCAAGCGGTCAGCCCGAAGCCAGAGCGCGTCGACAGCCAGGCCACGGAAGGTGCCCAATGCCGCCGTCGCGAGGGCCACATGCGGCGGCATGCCGCGGGTGTCCTCGAGGGACGTGACCAAGTCGCTCTCCTGTCGTTCCCGGCTGATCGAGACCGCAAGCGTTCCCGACGCCACCATGGCGGCCCCGCATACCAAGACGGCAATAAGTTGGACAAGACGATCGTGCATCGAGAACTTTACGCACCGGTTTTGACGAGATCACGTCGATCAAGCACGACCCAGCCAAGGAAGCCAAAGGCTGCCGGATAGGCAAGACCGAAAAGGACGAGCCGGGTCACCACCGCCGTCCCGGGAATCGCAATGCCCGTCGCGAGTCGCGTGATCGAGGAATCCGAGGAAAACGACGGCACGATGAAAAATAAGACGTCGGTGACAAACCCCAGCAACACGCGAAACATGTCGTACCCACGCCCCTCCACTGCATAGCGAGCGGCGTACGAAATGCGCTCTGTGGCCTGACCCCATGCAGTATCCGACGCCACATTGTAGATGCCGAGGGAATCGCGAAAGAAGTCGCTTCCGACCGAGGCTGCGTAGAGCACGAGCGACGCGAGTACGGCCGACGGAAAATCAAACATCGCACCGGCCGCCACACTGACCGCAGCCACCACGGCCAGCTTGAGCCATATGATGGCCAGGCAACGGAAAAAATTGGCCTCGAAACCGCCGGTCCGGACAAACAGCTGGAGGCCTTTACCCGGCGGAAACATGATGGATGTTGCCAGCGTCTCTCCTTTTGGGACTGCGTTCTTGTTGGCAATCCGCAGCCGCAATTCATTCGATTCGGAAACGATCGACGACGGGAGGTCGTAGACGTGACGTGCATAGCTTGGGAGTTTCTGCGTGACAGCCTCGCCGTCATGCACCGGCCAGGGCCTGTCGTTGAGCGACATCGTGAACCACACATCCGAAAAGTCGATGTTGACATTCGGTGCACGAGGATCCATTTGGAGTTGCACTTTGGCCGATGTGTCTCCCTTGGTGCCAAGTTCACGAAACACGAAGGTCGACACCATGTCGGATGTCACGGTGAGCCACTGCCCGTCGAACTCTCGGCGGATGCGGTCGACAGCCCGCGCGCGGTCACCGGCAAAACCCTCCGGGTCGTCCTTTGCCCGCTGCTCGATCGCGGCGTTCACAGCTTCGGCGTAGGCCTTCGGATCGTCCCGCGTCGGTGGCACGGCGCGGCGGGCCACGAGCACCTGCCGATCCACGGCCTCGCGGTCGGCCTGATCGGCTGCCGGCCCAGCGGCAAGCATGCGAATGAGCGTATAGGATCCGATCCCGACGAGCGCCACCAGGAGCAGGTTGTAGAGCACGAGCCCGAGCCACTTGCCGACGAGATACTCCCAGCGATCGAGTGGCTTCGTGAGGCTCATGTGGATGCGGCCCGATGCAATATCGCCACAGATGCTCCCGCAGGCGAGAAAGACCGTGAGGAGACTCAGGATGAGAAAGGCTCCGCCGAGGTTCCACATCACGAGGAACTGCACGCGATACGTGAGCCGCTCCGCAGGATCGAGCAGGAGCGGGAGAATCGGCACGCACGCCCCGAGGAGTATCAGGAGCACGAGCGTCGATCGCATGCGGACAGCCTCATCCAGCACAGCCCCGGCCGTGCCGGTGATGCCACGAGGAAATGCCAGGAGGCGGCGAAGGATCTTCAGGCCCACCACGTATCCGACCGCCATGGCAAAGACGCCGATCGCTGCCGCGCGGGCTACGGAAGGGCCAAACAGGGCGACTCCCCCAAAGCCGGCGAGCAAGACCAGGGCCGCGGCCCGAATCCAGGTGCGCCGCGAGATGCGGCGGCGTTCACGACCCGTTGGCATCGGACGGATTCCGCATGAGGCTGTCGAGAAGGGTCGCGTTGACGGCAACGGGCTGAGACAGTGCCTCGACCGGCTGACCGTCTCCGTCACCCCCACGACTTCGAAGAAAGGTCGGGACATCTCCGCCACTCTTGGCGCCACTGGTCGTCAGGCCTTCAGCACGAGCCTTTTCCACGACTTCGAGAAAGAGCGTCTCGAGCTTCCGGCGCGGCCGCTCCAGCACCACCGGCCCGACTCCATGGCGTGCAAGCACCTGACGCACCTCTGCCTCCACCTCGGGTTCGAGCGGAGGCGTACGGATGAGCGAGGCGGATTCGCCTGTGAGCAGTTCGTCGCATGTTCCTTGGGCCCGAATCCGGCCGCCAAACATGATGGAGATGCGATCGCAGAGGTCCTCGACATCAGACAACTGATGTGTGCAGAGCAGGATCGTCTTGCCCCGCTGACCGAGCTCCCGGATGAGATCGCGGATCTGCCACGCTCCGACCGGATCCATCCCGCTGGTCGGCTCATCGAGGATCAGCAGTTGCGGGTCATTGATCAGGCTCTGAGCCAGCCCCACCCGCCGCTGCATCCCCTTGGAAAACTCCCGCACGGGCCGGTCACCGACAGCATCGAGGCCGACCATTGCCAAGAGCCGGTCGATCCGCTCGCGGCGAATCCGAGTCGGAAGCCGAAACAGGCGACCGTAGAAGTCGAGGGTTTCACGGGCCGAGAGGAAGCCATGGAGATAGCTCTCTTCCGGAAGGTAGCCGATATGCCGTTTCGTGGCCACGTCCCGCGGACGGCGGCCAAGGACCGCGATCCGGCCGCGGGTGGGAGTGACGAGCCCCAGAATCATCTTGATCGTGGTGCTTTTTCCTGAGCCGTTAGGACCGAGCAGCCCGTAGATCTCACCCCGACCAATTTCGAGGTCGAGCGACTCGACAGCCCGCACGCGGGGCCGCATCCAGAAGTCACGAAACCATTTCGAGACACCAGCGCATAGGACGTCTGGAGGGGGGCTCGTTTCCTGGCCTCGCCCAGACGATTCGGCTTCCATCACCACTTCCCTACCGACCACGTGAATGAGGATTACCAGTGTACCATGTGGCCATGCTCACGATCGCCCGCCACGCATTTTTGGAATCGATTCGCCAGCCGGTCTTCGCCGTCCTGATTCTGGTCGGCATGCTGGCACTGGTGCTGAATGTGAACCTCGCCGCATTCACGTTTGACGACGACAACAAGATTCTGGTGGATCTGGGCTTGAGCACGCTGCTTCTGAGCGGCCTCCTTTTGGCTGCCTCGACGGCCACCACCGTGCTCACTCGTGAGATCGAGAACCGCACGGTCCTGACGGTTGTCAGCAAACCGCTCCCTCGCCCGGCACTCGTCATCGGCAAATACCTGGGCGTGGCCGCGGCTTTGGCGGTAGGGCTCTGGTCGCTCGCTGCGGTGTTTCTGCTGACGGTGCGGCATCGGGTGCCCTCGAGCGACAACGGCACGGTTGGGACCGACGCCCCGGTGATCGTTTTCGGGTTGCTCGCGGTCGCGGGGGCCGTGGCCGTCGCGGGGGCGGCCAATTATTTCCGCGGACGTCCTTTCGGCAGCACGTTCGCGGTTCTCCAGGCAGTGTCGGCGACCGCTGCGGTGGCACTCGTCTCGTGCATCGACAAAGACTGGCAGCTCCAAAACCCACGCGTAGACTTCGATCCGCAGTTGATGATCGCGGTCGCGCTGATCGTTGAGGCTGCCCTGGTTCTTGCGGCGGTGGCGATCACAGCATCGACGCGGCTCGGAAGCGTCATGACGCTGATGGCATGCGCCATTGTGCTTCTGGCCGGCCTGATGAGTGAGTACTTCCTGGGCTCGCTCGTAGCCGGGACGGCCGCCTCAGGTTGGACGCGGTGGATTGCCTGGCCGTTCTACGCCGGCATCCCGAACATGCAATTTTTCTGGACGGCCGACGCCCTGACGCAGGGCAACGCAATCTCCTGGGCACATGTCGGCTCGGTCACGCTGTATGCCATATCGATCATTGTCGTTCTCCTGAGCCTGGCCGTGGCCCTGTTCCAAAGCCGCGACGTGGGCTGACACCTCGTGCTGCGAGAACCCCGGCCACAAAAAAAAGCGGCCACCCCGGAGGGTGGCCGCTTCGAAAATCGCGTCATCACGTGATGTGACGATATTCTTCGAGGATCAATTCGCGTATCCGACAGGAATCCGGAGCCGGCGGACCCAGATTGCCTCAGCAACCTCGTCATAGCCTTCCTGACTCACATAGTCCACCGGAACGTCCATCACGTCGATGGTGTTTCCGATGTAACCGTCACCCTTGGTCGTGGGGACGGCATCGGAAACCGTGTCGAACACCTTGGCAACGTGGAGATCAGCAAAGAGCACCGGAGCGAAGCCACCCGTGCCGTCTCCCTGCTTGGGCTGATGGAAGGGCTGAATAGACGACATGTCGTGGAGCAATGCCGCGCCTACAATACCCATCAAGGTCGCAGCCGCCCCCTGACCGACCGTCTGTCCACCCGTCAGGTTTTCGGCGTACGGATCATTGTTCTTCGCAATGGTCCGTCCGGCGAACGCGGTCAGGAGCGTTCCATCCACAACCACCTCCTTGCCGGCACGGCCACCCCCCAGCATCGCAACCTTGGCTGCAGATGTGCCGCCCTTGGTCGAGAGGATGTCCTCGGACAGAGGACCATCGCCATCAGCTGGCCCATAGAGATTTGGATCGTAGCCGTCACCAACCATACCGGTCGCTACACCGGCAATCACCGTGGGATCACCGCGGCTGAAGTGCCAAGTTGCGACGTAGTTCGTATTGAACCCTTCGTCCCAGAGTTGGCGGCTTGTCGGGTTGTTGCCCACGCCGTCGTACGCCACCGCCATGACAGAATCACCCGCCAACGCCCAATGGCCACCGCCAGCCTCTAAAATTTCAGCTGGAGCGGCTACCACGTCGGTAGCAATTTCCCCAATGACACGGTTGACCTTGGCCTTGTTCGCGGGGTCAAGGGCCTTGCCGGGCGTGGCCGACTTGATTCCGATCACATCGGCAACCCAGCCATACTCGTTGATCCGGCCATCCCGGAAATGATCATACGCACCGGAGCAGAACTTGCCCTCGTTGCCGTTGGCGTACAGTATGAAACCGCGACCGAAACCGGACATGTTGTTCATGCTCGCCGAAGCATTGGCGGCCGAACGAGCCTGAGAGAGAGCGGGCAGCAGAAGCGCGACCAGCGTTCCGATGATTCCAATCACGACCAGAAGCTCGATGAGGGTAAAGCCTCGTCGATGCCGAGATATCGTTGACATGATTACGAACTCCTAAGAAAAGAAGAGAGAACAGAGAAACCACCAGCAAACAAACGGAATGATCCCCGCAAAAGAGGGCCTAAACCCCCTCCCACTGGACGAATCTTACACCTCCGACAGATAATTGCAAGAGGGCGATCCATTTGCTTCCCGTCGTCGCCTTCCGCAGGTCAGCGGAAACCTCAAAAAGGGCTCGAAAATGAGTTTTTTCTGCCGACAACCGACTCGTGGCACTGCTGCCCAGCGAGGCCTCGGGGGACAATTCTTGTTGGTCATGATGACTGTTGCCATCGCGGCCACAGGCATGGCTGCCCCGCCGAAGCGGGCCGCTCCGCCCGCCAAGCCTGCGGTCGAGCCCCCCAAGCGCCTCGATGAGGCCGCGGCCCTCCGCGCCGCCGGAAAGCTCGACCCTGCCCTCGAGGTGTTGCGGGTTGAGAGCCGCGAGATCCGCTTGGCCGAGGGCGAGGAGTCCGCGAGACTGCTGCCCGTCAACGTCCTGGCTGCTGATATTCTTCTCGATCAACGGCAGAGCGAAAAAGCTCTATCGCTCATCAGCGATACCCTGAAGCTCCATGAGTCGTTGATTGCTGCCAATCAAGTTAGCCAGGAGTCCCTCGGGCCGACGCTGCTCGTATTCGCGAGAATAAACTCGGCTGCCAAACGACTGCCGGCGACGATCGACGCGGCAGCCCGCGCCATTCCTCTGCTGGACAAGCTCGGAGGCCCCAGCAGCAAGGATGTAGCCCGGGGCAGTGAGCTCCTGGAAACGGCCGTCAATGCATTGGACACGCTGCTTGGCCCGGCTGACACGATGACGCTCGACGCTCGGGCGAAGGCCGCCAAGGTGTTCGAGTCACTGGGGCGAGTCGATCAAGCCATCGCTCAGCGAAAGGGGATGCTTACCGGCTTCCTGTCTCGGGCCGACGCCGCGAAAACCGACGCTGCCACAAGGCTCGGCCAGCTGATGGGGATCGCCGGCCGAGCAGGCGAAGCGATTCCGATCCTCACTGCAGACCCCACTGTGGCAAACTCGCAGCTTCGGCTGATCAGCCGACTGCAGCTTGCCGACAATCAGCTCCTGGCCGCTCATGCCTCCCTAGAGGCGGCTCTCGACCCTGACAAGAGCCCTGGAAAGATATCCGCGACGACCATCGCCGCGGACAAGCTCTTAAACTTTCTGATCGAGGTTCGTCGCGGACGGGCTGAGGCGCTTCCGGATTGGTTTACGTCAACGCGCGAATCCTTGTCAAAAACGGGCGGAGCCGAGGGCCTCGTGGCTGTCCAGGGCCTGACTATCGCGAGTGACGTGCTCAACGCCATGGGAAAACCCGCTGACGCAGTGGTTCCCTTGGAGGGTGCCACGGGCGTGCTCAAGAAACTCCAGCCGAGGGCGACGAAGGCCACGGGCCGCACTCCACCCAAGACAGCCGCAACTGGTGCCGCAGCGCCAACTGCCAAGCCTCCAGCGCCAACTGCCAAGGCCTTAGCAGCAGCTGCCAAGGCCGCAGCGGATAATGCCAAGGCTGCGGCAGAAGCTGCCAAGGCCGCAGCCCTCACTGCTCTGATCGCCGGCCCGAGTGCTGACGTGGCCGGTCGCCTGGCCGCTGCGCGCATCGCCGCGGGCGACGCCACAACGGCGAGAATCGATGCTGAACTAGCCCTCGCCACGGCAACAGAAGCCCTGGGGCCGGGCGATCCCCGAGTAGCATTTTTGAGAGTCGTGGTGGCCGATGCCTGCCGGGCTGGAGGCGACCTCGAAACGGCCGCGGCCCTGGTGGGGACAGCCCTCGCCTACGGCCTTCCGAGGCCCGATGATGCCTGGGAGACAGTCGTGACCGGCATCTACGATCGCCTCGCCGCCGAAAAGAATCAGAAAGACTGGCGAGCTGAATACCTTGCGGCACGCGCGCGACAGTTTGGTGAGCGCCATCCGCATGTGGCCATGGCATGGAGCCTGTTTGGTGCCGCTCGCCTGACTGCAGGCGATTGGCCGGCCGCCGCAGAGTGCTTTTCTCGCTCACTCGACATTCAACGAGCCAGCCTGGGCGCGGACCATGCAGAAGTCGCAGCCACGCTTTCCCTCCTGGCTCATGCCCAGCGGCTCGGTGGTGATCCGGCTCAAGCAGCTCGCACCGCTGCCGACGCCGTCGCCGCCTGGGAGCGCAACGTGGGCCCGAGCCATCCCGGCACGCTGGCGGCCCTCGACGTGTTGGCCTTGGCGAAGCTCCAAGCCGGCGTGAAGGACGGCGTGGCCGAGCTTCTCCAGCGGCTCTGCGCTCCCGCGACGGTATCCGACCCGGTTCGCCGGGCATACAACCTCGTGCGACTGGCAGACCTGACGGCAACTCAAGACAAAAACGCAGCACGAAACTATGTCCAGGATGCGATGAAGCTTCCTTGCTGGGCATCAGACGAAGGACTTTCCATAAAGCAGCGTCGGCGCCTGGCTGAGACAGCAGCGATTGCCGCCCGCGCCTATCGCACGATGGGCGACGATGCCGCCGGTCAAATGACGCTCCTCAAGGCACGCTCGATCGCCTTGCGGCTCGACGAGTCGGGAGCGTCCCTCACTCTGATCGAGCAACTTGCCACACCCGAGAAGGACCGGTAGCCGTCAGAAGCCAGATGCAGACGGTGCCGTTGCCTCAACCGCTCGCTGAAGTCGCCCCGCGGCAACTTCGGCGGAATCCGAGGTGGCCACTGAAGCCTCTGCCTGAGCCCGCTGCTGCTCGAGCAGCATGGCGACCTTCGAGAGTCCTTGCCGCCGAGGGTGATCCGCTAACAAGGGAAGAGCGGTGGCTCGGGCGAGCTCATCCGCGGCCCGAGCGGCAACGACGCGAGCCTCTTCAGCCTTCCCCACTCGAGCGAGTCCCTCGGCCTCGATCGCACTGATTTCGGCAGTCAGCAGCAGCGGCACAAATAGGTCTGGGTGCGGTTCGGGCTTGGCCACCCTGCGAATCTTCTCCATCTCTTTGTGGAGTTTCAACACTTCATCCACCTCCTTCCGTGCTGCGGCAAGATCGCCCGCTCGCAAGACCGCCGCACAACGAGCCAGATGCAACTGCGTGAGAAGGACATTGGTCTCCATACGAACGACATCGGCCTCAATTCGCGTGCCAGGGCGGGCACTTGCCACCCCCTTCGGCTTGGCCTCCTTAGGCTCCTTGGCCTCCGTAGGCTCCTTAGGCTCCTTGGCCTCTTTGATGACCTGATCCAGCACCTTCGAGGCGGCCTCAAGATGCGCGAGCGCCTTCTCAAGGAGTTGACTGCTCCCCAGCCCATCCAGGGTGCGCAGCGTCGGGGCAATCTCCGTCTTCTGAGCATTTTCAGGGGCCATCACCTGCGGCACACCGAACGCTAGGTGACTCAATTCGAAAGCCGTGATTCCGACAATCAACTCGGGATAGAAGCCGCTCATGAGTGCCCTTTTGTGCGGCGAAGAAACGATTGTCTCGCCCCCCTTGTCAAAACGTTCTGAAAGCTTGGTGCGCGCGGCGGCGGCGGATATCAAGCATCCCTGGATCGCCTCGATCGACTTCTGAACCTCTGCCACGAGGCCCGCACTCACCTCCTGGGCGGCATCGCCTTCCTGAGGCTGGAGCGCCGCGATCCGCCTCAATTGCTCGAGAACAACAGCCGATCGCAGGTGGTGCAATTCGAGCAATCGGAGGTCGAATCCAATCAACGGATCGACTGCCGCCGGACCACCAAGTCGCTCCATCTTCGCGAGGAGCGGGGGGAGGTCACGATCCTTGAAGATCCCGTTGACTTCCAGGAACGTGGCCTCAGCCGCATCGAGCTTGCCAAGCTGAAGTTCGGCGAAGCCCCGCCGCATGAGCGCGTCGATCGTTTCAACTGACTTCAGCAGAAAATCGGGGGCCTTTCGCTTCGGCCGTACGGCCGTAACGATCGCATCAGCGGCCGTGGCGGCCTCGCCATACTTCCCAGCGTTAAACAGCAAACGAAGCCCCTTCCAGTCGATTTCCTTCGGGCCAGCCTCCTCTGGCGGCTTTTCATCGGCCGCGAAGGACACGCCAGCGAGGAGCAGTGCCGAGGCCGTGAGACACATGGAGACAACCGTTAGTGCCAAGCGTTGCATGACTGCGGCCCCGAAGGAAAACAAGGAACACCGTCAGAATGGGACTGGGATGATGACAGGCGGCGGTTCCTCCGCCCCGGCCTTGATCTTCTTCTTGGATTTTCGCTCGTCTGGCTTGATGTCTGTCCGCTGACGGACGGTGGACCTCACATAGTTATCGTCCCAACATCCGATGACGTATTTATCAACAAAGCCAAGTCTTCGCCTTCCGTCACGATCCACATCCACGAAGTACAAGTCCTTCGAAAACGAGTCGTTGGCGTCGAGTTCCCGATACCGGTCGGATTCAGAAGCCTCGCCGTCATCGTCGACATCGACCCAGGGTTCCTCGCCCAGGAGGGCTCCCTTGTCGCTCTTGGCCGAGGCCGGCTCTCCCCAGACCGAAATCGGCAGGCCACCATAGTCGTCGGCCACGAAGCGCCCCACGACCAGGTACACCAACTGGCCCACGTCCAACTGCATGCGACTCGGTTTGAACGACGCGAGGAACGGCACCATCGAAACAGTCATGAGCACGCCGCCGACGAACAGTGCGCCGCCGATCCCTCCCGCGATGACTCCGCCGATCCGATCGCTGAGCGGATCGATGTCGAGCTCTTCCGGATTCACTGCCACGATCTTGTGGAACCGGTATCGGAGTGCCGCGAACCCTCCCCACGCCACGCCCGCAAAGGCGATGCAGACGGACCATGCCGGCGAGATCTCACTGCTGACCCACGACAGCACCGACGAATGCAGAAAGCCTGCGATGGCCTCTTGGAGGATCGCAGCCGCCACAAGACAACCCAGCAGCTCGAGCGCCGCGATACTTGCACTCCCAATCCCCGCTTCCCAGCCCAGGTAGGCATAGAACAGCACGAGCGAGAGGACGACGATGTCGAGTAGGGTGATCATGGCCGAAGAAAGGTTGCGTTTAGGCTGTCGTGACTCGCAGAATTTCGTCGACGCTCGTATCGCCTTGGAGCACCTTGACGAGGCCGTCGGTCTGGAGCGTCAGCGTGCCACTGTCTGTGGCAGCTTTTTTGAGATCCGTGATCGAGGGATTCGCCTTCACGAGCGACCGAATGTTGTCATTCATGACCAGCAGTTCATGGATACCCATACGGCCCTTGTAGCCGGTTCCGTTGCACTTGTCGCATCCTTTCTTACGCGCGCTGTAGATGTGAGCAACCGAGTGCGGCTTCAGGTTGAACTTCTTGACCAAGCCTTCGGGTGGCTGACAAGGCTCCTTGCAGTGTGCGCAGAGTCGTCGAGCCAGCCGCTGCCCGAGCACAGCCGTGATGGCGGTTTGAATGAGCGTGGACTCCAGGCCAAGGTCCAAGAGCCGAGTGATAGTGGCCACCGAATCGTTGGCATGAAGTGTGGAAAAGACGAAATGCCCCGTGAGGGCAGCCTGGCAGGCAATCTCTGCCGTTTCCTGGTCACGAATTTCGCCCACGAGCAGAACGTCGGGGTCCTGCCGGAGCACACTCCGGAGGATGCTGGCAAATGACACGTCGGCCTTAGTATTTACCGCGATCTGCGTGATGTTTTCGAGTCGGTACTCGACCGGATCCTCGATCGTCGTGATGTTGTGCTGGTGCGCATCGATTTCGTTGAGCGATGCATACACGGTGGTCGTCTTGCCGGAGCCGGTCGGCCCCACGACAAGGAACATGCCATACGGCTTGTGGATGATTTCACGGAGCTGCTTGAGGACCGGGGCGCGCAGTCCGACGGCGTCGAGACCGGCGCTCACGACGCCGCCCGAGCTATTCAGAAGCCGCATCACGAGCTTTTCGCCGTAGCTGGTGGGGGTCGAGGCAACTCGGACATCGTATTTGCTGGTCTCAAACTTCATGGCGAAGGTGCCGTCTTGAGGCCGGCGTCGCTCAGAGATATCCATGTCGGCGATCACCTTGAACGCAGAAATCACGCCTCGGCTGATCTCAGACGACAATTTGTCGACATCCCGAAGGACACCGTCCACCCGCACTCGGATGAAGTACTCGCCCTCGTGGGGTTCGAAGTGGAGGTCGGTGGCTTCACGACGGATGGCGGTGAGCATGACATCCCGCGCATTGCACACGTTTTCGGAGACCGGCTGACCGTCGTCGGGGTTGATGCCTTCAGCGTTGAGCTGCATGGCAGTCGTTCCATCTTTCTTGAGGAACTTGAACAGATCGGGCGGAGCGTCCTTGATGGCCACTTTCTTTTTCTGTCGGCTCGCCAGATCCTGAATCTTGGTAGCCATGTCCGACAGTTGCTGGCGGATGCTGAGCTTCTTTTCGTCCCTTGGTCCCCGCGCGACCTTCCACGCGGAACTCAGGTCCGCGGAAACATTGGAAAGCCCCGCCCCCGACAGGTATCGCCTGGAGTTCGCCACGAGCGCATCGCGTTTCCGTGTGAAGAGAACCAGGGCGACTACGAGAATCGGCCAGACCGCGGCAAGGCTCCACACCCCGACCGTCATTGTCCCGATCAGGAACGCCACGCCGAGTCCACGAAAGAAAAGATTCCAGAGGTCCAGTCGATCAATCCCGAGGCTGAGTGCGGCATGCCGCACCCAGGCGGAGGCCCCCGCGAGCGCGGCCACCGTGAGGCAGTACAGGCTGAGGAAGGCTACCCCGAGCCATGGAAACTCGGAAAAAGACGGATTATCCACTGGTAACGATGCGCAGGTTGGTCAGGGCGACATGGTTTGAGGCCAATAACTAGTATAGGCCACGCCCCCATCGAGCACGCTCGAAACCCCGCCAGTCTGTATGAGGACCGCGGGCCTGCATATACTGAAAGCGGGTGAACAAAAGCCGGTCGGCCCCCCACGTTCCCGCACGAGTCTTGGTCGGCCTTTCGGGCGAGGTAGGTCGCGATGGAATATTCTCATCAGATGCGGCTGAGTCGCACCCTCCACAGGGCGGCGTGGCCTCGCCGTGCCTCTGACCATCCCCGCGGGGTGACGCTCGTAGAGCTCCTGGTGACCATCGCGATTCTCGTGACCGTCCTGGCGCTTCTCCTGCCCGGGCTTTCCGCGGCCCGCGAGTCGGCCAAACGCACCGGCTGCATGAACAACCTGGCCCAGATCGGCAAGGGCGTCACCGGCTACGACACCACCCTAGGACAAATGCCCGGCTGGCGCATGAACTTGCTGGGCTTCAGCGATATCCCAGACCCGGTAACCGGCGAATACCGCATGGTGTCGTGGACGATCGCGATCCTCCCTTATATCGACGAACTGGATGCCTACGATTGGTTTCGCACGTATGCCGCTGTCGCGGCCAACCTCGATGATGTGCGGGACAAGCGATTGGATCGGTACACCTGCCCGACCTTTGCCTCTCAGGCGACCGCGTCGGCTGCCCTGTCGTACATGGGCAATGGTGGAACTGGTGCTGAGGTTCGGCGCGCCGACGGGCACCAATACCGGGGCGATGGGGCGTTTGTCGACTCGTTCGACAACCTACCGTCCCCGCCCGCTCCGCTCATATACGCCCCCTTATTCGTCGCCCCCCAGTACTTTGCAAGCAAGCAAACGCTGTCGTACATCGGGTCGCGAGACGGTACGTCGTCTACGCTTTTGGCAACTGAGCGAACGGGCCCCGCAGCGCCCCTCGGCGCCTCCTGGGCACACTTCCCAGTAGCTGCTGCCTTGAATGCCAATGCCGTGCTCACGACCCATCTCATCCTCCATCCTCCTGCGTTGGCGGCAGGTACGAACCCACCGCCAAGCCTCCAGATCATCAACCTCACAGAAGCCCCCACGATTCATCCTGCTGCGGACTGGGCTTTTCGCTATCCATCCTCCGGGCACGACAAGGTTGTGGCCGCCGTATTCTGCGACGGACGAACCCAAGCCATCTATCAAGGGATCGCCCCATGGGTGTATTGCCAGATCCTCACGAGCGACCGACGCACAGAGTCGCCTCGCGCGGAAGAGTGGGAGAAATACGATCCTGACGATACTGATCCTCCCGCTCCTGCTCAGTGGGTCCGGTATGTGCTCGACGCGCAGGACCTGAAGCGCGAGCAGTGAACCGTTCGGCTGACCGACACCAGACGCTCCGAAACTCTGTCACGATTCCTGATGCGATCGAGCGTTCCATCCTGCTTGGCGAGGCCGACCAGACGAGTGCGGCTGATCGCCTTCTGCCTGCCGGGTGCCGTGGCCGCGCCCAGTGTTGCCATGGGGCCCGCCGCAGACACTCGACCGGAAGATGCGTCGAATCGCGACGCTCGTTGGGTCGAGGCATTCCGCCAGTCCCGCGAAGCACTCGAATGGACTGACATCGCCATTCGCCACGACTGGCGACTCCAGCGGCACGCCCGCGATGGGCGGTGGCGTGTTCTCGACCCCGATGAACACCCCGTCGGCACAGGCGACGAGACGATGTGTCGTCGGATCATGGCAGCGCTCGATGCCGATGGCGTGATCCCGCCTCAGGCGGGGCCAACGGTGATTCTCCTCCACGGGCTTGGCGAAGGCCGGGCCTCAATGGACCCACTCGCCGCGCACCTGCGAACCGTTCTCGATGCCACGGTGATCTCGTTCGGCTACGCGAGCCTGAAAGCCAATCTCGATGCCCACGGCCAGGCACTCGCCGAGGTGGTCGGGGGCCTTCCTCGAGGGTCACCCGTCAGCTTTGTCGGGCACAGCCTCGGCAATCTCGTCGTGCGTCGCTGGATGGCACTGGCCGACGATCGGGACCTTGAACGGATCGACCGGGTCGTGATGCTGGGGCCTCCCAACCAGGGCTCACATCTGGCCAGCCTTGTCTCGGGGCTCTGGGGTGTGGCCGACCGGGTGGATGGCTCAGCCCGCGACCTGGTCATCGACTGGAAGGCAGTGGCCCCGCGGCTGGCCGTGCCCCGCTGCGACTTTGGCATCGTGGCCGGCGGCCGGGGTGACGACGCTGGTTTCAGCGGGTTGCTTCCCGGTGATGACGATGCGATCGTGTGTGTCCATGAGACGCGATTGGAGGGCGCCAAGGATTTCCTCGTCGTGCCAGTCCATCACGCCGCGATGATGCGAGACTCGGCCGTTCAGAAGGCGACGGTGTCGTTCCTCCAGACCGGCCGCTTCACGGCTGAGGTCGGAGATACGGCTCCATGATGCCGCCCGGCAGTAACGCTGCGCGGATCCTCCCCCGAGGCCGCGTGGCCGGCATCGACTACGGTCGCAGACGGATTGGTGTCGCCGTGTGCGATGCCGAGCGAATCATCGCCAGTCCTCTGTGCATTCGTGAAACCTCTGGCGACCACGCGGCCGATGCGGCCTTCTTTCAATCCCTCTCGCACGATGAGTCGCTCGTCGGCTTTGTCGTCGGGCTGCCGCTGCATGCCGATGGAACCCAGAGCGGAATGTCGCGTGAGGCAGAGCGGTTTGCCACCTGGCTGAAGAGAGTGACCGGACTCCCGGTTGTCCTCCAGGATGAGCGGTACACGTCGCACGAAGCAGACGGCATGCTCGCTGGAATCGGGCTGTCGCGACAACAAAAAAAGAGTCGCAGCGATGCCGTCGCCGCGCAGCTCGTACTCCGCGGCTGGATGGAGGCGGTGACGGCGATACCGGTCCAGGTCGTCGTCGGATGTGGCTACCTGGGCGAGCGCGTGGCCCTCCGCTGGAAGGCACGGGGCGATCGGGTTGTCGGCACGACCCGATCAGCCGTTCGAGCCGAGTCCCTTGCGGCGACAGGAATTGAACCCTTTGTGGTCGATGTGACGGCCACCGATCCACGTTGGGACCAGCTCTTTGCCACCATGGGCGCACCGACCACCGTGCTGTGGGCCGTGGGCTTCGACCGCTCAGGCCAGGCGAGCTACGAGGATGTCCATGTCGAGGGGCTTTTGAAACTGCTTAACGGGATCACCCAGGCCGGCGCTGCGCGGCCGCGGATCGTGCTGGCAAGCTCGACAGGTGTGTGGGACGACCACCAGGGGGGCACGGTCAACGAGGAGACGCCTACCGATCCGAACCGCGAGGCCGGACGGGTGCTCGTCGAGGCCGAGCGCCTCCTCCGAGCCCATCCGGCGGGACCGGGGGTCACCCTGCGTTTTGCTGGGCTCTACGGTCCGGGGAGGCTTCCCCGGCTGGCAGATCTGCGGGCTGGCCACCCACTCGCAGTCGACCCTGACACCTGGCTCAACATGATCCACATCGACGACGCGGCAGCAATCGTGGTGGCCGCAGGCGACGCGGCCGGGCCCTCGCCGTTGTATGTCGTTGCCGATGGCAGACCGGTGCGGCGCCGAGACTGGTATGAACGGCTGGCGACCCTGGCCGGGGCGCCCCCTCCGACATGGGGCTCCGCGGTTCCTCGCAGCCGCGGCGGCGATAAGCGGGTCGATCCCTCGCGAATGGTGCACGAGTTGGGCGTCAGCCTCGAACACCCGGATGCCCTCGCTGCCCTGCCGGCGTTGCTCAAAGTCTGTGATCGACCGCAGGGCCATCGAGTCAGCGAGTGACCGGGCGAGCACGGACTGACGAGACGCCGCACGGCCTCCCGCTACCGAAGCGCGGGCTCTGACTCCTTGCGAGGAGGCATCGCCTGGGCTGCCTCCGCAAGTCCACCGGCTTCGGCCAACGACCGGAGGTAGTCGATCGTGACGTTCATTGCCTCGTCGAAATAGTAGTCGCGGTCGACGACCGGACGCTTCGAGAACTCTGACTCTTCCAGCCGTTTTTCTTCTTCCTTCTCGGTCGCCTTGCCCTCGTTCCATTGGCGGGCAAAATCCGACTCGAGGAGGGAAATGCTCTTTTCATCTTTCCGCCTCTGATAGCGGGCGATCTGGCCAGCCAGCTCGACGAACTCTTCATTCGTCGCCACTCGCTGGGCCGACAGCTTCCGGAGACGGTCAATGACCGTGTCGGTCACGCGACCTTCCGCCGTGAAGCGAGCGGGAGGGACCCGGTCAAAGGCGATCGCATGGTCGAGATCGCCCTCACCAACCGGCAAGTGCGTCGTGATACTCGGAAGGATGATGTCGCTCTTGACCCCCTCGAGCTGCGTGCTCGCACCGCTGGGGCGATAGAACTGCTGCATCGTGATCTTGATGGCACCCAGCGATGGCGCATTGTCGAACCGCTGAAAGAGCTGACGTCCCAGGTCGAGCAGGCTCTGAACCGTTCCCTTGCCGTGCGTGGCATCGTCTCCCACGATCAGGCCCCGGCGGTAGTCCTGAATCGCACCTGCCAGGATCTCGCTGGCACTAGCGCTGAACTTGTTCGCGAGGACGACGAGGGGGCCGTCCCAGGCAACCCCAGCATCGACGTCGTCGTAGGACCGCACCTGCTGATCGGCGTCCTTGATCTGGACGACCGGTCCACGGTCAATGAAAAGCCCGGTGAGCTTGATCGATTCGGGCAACGATCCACCTCCGTTGTTTCGGAGATCGAGCACCACGCAGTCGACGCCCTTCGTACGAAATCCGTCGAGGACCCGCTGGGTGTCGCGGGTGCTACTCTTGAAGTCTTCCTGCCCCTGCTGGGCGCCTGCCATATCCATGTAAAAGCTGGGGAGATTGATGACACCAATCCGATAGGGCGACCCGTCGGGCTTCTTGCCGTGCTCGATGATCTCCCCGCGGGCCTCGGCATCCTTGAGCTCGATCTTGTCCCGGGTGATGTCGTAGATGTTGGGTGCCGTCTCACCCACAGGAATCACCTTGAGGCGAACCACGGTCCCCCGTTTTCCGCGGATGAGCTTCACGACTTCGTTGAGGTTCATGTCGACGGTGTCGACGATCTCGCCCTTGACTCCCTGCCCTACCCCAACGACACGATCCTTCGCCTTGAGCCGTCCGTCGCGGTCAGCAGCGCCGCCCGGCGTGCATTCCACGATGGTCGTGTACCCATCCTCGCTCTTGAGCTGGGCACCGATCCCGTCAAGCTGAAGCCGCATGCCAATCTCGAAGTTTTCGAGCGTCCCGGGGGACATAAAGGAGGTGTGCGGGTCGAAGCTCGACGTGAGCGACGAAAGGTAAATCTCGAGCAGCTCGTCGGCCGTCATCTGATGCATCCGCTTGACGAAGCTGCGGTATCGACGGTGGAGCTTGTCTTTCGCCTCGTCGAGCGGCGTCTCTTCCATCTTTTGGACGAGCAGGTCGTACTTGATTCGCTTCCGCCATGAGTCTTCCGCCTCCGCATCGCTCTTGGGCCACGTCATGGCCTTGCGGTCGGTCACGATCGACTCGTTGACCGTGTAGTCATGAGGGGCATCGATGAGTCGCTCGATCGCGGGCAGCCGTTGATCGACACGCTGGAGGAATCGCTCCATGACCTCGTAGGCGAAGGTGACATCGCCTCGCTTGACGAAGTCATCCAGCAGGTCTCGCTTGGCGGCGAATCGGTCGATGTCGGCCTGGGTGAAGTAGACCTTCGTCGGATCGAGAGCTTCCACAAACGCGTCGAACCACCGACGGCTCATGGCATCATCAATGGGCTGCTTGAGAAAATGCTCGCGCTCGAGATGACGGCGCACCGCCACTGCAATGTGCCGGTCGTTGGGGCCTGGCTGGGGCACGCCCGGCGCCGCAACTGGACGCGGCGGCTCCTCGGCGAGGCAGGTCGTTCCGAGAAGGGAGGCCGCGACCACGGCCACCGCCGTGCCGCTCCGCCAAAACCAGGCATCATGCCACGGCATCGAACGGCCTCGCCTGGTCATCGTGTGGGTCATGCCGGGCACGCGGAACCTCCATCGTCGAAAGAACACGGCTCGCGCCGCGAAACACAAAGCCGCATTCCGAGGCGGCCTAGGCACTTGAGGAAGTGGGGCATTGTGACGACTCGCGACAGGTTTGGCGAGACGATTTCGAGCCTCCTCGAGCCCTGAAAAGCCTCCGCACCGCGCCCCTTCGCTCCGCCGGGGGGGTTTCCGGTCAAAATTTTGGCACCCGTCATTTCACCGTCACACCAAGCCTCCGACTGCACTGGCATGAGCCACGAGCACCTCGGCCACGAGAGGATCGGGGCCAAGCCTCGCGGCCCGAAGCCACTCGAGGTCGGGCCTTCTTGCCCGGCCTGCGTCGACCGCCGCCATGACCTGCTCCTCCACATGACCACGAAACAGGAGATGCGGCTGCACGACGATTCTACGCACGCCATCGTCCGCTGGGTCGCTCGCGGCAGCAATCGCCTCGTCGAGCGACGGACGGGCGGCGGCCACGAACCCCACCAGGAGGCGGTGAGGCGGGGGCTCCGCTTCAAGGGTGGCTGCAGCAAACAACTTCATCTGAGTCGCTGCCGCCGGATCACTCGAACCACGCCCCACCATGACAAGCGTCGTTTCGGATGGGGCAACATGGTCATTGCCGGCGATCGCCTCCACGCGACGACGCCGGGAGAGGGCGACGATGGCGGGATGGCGGCCCAGCGGTTCCGCCTGGCGAACGACAAGCCGCTGGGCCAACGCCGCCGCCCCGATGGCCTGGGGGACATCTCGCTTGGCGTGGCCCGCCTCAAACAGGAGCAGCGGCACCACGACGACCTCCCGACAGCCAGCGGTCGCAAGTGCCGCCAGGGCTTCCTCAAGGCTCGGGCCGCACACCTCGAGAAAACCGAGGGCCACGGGCACCCCCGGCACCCGCGCAGCCACCTGCTCGGCCACGCTGCGGGTCTCCGCGACCCCGATCGGGTCGGCCGTCCCGTGCCCCACGACGAGGATGCCGACGCCTGGCTGGAACACAGCAGACGGCGTGCCTGGGGCCGCAGGAGTGTGACCGTGGCAGGGTTTCATACGGCAGGCGACCTTCCCGGCGGCGACGCTCATGTGGCCCGTGGAAGCCACTCTTCCGGTGGGCGTTCTAGAAATCGAACTCCCTCCTATATTAGACGGCCCCGCGACGAACACAGCCGCCCCTGGAACCAGCCTTGCCTGCCTCTGCTCTCGTACCGGCCGCCGAGTCCGGTCGGTTACCTCCGGACTCTGCCGTCGTCATCCTCCGGATCGCGAGCCGTTCGGGGCCCGCCTTTCAGCTCGACCCCAGCACCGACAACGTCATCGGTCGCGGGGCCACGTCTCTCGTCGTGCTGGCCGACCGCCTGGCAAGCCGACGTCATGCCGCCATGACGTATGACGCCGCTACGGCCACGTGGTCGCTGCGGGACCTCGACAGCCGCAACGGCACATGGCTTGATGGAGTGCAAATCCGCGAGGCGAGCCTGGCCGATAGGCAGGTCATCCGCGTCGGCACGACGGAGTTGGAGTTTCGCACCAAGGTGGCGACCGATGCGGCCGTGGCGTCGACTGATACGGGCCACCTTGTGCGGCACGGTCCACCCGACGAACTACAGGGGATGGTACTCACACGGATGACAGCCTCAGCTGAGGATGCCCGCTGGCCCATGCTCTTGTACCAGTCGGGGATCCGGCTCCTGGCCAACACGTCTCCCTGGCAGGTCGTCTGCACGACGCTCGAGCTCGCCACTGAATTCACGGCCGCGACCAGGTTCGGCTGGTTCACCCTCGCGCCATCGGGCCGCCCGCAGCCGGTCTGTGTCGTGCCTCCAGGAAACGGGCTTGAGCCCCTTCTGGTAGGCACCCTCGCAAGGGAGATTGCCGCTGGTCACGCGGCATGGATGTCATTGGGCACCGCTGATGTTGCTGCCGTGCCGATTCTCTTGGGCACTTCCGGTCGAGCGTTGCTCGTCGCCGCAGCCCCGCCTGGCATCATGCGGGAGGCTGACTTCGATGTCCTGGTGATGCTCGCGAGTTTTGCTGCTGCGTCGGGGGCTAGAGCGAGCGTGGATGCCGTCGAGACCGATCCGCTTGACGATGATAGCGCCGTCGCTGACGACGATGACCGCTTTGGGGGCACGATCGCGCTGACGGGCGCTGATCTCGCGGCAATCGGGATCGGCTCAGCTGGTCCGGCTGCCCCCCAGGTGCCAAGCGGCTCTGGTTCGCTGCGGATTGCGGAATGGCAGCGGGCGCTCGTCGTCGAAGCCCTGCGAAGGTCCGGCGGAAGCGTTCCGGATGCCGCAGTTGCGCTGGGCATCAGCCGGGCCACGCTCTACCGGAAGCTCGACTCCTGGGGGCTCACGCGGGGGGAGTCTCCCCCGGCTCCTCCGTGATCCGAGGCATGAGCGCCGCCACAGCCAGCAGGATCATGGCTGATGCGGCATAGGGCAGAACGCGGGATGGATGCAGCGAGAACAGACTCATTCCCATCAGCGGCCCCACGATTCGCCCCAGCGAGGCGAACGACTGATTCACGCCCAGCACTTCGCCCTGACGATCGCGATCGGTTCGCCGTGAGATGAGCGCCGAGACCGATGGATTGACGAACGCGAAGCCAATGACCGTGAGCGCCGCGGCTGCATAGAACCCGAATCGCAGGGAGTCACCGGCAGCCGCCACCGCGCCCCGCCCGGTCACCAGCGCGGCCACCACGGCCAGCATCGTCAGCCCGCCGAGCATGAGCCCGACGCCCGACGCCAGGAGCCGCCGCTCGGAGATCCGCTTCGCCAGGGGACGGTATCCGCCGCCGGCGAGCATGAGCACGAATCCAATCGAGGCAAAGACCAGGAAGTTCGAGTCGTCTCCCATGCCGAAGGCCTTTTCCGTGAAGAGGGCCAGGGTCGACTCAAAGCCCGCCATCGCCACGATTGCCAGAAAGTAGACGAGCACGAGGACGCCGATGGTGGGCGTCCGCAGCACTGCCAGGCTCCTCGTGACGCTCGGAAACTCTTTCGCGGCACGGGCTCCGGGCTGGCGGGTTTCCGGAAAGACGAACACCGCGATGCACAGCGCGATGCCCGAGAGGATCGCGGCAATGGCGCCCACGCTCCACCGCGCCTCGTCGAAGAGCTTCATCCCAAAGTAGGCAATCAGTGGACCGAGCGTGAAGCCACCGCCAAAGGCAATGCCGATGAGGGCCATGCCGCGGGCACGGTTCTCCGGTGTTGTGCAGTCGGCGATGACGGCGGCGGCTGTGCCGACGCTCGCTCCCGCGATACCGGCGCCCACCCGGGCCAGGAGCACAAGCCCCAGGGCAGCCAGCGCCACGGAGCGAGTCGGAGCGGGCTCCACCGGCATGCTCACGGCATAGCCATACAGCGCGTAGAACACGACGGAGCCACTCAGGCTCAGGAGCAGAATCGGACGCCGGCCGATGCGATCGGAGATCCGCCCCCAGATTGGGCTGAAGACGAACTGCATGAGAGAGAACACAGCAAACAGGACGCCGATTGCCGCGCCGCCGGCGCCGCCATCGAGTGGCGACAGGCCAACGGCCTCCAGGTATGGCGTCACCTGCCGCGGGAGCACGGGGAGTACGATTCCAAAACCGAGCAGATCGATAAAGACGGTCAGGAATACGACGAGGAGCGCCGATCGTGGCGACGACGGCGATGGTGTTTCGTTCGCGCGGGTGGTCATCGGTGAATCAGAGTTGCTTCCGAGGTGGCGTCGTCGCTGGCCAGAGAGGACTGAATGCTACACTCCCCGGCCATGCACGCCCGCCGTTCACGTCAGACCACGCCGCTGCCTGCGGAGGAATTCCTCCCGCGGCCGGCTCACGGGGCAGGCCCACCCGATGCCGTGCCGAGCGTGTCGGAGCTGACGGCGAGGGTCAAGGAGGCCGTGGAAGGACGTTTTGCCGATGTCTGGGTGGCTGGCGAGGTGAGCAACCTCGTCAGAGCCTCGAGCGGCCATGTCTATCTCTCGCTCAAGGACGATTCGGCGATGCTCCGAGCGGTGATCTGGCGCACCACAGCAACGACGCTCGCCATCGACCCAGCGGACGGCATGGCCGTTGTGTGCCACGGCCGCCTCGAGGTCTACCCCCCGAGGGGCACCTACCAGCTCACGATCGATCGCCTCCATGCCCTGGGCACGGGCACGCTCGAAGCCCAGCTCCGCCGGCTCCATGCGCAACTCGAGGCTGAAGGCCTCTTTGATGCTGGTCGCAAGCGACCTATCCCGCCGTTTCCAAAACGGATTGCATTGATCACGAGCCTCACGGGCGCCGCGATCGCTGACTTTCTCCAGACGCTCCGCGGCCGGTGGCGCGGCAGCGAGGTGATCGTCGTACCGTCCCGCGTGCAAGGGGCTGGAGCCGCCGAGGAACTCGCAGCGGCGCTCGCAGCGGCCGAACGGCTCGAGCCGCGGCCAGACGTGATTGCGCTGGTCCGCGGTGGCGGCAGCCTCGAGGATCTCTGGAGTTTCAATGAGGAGGTGCTCGTGCGTGCCATCGCGGCTGCCGGCGTGCCCGTGGTTTCCGGTGTGGGGCATGAGATCGACATCACTCTGGCCGATCTCGCGGCAGACCTGCGGGCCCTCACGCCGACCGATGCTGCCGTGAAGGTGTCTCCTGACGGGCAGCACTGTGCCGTCGCCGTTTCGGGTCTTGGCGAGCGGCTTGCCGCGTCGCTTGAGCGACGCGTGGCCTTGGCCCGTGAGCGCCTGATGCACCTGGCCCAATCGCGGATCTTCACCGACCCCACGCGGCTCGTGGCAGAGCGTCGCAACCGACTTGCATCCGATGCGGTGCGGCTGCGGCGGCTCGCAGTTGCGGCCGTGGCGCGAGGACGTGAGCGACTCGGTGCCGCGACAGGCAGACTTGAAGCGGGCAGTCCACTGCATCTTCTCGCCCGGGGCTGGTCGCTGACGTGGCGCGCCGAGCAGGAAGACTCACCACTCCGGAGCGTGGCCGGAATCGAACCCGGCTCACCGATTGTCACACAGTTGGCCGACGGCCGACTGTGGAGCACCATCGTCCGCATCGACAACGCCTCCGCTCGTGCGTCACCCGTTCACATGCCTCACACGGACGAAAGGATCTCGACCGATGCCAGCATCCCCTGACGATGCCTCGCCCGGCCCATCTGCACACACGACCCAACCAGCAACCTCGCCGCAGATCGCCTCGTTTGAAGATGGCCTTGCAACCCTTGGCGACCTGGTGGCCCGCCTCGAATCGGGCGGGCTGGGCCTCTCCGAATCGATTGCGGCGTACGAGCAGGGCGTCAGCATCCTCCGTCAGCTCCATGACGAACTGGCGAGAGCCGACGAGCGGGTGCGGGTTCTGGTGCGCCTCGACGACGAGGGACGGCCGGTGCTTGCCGACCATGAGATCGAATCGTCGGCCACGGACGCTGCCGACCCATCGACCGTCCGCCGCCGACCTCGCGGCAAGACATCCCGCGGCCGATCCCTTCCCGGGATGGACGATGAAACGGCCGAAGCCTAAACTTCCCTTGGTATTTCGCGGTTCCAGGGAGGCAGGCGTCGGCTTCCCGCCCGCGCCCAGACCCTAGGCTCCCCGCATGGCACCCTGCCCGGACTCCACCGGATCCGCGGCGGCGGTGGCCGAAGGCGCAGCCATCGTGACCGACGGCCTGCAGCGGGTGCGGCACTTCATCGATCCCCTGCTCGACGCGGCCCTTGATCTGCCAGACGACGCGCCTCCACGACTCGTGGCCGCGCTGCGGCACGTCCTCCTCGCGCCGGGGAAAAGACTCCGGCCGGCGCTTGTACTCTGGGCCGCACGGGCCTGCGGCGACCGCCTCAGCGAGGGCGATGCCTGGCAGGCCGCTGCCCCGGCTGCCGTGGCGGTCGAAATGATCCACGCCTATTCGCTCGTCCACGACGACTTGCCCGCGATGGACGACGACGATCTTCGTCGCGGTCGGCCCACATGCCATCGCGCGTTCGACGAGGCTACAGCCATCCTCTGCGGCGATGCCCTTCAGCCGCTGGCATTTGAGACCCTCGCCCGCGGTCTTCCGCCCGCTGTGGCGGGGAAGGCATGCCTCGTCCTCGCCCGTGCCGCCGGCGCGGAGGCGCTCGTGGGGGGTCAGGTAGACGATCTGGCCCTCGAGCGGGGCTGGACGCCGGACCTCTCGCTGGCCGCCTCGAGCGAACAGGTCGCCTGGATGGAGCGAGTGCACCGCCGCAAGACCGGCGCGCTCTTCCGAGCCTCGCTCGACCTCGGTGGCATTGCCGTGGAAGCAAGTGCCGCTCAGCTCGCCCTGCTCGACCGTTTTGGCCGAGCCTTCGGCTTGGCCTTTCAGATTGCCGACGACATCCTCGATGCCGAAGGGGACGAAGCGGCCGTCGGCAAACGGGTGGGCAAGGACGCCGGCCGCGGCAAGCTCACCTTCCCCACGGTGCTCGGCATCGAGGCAGCCCGAGAACGAGCCCACGAGCTCGCGTCGGAGGCAGCGTCCGCAGCTCGTGAATTTGGCAGCGCGGCCGAGGATCTGGCGGCCCTTGCCCACTGGATCGTAAGCCGCGACCACTGACACCACACACCATCCGCCAGGACCTCATCATCATGCCTTCCATCCTGCCCACCATCACTTCGCCGGTGGATCTTCGCGACCTGTCGATCGAGCAACTCGAGCAGCTCGCCAGCGAGATGCGGCAAGCGCTCTGCGAAGTGGCGACCACCCGCACGGCCCACTTCGCGTCCAATCTGGGCGTCGTGGAGCTCTGCCTGGCACTGCATCGCGTTTTTGATTTTCGTCGTGACCGCCTCATCTGGGACACCGGCCACCAGGTGTATCCCCACAAGCTCATCACCGGACGTTTCGCCCAGTTCGGCACAATCCGCACGCGAGGGGGCCTGATGGGCTACCCCAACCCGGAGGAGAGTCTCTACGACCTCTTCATGACGGGCCATGCTGGCTGTAGCGTCTCGACGGCCCTGGGCCTCGCCAGCGGTGACGGCCTCTGTGGCGAGGGAGACCGCCGCGCCATCGCTGTGATCGGCGATGGCGCGTTGCCTTCGGGAATCGTCTTCGAGGCGCTCAACAATGCCGGCTTTCTCAAGAAGCGGCTCCTCGTGATCCTCAACGACAACAGGATGTCAATCTGCCCGCGGGTCGGAGCTCTGGCGGAATACCTCGATATCGTCCGCACAAATCCGTGGTACCGAGGCTTCAAGCAGCAGGCCGGCGGAATCATCAAGGGCGTACCTGTCCTCGGTGAGCAGATGGAAAAGATGCTCGCTGGGGTCAAAGAGTCGATCAAGACATCGCTTCACGGCGGCGCCCTCTTCGAAGCGATGGGCGTCCGCTACTTCGGTCCCGTCGAAGGCCATTCGCTCCCGAACCTGATCCGCTATCTCGAGCTCGTGAAGGATGAGGAGGGTCCGATTCTGCTCCATGTCCTCACCGAAAAAGGGCACGGCTTCAAACCGGCGGAAGATGATCCAGTGCTCTTCCATACGCCGGCGCCGTTCGAGTGTGATGATGAGGAGGGCATTGTCACGCTCAAGAAGTCGGCCTCGCGGGCCTACACCGACTCCGCAGCATCGGCCATCGGCGACGCGATGCGGCGGGATACCCGCGTCACCGTCATCACGGCAGCGATGTGCCAGGGCAACAAGCTCGAGAGTGTCCGGTCGGAGTTCCCCGATCGGTTCTTCGATGTCGGTATCTGTGAGTCACACGCCGTGGCGTTCGCGGCCGGCCAGGCGAAGGCGGGCTGCCGGCCGATCGTCGACATCTACAGCACATTTCTCCAGCGGTCGTTTGACCAGATCTTTCAGGAGGTGTGCCTCCAAAACCTCCCCGTCACGTTCATGCTGGATCGGGCCGGGCTCACGGGGCCCGACGGTCCAACCCATCATGGCGCCTTCGACCTCGGCTACCTGCGGCTCTTTCCCAACATGGTGGTGCTCGCGCCGGGTGATGAACATGACCTCGAGGCCATGCTCACGTGGGCCCTGGGCCACGACGGCCCGGTGGCCATCCGATATCCGAAGGCGACCGTCGAACGCCACGGTGGGCAACGCGCCCCGATCGCCCAGGGTCGGGCCGAGGTTCTGGCCGAAGGCGGTGAGGGCGTCATGATTGCCTGTGGCACGCTGCTCGGGCAGGTGGTTGCGGCCGCCGCAACGCTGCGGAGCGAGGGGCTCGATGTCACCGTCATCAATGCCCGGTTCGTGAAGCCGCTCGATCCTGCACTGCTCGAGCGGATCGAGGCCGCTCCCTGGACGCTCACGGTTGAAGAGAACGCGCTGCCGACGGGCTTTGGCAGCGCCATCATTGAGCTTGTGTCCGATGCCGGCATTGTGGCGGGACCGATCCGCCGAATTGGCCTGCCAGACCGCTTCGTTGAGCACGGCGAACGAGGCGAGCTGCTGGCCGAGCTCGGGCTTGATGCCGCAGGCATTGCGAAGACGTGCCGACAGCTTGCTGGCCGCGCGCCTTTGGTGGCCACGTCGGCTGCGACTGCCGACACCTGATCGAAGGGGACGCGGGAACGCTATCATGCCGCCCGTGAACCGACTGTCTTCCTCCGCGCCGCCCCCCATGCCGCTCGAAGTCGCGATCGTCGGCCTGGCTGCCACCGCTGAAGAGGCTGCGCGAATCGCCTCGCTCTTTGAAGCGCGAGGCCACCGAGCGACGCGCCTCATCGAGTCCGGCCCCGGAATCCCGAGACCGCTGCCGGCGCGTACGGATCTGGTCGTGGTTCTTGGGGGCGACGGATCGATCCTGCGGGCGGCCCGCTGGATGGGCTACGACCAGGTGCCAACGCTGGGGATCAACCTGGGCCGGCTCGGATTCCTCGCCGATACGCCCCGCCTGGGCGCTGCCAAGGCGATCGACGACTTCGTTGCCGGCCGGTTTCGTCTCGTCCAGCACATGATGTTCGAGTGCGAAGTCGTGCGTGCGGGTGGCGTTATCCGCCGCGATCTCGGCCTCAACGAGACGGCAGTGCTCGCCGGCCCACCGTTTGCCATGATCGAGATTGACCTCCTCGTTGATGGCGAGCCAGCAACGACCTACCGGGCTGATGGCCTGATCGTCTCGACGCCCGTCGGCTCGACGGCATACAACCTCTCGGCGGGAGGCCCCATCGTTCGAAAAGACATGGACGCATTCGTGTTTACGCCCCTCAACCCACACACCCTGACCAATCGCACCGTGATTGACTCGGCGACACGCGAGTATGAGATCCGGGTGCCGCGGCCAAACTCCGGCTCGGCCTGCATGGTGGATGGTCAGGTACTCACACCGCTGTTGCCAGGCGATGCCCTTCGGATTCGGAGAGCCCTCCCCCGATTCGCGCTTGTCGAAATAGGCACGGGCTACTACGACACGCTGCGAGACAAACTCGCCTGGGGGGGCGGCCTCCGCGCGGCGGAACGTGCGGACCGCGGAGACGAATCATGAAGGGCCTCACTGCCCGGATGCGATCGGTCGTTTTCATCCTGGCCGCCGGGATGACCGCGACCACGCAGGCTGACCCTGGCGATGCGGCTGCGACCGTCCGGTTGCGGTATACCTTTCGCGCGGGTGAGGCCCTCTCATCGCGGGTCGAGCATCGGGCCCTCACTGAGACCACGATGAATGGTGTCACCGAGTCCCTAGAGACGATGACCGACTCGACCCGCACCTGGCATGTGAAGGACGTCGATCAGGACGGTGTGGCCACCCTCGAGCAGTCGGTGGACCACGTGACGATGACCTCCCGCTCGAGTGAGCGCGGCGAGCTTCGCTGGCAGAGCGACAGCGACGATGAGCCACCGCCGGGCTACGAGGCTGTGCGAGCGAGCCTGAAGGTGCCACTCGTGCGGCTCCGCGTTACAACGGACGGCCGCGTGCTCGAACGTCGGGAATTGCGGCCCTGCCCGGCAGCGGCGTCGGGCGACCTGGTGATCGTGCCTCTCCCCGAGGAACCCATCGAGGCCGGTCATACCTGGACGATTCCGGATCAGATCATCGTTGAAGTGCCACACGGACCCCGAAAAGCGGTTCGCACGCGGCTGCGGTATCGACTCGAAAGCGTTCGCGACGGCATCGCCACGATCGCGGTGGACACGACAGTCCTCACGCCGCTTGACGATCCGCGGCTCGAGGCCCGGCTGCTCGAACGCATCTGGGATGGCACGATCCGCTTCGATCTTGAATCGGGACGAATCGTGAGCCGCCGCACCTCCATTGACCGCCGTGTGGTCGGTTTTGGTGGCCCCCAGTCGAGCGTCCGCTACAAGGCCAGCCTCGAAGAAAAGCCCGTCCCGTAAAAGGACAGAACGGGCACCCGTGGGATAGCGTGATCGACCAGATGCGCAGCGGTCTGGGCCATGCGTCGGCCGTTGCACGATGGGCACACGCCCCGACCATTGCAGGAGAAGGCCACCGCCGCACGTCCCGCATCGCGCCCGGGCGAACCTTCCCCTGGGCCAGCTCAGAACTGCTGCAGCCAGTCCATGAGCACGTACGAGAACCCTTCTTTGGGAAGGCCAAGGCGTGCATCGAGCGGGGCATGCTCGACCTGCTGACCTTTCATTAGCCGCGCAGGATGTCTTCGACGCGTCGGATCGCTTCGGCGACATCCCAGGCGGCGCCTGAAAGGACAATCGGCGTCTTTGCCGAGAGCCAAGCAGCCACCGACTTTTGTGCCGTCACCACGGTGGAATGACTCCGCCGCCCGAAGTAGCCGCCGATTTCGGCAAGCGCCGCACGAGTGTGCTTGCGGGCCAGGTACATCGCCAGCATCCTTGGATGGCTCACGGCTCGAGACCTTCGGCTCGACTGCAAGCCTCCCGCCTCGATGCCGAAGGCGACGCAGACAGCTCGCTCGATGTCGTCAAGCCTCAGGCACCGGCCGCTCGACCGTACAAGATCGGCGAGCGCTTCCTGGGCAAGTTCGAGGGTGATCGGGAGCCCGAGCATGTGACTCGTGGCCTCGAGGCGATTGACGGCGCCCGCCAACTCGCGGGCATGACGGGTCATATGGGTCGCTACATGATGCACCACGTCATCGGTCACATCGAGCCCGCGAGCCCGCACAAGCGCCGCCACAATACCGCGTCGCACGTCGTAGTCGGGCGGCACGAGCCGTGCCGTCATCCCTCCCCGCAGCCGACCAAGCAGGTCACTCCCAAGATCCCCGAGCGCATCAATCTCCCTATCGCAGCCAATGATGATCTGCTTTCCCTGCCGCTGGAGGGCGTCGATCGTCTGCTGAACCTCTTGAATAGTCGCCCGTTTTCCCACGAAAAATTGCAAGTCGTCGATGGCGAGTATGTCGGCCGAACGAATACTGCGCCGAAAGCCAGGCAGGCCGCCCCCATGCAGTGATTGGAGAAACGACGTCGTAAACTGCTCGGCCGACACGAGCACGGCATGCATGCCCGGATGGAGTTGACGGCCGCGACTGCAGGCCGCTTCCAGGAGATGCGTTTTGCCGACCCCACTGGGACCGTGGATGACCAGTGGCGACATCTCCCCAGGCCGGGAAGCCACAATCTCCACGGCCGTGGAGGCCATGCGGTTGCACGTTCCCACAATGAATTCACCAAGCCCGCGGGGCGGCCGCCGAGGCGCGGCCGAAGGAGCGGGGGCATCGCCGACCAGCGTGAGACTGGAATCGGGCCGCACGGCAATGGCCGTGGGTTCGGACTTCGAACGCTGACGCGGTGCTCGCGTTGCAGGAGTGGGCGGCGCAGCAGGCTCCTCAGGCGTGGCTGTGGACGGCTCCCACACCACACGTGCCACCGGGCCGCCTACCTCGCGGGCAGCCGCTTCCACATCGGCACGGAAGGTCCGCTTGAGCCATTCGTGGGTCACACCCGCGCCCACCCGGATCACGACCCCAGCTCCGCCATCGGTCAACGGAGCCCACGAAGCATCGCCAAACCAGACGGCGAACCGCTCCGCGCCGATCCGCTCGCGAACCACGTCGCGGACACCTTCACTTGGTGTCCGTACACACGCAGCCACGACGGCTCTGCCCATGGATCCTTCCTTGTACACCTGACGCGGCCCCAAAAAAGAGCCCGCCATTGCATCCGTGACGTTTCCGCAGGCTCGCACATGCCGAGCCCGCGACGGTTCCAACCAGTTTGTGTCGCCGACGGTCGAGCCGTTTTTGACCAGCGACGGCGCGAGTATAGGAGTGCTAGCAATGCTGTCAAACCAACGCGAGCATGCGGCGGCAACGTCACACTAGCCGGTCGTTCACCGCCGCACGAGACGTAGGAAAGTCCGTCGAACAGCCTGTCGTCCCTCGCGTGCACAACCTGTGAGTTCGCAGATAAATGACGAATATTCGCCGCTTCTCGGTCATGTGATTGGCCCGCCGGCAGCCTTGCCTTCTCCGGATATACTGCTTCCCACGGACACGGAACCTTTCAACGATTCGGCCACTCATGAAGATTTTTACGACGACACTCGGGCTGATCGCTAGGGTGCCACGGGCCGTCAGCATCGCCTTGGTCTGGTGGCTCGCGGCCGCATGCGGCGCCCGGGCCGCCGACGCCGATGCAAGCGCGCCGAGCGACCCGGTGGCCTCCGCGGTTCAACCGGGCGAGATCGCCATCGGCGAGCCGATCCCCCTGCCCTCCGCGGCCGGTCGATCGGACGCTCCGGCATCGTTGCCACCGGCACCTTCTGTCGACCTGGGGCAGCCACGAAGCCTCCTCGCCGGCGCCAGTGGGGATGGTTCCGTCACATCCGAGGCGGCCCGCGGGACGGGATGGCTTGGATTATCGATTGCAGAGTCGTCTGAGGCTGGCCGGTGGGCCCTCGCCGAGGTCGCGGTGGGTGGCCCTGCCGCTGCCGCTGGGCTCGCCGTCGGCGACGAAGTACGAGCGATCGATGGGATTCCAATTCAGAGTGCCGACGACGCCTCGCAGGCTCTGACCGCGTTCGCGCCAGGGCAGCGGGTGAACCTCGCCATCTCCCGCGCAGGTCAGGTGACGGATGTCGGTCTGCTGGCTGTCGAACGTCCCGTCGCCCTGACATCCCGTAACTGGCAGTCCTCGCCAGACCCCGTTAAGTCCGGCACACCACCGGCCGTCACTCCGATCACAGAGCCCCCCGCGTTTGCCACGGCTCCCCCAGCCTTCGCAGCCCCTGAACCGTCTGCCCCATCGGTGGTGGCCCGAGCCCCATCGCGATTCGGTGCCCCTCGCACCGTTGTCGAACCGCCTTCTGCTCCAGCGTTCCAGCCGGCCTCTCCAACACCCGCTGCCCTACCGGCACCAACGAGCCCGTCACAGACGCCCGGCCGCACGGCGCTCGGCGTCCGTACCGTGCCCATCGACCCTGGCCTGCAGGCACGTTTTCAACTTCCCGACGCAGCGGGCGCCTACGTGATCGGCGTGGTTCAGGATCTGCCGGCCTCCAAGGCAGGCGTACCGCCCGGGAGCGTGATTGTCTCGCTCGACAATCGTCCAGTCCGATCCCCCGACGATCTGACGAGGCTCGTCACCAGCGGCCCAATCGGCCGTCCAGTGACCCTGCAGTATGTCCTCCCTGGTGGAGCAGCCCATCGGGCCGATGTCACCCTTCAGACTCTCGAGAAGCCGCTCGAAGCCGCTCTCATCGGGCCCGCAACCCCGGCCGGGACACCGCCGCCGCATCTCGAGCCCAGCCCATCGCCATCCACGGCCCGACGGCCAGAGAGCCGCCAGGCCTCTTCCGTTATCACGCCACTCGAGACTGAAATCCGCGACCTGCGGATCCGCATCGAGCAGCTCGAACGGCGGCTCGATGCCCAGGGCGGCTCGCGTCACGCTGCTTCGGCATCGCACGACGCACCGGCACCGAGTCCGTAGCGTGCAAGCTCGTCCTCGAGCGGCACACCTGAGTCGCCGGGAAGGCCCGCAGCCGTACACGCCACCCGCGATCGTTCTTTGCGGACCGGTCGCTGGCCGGGCCGCCGCACTCCCTCCGTGGCCCACGCCTCGGCCTCATCGGAGAGGCCCGTCAGAAGGCGTTCAATCCCGTGCCGATGCTGTTCGATGCCATCGCGATCAAGGTCGGGCGGAATGGCCACGGCCCTGCTCACGACTCCACGAGCCCGCGAAAAGGGACGCGGAATCGCAAACCGATCCCACGTGTTCGCTCGCCACGGCCGATCGAAACCCATGCCCATCACCACAATCGGGATGCCGAGTGTGCTCGCGAGGAAGATGCAGCCAGGGGCCAGCCGACGTCGTGGACCACGAGGCCCGTCGGGAGTGATCGTGAGGTTGCTCACCGCGGCCCGCTCGGCCAGTTCTCGCAGTGCCACCGAGCCGCCTCGGAACGTGCTGCCCCGCACCACACCAAATCCCATCATGCGGGCGACTCGGTCGAGCACGTTGGCGTCGGCATGCCGCGACAGCAGCATCGCGATATTGGCGTGGCCGCGAAGGTAGAGCGGCATCAGGATGTTTTCATGCCAGAAGATGTAGATTTTTGCGCCTCGGAAACCCGGGTGCACGGGATCGACCTCGGGATCGCCGAAGTCGGCCTGGTAGTCGAGCGTTCCCATCCACTGACGGATGGCAGCCGTGGAAACGAGCGACCAGGCGCCAATCGCAAAAGGGGTCGTTAGCTTCACGTCCGTGCGTCCTTCCCTGGAGCATCCGCCGCTGGGCGATGTGGCTCGTGTTCCATCATCCTTCGTACCACGTGCCGGCGAAGACCTCCTCCGCCGGCCCCGTCATGAACACCGAGCCGGAGCCTGCCCACTCGAGGTCGAGACGACCGCCAGGCAGGTCGGCAGCGAGCCGCTGGCCGGTGCGGCCTGTCAGCACGCCTGCCACGCACACGGCTGATGCCCCGGTGCCACACGCCTGAGTGATGCCACTGCCCCGTTCCCATGTTCGCATCATCACATGCTCCGGCGAACGGACCTCGACGAAGTGGACGTTGACGCGGCGCGGGAACATCGCGTGCCGCTCAATCCTTGGCCCGACAGCTTCGAGGGGTACTGTAGAAGCATCCCGGCAGTAGAAAACCACATGGGGATTGCCCATGGAGACGCAGGTCATCCGCGGATCGAGTCCGGCTGCATGCCACCAGGCCTCATGTTCGCCCAAGGCCGCACAGGCTGCATCGAGCACATGCCCCGTCCCGGCCCCTGTCACGGGAATGTCAGCGGCATCGAGGAGCGGCTCCCCCATGGCCACGCGAACCAGCGAGGAGCGCGGCCCAATGGGGCGAACATCGAGCGAAAGGAGGCCGCGGCCCGTCTCGATCGTGACGGGCCCAGGGGCCGCATGCCCGCGGGAAACCACGAGATGCGCGACGCACCGCACGCCGTTGCCGCACATCTCCGATTCGCTCCCGTCAGCGTTGAACATCCGCATCCGCGCGGTGGCTCGCTCGGAGGGCTCAACGAGAATCAGCCCGTCTCCACCCACACCCACATGACGGTCGGCGATCCGTGGCGCGAGCGCGGCAGGATCAGACGGCCGTGGCTCGACAAAGCAGTCGAGGTACACGTAGTCGTTGCCGGCACCATGCATTTTCACGAAATTCATCGTCGTTTTGTTTCGTCCATTCTGGTCGATTCGTGAGGCGATCCGCACCGTTTACCCAATCTACCAAAGCCCTCGCGCAGGCCACACATGCTCACCGAAGCGGCTCCGGTCGGCCGGCTGCGCGGTTGGCCGCAGGCTCTCGCCGCCGGGACTGAAGCCGCTGAACCGCCGCAGCCAATGTCGGGAAGGCTTCGGTCGACGTGACCGGCTCGGCCAGTGTGCCGCCGACATGCACAAGGACGAACTGACCACCAGCGCCACCGAGGAGCTGCTTCATCGCCGGGAGCTGGTTCTCAGACTCCCCCACCAGCGGGCGGAACGTCAGGTTGATCTTGGAGTCGAGATCGATCTCGCCAGCGCCCACGAGGCTGATCGCATCCCCCGAAAGCTCGATCGTGTCGAGGTACGCTCGCGGACCCTCGATCCGAAAATCGACCTGGCTACTGCCGAACGCGGTTCTGTCGGGCGCGCGGACGCGAAGAATCTTGAGCAGGGAGACGATCACGGGGAGCTCATAGAGGTTGGCATCTTGGAGCCGCACATTGCCGCGGCCGGAAAAGGAGTGGGTGCCAGCGCGGGTGCCACTCACCTCGATCGCTGCCTGCACGCGACCGCGTGACGTCGTGGCTCGCCCCATGAGGTCGGCCGCAAGCCTCGCAAGATCGACATCGGCAAGGGAGATTCCTGCTGTGAAGCTTCCCACCTGCCCTGCCGCCACCTGAGCATCGATCTGGAGCGTGCCCCCGGCCACTCTCGCCGTGAGACGCTGCGGCGATCCGGGTTCGGAGACAACCGCGGCCGGTGCTCCGAACCGGGCGCCGCTCGCATCGAGCACGAGGGGGCCGCGGATCGCGGTGAGCTGAAGGTTTTGCCAGATCGCCGTGTCGATGGCCACGTCGCCAAAGGATCGCCACGCCTCGCCGTCGCTCGAGCCGCGGAGGCGGATGCCGCCGCAGACATGCTCGAGTGGCACGCCCGCATCGAGCGTGGCCTGCTCCATGTCGAGTGCCATGTCCCACGCCGCAGCCGCAGGCCCATGGACAAGCTCCGTGCGACCGCCAGCCAATGCGATTTCCCGAGGTGCGGTCGAATAGATGTCCAGGGCACCGTCCAGGGAGAGGAGCCCCTTGAGCCCGATATCCGCGACCGCCTGCTGCAGGCCACTGGGCAGCGCCCGCAGCACGTCGTGATCAGCATGAAAGCGATCAGCCGCCAGGCGAGTGAACGAGACATGCCAGCTTCCGTCAGGCCCGAACCGGCACAGGCCCTCAGTCGATACGGTCGTCCGTGCATGAACGCCCCGCACTCCCTCGAACCGGAGGATGCCGTCTTTCCACGACAGCCGTCCCTGGAGCCGCTCGAGGCGGTAGGGAAACCATGCTGGCTCAATCGAGACCGTTTCGCCCTCGGGTGTGGCTTCGAGTTCCACCTCGGTGTGCCGTGCGCCCACTTCATGCTGAATTCGGGCTGTGAATTTGGCGCTGCCGCGGGGAGCCACATCGTCCCAAATCCGCCGCATCCCAGGAGGGAGCGCATCACGAAGCTCCGGTTCGAGGACCACATCACTTCCCGTGAGATCGAGCGTGAGCACATCCCGGCCGCGATCATCTGCATCCAGAACCCCAGTACACCGTATCGCCCCCGTATCGTTGGTACCGGTAACCTCACGGATGGTCCACCGTTTCCCCTCCATCTGAATGCTTCCGTTGACGTTCGAGATTGGATAGGGGAAGCCCGCGTAGGCCAGCGTGCAGCGCGACAGCCTGAGGCCCAAGCTATTGAGAAACCCACGCGGGTGCTGCGGCCCTCGTTCGTGGCGAAAGCCAAAGTCAAACGTGCCGGTGGCTCGAAGGCGTCGAACAACATCGGCGCCTGCCGCTGGCAGCGCTGCGAGAAGGGCATCGTCGATCCGCATACCCTCACCGCGAACCTCCACGGCCCCCGGGTTACCGGCTTTCGAAGTATCAAGACTTCCTTCGACATGCACGGGATGGCCTCCCGCCTGGCCCGTGAGATGCATGGTCACAGCCCCGTCGCGGTATGTGACTGTCCCAACCGTGCGGTCAAGCCGATACGGAAAGCGGTAGTACGTGAGCGAGAGATTGCGGCACCGAACCGCGACATCGCGAGTGAGTTGCCCCGCGCGGCGAGCCAGTCGCGCCTGAAGATCAACCTCGCCGGTGGGCAGGAGCTTGCTCCAATGGGATGCCAGCGTCGCGGGAAGAAATGGCTCCCAGTGACGCCCGACGAGCAGCCGCTCGACCTCAAACGAAAGGTCAAAGTCGGCTAACGGATCCCATCCAGCAAGCCGACCCGAGCCGTGCACGAGCGTCGATCCCGAGTGTCCCTCGAGGCGATCACAGGCGATGCCGGACCGATCGGCCGTAAAGGACGCAGCGATGTCGCTGATCGCCACCGGCAGCGATGCGTGCTCAATGTGACCACCAGTCAGCCGGCCAGAGACTCCGAACGTGGCCTGGTCGAGAGACGCAAGCGACCCTGTCACATTCCAATCGAGATCAACCTGCCCACGGACAGACGTGGCATGATCGGCAAGGCCGCCATCTGTCGGTAGGAACCCGCGCAGGCGAGGCGAGAGATCGAGCGCCTCGATGTGACCCACAAGGCCGAAGGTGCCATCAGCGGCAACGTGCCCTTCAAAGTCGGCGCGCTCGAAGAGGTCGCCGCCGACCCGTCCTTTCACCGCCGTACGACTACCGACAGCGTCGGCTACCTGAGGCTCGAGCGTGAGGCCGACATTGCGGAGCGTGAACCGGCGTCCAAGCTGGGTGTCATCGACAGCAAGCGTGGCGTCCTCGATGGCCACGGGCATTCCCGCGCCCCCCTGCTGCTGCTCGATAAGTTTTGCCAGGTTCCATCGCCCCGCCGTGTCGCGGCGGGCCTGCACGACCGGTCGTCGGAGGCGAACAGCGGCGATGCGCGGCTCACCGGCCGCAAGTTCGGCGAGGGACGTCCCACAGGTGAGGTGGATCTCCTCGATGGTCACCAGCGGAGCGCCGCCCGCTTCGGCGAGAGACAGGTCGCGGATGAGGATTCCCTCTCCATCGACGAGACTCGCTGACCGCACATGCACGTCGAGTGTCGGGAACCGATCACGGAGTCGTGCTTCGACACGACGACGCACCTCCTCGCCGACTCGATGCGATCCGAGCGCCGCGGCCACGATGATGGCCGCCACGGTCAGGGGCAGGGTCCAGCGGACGATCGTCCAGAGAGTATCGGCGAGTGGCTTCACAGAAGCGTGTGCGGCGCGCAGGGGGTGCCAGATGTGGGGGCGGGAAGGTATGAGCCACGCCAGGCCTAGGTCAACCCGCGGCGTGACCGCCCCCATTCCCCCACCTTCCCACGCCCTGCTATAGTGCCGCCCTCGGGTCGGTCCGGTCAGGGGAATGCCACCGTGGCGCTCATCGCAGACCGACGACGGTCAGAAAGAGGAGGCGGTCCCGCATGGTTGGCAACGACAAGGCATCAACGAGTGGTCCCGATCGGCAACAGCTCGTGTTTTGGGGATGCTTCATCGCCCTGATCACCACGTCGTTCGCGTTCTTTACGCGCATGTATCTCTGCGACGTACGGTTCCCTTCCGATTTTGGAATTGATAAGGTCGACATCGGAGCGCTCAAGGGAGCGGGAGTCTGGCCATTTGCCATCTCGATCATTCTCTTCAGTCTTGTGATCGACCGAATTGGCTACAAGGTCGCGATGGTCTTTTCATTCCTGTGCTACGCGATCTATCTGGCGATGGCATGGATGGCCTACAGCACGATCCAGGGCGTTCCCGCTGCGGACCTCGCGGCAGCTCAGAAGCGCGGCTACCAACTGCTCTACTGGGGGAGCATCGTCCTGGGACTCGGAAATGGCACGGTTGAAGCCTTCATCAACCCCGTTGTTGCCACAATCTTCAACCGTGAAAAGACGAAGTGGCTCAACATCCTGCACGCCGGATGGCCAGGCGGCCTCGTGATCGCTGGCATCATCACGATCATGCTTGCCGACACCGCCCGCACCGGTGACTGGCGAATCGTGCTCGGCATCGTGGCCGTGCCCGCGGTGATTTACCTTGTGATCTTGGCGGCGGCTGAGTTCCCTCGCAGCGAGCGCGAGCAGGCTGGCGTCACGTATCGTGAGATGCTTGCCGAGTTCGGTGCCTTCGGTGCCTTGGTCGGCTTCGGTCTGATCTTTCTCCAACTCGCGGAGGTGTTTCAGTTCAGCGTCTGGATCGCCGCCGCCCTGACAGCTGTGGTCGCGGCGATATTTGGCCTCTTCACAGGGAGTTTGGGGCGACCAATCCTGGCGTTCCTCGTCGTCATCATGATGCCGCTGGCAACCACGGAAATCGGCACGGATGGCTGGATCACTGGCCTGATGGAGAAGCCCATGGAGCAGGCTGGATTCAATCCTGGCTGGGTGCTTGTGTACACGTCGGCGATCATGATGGTCCTGCGATTCTTTGCCGGCCCAATCGTGCATGCCCTCTCACCGATTGGGCTCTTGATCGCCAGTTCCGTGCTGGCGATCCTCGGGCTCTTGGCACTCTCTCAGACCGGCAGTGCCGGCCTCGTTGCGATCTTCGGCGCTGCGACGCTCTACGGAATCGGCAAGACGTTTTTCTGGCCAACGATGCTTGGAATCACAGCAGAGCAGTGTCCGAAGGGGGGTGCTGTCACGCTCAATGCCATCTCCGGGATCGGTATGATCGCCGTGGGTGTGCTCGGCTTTCCACTGATCGGCGCCTTGCAAGAGCAGACCGCCAGCGGTGACCTCCGGCGGAACGCCCCCGCGGTTGCCCAGGCAGTGCTCGTGCAGAAGCCGTATCTAGGGCTCACCTACGACGCCATCGACCCGCAGAAGGCTGCGGCGGACACCACCCCGGAGGCGCAGGCCGCGTTGGCTGCAGCGAACAAGTCGGGGCAGTTTGACACGCTGGCCAAGATGGCTGGTTTCCCTGCTTTTATGCTGGTCGCCTATATCGTGCTGTATCTGTACTTTCGATCGAAGGGCGGCTACCGAGCCCAGGAACTCACCACCCCGGGGCACTGAGATCGATACGTCGACGGAAGACGGGGTCACGTGCGGGCGACGACGAGACGTCCGTGGTCGAGTGGCCTAGCCGAAACGTTTCCTGGAAACTGACCGGGTAGCCACGCGGCGACACCATCTGTTGGCATGAGCGTGTGCGACACAACTCGCACCAAGGCGTCGTAGTGACCAGCAGTCATGTCCCGCTGCGGCCAGCCCTCGCGCCGCCAGAGCGCGACGAACACTTCGGCGACAAGGTGCGGATCAAGGGCCGCAAGTTCCCCGGTACGCAGAAGCACACTCCCGTCTGCCTGGCGTGTGGCGTACAGATGCAGCAGGTGCTCGGCGGCGCTTCTCAACGCGGCAGCGATGGTCGCGGCCTGGCAGCCGAGCCGCGTTATGGACGCTACGGCTGCGGGATACGGCCCAACGGCGCACCGCGGGAGCACCTCGTGGCGCAGGAAATTTCTGGCCCGCGTCGTATCGGTGTTGCTCGCATCCTCCCGCCATTCCTCACACGCACTCTCGAGGAACGCCCGCCCTGCTTCGCGGGAGACATCGAGGAGTGGTCGCACGAGCGCGATGCCGTCACACAGTTCACGAGCCCGGCGCATCCCCGCGAGCCCTGCCAGGCCCGTGCCGCGAAGGATACGGTGCAGAATCGTCTCGGCTTGGTCGTCTGCTGTGTGAGCCACGAGCACATGCCGTGCGCCGGCTTCGTGGGCGACATCGGCCAGAAACGCATACCGCAGTCGACGCGCCCGCGCCTCGAGCCCCTCGCCGGCTCCCTCGTCACCTCGCTCCCGTACCGCGAGCCGCCGCCAGATCCACGGCAATCCGAAACGCTCAGCGAGGCGACCGACGAACGCGCGGTCAGCCGGCGCATCAATCCGCAAGTCGTGCTCCGCGTGGGCGACCAACAGCCGTGGGACCCCCAGCCGCACCAGCCCGATCAGCAGGGCCACGCTGTCGGCTCCTCCCGAGACCGCGACCACGACGGGAAACCCGTCTGGCCCACCTCCTGACAACCGCTCCGCGAGCGCTTCCAGAAAAGCGCCCTGGGGATGTCCCGCGGATGGCAGGCTGGGAGACGGCGCGGACATGGGATGGCTTTCCACACGTGTATTGTGCCATGCCTCCGGAAGCAAGCGGCATTGAGCGGGTCACGACCGCCCGCTACCGTCCCCCACCCCGGCCACCAGAGGACCAGCCCGATGCGCTCAGCTTTCGCCCGTTTCGCGGTTGCCGCGGTCCTGATGCCAGCCTTGAGCGGGTGCTCAATGCTCTTCACCGCCGCCTACCTCCTGCAGCCAGCCGACGTGCCGGCCGAGTTTCCTGGCCTCAAGGGCAAGAAGGTGGCTATTGTCTGTCGGCCGATCATCGAGCTCGAGTTCGCCGATGCCGGGTCCTCGCGTGAGCTTGCCACGCTCGTCGGAAACCAGATCAAGGATGGCGTGCGAAAGGCCGACGTGATCGGGCAGCATGAGGTAGACGGGTGGATCGACGAGAATGCCTGGGTCGACTACCAGACCGTCGGCGCAGCATTAGGCGCAGACCATGTTGTCGGTGTTGACCTCGAGGAGTTCCGATTCCACGAAGGCTCCACCCTCTACCGAGGCCGGGCGAGCGTTGCGGTGCGGGTGTACGACATCGCTGAGAAGAAGCTCGTGTTCCAGCGTCGCATCGACGACTTCGCATTCCCTGCCAACACGGCCATCCCAGCCACCGACCGCTCGGAGGGAGACTTCCGACGCTTGTTCCTCCAGATGCTCTCGCTGCGGATCTCGCGGCTCTTTCACGCCTACGAGAGCCGCGAAGTCTTCGCCGAAGAGAATCTAACATTTTAGCTCGGCGGGCCCTTCATGGCCCCGGCGAGCTGGCCGGCCGGTCGCACCTTCGGGCTCCCTTTTCCGTACGCGGTGCGGAATGGGGCGTCCGAACAGACGCATTCGTGCTGTGAGCCCACTACGCTTGCTTGCCCGGCTGCGAATCGACCGGGCGAATGCCGCCCCAGGTCGTACGCTCTCGCGATTACTCCGCGAGGGGTGGACCGTGTTCTGGAGCCGGCGTAGGAAACAATCGCAGCCAGGGATGGCGAAGTGCCGTTTCCTCTCCGAGTGAGCGACGGCCGGGAAGGCCGCAGCGAGCGTCCGGCGACATGACACGGGCCACCCCGAGCCGCGCCACTGGTGCCGCATCAAATATTCTTGAGCGGTCGCGATGGCTTGGGGGGGGCGAGGTTGCGGCGCATGTCATCGCCCCGATTCGGGTTCCCGTTCCCGCCGTTGCCTTGCCGGGGCGCATTGACGCCCGTAAAAGTCTCTCCCCACCGGTAGCCGAGAGGCGTTTTGAGCTCCTCAGCCGCCATCTTCGCCCAGGGCGTGTCTGGATGGTCAGCCACGACCCGTCGGAGGAACTCGTCGGCCTGCTTGGCGAGACGTTCGGTCTGCGAGCCCACGCTCGACACATCGTCACTCGGCCGGAGAACCCAGGTATCGTTCTTCGGGTTTTTGAACTTCATGCCCGTCTTCGCCTGAGCCAGCATGATGTTGTAGGCGTCTGTTCTCACTTTCAGCGCGAGGACTCGGCCCAGGGCGAGGTCGAAGCCAGCCTGCCACCGCTTCTCCTTGATCTTGCCACGATCCGACAGGCCCGCAGCAAGGAGGGAATGGAGGGCATCGATCTTGGGCTGGAGGACCGCAGCCTTTTTCTGTGCATCGCTTAAGAGGTTTACGAGCTTTCCGTCGTCTTCTCGCGGAAAGAACATCGCGGGCCCCTCCATTGGACTGACAACGGAAGCACGAGAAGCGTCCACAAGCGCCCGCTTCGCTCGATTGGCCGCCAGCGTGCGATCGATTTCAGCCTGGCTCTGGTAGTCGGGGCGATAGTCCCGCATGATCTTCGGGTCGAAGAAATACTTCAGTCCCGACGCCATAGGCGCCGTTGCTTCGTCACTCACGCGGCCCTTGGTCGACCGATTCGGATGGACGGCGAAGTAGATGCCGCCGGTTTCGGCGCAGAGCTTCGAGAGACTGAAGGGCCCGAAGCCCGAGTCGATCGCATCGTCAGGAGCGTCCTTCGGACGAACCTTGATCACCTCGGGGTAGCGACTCTCCGGACCTTGCTCCACAACGGCCCACTGCTCCTCGTCGGCATACCGCGGATCGAACTCGATGAACTTCATTCGAACCTGTTGCTGCCCGAAGGGCGCAGGCACACCGACCACAAAAACTCGCATTTGGCCGCGGGCACAGTAGGCCGCGACCTGATCGGCATGCTGCTGATCGTCTCCGGCCTCGTCGGTGAAGGCGATGATCATGACATTTCGCTTGGAAGGGCTCAGGCGGGCCTGCGCCGCCCTCTGTGCCGCCGTGGCGACGGCCGTGAAGGTCATCTCGACACCCGATTCGTCAATTGGAATCGACTTGATCGCGGCGACGACATCACGAACCTCCAGGGTGGGCTGGGCGATCACCGGGGTCACCCGCTGCCCATAGGCGAATACGAGATTGAACATCTCGTTGGACTGGGCTGCCGCACTGACGCCCAGTTCGCTGGAGACTCTCTCGAGACGGGCGGCGATATCCTTCCGCTGGCCTGCCAGGCTTACCGACTGGTCAAAGACCCAGCACACCAGCGTCGGCCGCTGTTCGAGCGACGCGATGATCTCCATCGTGAGCCGGTCTACGGCGCCAGCCGCACCTGTCTCGCCGACCCCCACATCGCCTTTGATCACCAGGCTATCACTCAGGGCGGTGCCAGCGGGAAGCACGTCGGCCATCTCGAACTGAAAATCAGCCTCGGGCACTTCCTCGGCGATGACGGGAGCCATCGGCTCTTCGGCCAGCATCGGGGCGAGCGATTCGGCGATTTCGACCCCAGGGTCGCTCAGCGCCCCCACCTCCGGCTGCTCATCGACGACCACTATTTCAATCGGCGTGTCGAGCAGGAATTCGGGCTCTTCGATCGACGTCTCAATCATGGTAATCGGCTTCGGGGGGCTAGGCACGACTGTCATCCCCGCCACGGCGAGCCCCAAAAACACCGCCACATGAACCCCAAGGCTGACGACCCAGGACGCGGTGTCCCCGTCCAGCGGTGTGTCGTCTTCGCCGGTGTATGCCTGCCACCGGCTGCGGGCTTGCTCAAGGATGGCCATGGGTTCCTCTCCCAACTGTCATCAGGGCTCGGAACTGCCCCGGCGACCTCCCCTATGATAACGCCAGCCAGCGGTGTTGATCCACCGTCACGACCGTGGAATTGTTCGGCCCTGGCGAAGTATTCTATTCCCAGGCCTTGCACATCGGTCGGGTTTGTCGATTCTCGGCCATAAATTGATCTCCTATCCCCCGGGCCAGCCATGTCATCGCACCTCGATTTGTCCTCTCATGCCTCGTGGTTTCACCGACGCTTGCCCCGTACCTGGCCCCTGGGAGTCGCTCTGATGGCAGCGGTTCTCCTGGGGAGCCCCGCCGGCGGGCAACCCCCCAAACAGGATGCACCTGCCGCCACTGAGCAGGAGCCTCTCGCTGAGCCGACCGAGTTACGGCTGGATACATCGGATGGCATCGGCTTGGGCGTTCAGTACTTTGCCGTCGGCAAAAAAACAACGCCCATAGCGACGGTGATTCTCGTCCATGATCTCGGCAGCTCGAGCGACGCCCTGGCGCCGCTGGCGAAGACGCTTCAGCAGACCGGCTGCGTCGTACTCGTGCCCGATCTGCGGGGCCACGGCGAGAGCAGCATTCCTGCCTACGCGAAGGCAGCCGCCGACGGAAACCAGTCGAAGCTCCTCAAGGCTCCAGACTTCAAGGCAATGGCGGCAACCGCGGGTGGCCGCGTCCGAGGGCAATCAGATATCCGCGGAGATATCGAGGCCGTCCGGCACTGGCTCAAAGGACAAGCGGACGCCGGAAAGCTCGATCTCGACAAGCTGGTGATCGTGGGATCCGGCCTTGGCGCCGCGGTCGCGGCAACATGGACCGTGGCGGATGCCGCCTGGCCGCCTCTTGCCAGCGGCCATCAGGGGGGGCAGGTTCGCGGGCTCGTGCTGATCGACCCGGCATTTGCGACGAAGGGATTCACGATCGGCCCAGCGCTCGCGGCCGAACCGGTCAAGACCAAGCTCCCCATCATGATTCTGGGAGGCACGGCCAGCTCGGACTCGGGAAAGATCTTCGGCCAGCTCAAGAGGGCGCGTCCGACTGCCTGGTTTGACAGCCGCATGTTCGATGCAACGGAGCGACGAAACACGTCGCCGGCGAAAGATAGCGAGGCGTCGCTGCTCTACGTGCAGGTCGATGCCCGAGACAGAACTGGCCGCCCACTCGGCGGCGACCAGTTGGCCGCACTCGTCGCCTCGGCGCCGCAGCAGCGCACGCCGGCAGCACTCGTCGCCGTCTTCGTCAAGGCAATAGCCGAGCGCCCCCGGTAGCACCCTCTCCGCTGAGCCACGACGCAGGGCGTGGTGTGGGGCCCGCTTGATGAGGTGGGAAATGCGGCTGACCGGATGTGACTGGCTCAATGACCGCCTGATTCGGCGGCATGCCGAGTCCAGCCACGACCGCACGGGGCGGTAGAACGAGTGCCGCACCGATGGGCAACACACCAGGATCGCGGAGCAGGCCGCGATTGGCGTGCCAGATTGCTTCGGCGGCGGCAGGATGCCCGTAGAATCTGGTGGCGATGCTGGTCAGATCATCCCCATCCCGGACAATGTATATGCCGGGCTGCTCAGCCATGACCTGCGGCGGCTGCGGCCATCCGCCACCAGTGAATGCCCCAGGCTGCCGGGCCGTCCAGCCTACGGCGAGCGGTGGAGGAGCCTGACCGTCCAGGAGTGGTGGTGGCGGAGCCTGAAGCGTCGGGCGGTATCCCGCGGCGAGGTCTGGCCCCACGGCCGCCAGCGCTGGGGGGGGCGGCGGAAGCGGTTGCGGCGGTGTGGGCGGCGGCACGTAGGCTAGCCGCGGGCCACTGGCCATTGCCGGCGGAGGCAGTGGAATGTCTGCCACCGGTGGCCAAACCGGTGCCTCGGTGACCTGCAGTGGCGCAGGAGAAAGAGGCGTCGACACAGCTGGCTTCCCCTGCTGCCGCAGATACGTCGCTAGGTAGATACCAGTCGGCGCTGTCAGTGTTGTCCCTGCCGCCACCATGCTCAGGCCGGCAACAAGCCTGATGACGTGCGTCAACGAGTCCATCGCTGATCCTTTCAAACGGGCAGAGGGACATGGCGGCCACCGTGTCCTTCGGCCACAAGGCAAGCATGCCCCGTGACGCGCTGCCAGGCTCCCCGTCGTCGCATCCAGGAGGGTGCGGCAAGGCCGGACGACCGGCGCCTCGAGCCACCGCCCGCGTAAGCCGCATCACCCGGCAGGTTTCCCTGACCGGCTCATGCGGGCTTTGCCGCGGCACCCGCAGCCGGTGTTGGCACTCCGGCAAAACGGTACTGGAGCAACAGAACCAGCGGAGCAGCGATGTAGAGCGAGCTGTAGGTACCAACGAGGACACCGATCAGCATCGTGAACGCAAAGGCATGAATGCCAGGACCACCGACGGCATAGAGAATGAGTACCGCCAGAAACGCTGTGCCCGAGGTGAGGATCGTCCGACTGAGGGTCTGGTTGAGGCCCTTATCGACCATCTCTGGGGTGAGGAATCGGGCCTTGCCGCGAATCTCACGAAGCCGGTCAAAGATCACGATCGTGTCGTTGATCGAGAAGCCCACGATCGTCAGCAAGGCCGCCACGACGTCGAGGCTGATCCGGAACTCGTCCACGAGCGCCCAGCCCATGAAGGGCGCCACGAATCGGCTTACCGCCAGGCATGCAAGGGCCACGAGCACGTCATGGGCGAGCGCCACGACCGCGCCTACGCCGAAGGCGACATTTTGGAACCGGATCCACACGTAGAGCACAATCAGCCCGAGGCTCGCCAACAGGGCATACAGCGCCATCACTCGCGTATTTCCTGCGACCTTCCCGCCGATGGCGTTGGCTGAGAGGTAGATGGGCGTATCGGCGATGGTCGCCGCCATCCTCTTGACGACTCGGCCGGTCGTGTCGACATCGAGCGCGGTGAGCAGGTCCCATGTCTTGCAAGGCTCGGTCGCCGCATCCGGCTCCTCGCTGGCAACGGCATACTCGGCGTCTGCGGCCTCTTCGGCCGTCAGCGACTTCTGGAGAAGGGCCACGAGCCCCGCCTTCGTGATCCTGTCTGGAAACTCGAGCCGCACTGATGTGGTCAGGGCGTCGGGGGCCTGCTCCGTGGTGGCGGGCTGGGCGGCACCCACCTCGCCAAAGGTCATGCTCGCCGTGGCGAGCCGACCTGGAAACGCCGCCTGAAGCCGCCGCTCTACCTCGGCCTGATTCTGCTCCGACGTATCGATCTTGAACCGGCGATCAGCCGTGCCCTTGCCGAGCGTGACCGCGCTCACGGTCACCGACTGAAAAGTCTGCGACACGGCGTCCCGAACTTCAGCAATAGGCAACTCCTTGCCCGACTTGAACTCGACTTGGACACTCGTGCCGCCGGTAAAGTCGATGTCGAACAGCTCATTACCGCGGCGGACAGCAGCGGCCGCCCCGATGAGGATCACGACGGCTGCTGCCGCCGTCGCCGTCGGTGCCCACTTCACAAACGCGATATTGGTCTTGTCAAGGATTCGCCCCATTGAAAGCCGCGTGAGCCACCGCGACCGCTCGGCCACGTCAAACACCACGCGGGCACAGAACACGGCGGTAAACATATTCAAGCCGAGGCCCAGCACGAGCGTGATGGCAAAGCCTTTGAGTTGATCGGTGCCAATCGAGAACAGCACCACGCCCGTGATGAGCGTCGTGAGATTCGAGTCAAGGATCGTGGCAAAGGCCCGCTGGAAGCCGTTGCGAATCGCCATGCGCACCGTCGCACCGCGTTCGAGCTCTTCCCGCATTCGTTCGTAGATCAGGACGTTGGCGTCAACGGCCATCCCGACCGAGAGCACAAGGCCGGCGAGACCAGCGAGCGTAAAGGCCACCTTAAACGAAACCATCAAAGCCACGACGAGGATCACATTCATGAGCACGGCGAGGTCCGCGACCACACCGGAAAATCGGTAGTAGCCCGCCATGAAGACAAGCACCACCACCGTGGCATACAGCATCGCCATGCTCGCCGATCGAATCGTGTCGTCGCCGAGCTGGGAACTGATCCGCTGCTCGCTGATCGGCTCAGACTTCAGGGCTGCCGGAAGGCTGCCGGCGTTGAGGACCTCGACGAGGAAGTCGATGTCACCCTGCGTGAAGCTGCCAGTGATCTGACCATTCGACGTGATCTGGCTCTGAATAACCGGAGCCGATTGCAGAATGTCGTCGAGGACGATTCCGAGCCTGCTCTGGAGGCCATTGGCAGGGTCGGGCAGATTCTGCTTGGTGAGGACACCGAACTTCCCGGCACCACGTGCATTGAGGAGGAAGCTCACGCAGGGTGAAAGGTTTTCGTCGAGGTCGCCAGACACTCGGCTCAAGTCATTGCCGGCCACGTTGAGTCTGTCGAGCATGATAAGCACCTCGAGTCCATCCGGCGCCACGCGAGTCACCATCCGGTCGTCCGTCTCTATACGACTCGGATCGAGACGCACCCAACGTGCCACGATCTCACCGCTCTGCCGCACGGTGGTGCCCCGGGCCTTGCCAGCCTGAGCGATTGCAGCTCGGTGCCTCGGGTCACCGGGATTCGCCAGGATCCGGAACTCGAGCACGCCGGCACTCGAAATGATCCGTTTGACCTGGTCCACTTCAGACTGCTCGACCTCCGGCAAAATCACTTCGATCTGGTCGAGGCCAAACTGGCGAACGGTCACTTCCTTCTGACCGCCCGGATTCACGCGGCGGCTGACGGCGGCCACGAGCTTGTCCATGGGCACGGCCGTTTGCGCGGCAGTGATCACATAGTCCACCGACATGGCCTCAGGCGTCGGTCGCCTGGCGACTTCCTTGACGGTTGCCCGGTCAAACGTGGCGTCTTTGATGGCAGCGAGGAGCGATTCGCGGGCTCCGTCGTCGGCCGACTCGATTCGCACGGTCATCCCACCATTCGCCGTGCGCTCAACGGAGCCTGCGGCTCCGTCCTGGGATGCCACGATCCGTTCGACAACGGCGATGGCATCATCGATCCGCTCGCCCCGCTGCCTGCCGCTGGCCACCTCATAGACGAGGATCAGGCCCCCCTTGAGATCGATGCCGAGCCTCGGTGGCCAACCCAGCCAGCAGATGGTGGCGCCCGCTGTCAGCGTGACAAGGACCGCCGCAATCCGACCCCACATATCCGGAAGCCGCAGACCCTTCGCCACCATCCGCGACACAACCGTTGGCACAACGAAAACCGCAAGGGCGATGATCCAGCCCGCCCACGGAGCCTGCCACCAAGGGGCGGCGGCGAGAGCGGCGGGGTCAGTGGCGGCCACAGCCAGGAGGCTGGGAATGCTCGAAAGATTCATGGGGTTCTCGTGGGGAATCTCGAAACGTGTACAGACTCTTAAAACGGTTGGCCGGGTGATTGGGCCTAGGGTGAAGAATCGGAACCTTCACCACCAGCCGGCACGACCTGGGCGATGCTCGCAAGCGTGACGGTGAGCTTGACGTTCGCCGATTCGTCGACCTTGAGTACGACCCGACCCGCCTCGCGATCGACCGAGGCGACCGTGCCACAGATGCCACCGGATGTCACCACTCGATCATTCTTCTTGATGTTCGTGAGAAGCGCCTGCTGTCGCCGTTGCCGCTCCCGCTCCGGACGGAACAGGATGAGGTAGGCAGCGATGCCGATGGCCACGAGGGGCAGAAGCTGAAGAAGCTGCTGATTCACGACGGGAGGCTGCTTGCCATCGGCTGCCTGCGCGAGGCAGACCACTGGTGGGAAGCTCGCAAAAAACGCCAGGGCATTCGGCATGGAAATCCAAAGCGGGTCCGGGGGCGGCCGGAACGGGGGTCCGGGAAACCCGAAATGTAGTGGTCGTTGCGAGCAGCGGACAAGCCTGCGTTGCGGCGCCCGCCGGTCAGCCGTCGGGCGCCGAGGAGGGCCAGGCGGCCCTGAGGTCACGGGCCACCGCGACGAACGTACCCGCGAGGATCGCCTCTCGGAGCCGTGAGACGAGCCTTTGGTAGAAGGTCAGGTTGTGGATCGAGGCCAGCACAGGCCCCAGCATCTCCCCCGTCTGAAAGAGATGGCGGAGATAGCTCCGGCTGTGACGGCAGGCCACGCAGGGGCAGCCCTCCTCGAGGGGCCTTTGGTCGGCGGCATGGCAGGCGTTTTTCAAACGCAGAGGCCCCGCGAACGTATAGACGAGCGAATTACGGCCGCAGCGGGTGGGGAGCACGCAGTCGAACATGTCGATCCCGGCCCCCACCGCCATGATGATGTCTTGAGGCTGCCCCACACCCATGAGGTACCGAGGGCGGTCTGGCGGCAGGCTCGGCACGGTCGCTTCGAGCGTCGCCCGCATCGCCTCGGGCCCTTCGCCCACGGAGAGGCCGCCAACGGCATAGCCAGGGAAACCGAGGGCGACCAGAGCTTCAGCGCTCTCCTGCCGTAGGTCTGGCTCGAGCCCACCCTGCACGATCCCGAAGAGCGTCTGATCGGGGCGTCGGTGGGCCACTCGGCAGCGCTCGGCCCACCGGAGCGACCGTCGCATCGCATCGGCCACCGTGGCCTGGTCGTTGGGCAGCGACACGACATGGTCTAGTTGCATGGCGATGTCGGCCCCGAGACGCTCCTGGATCGCCGTTGCCGCCTCAGGGGTGAGTGCAATGGCGGAGCCATCGACATGGGATCGGAAGAACGCTCCTTCTTCGGTCACCTTCACCTGCCGCGCCAGGCTGAACACCTGAAAGCCACCGGAGTCGGTAAGCGTAGGACCCTCCCATCCCATAAATCGCGCGAGCCCTCCTGCCTGCTCCACGAGCTCCTCGCCCGGCCGCAGATGGAGGTGATACGTGTTGGCCAGGAGCATCCGCGCCCCGGTCTCGGCGACCCGACCGATATCCACGCCCTTGACTGTGGCCGCCGTGCCCACGGGCATGAACAGCGGCGTGGGCACGCTTCCATGCGGGGTCACGAGCGTCCCCGCCCTCGCCCGGCCGTCCGCCGCTTCAACCGCGAATGAAAACCCAGGCTGCATGGTCAAAGGGTACCGCAGGCTCGGGCGCCCGGCTCGTCACGGTTCGAGTGCACCACCAGGCAACACGTCCGAAAACGGGAGCCCGGAGGTGCGACCGGCCGGGCGGAGGCCCGGCAAGGCCGCCGGGGGGCATGGATGCCCCGTCGGCCCTTTACCTAGAAAATCCCCATGGCTTCGAGGGAGTAGCGGACGACCAAGCCGGCGGCCACGACGCTCACCATGCTCATGAGCTTCACGAGGATGTTGAGGCTCGGGCCGCTTGTGTCTTTGAAGGGGTCGCCCACGGTGTCGCCCACCACGGCCGCCTTGTGAGCATCGGTCCCCTTGCCGCCATGGACGCCGCCTTCAATGTACTTCTTGGCGTTGTCCCAGGCGCCGCCTGCGTTGGCCATGAACACGGCCACGCAGAAGCCGGTCGTGAGGCCGCCCACGAGGAGTCCCATCACGCCCCCGACGCCGAGCACGAGCCCGGTGACGACCGGCACGGCGAGCGCCAAGAGCGACGGGAGCACCATCTCTCGCTGTGCCGCCTTCGTGCTGATGGCCACGGGCGCGGCATAGTCGGGCGTATCCGTGCCCAGCATGATGCCCGGTTTCTCACGGAACTGGCGGCGGACCTCCTCCACCATGCCCTTCGCTGCACGTCCCACAGCCTTCATGGTCATGGCGCAGAACACGAACGTCGTCATGGCACCAAGAAAGAGACCGACGAGGACCTTGGGGTTCATGAGAGTCACGTCATAGAACCGCATGTAGTCGGCCATGAATGCCGACTTCACGGGCACGATCCGACGGGCATCGGCGAGCGCCTTCACACCGTCGGCGGCCGGCATATCGGCGACCACACTTCGCGATGGCAGCTTATCGAAGCCAGGAATCGACTCTCGGTCGAGAACCATCCAGCTGGTGTTCTTGGCTGGCTCTGGGCCGAGCTCGACCACCACGCCGTCGGTGAGCTTCACCCACTGGCCAGCGGTGAGCTGCTTCTTCTCCCCGCCGATCATGAGGAACTGATCTGGAGTGCCCTCGACGTTCTCGGCAACGACCTGCCCCCAACGGTCGAAACCGATGCGAACCTCTTCAATGTAGGCCGCCAAGAGCGCGAGCGCCGTGAGCGCGGCCGATCCAATCGCAAACCCCTTGCCCGTCGCGGCGGTCGTGTTGCCGAGGGCATCGAGGGCGTCGGTCCGCTCGCGTACAAAATCGGGCAGGCCCGCCATCTGGGCATTGCCGCCGGCATTGTCGGCGATGGGGCCATACGCGTCGGTGGCCAGCGTGATACCGAGCGTCGACAGCATGCCGACCGCCGCGATGCCGACACCGTAGAGTCCCAGCGCGAACCGGGATGGGTCGGTGAAGTCGAAGCCGTTGGCAAACCCAAACGCGAGAAGTGTGGCCGCGCCCGTGATGAGCACCGGTGCCCAGACACTCATCATGCCCTCGGCAATGCCGCCGATGATGATCGTGGCGGGTCCGGTGAGGGCCTGGTCGGCGAGCTCCTTGGTCGGCCTGTACTCGTTGCTCGTGGAGTACTCGGTCCACTTGCCGATGAGCCATCCGGCGGCGAGGCCGACGATCACGCTGACGGCGACGCCGAGGCTGCCGAGGTTCGGCCCCAACAGCATGGGAGCCAGCAGAAACGTTGCCACGACGATCGCGACGGTCGACATGTCGATGCCTCGGGCGAGAGCCGCCAACAGTGACTTCTGCGAGGCATTCTCCTGCGTCCGCACCTGGTAGATGCCCCAGATCGAAAGCAGGATGCCGACTGCGGCAATGGTCATGGGGAGAAAGAGTGCCCCAAGTTGCATGCGGTACTCACCCGGATATGCCGCCACGCCGAGGGCAGCGGTCGCCAAAATGCTGCCGCAGTAGCTCTCGTACAAATCGGCGCCCATGCCGGCCACGTCACCCACGTTGTCACCGACGTTATCGGCGATGGTAGCGGGATTGCGGGCGTCGTCCTCGGGAATGCCGTGCTCGACTTTGCCCACGAGGTCGGCCCCGACGTCGGCGGCCTTCGTGAAAATGCCGCCACCCACGCGGGCAAACAAGGCCTGTGAGCTCGCCCCCATCCCGAAGCACAGCATCGTGACGGTGATCTCTTCGAGTGAGAGCGGCGCCGCGAACAAGGGCACGATCCAGTAGAGGATCAAAAACCAGAGCATGATGTCGAGCAGGCCCAGGCCCACGACCGTGAGGCCCATGACCGCACCGGAGCGGAAGGCCACCTGGAGGCCATCGTTGAGGCTTCGCTCGGCGCCGGCTGCTGTGCGATTACTGGCCAGCGTCGCGGTCTTCATGCCGAACCAGCCGGCGAGCCCGGAGAACAAGCCGCCGGAGATAAAGGCGAATGGCACCCAGGCGCTCTGCACCTTGAGAGCGAAGGCCATGATGGCCAGCAGTAAAAAGATCGCGACGAAGAATGCCGCGACCACCTTGTACTGCTGCCGAAGATACGCATCGGCGCCCGTGCGAACGTAGCCCGCGATCTCCACCATCCGAGGTGTGCCGGGCGACTGGGCCTCCATCCACTTGAAGAATTCCCACGCCTTATAGAGGGCCAGGCTGGAGCCCGCCACGCACAGGAGCCAGAAGAAACCGTACGCACCGAAGATCGAGGCCTGCGTGTCCGCTTGCTCCGATGCCGACGCGATCGTGGGACAACTGACCACGGCGACGGTCGCGGCGGCGATGAACAAAAGCAGAAGGCGTGGCACGATGCTGGGGAACTCCGCGTGAAGAAAACATGGGCCAAGCCGCGTCGGCCGACCAGGTCACCAACCATGAACGAGAGGCCGAGATTGAACCCTGCGCGGGAAACCCTGTCAAACTAACTTCAAGACCGGCGGGCCATCCATGGCCCCGCCGGTCTTGGCGGCCCTCCGGCCGCCGACCGCACTTCCCGGCGGTCGATTCCGGACGCCATGTGGTGTGGATCGCCCCCGCAGACGGGGCATGCGCGGATTCGCAAGCGATTTGAGCGCAGGCGGGCGCTTTTTTCTATGCGTTTTTGGCTTGGGGTGGCCCGTGTCATGGAGCCGGCGTGGAAAACGAGCCGAGCCAGGATGGCGGAGGCTCGTTTTCGTCGAGTGAGCGACGGGCACGAGGCCCGTCGCTCACGTCCGGCGCCATGTCACGGGCCACCCCGAGCCCACGCGAGGCGTCACACCGGCTGCTTCCCGATGGCGTGGTAGGAAAACCCACGGGAAAGCATCTCCGCGGGCGCGTACAGGTTCCGCCCGTCAAAGATCACGCAGCCCTTCATGCGCTCCGCCATGGCGGTAAAGTCGGGCCGTCGATAATCGCCCCACTCGGTGACGATGGCCAAGCAGTCGGCGCCGTCGAGGGCATCGAGTGGTGTTTCCGCATACTCGAGCCTGTCGCCGTAGATCGCCCGGACATTCGCCATGGCTTCGGGATCGTGCACCCGCACCGTGGCATGACCCGCGAGCAGCCGTTCAATGAGATCGATCGCGGGGGCATCGCGAATATCGTCGGTGCGGGGCTTGAATGCGAGGCCCCACACGGCGATGCGCTTCCCGGCAATCGCCCCGCCAAAATGTGCCGTGATCTTCTCGCCGAGCACTCGCTTTTGAGCCAGGTTCGTCTCATGGACCGCCGTGAGAATTCGCGGGGTGATACCCTTGTCGCGAGCCATTGCAGCCAGGGCTTGCACGTCCTTGGGGAAACAGCTCCCGCCGTAGCCCGCTCCAGGAAACAGGAATGCGAATCCGATTCGGCTGTCATGGCCGATACCCCGACGGACTTCGTCAATGTCGGCGTCCATTCGTTCACAGAGATTCGCCACCTCGTTGATGAACGAGATCTTCGTGGCCAAGAGCGCGTTGGCCACATATTTCGTCATCTCAGAGCTCTCGGGGCTCATCACGAGAAACGGGTTTTCAGTGCGGAGAAACGGGAGGTAGAGCGACCGCAGCGTTTCACCCACGTCGGACGTCCGCACCCCCACGACCACGCGGTCGGGCTTCTGGAAGTCTTCGATGGCAGCCCCTTCCTTAAGGAACTCGGGGTTGCTCGCCACCCGGCATACCCGGCCGGTGAGGGCGTCGAGCCGTCGTTCGATCTCAGCACACGTTCCGACAGGCACGGTGCTCTTGGTCACCACGATCGCCTCCGGACGGAGGTACGAGGCGATTGATTCGATGACCTTCCAGAGGGCTGACAGGTCGGCCGAGCCGTCATCGCTCGGCGGCGTGCCCACCGCGAGAAAAACGACGTCGGCATCTCCGATAGCCGTCGCCGTGTCGGTCGAAAATCGCAGACGGCCGGCCCGAGCGTTCCGTACGACGAGCTCCTCGAGGCCGGGCTCGTAAATGGGCACCTCGCCCCGCATGAGTCGAGCGATCTTCTCGGCGTTGATGTCGAGACAGGTGACCGTGTTGCCGCTGTCGGCAAAGCAGGTTCCTGTCACGAGGCCGACATAGCCCGTTCCAACGATACCGATCCGCACGGCAAGGCTCCGTCGAGGGCGATCAGACTATTCGACCGGGGGCGGGCTGTCCGCCTCCTCCTGTTCGCCCGGTGGCACGGGCACAACGGCGGCGAGTGTGTCACCCTCGTCCATGCGCATGATTCGGACACCCTGCGTGTTGCGTCCAATGGCCTTGATCTCGGCGACATTCACCCGCTGGATCTTTCCGCGGGCGGTCATCATGAGCACCTGATCCTCGTCGCGGACCGCCACCACAGCCACAACCTGGCCGTTGCGGGCCGTCGTCTTGATATCACGAACACCCTTGCCGCCACGGTGCTGCGTGCGGTAGCGCATCCCGCTGACGCTCTCGTCTCCCTCCGCCTCGGCGTCTGCGGCAGGCTCAGTCGGCTGCTCGTCGCCGGCGTCATCGTCTGCGGCGGGGCCCGAGAGGGGCGTGCCCGTTCCGAATGGTGTCCGCTTTCCATGACCATTCTCGCAGACCGTCAACAGCGTCGCGTCGGGATCGGCCACCACCATTCCCACGAGCCAATCCCCACTGCCGAGTTTGATGCCGCGGACACCACTCGTGTCGCGGCCCATTGGCCTGGCATCCGACTCGGGGAACCGAATGGCCATGCCCTTGGCCGTGGCGAGCACCAACTCATCGCCCGCCTTGGTGATCGCCGCGCCCACAAGCTCGTCACCCTCACGGAGTTTGACCGCAATGAGCCCCTTCGTGCGGCGGCGACGGTACTGCTCGAGCGCTGTCTTTTTGACGACGCCGCCACGAGTCGCCAGGAGCAGGAACTGATCGGAATCTTCGAAACCACCCACGGCACGGCACTGCGCCACCTTCTCGCCCGGCTCAAACTCAAGCAGGTTGACGAGCGCCCGCCCCTTGGCATCACGCGCGAGCTCAGGCAACTCGAAGACTCGCATCGAGAAGACCTTGCCGAGTGTCGTGAAGACAAGGAGCCAGTCGTGCGTGCTTGCCACGAAAAGATGCTCGATGGGATCTTCTTCGTCGGCGCTGGCTCCCTTGAGCCCCTTGCCACCCCGCCGCTGGGCACGGTAGACATCGGCGGCCGTCCGCTTCACATAGCCAGCCCGCGTAATCGTGACCACCATCGTGGCCTCGGTGATCAACTCGGCCATGTCGCGGATGTCACCCGCCTCACCGCTGATTTCCGTGCGACGGGGCTCGGCATGCTTGGCCTCGAGCTCGACCATGTCCTCACGGATAATCGCCTTGATCCCGGCTTCGCTCGCGAGGATCCGACGAAACTCAGAGATCTTCCCGAGCAATTCGCGGTGCTCACCCCCGAGTTTTTCATGCTCGAGATTGACGAGCTGGCCAAGCGTCAGTCGGAGGATGGCATCGGCCTGGACCGGCGAGAGCCCGTAGGCTTCGGCCACGCCTCGTTCTTCCTGGAGCACAGCGAACCCTTCGGCCCCCAGCGCCCGTTCCAGCAACGCGGCAGGCGCCTCGAGATGGCACAGCCGTTCCTTCGCCTCGGCCTGTGATTTCGATGAGCGGATGATCCGAATCACCTCATCGATGTTGGCAAGGGCGACAAGCAGCCCCTCGAGCGTGTGCTTGCGACTGCGAGCCTTCTGGAGAAGGTGCTGCGTGCGGCGACGGATGACCGTCATGCGGTGCCGCACAAACTCGGCGAGAAGCTCCTTGATCGAAAGGATCCGAGGCTTGCCGTCGACCAGTGCCAGGAAGATGAGCGAGAACGTGGTCTGAAGCGTTGAAAATTGGTAGAGCTGATTCAGCACGACATCGGGATCAGCATCTCGCTTGAGCTCCAGAATGAGCCGCACCGGCTCCTTGAGGTCGCTTTCGTTGCGGATGCCTGAGATGCCCTTGATGCGATCTTCGTTGACGAGCTCGGCAATCTTTTCTTCAATCGCGTCGCGGGTCTGCTGGTACGGAATCTCCGTGACGACGATCCGATGCCGGTTCTTGCCGAACTCTTCGACATGCGCCCGGGCACGGAGCGTGATCGTGCTGCGGCCGGTGAGGTAGCCTCGCATGAGGGCCTCGCGGCCCATGACGATCCCACCGGTCGGAAAGTCGGGGCCTGGCACGAAATCGAGCAGCTCGGCCATCGACAGATCGGGGTTGTCGATGAGAGCGATAAGTGCCCGGCAAACCTCACCGAGGTTGTGCGGCGGGATGCTCGTGGCCATGCCGACGGCGATGCCGCCGGCGCCGTTGACAACGAGGTTCGGAAATCGGCTCGGCAGCACGGTCGGCTCGGTATTCCGCTCGTCATACGTCGGCACGAAGTCGACCGTGTCGAGTGACAGGTCGTCGAGCATGAGGGCCGCGATCGGCGAGAGACGCGCCTCGGTGTACCGCATCGCGGCAGCGGGCAGACCGGCGATCGAGCCGAAGTTGCCCTGCTTGTCGACGAGCACGTGCCGCATGTTCCATTCCTGGGCCATGCGGACGAGCGTGGGGTAAATCACGCTTTCGCCGTGCGGGTGGTAGTTCCCGCTGGTGTCGCCCGAAATCTTGGCACACTTCACTCGCCCGGCACCGGGAGTGAGGTTGAGATCGTTCATCGCGACGAGGATGCGTCGCTGCGAGGGCTTGAGCCCATCGCGGACATCGGGCAGCGCCCGGCTGACGATCACGCTCATGGCGTACGTCAGATAGCTGTCTTTGAGCTCCTGCTCGATCGGCATCTCCACGAGCCGACCGCCGGAAATGTCACGCAAACCGTCACGGACCGGCTCGCCACCCCCCGCGTCACCGCCGCCTGATTCTGGGCCGCTGCTGCCGGACGGGTTTTCATCTTCAGCCAAAGAACGGCCTCCAAGCGAGCTCGAACCCTTCGTCGGCCATCCATGTCGGTCCGCCGCGATGCGTTGAACATACCCGTCCCACAGGGTCGGTCAACCGCCGGGAAACCGGGTGAAAAGAGGGCTATTTTCGCATCTGGTGTCGGGTTGACCCGCTGCCGGGCGCCCCCCTACCCTCCCGCCCCCTTCCACACTCCCCGGGAGCCCGGCCCGAGTCTCGTTCCTGATTCGCGGGGGAGCCTTCACGAGCCATGCAAAAAGCAACGACTGACCACCGTTTTGCCTGGCTCGTTGTGGCCATCGCGGCCGCGATGGTCCTCCTTCCGAACCTTGGCGGACCGCCTCTCTGGGACGATGACGAGCCTCGCAACGCTGCCTGCTCACTTGCCATGTGGGACAGCGGCGACTGGGTCGTCCCCACCTTCAACGGCAAGCTCCGGGTCGAAAAACCGGCGCTCGTGAACTGGGTCCACCTCGCGGGCTTCGCAGCAGCCGGCACCAACGAGACCGGGGCTCGCATCGGCTCGGCACTTCTGACGATGCTCACCTGCGTGCTTACGTGGCGTATCGCCGCCATGCTGTTCCGTCCCGACGTGGCCGTATGGGCGGGTATCGCCATGGCCACCTGCCTCTGGACTGGCATCGCCGGTCGCGCCGCCACGCCCGATGCCCCGCTGGCGTTTTTCACGACACTCGCCCTCTGGGCGTTTGTCCGCGGGTGCGGCGCGGGCGGAGACCAGTGGCAAGGCCGACCGATTCAGATCACTCCGAAGTCTGCCGCCACGATCGGAATGGCCTGCGGGCTGGCAGTCCTCACGAAGGGCCCAGTCGGACTCGTGCTCCCGCTCGCTGCCATCGGCACGTTCGCCTGGTGGCAGTCGGCGGCTGCCTCTGACCACGAGGGTCCAATCTGGCACCAGTTCACAGTGGCGACGATCGCCGCGTGGCGCGGTGTGCGCCCTGGACTCATCATTCTGACCGCACTGATCGTTGCGTCGCCGTGGTATGTCGCCGTGAGCCTGCGAACAGGTGGTGATTGGCCTCGCGGGTTTTTTCTTGTCCACAACGTGGGTCGCTTCGCAGCGCCAATGGAAGGCCATTCTGGATCGTCCTTCTTCTACTACCCGCTCGTCCTCCTCATAGGACTCTTCCCCTGGTCGATGGCCTCGGCACTGATCGGCCAGCATGCGTTCCAGTCTGTACGCACCGACGGCGCATCACGAGCCGGAATGCGGGTGGTGATCGTCTGGCTCGCTGCCTGGATCGTGCCCTTTTCGCTCGCCGGCACGAAGCTGCCGGGCTATATCTGGCCTGCCTACCCGGCCGCAGCCTGCTGCGTGGGCTTGTTCGTTGCAGACTGGATTCAATCGCCGGGCCGCTGGGCCGACTTCTGGATGCGATGGGCTTGGCTGTTTCTTGCAGCGTCGGGCGTTGCCATTGGCATCGGCGTTCCGTTGACGGTGGCCCGCCTGGCGCCGGGGAGCGAGTGGGTGGGCCTGATCGGTATCGTCCCGCTTGTGGGCAGCGGCCTCGCATGGATGAGCCAGTCGCTTTCGTCTCGAAGGACTGCAGCAGCCTGTTGGGCTGCGACCGCGGTGGCCAGCGTGGGGCTCCTCGTCACGATCGGTCCTGGGGCCCTGGCCCAGGGCGGTGGCACACGGCATCTGCTGGCCTGCCTGCCGTCGGAAGGCATCCCCCATCCGATCGCGTCATACCGCGCCCCGCCGAGCACATCGTTCTACGCCGGCCTCATTGCAGACGGTGGCCGAGTCACGCCGCTCGAGGAACCCTCTGAAGTCGCCGCGTTCCTCGCCCAGCATCCCGGCGCACCGATCGTGGTCGACGGCCGATTCGCCGCATCGGTCGCCCCATCGCTCCCCGCCGGGTACCGGGTGCTCCGCACCGCCAAGGTGCTCCCGGAGTCGCGAGAGCTCATCCTCTTCGGCATCGACGAGCCCACGACCTATGGCCGATTTGCCGAGACCTCCACAAGTCTTCACACCGCCCCACCGCGACCCCATTGAGCTTTGAAAAGTTCACTCACGGCCGTCCCTTCGCTTCGCTCCGGGCTTTTTTGGCCTTCTGCCATGAATCAAGTATTCAAACGTCAACAAATAGTCCTCATGGCTCCTTCCACCTCGAGACCAACCGATCCCATGACGTACCATCGTCCGCTCTTCATCGTCCTTGCCGCCGGCATCGTCGCACTCGCCGTGGGCACGGCCAGTTCGCCACTCTGGGATGAAGACGAGCCCCGCTTCGCTGCGATTGCCCGCGCGATGGTGGAGACTGGCGACTGGGTCGTGCCGATGTTCAACGGCCAGCTCGCGGTCGACAAGCCGGTGCTCATGCACTGGTGTATGGCTGCCTGCATGAGCGTCTTTGGCACCAATGAATTCGCAGCACGGCTCCCGTCGATGATCGCGGCGATTGTGACGGCCCTGGCGGTCCTCCGCATCGGAACGAGATTCTTTGATCCGCTGGTTGGCATGATCGCCGCCTTGGCATGGCTCGGGACGCTCCTCGTCGGCATCGAGGCCCACGCCGCCACGCCCGACGCCATCCTCACGGCGCTTTGCAGCTGGGCGGTGGTGCTCGTGGCGGAGGTGATTCTCGGAACGGCAGCCACTGCGAGATCGGGCGATTCAGGAGCTGGCAGTGAGGTCGTCGATGCCGGACTGCCACGACTGAGCGTGGGCCGCGCCGCTGGCATCGGCCTCCTTCTCGGACTGGCTGTTGTCTGCAAGGGCCCCATTGGCTTTGTCGGACCGTTGGCGGTACTCGCGCCATGGGCCTGGTGGGTGGCGATTGATCGTCGTGCGGCCGCGAGCCCCTCGGGCTCATGGCGCACGCGAGTGTTTTCGGCGGCGATTCCCGCCGTCGTCGACGTCATTCGAAGCCTGCGGCCGGTCGTCCTCACCCTCGCGGCCATAGCAACTGCGGCGCCGTGGTATGTCGCCGTCTGGCAGCGGACCAACGGTGCCTGGATCGAGGGTTTCTTCTTTGTCCACAACGTCGGCCGATTCATGGCCCCAATGGAGAAGCATGGCGGTGGCCTCTGGTATCACCCGGTGACATTGCTGGTGTGCTTCTACCCCTGGTCGTGCTTCCTGCCTCTATCGCTCGTGCTTGCGACGTGGCGGGTGTGGCGGCGGACCATCCCAGCCGCGCTCGTTCCTGCCGTGGGCCTGATCCTGGTGTGGTTTGCGGTCTGGGTCGGCGGGTTTTCCGTGGCTGCCACCAAGCTGCCGAACTACGTTCTTCCCGCGTATCCAGCCGCAGCCCTCCTCGTGGCCTGGGTAAGCATCGATGCCGCGCGGCGAGCCGCTGCGACGGGCCGCTGGCCGCATCCCCGCTGGGTTGCGTTTGGGCTTGGTGGTCTCGTGTTTGGCGGGATCGCGACGTCTGTCACGGTGATCGTCGCAGCCCGCTTTGGTGCTGCCGGAGGTGAGTCGGCCGCGATCGTGGGCATGGTGCCGCTGGTCGGCGCGTTCATCTGCTGGAGACTCTCCGCAACGGCGCGACCACTCGAAGCCGTGAACGCCTTCGCAGTCACGTCGCTGCTCTTTACCGCGCTGGCCGTGGGACCCGGCTCGACCATCATTGGGAGAGCCAACACCATTCCTGCGTTCGTCCAATCCCTCGACGAGTCTGCCCCCAGCGGCGCACGGCTGGGCACCTTCACGATCGCGAGCCCCAATATCGTGTTCTATGCTGAGAACCCCGTGCACCAAATCGTCCGCGACGATGTGGATGACGCGGTGGCGTTCCTGTCGTCTTCGCCTGATGCCGTCCTGCTCATTCCCGAGCAGAAGCTCCGGCTCATCGAGTCACGACTGCCGGCAGGGCACGGCATCATCGGACGCACCCGTCCGCTTTTCCGGCCCCACGATGTGGTCGCGATCGGCAGGGTGCCACCGAGCGATCGAACCGCCGGAAGCGGTGAGGTACCACGATGACTGATCAACCATCAGCCCCATCCGATCGGACCACGGCCCGCCGATCTCCCCGCGGACTTCTGTCGGTGGTCATCCCTTGCCACAACGAAGCCGACGTGATCGACACCACCCACGCGCGGCTCACCGAGGTCCTGCTGACGACCGGCATGGATTTTGAAGTGATCTATGTGGACGACGGAAGCCGCGACGCCACGCTTGCGCGGCTCGAGCGGATCGCCGCGCGGGATTCACGCATCACGGTGATCGAGTTCTCCAGAAACTTTGGCCAGCAGGCGGCAATGTCGGCCGGGCTCGTGGCCGCGCGGGGCGATGCGATCGTGATCACCGACGCCGATCTTCAAGACCCCCCCGAGGTGATTCCCGACATGGTGCGGGCCTGGCGGGCAGGCGCCGACGTGGCCTATGGCCGACGCCGACGCCGGACTGGCGAAACCGCGTTCAAGCTCGTGACGGCGAGCGTCTACCATCGACTCTTCGCCCGGCTGATCCCGTATCCCGTGCCCGTGGATACGGGCGACTTCAAGCTCATCGACCGTGCTGTTGCCGATGCGGTCGTCGCGCTCCCGGAGAAGCGGCGTTACCTCCGCAGCCTCGTACCGTGGGCTGGCTTTCGCCATGAGCCGGTGTGGTACGACCGTCATCCAAGGGCAGCTGGCGAAACAAAGTACTCGCCGTGGAAACTCGCCAAACTGGCGGCCGATGCGCTCGTGCTTTCTTCCGATGCACCCCTGCGACTCACATGGGTGGCCGCCGCGAGCCTCGCGGTCGTCGGGACACTGGCCACGCTCTCTGCCACAGCGGCAGCTTGGTTTGGCTCGACCCCCGAGGGCATCTCGCTCGCCTCAGTCGTCGCCGTGGTGGGTCTTATCGCGGCGGTACAGACCGCTGCCGTGGCCATCGTGGGCGAGTATGTCGCCCGAACCTATCGCGAGGTGCAGGGACGCCCACCGTGGGTGATTCGCCGCACCATCGGCCCAGCCGCGTCGTCGCAGCAGTCGAAGTCCCGCGCCGCCTGACGGCCGCCCTACTTGGCCAACTCCGCCTCAATCGCGGCGATGATCTCAGGATTGTCGGGGGTCACGCGAGTCTTGAATCGGCTAGCCACCTGGCCGTCTTTGCCAATCAAGAACTTTTCAAAGTTCCAGCCGATTTTGCCAGCGGGATCGGCCGTCTCGGTGAGCACCTTATAGAGCCGCGGCTGGCCCTCGCCCTGCACCGTGATTTTGGAAAACATCGGGAAGGTGACGTTGTACTTCGATGTGCAGAACTCCTGAATTTGCTCGTCGTTTCCAGGCTCCTGGGCACCGAAATCGTTCGCCGGGAAACCCAGCACGACAAAGCCCTTGTCTTTGTACTTTTCATAGAGAGCCTCGAGGCCGGCGTATTGCGGCGTGGCTCCGCAGCGGCTGGCCACGTTGACCACGAGCACGACCTTGCCATCGTAGGAAGCCAGATCGACATCCTTGCCGTCGATCGACTTCATCGTCCCGGAAAGAGGGCCCTCCACAGTGGCTGCGATGGCCATGGCACCCATGCAGACCAGCGAAAGCACACACAACAGCTTGATGAGCGACATGAAAGGCTCCGGCGGTAAGGAACGGGTGAAACATGACACGCGAGTCGAGCGTCCTAAGTATTAGAGGCGGCGTCGCTCAGGCAGGCAACTTTCGACTGCGAACTTCCCATCACGCGAGATCTTCGAGCGGCTTCCAGTGGTCGAACGTGGCCGCCTGCCCGCACGGGGCCCCCGTGGCGTCCACGAGGTTCCAGACGATCGCCTGCGCGATGCGAAATCGCTTGCCTGATTTTGAGATTCGGACACCGGAGTAGTCGTCGACGTAGCCCTGCTCCCGCGTTCGCGAGAGCAGCCTTGCCCGCTCATCGCGGTGAACGGGCTCCGCGGTCAACCGTGAGGGCGTCCGCGTCAACTCTTCCCAGGTCATTTCCCAGAGGGCAAGCGCCGCAGCATTTCCATAGTTGAGCACGGGGTCCGCCTCCGTGCCATGCGACACAACGACGATCGGTGCCACAAAAAGTCGCTCTGCCTGCTCCGCATCCGTACCTCGACGGGCCACAAGTTCGCGGCCCAGATGCCGTGCAAACGAGTCCAGGAGCATCACGGCATGTGAAGCGTCACCGATCACGTTCATGGTCCAATCCGGTTCTTTTCGGGCAGCCCAGGGGGGAGATCCTGAGGACGGGGGCCCAGGGCGCGGTCGATGGCTTTTCGAAACTCGTCGCTGAGCTTGATCGTGAAAGGTTCGTCTGGGACACCGGCTTGGTCGACTGTGGCGCGACAGGCGTCGAGGAAGGTACGAAGCTCCTCGTCGGTGATTCGTTCCTTGAGCTTCTCTTCGCCGTTGGGGTCGGTGGTACAGATCGGGGCCAGAGCAGGCCGAAGATCCCGCAGATCAATCTGATGCTGATAGATGCCGCGGAGCAGACGCTGCAACGTCTGCCGCGCGGCAGCCCGCTCATCCCCGTTCAATCCCGATTGGTCAAGGTACTTCTTCTCAATTCCGACGAGAATTAGCGTTCCCATCAGCGGTGACTGGCTCAGTTCCTCAAAAATTCGCCGTAGCCCCACGCTGTCTATTTGACCGTCTTTGAACTGTTCGACAACGCGGTCGATCTCAGCGATGACTGCCAGCTTCTCGGCGGCATCGAGCTGCGATTGGTTCACTCCGCTGACCAAGGCCGCGCGGACAGTATCCGCTGCGAGCGGCACAAAGTTGCGCACCACCCAGAAGGTGATGCCGACGCAAACGCAGATGCTGATCACAACACCGATCAGGCAGCCGCCCAAGCAGCCACGCAGGCAGCCGCGGGGAGGCACGGCTGCGGGGGGCGGATCGGGTTCGGTGGGTTCATCGAACGATTGAGGCGACTGCGAATCGTCGAACGACGGCGGCGTCGGGAAGTCATCGAACGAGGGGGGTGGCGGAAAGTCGCCAGGCATAACGACATCGCTCCATGGCGTTCAGGGGTCCATCATGCCGGTCCCGCGGCGACGACGTCGGGCCCGGCGGCATCAGCGAACTGCGCGAAATTCTCCTTGAACCGGTCGGCGAGCTTGCGGGCGGCGGCCTCCCATGAGGCTTCGCTGGACCAGGCACGATGGGGCACCAGGAGCCGCTCCTCCACGCCGGGCACGCGAATGACCGAGTCGAGGCCGAAGATAGGATCCCGATGGACTGGTGCGTCGTCCAGGGCGCCAGCATGAATCGCGTCGATGATTTTGCGGGTGCTCGCGAGGTCAATCCGACGACCCACGCCATGCGCGCCACCGGTCCAGCCGGTGTTCACGAGCCACGCCTGCGCTGAATGCCGCTTGAGCTTCTCTGCGAGCAGGCGGGCGTATACGGCCGGATGCCGCACGAGAAAAGCCGCGCTAAAGCAGGCGGAGAAGGCCACCTGCGGCTCGACAATCCCCATTTCGGTTCCGGCGACCCGCGCCGTGTAGCCCGAGAGGAAATGGTACATCGCCTGCTCACGCGACAGCCGGCTTACTGGCGGCAGGACGCCTGAGGCATCGCAGGTGAGAAAAATGACATGCCGCGGATGCGGGCCGACACAGGGCACCTTCGCGTTGTCGATGTATTCGATGGGATAGGCGGCACGGGTGTTTTCAGTGATGGCACTGCTCTCGAAATCAACCGCTCGCGTGGTCTGGTCAAAGACGACGTTCTCAAGCACCGTACCGAACTTGATGGCACGCCAGATCTCAGGTTCCTTTGCCTCCTCGAGGTGGATGCACTTGGCGTAGCACCCTCCTTCGATGTTGAAGACCCCGTCATCGCCCCAACCATGCTCGTCATCGCCGATGAGACGACGAGCCGGATCGGCCGAGAGAGTCGTCTTGCCTGTTCCGGAGAGGCCAAAAAAAAGTGACACCTCGCCTGGGCGGACCCCCGCGTCGATCCCCTGGTTGGCCGAACAGTGCATCGAGAGTATGCCGTGGGAAGGCAAGAGCCAGTGCATGTAGGTGAACACGCCCTTCTTCATCTCACCCGCATACTCGGTGCCAAGGATCACCTGCTCACGCCGCTCGAGACAGAGATCAACACTCGTGCGGCTGGTCATCTGTGCGGTATAGGGATTGGCCGGGAACTGGCCGGCGTTGTAGATCACATAATCAGGTTTCCCGAACCGCTCGAGTTCGTCCAGCGTGGGCCGGATGAGCATGTCATGCATGAACAGCGCATGGTATGCCCGGGCGCAGAGCACGCGAACTTTCACTCGCGTGGCCGGGTCCCACCCGGCGTAGCCATCGCAGACATAGACCTGGTCGCGGGTGTTGAGATAATCGATCGCCCGCTGGCGGTTGAGGAGGAAGGTGTGCTCATCGATGGGATGGTTGACTGGCCCCCACCAGGCATCAGCCTCCGAGTTTGGGTGCCGCACCACATGCTTGTCAGCCGGACTTCGGCCCGTCTTGGCACCCGAGCGAATGGCGATCGCGCCGGAAGCAACGATGGCGGCACCCTCGCGAGACACGGCATCCTCGTACAGCCGGCCGGGCGAAGCATTCCGAATGACAACGGGAACCGCAATTTCATGGGCCGAGAGATCGATCTGGACGGGCATGCAGTTCCCTTCGGGGCTCAGGAGGAAGACAGGAATCGGGCCACCATAGCCCAGCCAATCGCACCACACACGATCCCGGCACCAAGCGCTGCCAACACACCGCCCCATAGGTTCCGCCGAACCCGCAAGGTACCGCCAGCCTGCCGTATGCGTCGGGCAAACTCGGCCCACGACTCGGCCGACGTCCGACGGCCCACCGCGATCACGCTCACGCTCCGCGCTAGTCCATGGCCGTCCATCAACACCTGGAGCCCGCGGGCCGGGAGCGCCACGCTCTCGCCAGCCCAGCGGGCCGATGGATCGAGTCCGATTGCGACCTCCGCGACGACCGGTCGCAACTGCTCGACGGTCATGTTGTAGACAACGAGCCGCGGCCGCGTGACGAGAATTCCAGATGCCACGACGAGCACGAAAAGGGAGAGCAGCATGCCCGTCGCCCACGGGGCCGCGCCAAGCGCCGGCTGCACAAGCGCGAGTGGTCCGGAGAGAACCATTCCCGACACAGCTGCCGCCAAAAGGATGAGATCCTGCCCGCCCCCTAAAACGGTGGGCCGCCGCCGCAGGTTCAGCCACCCGAGCGCCGCCACGTAGAGCCCGAGGGGCAAGACGGCCACCCAGAACGGAATCGCAGCGAGCGACACATTCATCGCCCACCTCCCGCTACACCCGCCAGGCCAGCCAAGCAAGGAGCCCCAGCCATGTCAGCTCGGCACCGCCTGCGAAGGCCACACACCACCACGAACCCAGCGTCTGCGGTGGAGCTGCATCTGTCACTCCATCGCTCCATCTCACACGGGGTCCGGCACCGCAAAGGGAATGTCGCGGGAAAAGGCTTCGTCAAAATCGAAGACATCGTGAAAGTCCTCACGCCGGTCATTCCGGGTCTTCCGCATCTGCCCGATATCGATCATGTTGAACACAATCTCGCCAATATCGTCGGTGCGATGGAGGCCCCATGCCAACAAGACGGTGGGTGCCAGAAAACCATACTGCTGCTGCCCGTAGAGCCTGGCCGACTCGCAGAGTTGCTGCCCCGACACATGCCGCTCGTTGCGCTGGTCACCCTGGCGCGACCGCGAGCCGGAACGCCGGCTCTTGAGCGGTGGATCCTCAGCCACCGGCTCGAGCTCCTCCTCAGGAGGCTCGACGCCAAACCCGAGTGACTCCTGGGCAAAGGCGAGGGCCTCGAGGACAAAAAGATACGCCTCGAGGGTGTATCGGCGGTCCCGCTCCAGCAACTCAAAGAGTGGGTGAGAGGCGTCAACGACGGGCATGATGCGGCCGCACTCCGGAACAAGCAAAGCTGACCAGAGTATATCGCACGATCGATCAACCGGCAGAGCGCCGCATGAGGCTGCCCCCGGATGATGCGGCACCGCAGAACCGCCTCAGCGCCCCGGCGCGGCTGGCGGTGCGGGTTGGGACGACATATCCTCGAGTACGTACTTGTAGCCAAACGGTGTAATCGGCTTGGCAAAGTCACGGATCATGTCGAGTGCCTTGTTGATCAAGTTTGTTTGCTGGTCGAACTGGTAGACGTCGCGATCCTGCCCGCCCGGCTTGAAGATCTGAATTGCAAAAGGCATCAGGTCGCGGGCTTGGAGGATGAGCTCGACCTTCGAGAAGTTGGCGGCATCGGCCTGGTGTCGCGGCAGCGCCTCGAGCCACATTTGGTCGCGTACCTCCGGCGGCGTGATGATCCGCATCCAGTACCGCTTCTTGAGTGTGTCCGCCTTGGCGCCAAAGACGAACGGGAGCGGCCCGTCACTGATGGCCTTGCCCCTCATTTCAGGCGGAAGGCGGGTCTCTTTGAGCTGCCGCTCCGAGTGACGAAACTCGTAGATACTCTCACCATTGCACACCCAGTGTTCCCCCGCCTCGGCACCGCGGACTTCATACCGCTTCGCCTCCGGGCTCCACTGCTTCGACTGTTTGACCCAAAAGAGCCCCTTGTCGGGTGCGGCGTACTTGAGCTCGCCGTCACTCTCAGAAAAGGCGAGGCGGTCGCCGTTCTGATCGGGTGGGCTCCAGGCGTTGTATTCCCATTTGCGGAACGTGCAGGACCAGGTGCGGACGGCTGCGCTGCGGGCCTCCCATGCGGCGAGCAACTGATCGAGGGCTGCCTGCTCCTGCAGCGAGAGCGGGGCCGGGGTCTGGGGCGTTACTGGCACCGCCGCGACTCGCTGGCGCGGTGCCTGGGGCGTCGCTGGCGGAGCAGCCCCAGAACTCGTCGCCTGCGCGCAGGCACGATCAGCGGCCGCGACCGCGACGGCTAGAAAAACAAGACAGAACGGCACTGTTCGGGCGAGTCGGCGCACGGCGCGGGCTCCTGCGGGGAACGGAGGGGGACTCTAGCAACGGTCCCACCGTCGAGCGAGGCCGTTTCAGGAGGGCGAAAACGCGGTTTTCGGCCCCTGCCCCGCCTCGACGACGGTCCGCAACTCGGCGAGTTCACGCGCAAACCCGCCGGAGAGAATCGGAAAACGGCACCAGGTCTTGGGGTCGAGGTTTTCATCGTCAAGGTGAAATGACGGCGCGTACCGCTCCCGCTTCCACTGGTTACGGCTCCAGAGTGTAAAGAACCGCTCAGTCCACATGGCGAACTGGAGGGGCGAGTGCTCCGGAAACTCGCTCGTCAACCGCTGCCAGCATTCCAACGGCGTCTGCCTGTCTCGGATCGCGAACCGCTCAATCGCGTCAAGGATCTCGTAGGGCATGAGGTCAGCCTCGTCTGTCTGGCCGTCAGACGGCGGCCGAAGCTCCGCGGTCGGCTGCTGGGCGTTCACTGCCGCCAGGGACGGGATGGGGCCCAGACCTTCGGGCCCTTCACGCTCGAGCCACACGAGCCACCGCCGCAGATAGGCCTTGTCGATGCCGGCGATCGGCGCAATACCACCGGCGGTGTCGCCGTCCATCGTCGCGTAGCCAACCGCGGCCTCCGAACGATTGCTCGTCGAGACGAGGAGCGATCCCGTAAGATTCGCAAGCATCCACACGCCGGGAGCGCGGACGCGTGCCTGAATGTTTTGAAGCGCGATGTCGTCGCGATCCCAGGAGAGGGGCCGACCGATCGCAGCCGACACGATCCGCTCATACTCGCAGACAAGCGACTCCACGTTGAATTCGTGAAACGTTGCCCCGAGCGCCTCAGCCAGCCCGCGTGCGGCGGCCCGCGTGACAGGCCCCGAGTTGGCCGTGGCCTGATAGACGCACGTGAGCACGGCCGCAACGAGCCTCGCCACGGCAGCGTCGCCCGTCCCTCCTTGCGCGTCAGGCATGCCGAGACGAGCTGCGGCGCCCTCAGGTGACAATTCCACCGCCGCAAGCCGACAGGCAAGGGCAACCAGGCAGGCCACGGCCGATGAGTCGGCACCGCCGCTTGCCGACACGACACATCCGCGGGAGCGGCTCTTGCGGACGTAGTCAAAGAGGCCGAGGGCCACCGCACGGGTGAACTCCTCCTCCTTGATGCGTTCTCCGCGCTCCCAGGCATCGCGGGTGTCGGCTGGCACCGGGCCAGGTGGAATGGTGGGGGGTGAGAATTCAACATCCACGAGGTCAGCCGGGGGATGGGCCGTCTCCGCGACAAGCCTCGCCTGGGCTGGCCGAAGGGAATCAAGGTCAACCACCGCAGCCGTGTCGGCTCGATCTCGAAACGAAAACCGCCGCCCCTGCGCGACCATATGGCCTCCCGAGGCCACGAGCACACTCCCGTCGTAAATCGCCCGCCCCGCCTCGTTGCCGACGAGGTTTGCGTACACGTAGGCCGTAGCAAAGGCCCGCGAACCCTCGAGGACGAACCGGCGGCGGATCTCCTCCTTGCCAAACGCGAAGTGGCTGGCAGAGGGATTGAGGATCACGTCCACACCACGGCGTGCAAGGGCCGCGCCGGGCCTGTCCGCGGCCCAGGCATCTTCGCAAATCTCGAACCCGACACGGACCCCGCCAACATCGAATCGCAGGTCACCGATCGGGATGGCAGTTTCATTCACCGAAAGCGCGGCCCGGCGGCCCCGCGGCCATGGACGAAACCATCGCGGCTCATAGTGAATACCGTCGCCGGCGAGATTCTGCTTGCAGACGATGCCACTCACACGACCATTCACCACAAACGCGGCCGCGTCGTACACACCGCTTTCGAAACGCACCGGCAGGCCCACCGCGACCGCGATTCCTGCGGCGTGCGGCACGATCGACTCGAGCATCCGCCATGCCATCCGCGGCACGCCAGGCGACAGAAAGGCATCCTCGCAGCCGTAGCCCGTCACGCACAGTTCCGGGAGGCACAGGATCGACACGCCGGCCGCCCGCGCGGCCATGATCGCCGACACGATGCGGTCGCAATTGCCGTCCCAGTCGAGCGGCGTCTGGTTGAGGGCCGAGGCGCCGAGGCGGATCAGGTGCATGGGCAAGGCCTTCTCGCTGTCCGTGAAAAAAGCCGTCCCTGGCCTTTTTCCACTTTGCATTCCGATGGCAAAGCCAAGGTTTTCAATGGTCGGCGACCGCCGCATCGTGCTGCGGCAGACTTTTTCCACAGCCCGCTAAGCATCGTCAGCACAGGCTCAGCCCGGCTCTTCCAGGTAGGTGTACCCGCCAAGACCTTCCTCGTAAAACTTGAGGAATCGCCCTGCCTGAACGTCGCCGATGCGGCCCTCGCGTACGGCCTGCTCGATCGAATCACGCAGCCGTTGCACGAGCTGGTTGGAATCGAACTGCACATAGTCGAGCACCTCGCGGACCGTATCCCCTTTGATGACCGCGTCGACGACGACTTCGCCACGGTCGTCGGTGCGGACGTGGACAGCGTTGGTATCGCCAAAGAGGTTGTGGAGGTCGCCAAGAATCTCCTGGTAGGCGCCGATTAAGAAGGCGCCGAGGTAGTAGGGCTCTTTGTTCCACGAGTGCAGCGGCAGCGTTCGCTTCACATCGCGCCGGTCAATGAATTGGTCGATCTTGCCGTCAGAGTCGCAGGTCACGTCACCGAGAACGGCAGCCTGAGATGGCTTTTCGTTGAGTCGGTGAATCGGCATCACCGGGAAGAGTTGCTTGATCGCCCAGCTGTCAGGAATCGATTGAAACAGCGAGAAGTTGCAGAAGTAGGTATCGGAGAGGGACGCCTCGAGGCCTTCGAGCTCCTCGGGCACGTAGTCCATGCCGCGGGCCAGCTTGTAGACCCGCCGGCACGTCGCCCAGTAGAGATTCTCGACGGCGGACCGCTGGTCGAGTGGAAGGTATCCACTCGCAAAAAGGGTCATAGCCGTGTCGAGGCACTGCTGGGCGTCGTGGAAGCTTTCGAGCAGATTGCGGACATTGATGTTGTGGTAGGTCTCGTAGAGGTCGAGGAGCGGCTGTTCGGCATCGGCCGGTGGCTCGGCCACCTCCGTCGTTCCACCCTGCTCCGACACTCCGAGTACGCCAAAGATGAGCACACTGTGGTACGCGACTACGGCGCGACCACTTTCGGAAATGATGGCGGGATGGGGAACACCAGCCTCGTCGCAGGCGTTCTGCACGTGGTAGACCACGTCGTTGGCATATTCTTGGAGGCTGTAGTTGACGCTCGACTCGAAGTTGGTCTGGGACCCGTCATAGTCAACACCCAGGCCGCCACCGACATCGAGGTACCGGAGGCCGGCCCCCCGCTTCACGAGCTCGGCATAAATCCGCGAGGCCTCGTTGAGCGCGGTCTTAATGTGCCGGATGTTTGTGATCTGGCTGCCTTGATGAAAGTGAAGGAGCTGAAGACAGTCCTCCATCCCCCGCTCGGCGAGTACATCGAGCCCCTTTACGAGCTCACTCGCCGTGAGCCCAAACTTGCTTCGAAATCCCCCCGAGGCCTGCCAGCGGCCACTCCCGCGGGTCGCGAGTTTCACCCGCATGCCAATCCGTGGCCTGACGCCAACCTTCTCCGCGTACTCGAGGATGAGGCTCAGTTCCGAGAACCGCTCCACGACCGGAATGATGTGCCGGCCAATCTTCTGCGCCAGCATCGCCGTCTCGATGAACTCGGCATCCTTGAAGCCGTTACAGATGATCGGCGTGTCGTTGTCGGCAAGGGCGATGACTGCAAGCAACTCGGGCTTGCTGCCCGCTTCGAGTCCAAACTTGAACGGCTTGCCGAACCGTAAGACCTCTTCGACCACCTGCCGCTGCTGATTGACCTTGATGGGATACACGCAACAGTAGTCGCCGTGATACCCGCTCTCCTTCATCGCGGCCGCAAACGCCCCGTGGATTTCGCCGAGCCGATGCTCGAGGATCTCACCGAACCGCAAGAGGATCGGGAGATCGATCCCTCGAACCTGAAGGCGATCGATCAACTGTTTGAGGTCAATGCTCCGGGTCGGGTCCTTGTGGGCATGAACCAGCAGATGGCCGTTGGGGCACACCGAGAAATAGCCGTTGCCCCACCGCGCGACTTCGTAGAGGTCGGCCGCATCAGCAGTGGTCCAGTGCTCGACGTCCAGGTCGACAGCAGCCATCGAGAGCCCTCAAGGTCGCAGGTGACGAAGTGCCATGCGAAGCAGTGTATCGTGGACATTTCGAATGACCATTCCGGCCGGGTCGACTTCTGTCAGCTTCTTCGCGCCTGCCGCCACGGCGGCGTCAGACGATCGAGCGTGTCCAACGGCCCTGACGGAAGATAAAGACCATGGCCAGGCCGCGGGCCGTCAGGTCAGCGGCCATCGCCACCCAGGCCCCGAACACGCCGAGGCCGCAGCCGGGGAGCGTGCCCAGGCCCGCGGGCAGCTCGAGAGCAGGCCAGGCGAGGAACACGGCCAACGGGAGGCGAATCAAGATGAGGCCTGCGAAGTTGACGACGAGTGGCGGCCGCGTCGCGCCAGCACCCCGCAGGCCTCCGGAGAGCACCATGAGCAGCGCCAGCGGCGGCTGCACGAAGGCCACGATCCGCACGAGTGACGCCGCCAGAGTCGCCACTTCCGGCTGACGCCCGGCACCCCCGGTAAACCATGTGGCCAATGGTTGTGCGGCCATGAGAAAACCGAGGCCAACAAGGCTCATCAGCACCGCAGCGGTGACGGCAGCCAGGCCGACGCTCCGACGAGCCCGCTGCTGGTCACCGGCACCGAGGAACTGGCCAGCGAGTGTCGCCGCTGCCACCCCGAAGGCGCTGCCAGGGAGGAAGGCGAGCGACTCAATGGTGATCGCCACCGAATGGGCTGCGGCATCGATGTCGCCAAGCCGATTCACGACGCCCAGAAACGTGAGATGGCAGGCGGCGTTCCCAAGGGCATCCGTGCCGGCAGGTCCACCAACTCGCGTCACCCGACGGAGCACCTCCGCGCGGATCCACCAATCTGACCACCGAGGCCGCAGCCCGCGGGCAGGGCGAGCCAGCAAGATGACCACGACCACCGCGCCGCAGGCGTATCCGGCCGTCGTTCCCCAGGCGAGCCCGTCCCACCCCAATTCGGGCAGCCCGAATCGACCCGTGGCCAGAACATAGCTCGCGGACGCGTTCACGATGTTCACAATCGACATGGCAACAAGACCACCGACCATGTCACCGGCGCCTCGCAGCGCGGCCACGCCGACGGCGATCACCGCCAAGAGCGGAAGGGTGGGCGCGACAATGGCCAGATACCGCACGGCGAGCTCACTGCTTCCGGCAGGCAGCCCCAACAGAACCACAAACCATGTACCCCACCACATCGCCAGGACCAGCGCCACCACCGCGAGAGCCATGGCGATCACCAGACAGGCTGCCCCCGCGCGACGGGCAGCAGCCTGATCGCCCGCACCCACAGCTCGCGACACAAGCGCCGTCGCGGCCACTGCGGGCATGACAAACAGCACGGGCATGAATGCCAGGCAATACGCGACCAGGCCGATAGCAGCCAGCGGTTCAGCGTCTGTGAACAGGTTGCCCGCCAACCACTTGTTGACGAAGCCTACGGCAAGGGCCAAAAACTGCTCAAGCAGTACCGGGGCCACGAGGACCACGAGCGGCCAGACCGTCCCTGGGAGAACGGTTACACCACCCCCCCGTGCCGCGCCGCGTCCTCGCTCGTCCGCCTGCGTCAGGCGAATAGCTCCTTGATCACCTTGCCCGAATTGGCGATCTTCATGGGCCGTCCGTTCTTGGCGGTGAACGTCGTCTCGAGCTTGATGCCCAGCGCCTTGAGCACGCTGGCCATGAGGTCCTCGGAGGTGTAAGGCTCGGTGATCACCTCACGGCCATCCGAGCTTGTCTCGCCCACCACAACGCCTCGCTTGAACCCACCGCCACCGACGACCGTGCTCCAACTCCGGGCCCAGTGATCACGGCCAGCGCCACCATTGATGCTCGGTGTGCGGCTGAACTCGCCCATCCAGATGACCACGGTGTCGTCGAGCATGCCCCGCTCGGAAAGGTCGCTCATAAGCGCGCTCATGGCCTTGTCGACTTCCGGCAACTTGTTGTCGGCAAGGGTCGGGAAGATGCCGGAGTGGTTGTCCCATCCACCGAGGTCCACTTCGACGAACGGCACACCCATCTCCACGAGCCGCCGGGCCATGAGGCAGCCACGGCCGAAACCGGTGGCGCCATACTTTTCTCGAACTTCTTCCGGCTCCTGCATCACCCGGAAGGCTTTCATTTGCTCACTCGTCATGAGCTTAACGGTCTTGTCGAGCACCTTCATGTGGTCATCAGCGGCGCCACCTCGGCTCTCACCAATAAACTTCTTCTCGATCGTGGCGAGCATCTCGAGCCGCTGCGAAAGCCTCGCCTGGTCGATGCCCATATCGAGGTTGCGAACGTTTCCGTTGGAGTCGACCACAAACGGAGACCAGGTCATTCCGAGAAAGCCGGGACCAACGCTGCTGCCACCTACTGACACAAAGGGTGGAATCTCGAGATGGGGAACCTGATCGATGAGCTCGTGGGCAATGACCGAACCGTAGCTTGGGTGTTCCACATTCGGATTGGGGACATAGCCGGTGTGCATGTAGTAGCGACCCCGCATGTGATCGGCTTCGCGGGTGCTCATCGAACGGACGATCGCCATCTGGTGCATCTGCTTCGCCATCAAGGGAAGGTGTTCGCAGATCTGGACGCCGTCAGCGCTCGTCGCGATCGGCTTGAAGGGCCCACCGGTCGGCTGGCCCGGTTTCAAGTCCCACATGTCGATGGTGCTGGGGCCACCTCCCATCCAGAGGAGGATGGCGGCCTTGTGCCGCTTCCGCATGTCGGTGGCGTTGGCCAGGATCGTGTTGGTGAAGGCCGTGGCAGGTGCCGCCAGGGCAGCCGCCCCAGCGAGATGGCTCATGAAATGCCGGCGGCTCATCCCAGCGGGGATGTCGAGCAGGCTGGAAACGCGAGAACTGGTCGACATGGCGGTACTCCTACGCGGCGTGTGGAAAGAGATCGGGACTCGGTGCCACCGGCTCAAGCAAGTATTCGACCGCTCAAGTATCCCTTATTCCCGTCTCGCTTGCCATGCGGCCCCGCCCCGGCGGAGGCCGGTCAAGGCTTCGCGGGCCAGGGATGGCCGCGAGGCCGTGACATCAGTGGTTAATGATGAATTCATTCGAGTTCAAAACGGCCCACCACACGTCCTGAAGAGCGGCAGCCACATCGCCCTTCCTGGCTCCCAGCAACGCCGTCGCAACCTGCCGCTCTTTCGCCGACGGCACTCGGGCCAGGGCGGACTTATAGAGGACGTCGATCTTCTGTGCCGGCGACAGCGAGCTCGTGGCCACCTGATCGAGAAACCCTCCCTTGCCCGTGCTCGTGGCCTGCTTGATCAAGTCGCCATTAAACATCATGAGTGCCTGAGGAATCGACCCGTTGAACGTGGTCGAATCGTCTCCCTCGTCGGTGCCGAAGGCGATGACGAACTGCGCGAGCCACTCGTCCTTCTTCTTCGCGGCATCCTCGGCCTGACTCGTCTGGTCAGCCTGCGTCGCCGTCAGCAGGGACTCATACAGCTGCTCAGCCTGCATTTGACGAACGTAAAAATGGGTGAACTTGGGTCGCTCACCCAAGGATGGGTCGTCCGCCTTGTTGGCCGATGTCATGCGGCTCGCGAGTGCGTACGGACGCGAGAGTACGATCCAGCGAGCGAGTTCCTTGAGATCGAAGCTGTGTTCGCGAAACCGCTCGGCGAGCCCATCGAGGAGCTCCGGGTGCGACGGCGGGTTGTGGTCACCGAGGTCATCGACAGGCTTGGTGAAACCGTAGCCCAGGAAGTGCCCCCACATTCGATTCACGATCGCCTTCGTGAAGTACGGACTCCCCTTAATGAGCTGGGCGAGTTCCCGCCGACGGTTGGCACCATAGGGAGTGCCATCGGCCATCGTGCCAGGGAGATATCCTGTTTTCGAGATCTCGGTTCCATCGACGAAGACCGGATAGGCCACCTTCATGATGCCATTTCGAAGCTCGTAGAAAAGTTCGGCCTCCTCCGGATTGCCACCTTCGCCGGCAAAATCCTCGTTGACGAGTTCGACCCACCGAACGTCCTGCGTACCATCCCGCTTTCGGAGGGCACGGGTCTGTCGAAAGAATGCGTTGAGCTCCCAGAACTGATTCTGCTTGCCCTTGTTGAATGGGTGGTTGTGACACTGGGTGCACTGCACCTGAAGGCCGAGAAACACCTGGGCCGTCTTGGCGGTGGCCTGCACGCCGTTTTCGACGCCCATCTCCTCCATCTTCCCGCTGAGGAAGTTGACGGCCCCGTTGAACCCCGCGAGGTCCTGTCGATTGGCGTTCACGCCGGTTGCTGTTACCAGCTCGTCCATGAAGCGGTCGTAGGGAAGATTCTTGGAGAACGCCCGCCGGAGATATTGCCGCATGCCCGGGCGGCTGATCCGCTCGTTTTCAACGTCACGCCCAATGAGGATTGTCGTCCAGACATCCGTGAAATGGCGGGCATACTCATCTCCATACTCGTCCCCCAGCAACCGGGCAACGAGGTCGGCCTTCTTGGTCGGCAACGAGTTGGAACTGAACGCCTCGAGCTCCTTCACGGTCGGCACACGGCCCACGAGATCGAGATACACCCGGCGACACCACTCTCCGTCGGTCGCTGGAGGCGACGGCTGAAGTCCAGCATCAGCCCAGACCGCAGCCACGTGGTCGTTGATGAACTTGACCTGAGGTATCCCGTAGTGCTCAACAACCTCTGGCTTGTCGGCCGGGGCTGCCGAGGCCGATACAGCCAACGCGAAGACAACGCCTGCGGCCACGCCAGGAACGGTGCTGGCAACGGGCCACAGGAGGCGAGCGGGGAAGCTCAGACGCATGACTCGCTCCCGAACGAAGGTGGCCGGACGGACTCGCCCGGTCTACGGATTCTATTCGGACGGCAAGGAACTACCTATTCCCGCCATGAGCCCGCCATGAGCCCGCCATGAGCCCGCCATGAGCCCGCCATGAGCCCGCCATGAGCCCGCCATGAGCCCGCCAGAGCCCGCCAGAGCCCGCCAGAGCCCGCCATGGAGTGCAGCCGCCTGGCGTCCACTCAGCCGCGGGCCTTCTCGAGCCTTGGCGACGCCGGGCGGGCGGCAGATTCCGCAGCCACAAACTCCAAAATGGCCCGGTCGCCGGCATCGCCAAGCCGCGGTTTGGCGAGCTTGAGAATTCGGGTATATCCACCAGGTCGATTGGTGAAGCGGGGGGCAATTACTTCAAATACGATGCTCGCGGCCCGCTTGTCGCCGAGAAGCTGAATGACGCGCCGCCTGGCCTTCACGGCCGGTGCCATCGCCTGTGCCCAGGCTCGCCACTGCAGACCATTCCGCCACTCCTTCCAAGCGACCGATCCGCGCTCGGCCGAGGTCGCGTGGGCCTGAGCAGTGGATGCGGCTGCCAGGCCACGGCGGGCGATCGTGACACATCGCTCCACGAGAGGCCGTACCTCCTTCGCCTTGGGTAGGGTCGTGATGATTCGCCCCTTGACCTTGGCTGCACCCGGCTCGCCAGCCTCGACCTCCTGCTCGGTGAGCATAAGGGCAGACGCCAGATTGCGCAGCAGCGCCCGCTGGTGGGATGGACTTCGGCCGAGTACCCGGCCCTTGCGACGGTGACGCATGATTGTTCCTCGACAGGTGGAGCCCCGCGTGCAGCGACGCTCCGACAGACATTAGGCCTCGGCAGCGGCGGGCACATCCATGCCCAGCCGAAGCCCCAGTTCCTTGAGCTTCTCCTCGATCTCGTCCGCGGTCGTCTCGCCCGCATTTCGCATGGCAAGCACATCCTCGCGGGTTCGCGACACGAGATCCCGAACCGTTTTGATTCCCTCCTCATGGAGGCAATTGGATGCTCGCCCCAAGAGACGCAGGTCCTCAACGAGCATTCCCAGACGACTCTCGAGCGGCGCCTCAACGGCAAAGACATCGGCCATCGCGGGCAGCGCGACCTCCCGATCGGACCTGGTGTAGCCGACGAACGGGTTGAGATGCTTCCGAAGAATCTTCGCTGCCTCGACGAGCGCCATCTCCGGCGTCACGGTACCGTCGGTCCAAATTTCGAGTGTGAGCTTGTCGTAGTTGGTTTTCTGACCGACGCGGGTCTCCTCGACCTCGTACTTCACCCGCGTCACGGGACTAAAGACGGCGTCAAGCGGGATGATTCCGATTTCCTGGGAGGCCTGACTGTGCTCACTGGCTGGAACGTAGCCACGGCCATTCTCGACCACCATTTCGAGCTCGAACGGCACGTCATCCGTGAGCGTCGCGATCACGAGATCCTTGTTCATGATTTCGACGGCATCATCGGTCTGAATGTCGCCTGCCGTCACTGGACCTCGCGTACTTTTCTCCACGCGGATCACGCGAGTGGACTCGCTGTGATTCTTGACGATGATGCTTTTCACGGCGAGAACAATGTCAGTGACGTCTTCAAGAACGCCTTTCACCGTCGTGAATTCATGAAGCGCCCCGGCGAGCTTGATCTGCGTTACCGCGCTCCCCTCGAGGCTCGAGAGCAGCACGCGACGCAGACTATTGCCCACCGTGGTGCCAAAGCCCCGCTCAAATGGTTCGGCGGTGAACTTACCGTACGTCCCGTTCAGCGTGCCCGAATCGGCAACGACGGAACTAGGCAGCTCTAAACCGCGCCAGCGAATGTGCATTGAATGCTCCTTCGGAAAATCACTTGGAACACAACTCGATGATCAGATTGGCCTGTACCGGCAGCGAAACGTCATCAGCCCCGGGCAGGCGATCAACTCGCGCTTCCGGAATAGAAGCCTCAAGCCGCGACAGAAAATCAGGGACGTCGCGACGAAACTCCGAGAGCGACCTGTGGACGAGTTGCAGGGACGTCGCCCGATTCTTGACCCGCACGAGATCACCGGCCCTCACAAGGTAGCTCGGAATGTCGAGCCGACGGCCGTTGATGGTGATGTGGCCATGCATCACGAGCTGCCTCGCGGCTGCACGCGACGCAGCAAAACCAAGCCGATGGACGACATTGTCGAGCCGCCGCTCAAGCATCGCCATCAGCGATTCGCCGGTATTGCCTTTCCCGCGCACAGCCCGGGCAAAATAGGTGCGGAACTGCCGCTCGAGCACGCCGTAATAGTGCTTGACCTTCTGCTTCTCGCGGAGCCGGAGCCCATAGTCGGTTGGCTTTGGGCGACGCTTCTGGATCACGCCCGGAGGTGTTGGCCGCCGCTCAAAGGCACACTTCGGCGTGTCGCAGCGGCTCCCCTTTAGAAAGAGCTTGAGTCCATCACGGCGACAGAGTCGGCAAACAGGTCCAGTGATACGTCCCATGGCAGGCTAATAATCGTGGAGGGGAAGGTGGAACAGGGTCAGACGCGACGCTTCTTGGGAGGGCGACAGCCGTTGTGCGGCAGAGGCGTAATGTCTTCGATGCTTCGGACATTCATGCCGGCAGCCTGGAGCGCCGTAATGGCACTCTCGCGACCACTCCCAGGCCCCTTCACTCGCACTTCGAGGTCCTTCACGCCAAACTTCGCAGCCTTCTCGGCAGCCTGCTGGGCAGCCATCTGGCCCGCAAAGGGCGTGCCCTTGCGACTGCCCTTAAACCCACACGTACCTCCGCTGGCCCAGCAGAGCGTGTCGCCGCGAGCATCGGTAATCGTAACCGTCGTGTTGTTGAAGCTGGCGACGACATAGGCAATGCCCGACGTCACGCTTTTCTTTTTGGTCTTTGCTGCCTTCGACATCCTGAATCCTGCTTGTTTCGATCAACTCACCCCTCAAAGGACGCCGAGCGATCGCCTCTCAATTGTTACTTGAGATCCTTGACGCCCTTCTTGCCTGCCACCGTCTTCTTCGGCCCCTTGCGAGTTCGTGCGTTGGTCCGGGTGCGCTGACCGCGCACCGGAAGACCCCTGCGATGCCGGAGCCCGCGGTAACTGGCAATGTCCTTGAGACGCGAGACGTTCTGCGCTACCTGACGACGCAACTGCCCCTCGACGACATAGTCTTTGTCGAGGAGCGAGGCCAGCCGGGCCAGTTCGTCCTCATGAAGGTCGCGGGCCTGCGACAACGGATCAACGCCCGCCTTGTGGCACAACTCGCGGGCCACCCGAGCCCCGACACCATATATGTATTGGAGCGAGAAGACGGTCTTCTTCTCGGAAGGGATGTCAACACCCATCAAACGTGGCATAGCGTAGTCCTCAGCGAGGCGTCTGCCCCAAATCGTCCCCGTGCAATGATCAGGTTCCTCATCCCTGCCGCTGCTTGTGGCGGGGATCGGAGCAGACCACGAATACCACGCCACGGCGCCGAACGATCTTGCACTTGTCACAGATGCGACGGACGCTGGCGCGAACTTTCATGGCAGTCAGCAGGGCCGATACCGGCCACTCCGGAAACCGAAACGGGCAATTCGAAGCGAGTCCCAGATAATAGGCCCACGGGGGGGCCGTTCGCAAGGGGGTGCCAAGAAATCCGTCTTGAAGCGGATTCTGTCAGATAGCCGCGTCGGGGGCCCCAATTTCTTCGCCCTGTGCCGGTGGGGCCGTGAGCACGACCGGCCCCCCGTCCGTCATGGCCAGCGTGTGCTCAAAATGGGCGCTCGGCATCCCGTCGATGGTGGACTGCGTCCAGTGATCCGGGAGGCTCCGAACCTTCTTGGACCCCATGTTCACCATCGGCTCGACCGCGATCACGAGCCCAGGCTCCAGCTCGAAATCATGTTTTCGGCGAAAGGCGGGCGTGCAGAAGTTTGGCACCTGAGGGTCTTCGTGCATACTTCGGCCAATGCCGTGGCCTACGAAGTTCTCCACCACGGAAAAGCCGTAGTCGCGCACAAAGGTGGCCATCTCCGACGCGACATCACTCCAGCGATTCCGCACGGCCATCAACTCGATGGCGAGCGCCAAGACTCCCGAAGTGCACTCGAGGAGCCTCTGGACATCAGGAGTGATCTCGCCAACAGGATGCGTGAATGCCGAGTCGCCGCACCAGCCACCGACACTGCAACCAGTGTCGATACTCACGACGTCACCGGCTTGGAGCACCCGCGGGCCCGGTATCCCATGCACGACCTCTTCGTTCACCGAAATGCAACAGACCGCTGGGAATGGCACCTTTCCGGGCACTCCTTTGAAGAGGGGCACGGCGCCGTTCGCAAGAAAAAAACGCTCGACCTCAGCGTCGATCTCGCCCGTTGTGACCCCCGGCCGGACAAGTGATGCCGCCACCTGATGGGCGCCCCACACGACCAGACCAGCCCGCCGCATGAGGGCGATTTCCCGGGGGGATCTCAGATTGACCACAGACAAACTACCTCAACGGGAATGCACGCATCACAGCGACAACGCAGTATATCGGCCTGACTGCGCGGGACACCTGGCATCACGGGCGACGGCCACGAAACCGCTCAACGGCAGCCTTGACTCGCTCAAAGGTTTCGTCAGCAGTTCCCAGGCCATTGATGGAGGCGAGCTTCCCCTGACGTCCGTAGTAGTCGAGCAGCGGGGCCGTCTGCCGCTCGAAACTCGCAATCCGTTCCGCAAAAACGACTGGGTCGTCGTCGGCACGCTTTCTGGCGAGCATCCGCCGCACAAGCTCATCGCGGGGCACCGCCAGCTCTATGACTCCATCCACGGTCATGGCCCGCCTCTCGAGCATGTCGTCGAGGGTTTCAGCCTGAGGCAAGGTCCGCGGAAACCCGTCGAGAAGGCACCCGTTTCGGCAATCGGGGGCTGCCAGCCGGCGGCTGACCATCGCCACGATGATCGGGTCCGGCACGAGTTGACCTCGCGCCATGGCCTGGGCCGCCTCGAGCCCTGCAGGTGTGCCAGCCCGCGCCTCCGCCCTCAGCATTTCGCCTGTCGACAAGTGCGGGACCTTGAGCAGGTCGAGAAGGCGCTGGCTCTGCGTTCCCTTGCCGGCGCCGGGAGGCCCGATGAGGATGATCCGCATGGCAGTTGCCAATGGCTGGGTGGAAAGGAGGGCCCGGACGAGGAATGACGGCGGCCGTTCAGTTCCGCTCCAGCAGGCCGCTGTAGTTGCGCATGACGAGGTGGCTATCGATCTTCTGCACCAGGTCAAACACCACGCTCACGGCAATCAAGAGGCCGGTTCCGCCGTAGAAGCTGGCCGCCTGATAGGGGATGTTGAGGAACCCGCCGGCGATGGTCGGGATGACCGCCACGAGCGCCAGGAATCCGGCGCCCACATAGGTGATCCGCTCCATGACCCGCTCGAGGTAGTCGGCGGTCCGTTTGCCTGGCCGATACCCGGGAATAAACGCCCCGAAGTTTTTCAGATTGTCGGCCATCTCCTTTGGATTAAACGTGATGGCAGTCCAGAAATAGCAGAAGAAGTAGATGAGCGCGATGTAGAGAACGTTGTAGAGATACGACTCCCCACGGGTGAACGATTCGTAGAGCCCTTGAAGAACCCCGCTTTGCGGAAAGGCTCGGGCGAGGTACTGAAACAGAAACTGCGGAAACAGCAGCAGCGAGCTGGCAAAGATAATCGGCATCACGCCAGCCTGATTGACCCGGAGCGGCAGGTACTGCCGAGTGCCACCATAGACGCGACGCCCGCGAACATGCTTCGCGCTTTGCGTTGGGATCCGTCGCTGCCCCTGGGTCATGAAGACGACCCCAGCCACGACACCCACGAAGAGGGCCACCAAGACCGGAATCATTTCGACGCCGAGCTTGCCTGTGCCCGCGCCACCACCGACCTCCCACGAGGTCGCCCCGGCGAGCTCGAGAAGAGCGCCTGGCATGCCCGCCAAGATGCCAGCCATGATGAGGAGGCTGATGCCATTGCCGATCCCAAACTCGTCGATCTGCTCGCCTAGCCACATCAGAAAGACGGTTCCGGCGGTCATGGTCATCACCGCCACAAACTGCCAGATAAACGGAAGCCGACCATCAACCAGAAACCCTTCCTGCACAAGCGACTGATCCCGGCCGGGCGCCGCGAGGTAGGCGACGTAGAACCAGCTCTGGATAACGCAGATAATGACGGTGGCGTAGCGAGTGTATTCGTTGATTTTTTTCCGGCCCGCTTCACCCTCTTTCTGGAGCCGCTCGAGCGGGGGCCAGACCGTACCCAGAAGCTGGAAGATGATGGACGCCGAGATATAGGGCATGATGCCCAGACCAAAGATCGTGGCCTGCGAGAGCTGGCTCGCCGAAAAGACGGCGACTGTTCGGAGCAACTCACCCACGCCCCCAGCCTGCTTGGCAAATGCCGACATGGCGTCAGCATCGATGATCGGCAGTGGCACCTGCCAGCCAACTCTGTAGATCGCCAGGAGACCGAGCGTCAGCAGGATCTTCTGCCGCAACTCAGGAATGGCAAAAACGACGCGGATCTTTTCAAGCACGGGACAGACTCCTCGGGACAGGCGGCGGGCAGGCCGCATACCCTACCCGGCGACCGGCTTTTTCCGCGACGCCTTTCCGATCTTCCGCACAAGCGGTGCCGGCCCTGGAAGCTCGGTGACGGTGCCACCGGCTGCCAGAATCTTCTCCTTTGCCCGGACACTGAAGTGACGGGCCGAGACTTTCAGTGCCTTGGTCAGGTCTCCATTGCCTAGGATTTTGAGGTCATCCCAAATCCCCTTGAGCACGCCAGAGGCCCGGAGCGAGTCGGGCGTGACTTCGCTTCCGGCGGCACAGACCTCTTCAAGCTGACCAATGTTGATGCTCTTTACGGTACGGGCGAAGGCGTTGTGGAAGCCTCGCTTCGGAATCCGACGGATCAGCGGCGAACGCCCTCCCTCGAAGATACCGGCGGCCGACCAGCCGGCGAGCTGGCCCTGCCCCTTGTCGCCACGGCCAGCCGTGCAGCCGCGTCCCGAGCCGGGACCTCGGCCAACACGGAGCCGCTTTCGGTTCTTGTGGATGCCCTTATTGACGTCGCAGAGTTTCATAGTTGGAAATCCGTCACTGGTCGTACGCGGTTGGTTTGTGGCCCTGAACTAGAGACTCACGCCTCGGAGCCGCTCGGTCTCTTCCTTGGTCCGCAATTGCTTCAGCGCTTCGAGCGTTGCTTTTACAAGGTTGACCGGATTGGTCGAACCATGGGCCTTTGTAAGAACGTCGCGGATGCCAGCCGACTCACAGACGGCACGCACCGCAGCTCCGGCAATGATGCCGGTGCCCGGGCTGGCGGGTAGGAGGATCACCTTTGCCGTCTCGTAGATACCTTCAACACGGTGAGGAATCGTTCCAGCCCCGACGGGAACCTCGATCAAGTTCTTCATACCGTCCTTGATGGCTTTCTCAACGGCCGGCGGAACCTCGTTGGCTTTGCCGTAGCCGCAGCCCACCTTGCCCTTGCCGTTCCCGATGACAACGAGGCCAGCGAAGCTGAAACGACGGCCGCCCTTTACAACGGTGGCGCATCGTCTGACCTTGACGACTTTTTCGACGAACTCGCCGGTCCTGGAATCTTTGCCGGTGGACACGGGATGGGTTTCTCCTGATGAAGCGTGACGGGTGCTGCGTGACTGGCTGCGGTGACGGGGAAATCCTTAGAACTCAAGCCCGGCAGCGCGGGCGGCATCGGCGAGTGCGGCGACGCGGCCGTGGTACTTGTAACTGCCACGATCGAGACACACCTTGGTGACCCCGGCTGCTTTCGCCCGCTCCGCTACGGCACGTCCGATCGCCTCAGCGGCCTGCTTGTTGCCACCGAATCCGACCGCCCCACGAAGCGCTCGGTCAACGGAACTGGCCGAGGCCAACGTTGTGCCTGCTGCGTCGTCGATCACTTGGGCATAAATATGCTTAGCGGTGCGAAACACAGCGAGCCGCGGACGCTCCGCTGTACCCTCGAGAGGCTTGCGGACGCGTTGGCGGCGGCGAAGCCGCTGGCGATAAATCGTACGGGAGTGATCCATGGTCGTTTGTGCTGAAGGATAAAGGATGCCGAACGGCCACGCCGCCGGCGTTCGTCGTGGCTACTTCGTGACTGCCTTGCCGGCCTTCCGGCGGACCTGCTCATTCTCATATCGAATGCCCTTGCCCTTGTAGGGCTCCGGCTTCCGCAGGGCCCGAACTTCGGCGGCAAACTGCCCAACAGCTTGCTTGTCAATGCCTTTGATCGAAACGTGCGTCTGGTCCGGGCAGGTGACCGTCAGCCCCTTGGGAATGGGCACCTGCAACTCGTTGGCAAATCCGACCCGAAGCTGAAGCACATCCTTCTGGATGGCGGCCAGGTAACCGACCCCCACGATCTCAAGTTTTTTTTCATAACCCTTGGAAACCCCCTCGACCATATTGGCCGCGAGGGCACGGGTCAGGCCATGGACGGCGCGGGCAATGCGTCCGTCATCCGTCCGTGTCACGACGACACGACTTGCCGCCTCGTCCAACGTGATACCCACGGATGGATGCAGCGTCTGCTCGAGCCTGCCGAGCGGACCCTCCACGACCAGCGTGCCGTTGTTCACGGATGCCTTGACGCCCTTGGGGAGGGAAACGGGAGCTTTACCGATTCGGGACATCGCTCGTAACCTTTCGCAACTACCACAGTTCGCAGAGGACTTCGCCGCCAAGCTTTTTTTGCCGGGCTTCGCGATCGCTAACCACACCACTCGACGTCGACAAGATCGAGATTCCGAGCCCTCCAAGGACGGGCCTCAGCCTCACTGAGCGGCTGTAGACCCTTCGCCCGGGGGTGCTCACCCGTCGAATGTTTCGGATGAGCCGCTCACCGTTAGGTCCGTACTTCAGCTCGATCT
>JANNSZ010000074.1:0-50384 GCA_031403195.1 Planctomycetota bacterium | reverse complement strand
CCGGTCGCACCTCCGGGCGACCGATTCCGTACGCCGTACGGTGTGGTTGGTCGGAGCAGACGGGGCCCGCGCGGATTCGCAAGCGGTCGACCAAAATTAATCGTGGTAACTGGCTCGGGGTTGCCCGTGCCACGGATCCGGCGTTGTTGGCGAGCGCAGCCAGGATGGCGAAGCGCAGCCAACACCGAGTGAGCGGAGGCCACGATGGCCGGAGCGAACGTCCGGCGACGTGGCACGGGCAACCCCGAGCCGCTGAAGACGTGACCTCAATCCGTCCGCCCCGTCACGCGCGGCGGAACCCGCCGTTGACGGGGAGCACTTGGCCCGTGACGAATGCAGCCGCAGGGGACGCGAGCCAACAGACCGCCGCGGCGATGTCTTCGGGCGTCCCCCAGCGGCCGAGCATGCTCTCGCGAACGGCTCGCCGCTGCCACGCCTCGCTCGCACCGCCCCCCCAGGCCGTCTTGATCCAGCCGGGGGCCACGCAGTTGGCCCTCACCTCGGGCCCGAGCGACCGTGCCAGACTTCGCGTGAACGCCATCACAGCACCCTTGGCTGCAGCAAAAAGCTCGCCGCTATCCCCCTCCATGCCCACGGCTGCCTGATCCCATCCACAGGTGAGCACCACGCCGCCGCTTCGCTCCTTCATCCATCGTCCCAGATGCCGCGCAAGGAGCATCGTCGCCGTCACGTCCACGTGAAGGAGCTCGGCAAGTTTTCGTTCGAAGGGCCAGGAGGCCGGCTCACCGGTGAGCACGTCGGCACCGGCGAAGAGGACCACCGTGTCGAGTGACGGAAGTGCCTGCGACACTTCGTCACCGAGCCGCTCCGCGGCGCCACGTTCAGCGAGATTCGCCAAGAACGTTCCACCATGGGCTTTCCCCAGCAAGGCAGCGACCTCCGCCGCCCGTTCGGCTGAGCGACCCTGAATCGCGACCCGCGCTCCGCCAGATGCCAGAGCGAGCGCGATCGCTCGGCCGATGCCGCTCGTGCCACCCGTCACAAGCGCCGTACGGCCCGTGACCTCACCGCCAGCCTGATCGCTCATGGCTCGTCGCCTGCCGCGGCCATGACCGGCAACCGGTAGCAGGCTGCCTCGTCGGCGCTTCTCACCAGCAGACGGTCGCCCGTGAGGCACGGGTTGTTCCAGGTCTGGCTCTCGAGCGCTGCCAGCCGAGCTCGCTCGACATGCCCCGTAGGCGAGCATTCAACGAGCACGACCTCCCCGCTCTCGGCCTGCACGATGAGGAAGCCACCCACCCGAAGCACCTGGCCCTGGCCATACCGGCCCTTCTTCCATCTTCGCTCACCATCCGCAAGCCGCACGCATTCGAGGATGCCATCGGAGAGGCCATACGCATAGCCCCCGTGAATCACGACGTTCGTGAACTTGGTCTTGAGCATCCCCGGCTGCCGCCACACGGCGTCGTACACGGGCTGGTCACCACCCTCGGCCACCGCGAACAGCGCCGCGCCGATACCATACCCCTTGGAAAGAAAGATGCGGCCATCGGCGAGAACGTGGGGCTGCGAGCAGGACGCATCGGAATTGGAGTGGCCCGGCCACGCGAAGCCCCACAGCTCCCGGCCGTCGGCCGGGTCGTAGGCCACGACTCGGGCCTCGTTCACCGCGAGCACGACGTCCCGCTCGGCAATCCGCACGAGCTCAGGCGTCACGTAGCTGATTTGCTCATCGCCAGCCGTCCACCGCCGCTCGCCGGTTTCGCGGTCGTAGGCCACGAGCGATATGGCGACTTTCCCGTCAGGCTTTGCCTCGAAGAATGGCCCGCCCCCTGGCACGATCACCAGCTCGTCGGTCACGAGCGGCGAGCCCGACCGTCCCCAGGCCACAGCCGTTGCATGGGCCTCGGGATCGATTCCAAGGTCGGCGAGGACATCCTTTTTCCAGAGGACGCGGCCCGTCGCGCCATCGATGGCATGCAGCCAGCCCGTGGCACCGGTCGTAAACACGACGCCGTCGCGGATCGTGGGAGTCGACCGCGGGCCGACGCCACCGAGCACCGTCGTATGCCGCGCTCGCACCGGCACGCTCCATGTCATATCACCAGTCGCGATCAACCGGCATGAAACCAGCTCCTCGTCACCCCGCTGCTCGAGCGTGACGGCATTATTGCCGCAGGTCGCGAAGCTGCTCCAGCCGGCGCCGATCGGAGTCCGCCACAGTTCCTGGGGGGGCCGCGAGGTCCACTCGGGATCGAGCACGGGGCCATCGAGGGCCGCAGAACCATTCGGCCCGAGGAACCGTGGAAAATCATCGACCCCGGCTTCCCACGAGCCAGCGGCCGCCGTGCCGGATGTCACCTTCGGCAGCAGCCGGTCAGGCGACACGCTCCAGCGAAACCGCAACTCAGGAACGAGATCCCCCGACACGCGTTCGATCCGCAGGCACACAGCCGCAGCGAGCACGATGCCGACGAGCCCCCAGCCCACCTGGCGCTTCCGGGCTGGCGAGTGGCCACTCTCCCACAGGAACCACACGAAGAGCGACATGATCGCCGAGAAGGCGAGGATGAGCGTGATGATATTTTGCACCGCCTGATCGACGATGCTGCCGACCACTGTTTCGAGCAACCCAGCGCGGACGAGCAACGTCGCCGTGGCGAGCGAGGCAAGCGTGATCCAGATTCGTCGCGGAGGCCAGAGCGGTCGCGTGGCCGAAGCGGGTGGAACTGCGGGGCTGGGCATGGAGGCTCCTGAAGGTCGCCACGGACAACGAGTCGGCATTATTGCTGGCCCTCCCCAGCCCGACTACACTCCATCGGATTGTTCCGCGCCGGCTGGCAGGAAAAGGGCATGCTCACCGAGAAAGCGTCTCTACTAAAGACAACGTCTCCACTAAAGACAGCGTCTCCACTCGAGAAAGCGTCTCCACTCGCATCCGGGCACGGCCCCTCGGCGGATGCGAGTGGCGGGACTGCCAGCGGCCCGTCCACCACGGCTGTGCATGCCGGTGAGGCGAGGGTCAAACCGGGCTTCGCCATCACCGACCCGATCTTCGCGGCGAGCACCTACACCTTCGCCAACACGCAGACGATCGTGGATTTCCTCGAGGAGAAGGATCCCTCCGGAGGAACCCGTGAGGAGTACGGCCGCTACGGCAATCCCGGGGAGCGGGTCGTCGAGCGGAAGCTTGCAGCGCTCGAAGGAGGTGAGGAGGGAGTGCTCTTCGCGAGTGGCATGGCAGCGTTCGTCGGTTTGCTCATGGCCCATGTGAGTGCCGGCGATGAAGTCATTTTCTTCGACGAGTGCTACCACCGGAGCCGTGAGTTCTGCCGAAAGCACCTCACGCGGTTCGGTGTCGTCTGCCACGAGGCCGCCACGGGCGACTACGCCGCGATGGAGGCCGCCATCGGCCCCAAGACAAAGTTTCTCATCAGTGAGTCACCGACCAATCCCCACCTGAGCGTGGTCGATGTCGAGCGGTTCGCATCGATCGGCCGCCGTCGCGGCGTATTCACCCTGATCGATGCCACGCTCTGCACGCCCTACAACCTCCAGCCTTTGGCGGCCGGCGTCGACTTCGTGCTGCATTCGGCCACGAAGTATCTCGGGGGCCACAATGACCTCCTCGCCGGGGCCGTCATGGGCCGCGCCGACCTCCTGGAGCCGGTCCGCACACTGCGAGGCATCATGGGGGGCATCAGTTCCCCCCACAACGCGTACCTCCTCGAGCGCGGCCTCAAGACGCTCGCCCTCCGGATGGAGCGGCACAACGCCAACGGTCTCGCGGTGGCCCGATTCCTCGAGGATCATCCGAGAGTCGAGCGGGTCTTGTACCCAGGCCTCGCGAGCCATCCCTATCACGATATTGCCGCCCGCACGATGCGCGGCTGCGGTGGACTGGTGACGTTTCTGGTGCGGAATGCTGCGGGAGGGTCGGCCGATTGGCGTGAAACCGCTGACGTGGTCGACGCCGTGCGGATCCCGCGAATCGGTCCGAGCCTGGGCGGCGTCGAGTCCCTCATCGAGCAGCCACTCGTGATGAGCTATTGGAACTACTCTCCTGCCGAGCGAGCAGGCTTTGGCATTCCCGACAATATGATCCGCCTCGCGTGCGGCATCGAGGACACCGACGACCTCATTGCCGATTTCGCCCAGGCTCTCGAGACTTCCAGTCGCGGTCGCTGACCGCGCACTCTAGGAAAGCACTTCCGATCGCGGGGAATTTAGCGGAAGTTTCGGTCGTTCCGGTGCCGATAGCGTTACCGATTGAGCAGACTCTGACGTCGCCTTGTGGCACCGTCGGGGCAGGACGCTCGGAGGTGACGTTTATGAACGGTGGAAACGGCTCGTCCCGCACGCGACTCATGGCGATCTCGGCCCTCGTGGCTGGGTTGCAGTTTGCAGGCCACGCGGTCAAGGCGGACGAAAGTGACTCGCTCAAGTGGACGCCCCACCGGGCAAGCACGCCGCGGACCGACGTTGATCCAAACGCCCTCGCGCCCGTCGTCGACGATGCCCCAGCCAGCCGCGTGTCGAACTCGACCAGCGGCGCGCCTGCAAGCGTCGCCCTGCCCGATCGGGTGCCTGTGGTCAACGCCGCCCCCGTGCGCCGAACCATGCCGGCCGCCACGGCACGTCCTCAGCGGCCTGTCATGGCCCAGCCTGATGTCAGCGGCTTGGCGAACCGAATTTATGATCCCGCCAAGCCCGACGCCCTCCTTGGCATGCGGGTGATGCGGACGCCCCCGCCGCCTTCCAATCAGCCGCGGGTGGCCGCAACGCCACGTGATCGTCAGGATGCCGCTCGCCTGAGTGGCGGCCTGGCACCGCGCTATTCGCAGCCTAGGTCTGCGGCCGGGCAGCGACCCGAGCGGCTCGCCATGAATGTCGACGGGATTCCTTCAGTCATGAAGCAGCCTCAGGCAGCGACCCCAGAAGCCATGACGCCTTCAGGTGTTGATGTGCCACGCGATCGCCTGCCGACGCCCGCTGAGGAGATTCCGGGCGAGCCGTCGGAGGTGGAATCGATCGGTCCTGGCATCGAACTGCCAGGGAGTAGCGGATCCGTCGAATTCATGAACGAAGGGCCCGATGGCTACTACGGCGGCGGCATGGAGGGCGCAGGGGATGGCCTTCTCATGGGCGACTACCCATCGGAGCTCCACGTCGAGAGCTTCTATGACGACCCCTATGCCTGCGACGACGAGGAGAACGAATTGGGCTTCTGCCAGCACGACGGCCGCATCTGCCGGTGGCTGCGACAGTTTGGCCGCCCGTACTACGGCTGGAGATGGTACCGCGACTTCACTGCCAGTGCCGGTGTCACATCCTTCACAAACGCCACCGACCTCGGCATCAACGGCAACTACGGGGCGAACGAGTACCTCAACTGGGCCATGCCGTTCTGGAACGCCGTCGGTGTCGGCTGGCAGCTGGGCGTGCGAGGCACGCAGACCAACTTCCAGCCCGCCACGCTCGAAATCGGTGGCACGACGATCAGCAAGAACGCTCGTGACCAACAGTTCATCACCACGGGCTTCTTCACGCGGGCCTTCGAGGGCCGCGGCCTCCAAGGCGGTATCGTCTATGACCATCTCCAAGACAGCTGGTTTGAGGACACAGACCTCGGCCAGCTCCGTTGCGAACTCAGCTATGTGTGGGGCTACCACGAGTTCGGCTTCTGGGGTGCTTCGAACATCGCCGACGATTTCGGCATCTTCGGTCACCAGACGTCCGACCCGGCCGTGGCCAGCACGCAATCACTCTACACCGGCTTTTACCGTGTGCAGTTTGGCGATGCGAACGAGTTCAAGGTGTGGGGCGGTGGCACAGACGACCAGGACGGCATCGTCGGCGCGCTCGTGCGGGCCCCGTTGCACCCATCCCTGGCGGTCGAGGGAACGTTTACCTATCTGGTCCCGAATCGCAATCACGTGGTCACGGTGGGACCTCCCGGAGATCAGAGCTCGTTCTCGCCGGCTGCATGGAATCTCGGGCTCAACCTGGTGTGGTACCCAGCCAACCGCGCCCGCCGCGGCCTCGCAAGCCCCTACCGACCCCTCTTCGAAGTGGCCGACAACGGCAGCCTGATCCGAGCAATCGAGGGGCTGTAGGCCTGATCCGTTTCGGCTAGAGCGGCGGGGCACGGGGGGCGGCCCCGCCCGCTCTAGCTTTACGGCTTCGCGGCCATCCATGGCCCGCGAAGCCTTGGCTCGGCGGAGGGGCAGCCAAGGTGCCCCTCGCCTCACAATGGCCAGCTTCCTGCTGGCCTGACGCCGATCGGTACCCCTCCCTCGGATCTCCAGGCTCCCAAGGCCACCGCGGTGCGGCGGCCGAGCCGGGCCTCCCGCCCGGCGGTCGCACCTCCGGGCTCCCGCAGCAAGGGGCCCGTGGTGTATTCTGAGGGCCTTCGGCCGCTTGAGGTGGCCGCCTCCACTCACTGTATTGAAAGCCCCCATGCCGGACAACGCAGGCCACGACCCTTGGGACTCTCTCGCCGAATCACTCGGCGCCAAGCCAGCGCACGACGCCACTCCCCCGAGTCGTCCAACACCACCACCGTCGCCGCCACCGCGCCGCGAATCGCCTCCCCCCAAGCCGCAGTCCCAGCCGCCCGCAGGCAGTAGCTGGGATGGCATTGCTGCCGATCTTGGGATCGAAGGCCGGGAAGCTCGACCGGCGCCGGTGCCGCCCCGGGCAGCCAGGCCCCCACGCCGCCCAGAGTCCGAGGCACAAGTTCCTCCGAGCCGCGAGCGGAGGACCGTCGACCACGATGAGTTGCCCCCTACGCGGCCTGCCGCGCAGGATGATGCCGCAGGAGGCCCGCGCGCCGATGACGAAGATCGTGGGCGGCGAAGGCGCGGCCGACGCGGCGGACGAGGCCGACGACGCAGTGGCGACCGTCCAGACGACCATCGAGAGCAGGGCGATGCCGCGGCGGGCGTCGACCGTGAACGCCGTCCGCGTTCCGACGACGCACCGGCTCCCGCGAGACGGCGAGCGGAGGATGCTGAGTTGCCTCGCCGCGACAACGAAGGCGATGATGATGCTGATCGTAGCGAGCCGCTTGCCGCGGAGGGCGAACCTGAGCGGCGGCCCTCAGCCGAAGGCGACGGACCGGGCGACGACCGGCCAAGACGGCGACGACGACGTGGCCGTCGGGGAGGTCGCGGTCGCAGCGACGAGACGGTGGATCGCCCGCCCGTCACCGAGCGGGATGGCGAAAGCAGCCGTGAAGTTAGGGATGACGAGCCGTTGCCCGTCAGCTATGGCAGTCGGCCGAGCGGTCGGCCAGGCAACTCGGATGCACGCGGGGATCGGCCTGCGGCCGCGGGTGAGGACCGCCCCAGGCGGCGACGACGGCGCACCCGCGAGACGCGGAGTGGCTCCACGGCAGAGCGAAGCGGCTCCGCGGCAGAATCGCCACCATCCAGACGGGACTCGCCCAGCGGCGGACGCCGCGAACGCCGGCGTGACTCCAGCGAATCGCGTCCCACGCGTGACCGCGGTCCCCGGGCCGATTTTTCCCCGGTTTCGGGCCGGTACGACGAAGACGACGAGGGCCTCGAATTTCTCGGTGTGGAAGAGGCCGTCCGGGAAAGTGGGCCGCGTCCGCGGCGCGACGACGCCGATGATGTCCTCGAGGAGAGCGGCCTCGGCACTGTGCTCGATGTACCAAGCTGGGTAGAAGCCATCGGCATTGTCATTGCAGGCAACCTCGCCGCCCGCAACAAGTCTGTCCGGAGTGACCGCAGCCGGTAGGAGCCTGTCTTAGAACCGGTCGTCGCCTGGATTGCATCTGGGTTCCATGTGGCGCCTGAGCAGAGAAGCCCCTCGCGCCAGCGAGGAGACGGCAGGCTGTTGGGCGAGCTCGGTTGCGATGGCAAACGGGACGGCGCGTTACCCGCAGTCCCCCCGGCTCGCGCCGGGGGGACTGTATTGGGAGAGGAAAGCGCGAGGCCTGGAAGGCCGGTTACCTTCCGGGCGGAGGCCCGGCAAGCGAAGCGGGGCCATGGAAGGCCCGCGCCGCGTGAAGCCAGTCCCCAGGCTCCCGCCGGGGGCTTTTATGGCGGTGCGCGGCGATCCACCAAAGCTGGATGTGCTCGAGGGCTACTTGAGGGCGATCGTGCGAGCCAAGGGGCGGAGGATCTGATCGACCACACAGTTCTCCACGACCTCGCGGGCCAGCACCGTCAGCCGCTCGAGACACTCTACATAGGTCGTATCGGAATCGAGGCTGCCATACTGCCGGGCTGTCACATACACACTCAACTGGTCCTCAGCAAACTCACCCGTGCGAACCTGAAACGCGTTGGTGCGACTTTCGGTACCGATTCGCACCTGCGTTCGGCATTCCTCATCCATCGCCAGTGTGAGGGAAGGCTCGCAGTTGATGACACGCGCGCCGGGAATGTCGGCAAAGCGTTCGAACGATGACCCCACGCCAAGGGCCTCGGCCAACAGGGCGTTGTGGTTGCCGCGGTAGGCGAAGTCAAAGCCGAAGAGCACGTCGAATGCCTCGCAGTCGAGCGGGCTCACCGAGAGGAAGGCCGGCGCTAAGTCGAGCACGAGCCGATGCTGGGCCACGGCCTCGTCGATCGATGACGGATTGACCTGCCCTGAACAGAGCCTGCGGGACTCGACAGCGGCCCACCGGTACCGCCCCTGATCCTTGTCTTCCTCGAGAACATAGTCCCGCTTGTCACGGCAGTAAAACTTCCGCATCGTCGGATACCGACGCTGCAACTGCTCGAAGTACTGCAGGACCGTCTCCCTCTGCGAAGGGAGATCCATCTCCGTCGCGAGGTTCATATTGACGTAAAAATCGTCGGCAACCGACGCGAAGGGCGTCATGTCGGGCTCCTTCTTCCCCTCGATCTCATCGTGAGAGCGTACGGGGCGTGAAAGATAGGATGATACCGGTGCATTCAAAGGCGTGTCAAAGCAATGCTCTGCGGACGCCGTCCGAGGACGGTCGCCACCACGCGCCACTGACCGAGTGGCTCCGCTGGCAACGGGTAGTCGAACGTGGCATACTTCTTTCCGGGGTTGCCGGTTGGGCCAGTCGCCCTGCGGCGGCCCTCGCGGTAGGAATCTCGATGAGCAGCAGCGCCGAACCGGTGCGTATCCCCGACGATCGCCTCTCGATCGAGAAGCGATCCGATGGAGCTCTCGTGGTGCGAGTCCAGTCGGAAGGTCCAGCCGAGTCTCGTCTGCCCGACGCCGTCTTCTCATTCCGATGCGGCGATCCGCAGTATGCCTACTGGCTCGGTCGCCTCGAGGCCCGCACGGTCAGCGAACAGGGCGACACGCACGATCCCTGAGAAGGCACGGAAGACCGAGTCCCTGCCGGCTGGGGGCAGGCGGGGTCTGGCAGAGCCCAGCCCGTGTGGGGTCAGTCTTCTCTCGAGCTCGCGATGAGGGTAATGAACTCGCTGTTACTCTTGAACTTCGCCAGCTGCTTGGTGAGCTGCTCCATGGCATCGACATGGTGCATGCTCGAGAGCGTGCGACGGAGCATGTTAACCGCATGGAGCGTGTTGGGATCGAGGAGCTTCTCCTCGCGCCGCGTGCCCGACTGCGAAATATCGATCGAGGGCCAGACTCGGCGATCGGCTAGCTTGCGGTCGAGCACGAGCTCCATGTTGCCCGTGCCCTTGAACTCCTGAAAAATCAACTCGTCCATTCGGCTCCCGGTGTCGATCAGCGCCGTGGCGACGATCGTCAGCGAGCCCCCCTCCTCGAACACGCGAGCCGTGGCGAAGAGCTTTTTCGGAATGTCGAGCGCCTTGATGTCGACGCCGCCCGACATGGTGCGGCCCGTGTTGCCCACCCATTTATTGAACGCCCGTGCCATGCGGGTGATCGAGTCCATGAGCAAGAACACGTCTTTGCCGGTTTCGGTCATGCGCTTGCACCGCTCGATCACAAGCTGAGACAGACGCACGTGGCTCTCGACATCGCAGTCGAGCGAACTTGCCAGCACATCCCCCTTGACGCTTCGCTTCATGTCCGTGACTTCTTCGGGACGCTCGTCCACAAGGAGCATCATGAGCGACAACTCGGGGTGATTCTGCGCGATGGCCTGCGAGACCTGCTGAAGGAGGATCGTCTTGCCGGTCCGTGGCGGGGCCACGATGAGGGCCCGCTGCCCCTTCCCGAGCGGCGTCAGCAGATCCATCACGCGGGTCGTGATCGGCTGCTGCCCCGTCTCCAGACGAAGCCAGGATTCGGGATTGATCGGCGTGAGCTGGTCAAATGACTTCACGTTCACGTAGTCATCGGGGGGCATGCCCTCGACTTCCTCGATCTCGCGCACTCGCGGCCCCTGCTGCCGGCGACCAGGCTGCACAAGCGCCTTCAAAAATACGCCTTCCCGCAGGCGGTAGCGCTCGATCAATTGCGCCGGCACGAACGGATCAGTCCGCTCGCGGGTGTAGTTGTTGTCGGCACTCCGCAGAAAGCCATATCCGTTGGGATGCATTTCAAGCACACCCACGCCCGGCTCGAGGGGGATCGGTTCTCCATTCTCTGTGACTTCAGGCTCGAGCTCCGGGGGCCGCATGCCGTCGCTGTCCATGCCCACCGCGCCGGCACCAGACGGCTGAGGGCCGCCGCCACCGCCGCGGTGATACCGACCACGACGTCGGCCGTATCCTCCCTGCCCTTGAACGCCAGGCTGGCCTGGTGGGCCACTAAAACCGGGCCCGCCGTAACCACCCGCCCGTCCCCGCGATCGCCTGCGTTTCGACATGGAAAACTCCGAACCCTCCTGGAATCAAGGCACTGAAGGCACACGGGCTGGCATCCCTGGCCAACCGTCAAAACCCGCCATCGAGCGGGGCACCGAACGTGGACACGCTTTCCCAGGACCCCCGACATCTGACCCGCAGGCCAGAGCCGGTAGGACATGGACCCTCGCGGGATTCCAATGGTCCCGGGCCTCTCAGGGCGGCACCTCGCCGCCTCGCGGAAACCCTTTCAAACGAAACCGTCAACCTGACGGTCAACAGGAAGCGGGACCGCGGCGAAACGCTCCGAAACGAGGACGGCAGCCAAGCCGTCTTCCGGTGCATCTCCAACCGGAACCCGTCCCAATACCATCCGAGACGGAAACCAAGCCCTTTCCTCGAAGCGGGGAGAGGCTGAAAAAGCCTGCGCCCCCGAAAGTCGGAACGACGCAGGAGAGTATCGGCCGACCACCATGCACTGTCAAGCGGGGGGAGCTACGCAACCACAACGCACGGCAGATTCTGGTGATTTAGCCCTGAAAATGAGGAATTCAAGGCCTCCTGCATTTTCGTCGCAATTCCTCCGACCGGTCCAACCGATACACCGGACAAGGTAGGGCTCCCAGCCGGGCGGACGCTCTTTGGACATCGAGGTCGCAGTCATGTTCCTCGCACGTATTCGAATCGATTGCACGGACCCCACATCGGCCGCAGGCGGCTTTGGGAGCGCGGCCCGCTTCCTGCCACGGCTTGTGTGCGCCGCGGCACTGGCAGCCATCCCATCGCTGGCCGTAGCGGAGATTTCATGGCACAGCGACCTTGCTGCGGCGCGTGCGGCTTCGGCATCAAGCAGCAAGCCTGTGTTCGCGTTGTTTGTCGCAACGTGGGATGACAAACCAGGCCCAGAAGTATTCTCGAATGCTGAGGTCGAAGCGGTCATCGCAGCATGCTTCGAGCCGGTCCGCGTCGATGTCGATGCGCAACCGGATACCGTTCGCGCATTCGATATCCAGCGGGTGCCAAGTGTCGCCGTGCTCGACGCCACGGGCGAGGCTATCTCCCGGTTCGACTGCCCCGCGACCCCCGCCGAATTCGTAGCCGCAACGGCTCGTGCCGCCCAAGTTGCGGCAGCGGGCGACGCCCCTCGCGAGGAGGCTCAGCAGGCAACCGCTGTCGGATTTGCGCCTTTTGGGGGCGGATTCGAGGCTGATTCCAAGGTCGAAGACACGAGCGTTGCCGACAAGGTCCGTCAACTCTCGAGCTTTGCCGACAGCAAGTCGGCGCCCCTCCGCGATCCGTCACGGTTTCCCGCAATCGCTGCGACGCCCGCGTACCCACCTCAGCACACACCTGCCGCTCGGCCCATGGCAGCCCCGGTGACCGCGCCGGTCCCAGCGACTGCTACAGCGTCATACGGGGAGCCGGCCCTCGCCCGAACGCCACCGCCAGCCGCATGGCCATCGCAGCAACCTGCGGCATCCAGCTATTCCCAATTCCAGCCTGCCGCTGCCGCTCCCGCGATCGAGCCCGCCCCGACCAATTCGAATCCCTGGCTTGCGCCGGGCACCGCAACGCAAGGCATGCCAGCGGCTGACGCTGAGCCCGAGGCATCTGCCACGGCATCCGACGAAGGAGCGGCCAAGAAGCCGGAATCATCTGGCTTCATGGCTGCCATCCAGAAGCCGATGTCCGTGTTCTCCAAGTGGACTGCCAAGTCATCTGTTGCGCCTCCGCCGAAGATGCCGCCCGCCCAGCCGCAACGCCCAAGCGCTCTGGCTGCCAGCGCTGGGGGCATTCCGCCCGCTGCTGCTGCCCAGGCCCCCGTTGCTGATCCACACGGTTCGATGCCGCTCGGTCTCGAGGGCTACTGCCCCGTGACCATTGCAGAGCGCACCGCCTGGGTCGAAGGCCGTGCCCAGTGGGGTGTCCGTCATCGCGGCCGCACCTATCTCTTCGCCGGCCCCGAGCAGCAGCGGACCTTCATGGCCGATCCAGATCGCTACGCTCCTGCCCTGTCGGGCGATGACCCCGTGCTCGCGTTTGAGTCGGGCCGTTCGGAAGCCGGGCGTCGTAACTTCGGGATAACGTATCAGTCCCGGATGTACCTCTTCGCTTCACCTGAAACTCGCGCCGCCTTTTCGGCCGATCCCAATCGCTACACGACCCGCGTCCAAATCGCCGAGGGACTCGCCCCCTCCGACGCAGCGCGACGGTTCTGACTGTAAGGATTCGCGGCCATCCATGGCCCGCGAATCCTTGCCCGGCCTCCGCCGGGCAGGCAACCGGCCCTCCGGGCCTCGTACGGATTGCCGAAGTCGATCTGTACCAAATAGGCCATCCATGGCCCGCGAATCCTTGCCCGGCCTCCGCCGGGCAGGCAACCGGCCCTCCGGGCCTCGCGCCAGCGGTGAGAGAGCCCCTTCACGGCGCGACCGGCCTACGCAACGCATCCGCGAGGGGTTGCCCGTGCCAGGGAGCCGGCGTTGTTGGCAAGCGCAGCCAGGATGGCGAAGCGTAGCCCACTACGAGTGAGCGGAGGCCTGGAGGGCCGCAGCGAACGTCCGGCTCTCGTGGCACGGGCAACCCCGAGCCGCGGAGACGGGTGACATGCAGAACCACCGACGACGGCTTTTTCCGCAGAAATGGAATTGGCCTATGCTGGTCGTCAGCGTCGCTTATGCGCGACGGCGTGGGAGGGATTCGCTTGACGATTCACGAGAAGTCGCGCGGGTCGTGTGTCCTCGCGCTCGATCAGGGCACCACGTCGAGCCGTGCGATCCTGTTTGATCGCGCCGGCCTGCCCATCGCGACCGCCCAGCGAGAGTTCCCACAGCACGCACGTGAGTCGTCTGGCCCCGACGGCGAAGACCTGGGCGTTGTCGAGCACGATCCCGAGGACATCTGGCAGAGCCAGCTCGGGTGCGGCCGCGACGTGCTCGCAAAGGCTGGCATCACAGCCGCCGACGTGGATTCGATTGGTATCACAAACCAGCGTGAGACGACGATCCTGTGGGAGCGGGCCACCGGTCGACCCGTCGCGCCCGCCATCGTGTGGCAAAGCCGCGTCTCGGCTCCCATCTGCCGCCGGCTCGAGGCCGCTGGGCACGGGCCCGAGATTCGCCGCCGCACGGGCCTCGTCCTCGATCCGTACTTCTCGGCCACCAAGATTGTCTTCCTGCTCGAAACGATTCCGGGCCTTCGTGACCGCTGCCTGCGAGGCGAGATCCTGTTCGGCACGGTCGACAGTTTTCTCATGTGGCGACTCACTGGCGGCCGGGTGCATGCCACCGATGTGACCAACGCGAGCCGAACGCTCCTCTTTGACATCGCCGAGCGGGCATGGTCTGACGAACTCTGCAGCATCGTCGGGGTGCCGAGAGCGATCCTGCCCGAAGTCCGGCCATCGAGCGGCCACTTCGGAACGATCGATCCCGATCTCCTGGGCGCAGCAATCCCCATCACCGGATGCGCCGGCGACCAGGAGGCCGCCGCCTTCGGCCAGGGAGTCGAAGAACCCGGTGACGCGAAGACCACCTACGGCACCGGTGCATTTCTTGTTTTTGCCACGGGCGACGCAATGATCAGGAGCACCCGCGGCCTCCTGACAACGCCGGTCTGCTCGGTCGCTTCGCGGGGGCTCGAGCCAGCGGCCCGCTACTGCCTCGAAGGCTCCGTGTTCGTGGCAGGGGCGCTCGTGGGCTGGCTTCGGGATGGGCTCGGCCTCATTGATCAGGCCGCCGACATCGAGCCACTGGCCCGCACCGTGGAATCGAGCGGAGGCGTCATGATCGTGCCAGCGCTCACGGGCCTCGGCGGCCCTCACTGGGACCCGACCGCGCGGGGCGTCATCATCGGGCTCTCCCGCGCGACCCACCGCGGCCATGTGGCCCGGGCAGCGCTCGAAGCGATCGCGCTTTCTGTGGCTGAAGTCGTCACCAGCATGGAGGCCGATGCGGGCGTGCCGCTGCGACGCCTCCGCGTGGACGGCGGCGCGACCGCAAACGATCTCCTCATGCAAATCCAGGCCGACGTGCTCGGCATTCTCGTCGAGCGACCGGCCGTACGCGAAACGACGGCCCTGGGAGCCGCGCTCCTCGCCGGTCTCGCAACGGGTTTTTACCCCGACACCGCGGCGGTGGCCGCTGCCCGACGGATTGAGCGAACATTTGAGCCAGCGATGGCCCCGGCGGTGCGGCAGCGACTCCTGGCGACATGGGCAGATGCCGTCGGTCGCAGTAAAGGATGGGCCGTGCCTCGGTAGGTGGCGCGGTATTCTCGAGAACATGAACCCCATGAACCCCTGGCCTGAGGAGCCCTCCTGATGCGACTGGCCGCCTCCATCGCGTGTGCGCTCCTGGCTGCATGGGCTGCCGTCGGATCGGAGACGGAACAGAGCGCGGCTGGACTCGATGCCGCAGTCCATGCCTCGTGGACGCGTGTGCCCCTTCGGACATGGGTCGCGCGAGCCACCGCGATCGCTGGACGACCTGTGTTTCTCGATCGGCGGATCGATCCCACCCTGCCTGTCACGCTCACCGCGCGAGGGGAGCCGCTCCGCGAGGTCCTCGCGAGGGTGGCCGCGGATGCCGGTGCCGCCGTCGATGAGCTCGAGTCTACGATTCGGATCGTCCCTGCCTCAATAGCAGGGAAGACCGTCCGCGCCGACGCGGATCGCCGTCTCCGCGTTGCCAAGACCCCGCCAGACATGCGTCGGCGGCTGACGGCCGCAGAGCCATCGGTCTGGCCCACAGCCGCCCGCCCCCGTGACATCGTGGCCGGCCTGGCAGACGCCGCCGGCATTGAGTTGGAAGCCATCGACACGATTCCTCACGACCATTTTCCCGCGGCGGACCTGCCGCGACTCTCAGTGGCCGAGCGACTCGATAGCGTCCTGGCTCACTTTGACCGAAGGGTTTTGTGGAACGGATCCGCTGGAAAACCTGCCGGTCGAATCGTCGCGATCGATGCCGAGATTCTGCCTGCCGCGCGGGCGGCCACACAAGTTGCGGCGAAGCCGAGGCCCGTGCCGCCCGGCCGCACCGTGAAGGTCCGCGACGAATTCACGCTCAACCTCGAGGCCCCGCTCGATCAGGCGCTCGCGGCCATCACCCGCCAGCTCGACCTTGAGCTCGACCTGGATGGGGCATCGCTCGCGGCCCATGGTATCGCCCCCGGGGAGATCGTGCGGGCTCGTGTCGTCAAGGTCTCACGAAACGAGCTCCTGAATGCCATCCTCCACCCGCTCGGCCTCGCATGGAAGCTCGAAGGGCGAACGCTTCGTGTGTCTGCTACCGCCGCGCCACGAGACTGAAAACACACATGATCTCACTCCCATTGTCACCCCAGCATGTCGCTCCAGGGCTGCTGGCCGTCGCGGTCCTCGCCGTGCTCGCCACCACGGTCACGAGCCAGCACGCAGACGCTGCGGAGCCGGCCCGCTTGGCTGCCATTCGGGAACGCATCGAGCAGCAGCTCGCCAAGCCTTCAGTCCACGACGATGACCTCGACGCCATCGACAGGACCCTGGCCGATGCCGGTGTCTCCGAAGAGACGATCATCGCGCTCCACCACGCGGTGGCCCAGGCCAATCTCCCGAGCATGGTGGCCAGCATGGATGCCTTTCTCTTCTTCACCCGCGATCCGCGATGGATGCCGCTGCGTCAGCACTTCAGCGAGTTTCTCCTGCTTCCAGATGTGTTTGAGGTCGACGCCGCAACCATGCGAATGCTCGCAGACTACGATGGCGTCGTGACACTCCCCGGCGTGAGCAAGCTCTCGCTGCAGGCCGCGGCCGCCTGTCGGCTGTTTGGTGAGGGACTTTGGGGCGCGGCAATCGAGTTTCCGGGCATCTCCGAGATTGATCCCGAAGCCGCCGAGAAACTTGCGAAGTGCGAGGCGATGCTCGCCTTCCCCCACCTCCGGCAGCTTTCGGTGGAGACCGCGCGAGCGCTTGCCAAGTACCGGGGCGTGGCGCTGATCCTGGGTGGCCTGACGACGCTGCCGGCCGACGTGGCTGAGGCCCTGGCAAAGCTGGAAGCGGAGCGCGGCCTCCTGCTGCCAGATCTCGTGGCGCTCGATTCAGTGCCCCTCGCGCAGCGGCTGGCCAAACAGGACCATGTCTTTCTGCCCAGCCTGCGAAAGCTGTCGCCCGAGGTCGCCAAGGCGTTCCGCGGCAATGACGGGGGCGAGCTCGCCCTTCCCGCGATCGAAGAGGTCACGCCGGAGGTGGCGAAGCAGCTCGTTGGGGCTGGCTATTACTGGCTCTCGCTCGGCGGAGCGGGCAGGCTCACCCCGGAGGCGGCGGAAATCCTCGCCACACACGAAGCGCAGCTCGTGTTGAGCGGCCCCGAGTCATTCTCCGAAGCAGCGGCCAGGAGCCTCGCGCGGCAGAAGGGCACGATCGTGTTGCCCCATATGGCTCCGCTGCCGCACGACGTGCTCGAGGCGCTCGCCACACACGAGGGCGCACTCATCCTCGGGAGCATGTCCACGCTCACCGCCGAGGCCGCCCAGGCGCTCGCCACCTTCGAAGGAGAGGTTTATCTCACGGCCATGGAGCGGCTCACGCCAGAGAGTGCGAAGGTTCTCGCGCCACGCATCGCAAACATCCACCTCCCCGCGGTGCATTCAATCGATGCGGCCAGCGCCGCGGCGTTGGCCACCCATGCCCGCGACCAGCTTCAGCTGGAGGGCGTGACGACCATCTCGCCCGAGGTGGCCACCGAGCTTGCGGCCTTCCGAGGACACCTGTTGCTCCCCGGCATCACGACCCTCACGACGGAAGCAGCCCTGGCCTTGGCGACGCACCGCGGCGACCTCTCGCTCGATTCGCTCCATGAGATGGCTCCCGAAGTGGCAATCGCATTGGCACAGCACAGGGGAGGCCTCTGGCTCCCAGGCATGACTTCTCTTTCCGCCGAAATTGGCAAGGCTCTTGCAGGAACGCCTGACTCGCTCGTCCTCACGGGGGTCTCCGACATCGCCCCTGAAGCTGCCGCCGCCCTGCTTGCCCGGACGGATCCGATCGCTTTCAACTCCTTGCTCCATGTGTCACAGCTCAACTCGCCAGTCGTAGCCGAACTGATGGTGAAGCATTTCGAAGATGTTTCGCTCGCACACGTGACATCGCTTACCGGTCCAGCGGCAGCCGATGTGGCCCGCATTCTCGTGCGGACGCGAGGCACGCTCGCGCTGCGGAGCCTCGAGCACGTCTCGCCGCAGGCGCTCGAAATCCTGCTCAATCGACCGAAGATCGAACTGCCTGAGCTCGCTGATCTAAAGATCGTCGCCGAACCAGGCCAACCCGTGGGCGACGACTACATCGACCCCCGCTGACACCTTCGACCCGCGCCACGCAGCCGACATACGGGAGCCAGGATGGGCGACCGCCGAGCGGAGGCTCGGTAAGGCCGCCGGGGCCAGGGATGGACCGCCGGCCGTAAAGTCAGATGGGCGACCGCCGAGCGGAGGCTCGGCAAGGCCGCCGGGGCCAGGGATGGACCGCCGGCCGTAAAGTCAGATGGGCGACCGCCGAGCGGAGGCTCGGCAAGGCCGCCGGGGGCAGGGATGACCCGCCGGCCGTAAACCGGCATCACCGTCGCAACTGGCGGCGGGCGGCGGCGAGATTGCGACGCGAGGGCTCGTGCGACGGATCGTGTTCGAGGGCCTGCTCATAGGAATGGACAGCCTCGGCAAACCGCGACTGGCGGGCGAGCGCGACACCGCGATTGAACCAGGCTTCCACGTTCCGCGGATCGTGTCGGATCGCCTGATCGAAGTCGAACCCTGCCTTCGACGGCTGATTGACCACGAGATACGCGAGGCCTCGGTTGAGGTAGGCCAACATGTACGTGCGGTCGCGTCGGATCGACGATGCGTAGGCGTTGATCGCTTCGAGTGGTCGGCCAAGCTCCATGAGCGTCAGGCCGCGCCAGAGCTCGGGCCGCGGGTCGTCGTAGGCGATGCCGGCGGCCTCTTCAAAATCCTCCATCGCAATTCCATAGAGCCCGAGATGAAACCAGGCGATGCCACGGCGGAGGTAAAACTCAGGGTCTTGCGGGTCCAGCGCGATGCCCTTCGAGAGGGCGTCTACCGAGCCCTCGAAGTCTCCCAGCCGCCGCGAGACCACACCGAGGGCGAGGTAGGTAATCGGGAGCTCCGGGTCGAGCTCGATCGCCTGGCGAAGTTTGGCACGGGCTTCTTCCAATCTCCCCTCGCGGTCGAGCGCCTCAGCTTCGGCGAGGAGCGGCTCGGCAGGGGAAGCCTCCATCGAGGCTCGGTCATCGGCGCTGGGCCGCGCCGACGGCCGCGGCGTTAAGCCCTCGGGCAGTCTCGCATCCGGAAACGGAACAGGGAGCTGAGGCGTGGGCCGCGGCACTGGAGCGCCCGGCGTCGGGTTAGGCGTGGGTGTGGGCGTTGGCCGCGGGGCAGCGGTGCCTGGCCCAAACGGATTGAGCTCATCGGCAAACGGATCGTCCTCGGCCGCAGTCGCGGGCTGTCGGGCGATGGCGGGATCCAGCATGCAGAATGCAGCGACAGCCACGACCGCGCAGGCCGCAAGAAAGCGGAGGGGGCTGAGAGAGGGGGTGGCGGGCTGGGTGTGCGACATGGCTCGTCTGGGAAAACTCCTTCGCATCAACTATCGGGCAATTCTACCCCACATGCCGAGCGGGGCTGGGAGCAGTCCTCCCAAACCATCGGCGCGATATCGAAAGGTGGGATCGTACGGGTCATGACGGCGAAGGAAGGGCAGACCCCCGGCGATCATGCCGACGTCCCGAGGAGGCCGCCGATCCGTTCTTCGATCCCAGACCTTACTTGGCCCGTGAACATGGTCAGCATGACGGGCAGTTCGAGCCGCACCACGAGCTGGGCTGGTTCGACCTCGATGTCGCCGTGAATCTCCATGCCCAAGACGACGACATCGACGACGAGATGGTCCTCCGTCTCCCAGCGGGCCTCGAGGCTGCTGACTTTGTCGGCGTAATCCCGGCGAGCCCGCTCGACAGCCGCATCGAGCCGCCGGCGAACCTCGGGCTTTTCCAGTCCGTGCGGCACACGCACCTCGAGCGGTTTCACGAAATCGATTCTCCTTCTAGGGCGGGCGCCACGGCGTTCAGGCGGCAGGGCACGAGTCTACCAAGGGCCTGAACGCGGGTCGGATCAATCCGCCCCAGGCGTCCGCCCTCGCAGGCCGCCGACCGCACGCCGGCCACATCGACGCCCAGGGCAAACGCCAGCACCACGTCGGGTGCCTTCAGTTGGCCGGCTATTGCGAGAGCGAGGCCACTGGCCCGCGTCTGCGCTACCCACGCAGCCACCTGATCGGGGGAAACCACTCCGAACAGCCCTGGACCAGACTTATCAAAGGTGTCGACCAGCACCGTCCTCGCACCGGCCTCGGCGGCGGCTGTGAGGATGGCCTCCGGAGTCGGGGCCGACGCCTCCCGCCAGTCGGCATACGCCACCGCGACGAGCTCCACGGATTCGGGGAGCATGTCGCCGAGTCGACGAAACGAAACCAGCCATTCAGCGACTGTCAGGCGAGCCGGGCCTGCCTTGACTGCAGTGGGCCACGCGGCGCCGGCGGGCAGGCGCGCCATTACAGCGAGGACATGCCGCGGGATTGCCTCGGGTGCGTCGGCAAGTTCCCCACATGCGAGCGTGACGGTGGCGTTGCTTCCCACGGCCAGTATCGCGTCGGCTGTTATGGCCGCACCCGCTCGCCCAAGTGGTCCGTGCAGCGGCTCCTTGATATCCACGATTGATGCCCCAGCCGCCGCAGCGATGCCTGCCTCCTCGGCATTCCGCACGCTCACGAGCAGCCCCTGACTCCACCTCTGGCGGACGAGCGGCGGACGGCGATGACTCATCGCGCGCCCTCCGCAGCCACATCGCGCTTGGCCTCGAAGAGCCGCGCCGCCACGGTGCGAACGGTGTCTTGCGACAGCGGCTCACACCAGCGGCCGTCGATCACCACGTGGCCATCCTCCCATGTGCCCCAGGGCTTGAATGTGAATCGACGACGCCAGGTCGTGGCTCGTTCGGCAAGTCGCACGACGAGCGTACCGACGCGAAAGCGTGCCGCCTCGGCCTGTTCGCCGGCTCGCAGGATCGGATCAGACCCTCGGAAGATGCACTCCACGACGTCGAGGGGCACGCGTTCAACCAGCCCGGGCGCCAGCCGCACTTCGAGCATCGAGCCGGCGCGGGCCAGCCGTGGCTGGGCAACAATCCATGCGGCCACGAAGGCATTGGCCACGGCAATCGCTGCGACCATGGCGGTCCCGCCAATCACCCACGCAGACAGCCCGGCCATCACCACGGCCGCAATCGCCGCAGCAGCCACCACGGCCACGACCGTGACGGTGACGAGGCCCGGGCGGATGTTGCCCCGGAGCCAGACCTCTCGCGATCTCCCGAGTGCCTCGACCGTCACCTACACCCCTCCGCTTTCGTCAAATGCTTGCCTGGCATACATTTTTGCGATTGCGACTGGCCGCCATCGGCCACCCGCCACCACTTTCCTCCGCCTCCCGCTAGGACGCCATGCACGATCTTCCCTCACAGCACGACGCGGCCGGCAGTGTCAGCGCCTCGGCGTCGTTTCGTACCCTCTGCGGCATCGGCCTGGCCGTGGCTGCGTACCTCGCGGCCTTGGCAGCCGGCCTGCCCCAGCATGGTCGTGATTTGCTGGTCCAGACACAAGCGGCCAGCCACGATTCCCATGCCGACGACAAGGACGCCCCGCATGACGACAGCCACGAGGCCGATCACCACGAGGCCGGGCCGGCGCCGCCGCTCTTCATGGTGCTGCCTTTCGCCGTCCTGCTCGGAGTGATTGCCGCGTTCCCATTGATCCCCAGCCTCTCGCATTGGTGGGAACACAACTCGAGCAAGCTGCTCGTCGCTTCGCTCCTTGCCTGCGGCACGCTGGCCTACTACCTCCTCCTACATTCCCACGCCGTCGAGCTTCACTTTCCGGCACACGACGTCGTGGCGGCGGCGCCCTCGGGACCATCGTGGCCCACGGTCGGCACCGTCCTCATCAATGCGATGCTGGCCGAATTCATTCCGTTCATCATTCTCCTGTTCTCGCTCTACACGATCACCGGGGGTGTGCGGATCGAGGGCGACCTCGAAGCCACGCCCACGGTCAATGCGGCGTTCATTGGGATCGGTGCCCTCTCGGCGAGCCTCATCGGCACGACCGGCGCTGCGATGCTCCTCATCCGGCCCCTCCTCGAAACGAACCGCCAGCGGCGGCACGTTGTGCACACCGTCGTGTTCTTCATCTTTCTGGTCTGCAACTGTGGTGGCTGCCTCCTGCCGATCGGTGATCCACCGTTGTTCCTGGGCTATCTTCAGGGCGTGGATTTCCTGTGGACGCTCTCGCTCTGGCCGCAGTGGCTGTTCGTCAATGTCAGCGTGCTGACCATTTATTGGCTTTGGGACACGTTCGTCGCCTACCCGCGCGAGTCGAGCCGTGACACCGCTCGTGACCAGGCGACCGCGCGGCGGCTCGTCGTTTCAGGCCTGTGGCCCAACGCGCTCCTCATGGCGGGCGTCATCACGGCGGTGGCGCTCCTCGATCCTTCGAAGCCGATTCCCGGCACCACCTGGCATCCCTGGATCTACCTCCGCGAAACGACGCTCTTGTCGCTCGTGGGCCTCTCCCTCCTCTTGGGATCGGCCGATGTCCGCCGCCGGAACGGGTTCACCTATGGGGCCATCCTCGAGGTCGCGGCCCTCTTTGTGGGCATCTTCATCTGCATGCAGCCGGCGCTGGCACTGCTCAATGAACGCGGGGCCGAGCTTGGTATCAACTCGCCGATGGGATTCTTCTGGGTGACCGGGGCACTCTCAAGCGTGCTCGACAATGCCCCCACGTATCTTGTGTTCTTCAAGACGGCTCAGGCGCTGCCACCCGCCGAGGCCGCCATGGCCGGCGTCGAGGTGGGGCAGCTCGCCGCGATCAGCCTGGGAGCCGTGTTTCTCGGCGCCATGACCTACATTGGCAACGGCCCAAACTTCATGGTCAAGGCGATCGCCGAGCAGTCAGGGGTCAAGATGCCAAGCTTTTTTGGGTATGTGCTCTATAGCGTCTGCATCCTGCTTCCCGTGTTCGCCGCCATGTCCTTGATCTTCTTTTATTGATCTTTGAACGGTTCACCCATGGCATCCCTTCGCTCCGCTTCGGGTTTTTTCTGGCCTTCAACCTTGAATCAAGTATTCAAACGTCAAGAGAGACCGCCACGGACCTCCATGCACGTTTTTTTGTCGCTCCGCGACTCTGCTTCCGGCTGTGAATACTCGCGTGAATAGTTCGAACGCCACGACCGCCCGCGGGCCCTTCGAGGTCATCGTGACCGATTCGCGGTTCCGGGACCTCGTAGACCGGCTCAACGACGCGGCGTTTGTGGCGTTTGATACCGAGTTTGTCTCGGAGCACACCTACCGCAGCCAACTCTGCCTTCTGCAGGTCGCGGCGCCGGGCGTGCTGGCCGTCGTCGACACGCTGGCTGTCCGCGAGATCGATCCCTTTTGGCGGCTCCTCACCGAGCCCGGCCGCAAGACGATTGTGCACGCCGGCCGCGAGGAGATGGGCTTCATCCTGCACGCCATCGGCGACAGGCCGGCCGATCTGTTTGATGTTCAAGTGGCTGCGGGGCTCGTCGATCACGACTATCCAGCCGGCTACGCCGCCATCGTGCGACGCTTCCTCGGCGGCGAGGCCTCGAAGGGGGAAACGCGAACCGACTGGCGGAAACGCCCCCTCTCCGACGCCCAGCTCGCTTATGCCGTCGATGACGTGCGGCACCTCGAGCAGTTGTGGGCGTTACTCGAACGGAAGCTCGAGACACTCGGCCGCACCGCCTGGATGCAGGAGGAGATGGCCACATGGCAGAACGATGTCGAGGAGTCGTTTGTGCGGAAGCGCTGGCGACGCGTCGCAGGCCTCAGTGGCCTCTCGCGCCGCGAGCTGGCAATCGCCCGGGAGCTCTGGCACTGGCGGGACGCGGTCGCCGCGGAGCGGGACATGCCCCCCAAGCGGGTGCTGCGAGACGATCTGATTGTCGAGCTCTGCAAGCGCAAGAACGCCGACGAGCGGCAGATCGGAGACGTGCGAGGCATGCAGCGCTCCGACCTGCGGTACATCATGAAGGGGCTCGCCACCGCGATCGAACGAGGCCTCGAGTGCCCCGACGACGAGCTCCCCGGCGGAGAGAAACACCGTGCGCCACCGGCGCAGTTGGCCATGCTCGGTCAGTTCCTGGCCACGGCTGTCGCAGGCATCTGCCGGCAGATGCAACTCGCGCCGGCGCTCGTGGGTACATCGTCCGACATGCGAGATCTCCTCGCCTGGAAACTCGGCTACGGCGACCCCGACGGGCGACCGCTCCTCGCCGCGGGCTGGCGGAAGGAAGTGGTGGGCGACCTCGTGGACGACCTGCTGGCAGGCCGCGCCTCGCTCCGCATCGGCGACATTCGCGCCGCCGACCCGCTCGTCATCGACCGGCATGTGCGGTAGGCTGGCACCTCGCACCGCTGCGAGAAAGCCATGCGAAACCAAACCAAGATTGACTCCCAGACGCTGCGGCAGCTCGCGGGAGAAATCGTCGCGGATCTTGCCGACCAGTTCGACCTTTCCGACAGCGAAGAGGCGGAGTTGGTGACGTCATTGGTCCGGCAGTGGGCCCATGCCCGAATTGCTCGGCATTCCTCATAGAGTCGCCGGATGGTGCGGCACCAGAAGCCTGCCCCCTCTGCGGCCATATGCTGGCGCACCAGTAGGCTGTGTTCTTAAATCGCTCGAGAAGGACCGACGGAAAACAGTATGAAATTCGACTCCAAAACGCTCCGCGAGCTGGCCGAAAAGTTTGTCGACGAGATCACCGATGATGACGACATGCCAGACAGCGACCGCGCCGACATCGTCACGTCACTCGTACGACAGTGGGCTACTTATGATGGCCATGCGGTCTTTTTCGCCGGGGTCCAATTCGTCTTCCTCATACTGAGTCAAACGCCCCTCGGAAGGCCGGTCATTGTTCCGAAGCCGGGCCCTTCGAATTGGCTCGTGGGCACGATGCGGGGTCGCCAGATTGACCCCGACAGCCTGCCCGATATCGTCGAGCAACTGAATCGTGGGCAGAGTGCCGAGGTCATGAGTGAAGACGGCAGACTTCTGCGACTGTCGGTGAATCCACAGAAGGAGTCGGCTGAAGTCGAGTTGCTCGAAAGAAGCCTTCATTCCGCGGATTGTGACACCAGCTACCCGGCGATCGCGAAGAGATACCTCCTCGTACGGTTTGGCGACGACCTTGGCGACGAGGAACTGACCGCCCTGGCGGCCTCCGTGGCGACCCAATGGCGGAAGTTCGATGGTCACGCGTCTGTCTTCGTCGGCCCCCACGAGGAAGTTCGCGTGGCGCTCACGACACCGAGCGACGGACCGGCGACCCTCACCCTCAAATCGGCTTCGGCCAGGCTCGATACGGAGTTGAGCGGTTTTGGCTTTTCGGCCGACGAGATTCCGGGGCTCATTCCCCAGATCAATCGCGGCCAATCGGTCGAGTGTCGACCTGCCAAGAGCCCTCCCTTCCGCGTATGGTACGACCCAAAGCAACTTCGTTTTGTGGCGACAGGGCGTACGCCGACTCGATTTTCGGCAACGACGCTCTCCCTTCCCACGCCCTGCCCGAAGTGCTCCGCGCTGCTGATGCCGTCAAGACGCGAAGGCAAGCCTGCAAGCTGCCCCCTCTGCGGGCACGCGCTCTCCTGAGCAGCAGGCGCGGTAGACTGCCTCTGCGCACCGCTGGGAGTGAAAGCCATGGGGAAAAGAAAAAAAGTCGATTCGCGAGCACGGCGACAACTCGCCGAGAAACTCGTCGAGAAGATCGTCGCAGCCAACGGGCTCTCGGATAGCGAGGGTGCAGATCTTGCCACGTCATTGGTCCGGCAGTGGGCTACGTACAACGGCCGGGCAGTGCTGTTCGGTGGGCACCAATGCGTGCGCCTCAATCTCAGCTACACGCCGCTCGGCAGACCGCACGTCACGCCAGGGCCTGGCCCCAAGCATTGGCTCAGCGAACAGATCCGGAGCCGCAACATCGACCCCGACGCGGCGGCGGGCATCATCGAACAACTCAACCGCGGACAGAGCGCCGAGGTGGAGACCCTCGACGGCGCCTCCTTGCGGTTCTGGGTGGACCCCAAGCAAGGGAAGTGTGGCGTTGAAGTGCTCGCACCGGCCCCTCCCGATTCGCAGGAGCCGGTCACGTACCGCCAGAGGGCAGCCGACTGCCTGCGGCAGAGGTTTGGTGCCGAGCTTGGTGACGACGAACTGACCGCACTTGCCACTTCCGTGGCCAGGCAGTGGAAGCAGTTTGATGGGCACGCCTCCGTCTTCGTCGGCCCCTCCGAACGGTTCCACATGAAATTGACCAAAAGCGGTGACGGCCGCAATGATGTCTCCGTGAGTTGCCTCACCGCCAATCTTGGTTCCCAGCTTGCGACGATAGGCATTTCTGGCGACGAGGTTCCGGAGACCATTGCACGGATTAACCTCGGACATGGATTCGAGATCCGTGACAAGGAGGGCGTGGTAGCCCTGCTCTGGCATGATCCGAAAGCTGGTCGCCTGGTTCGAAAACAGGTTCGCAAGGCACCACCCACTCCCCTGGCCTCTGGCCTCCCGTCAGCCTGCCCCAAGTGTTCGGCCCTCCTGATGCCGTCACAAGATGGAGCCAGGCCCAAAACCTGCCCGCTTTGCCGCCACGTGCTGCCCCGCTGATAGCCACTGAGTGGCCAACCGAAGCCAGGGCAGCGTATTCTCCTGCTCCGAAGGGTGCGGCCGCGGTGCCTCCTCCGGTCGGAAGGGGCACGGCGGCGCACGAGCCAGGAAAGACATTCGACGTGGCGAAGAAAAAGGTTTCCAAGCGGACCGAGGGCAGAGCATCATCGGCCCGGGCGTCATCAACAAAAAAGCGGATCGAGTCGTATTCGCACGCCGACAAGCAGCGGGTGAATAATCCTCCGGTTGGCCTCGTCACGCCCGATACCGACCCCGTCGAAGAACCCCGAAGAACCTACGCCTACGACCCCCACCTCGACCCACAACTCGTCTGGGCCGGCAAAGCCGAACGCACAAGTTTTGAGATTCCGACGGTCTCCTTGCACGTCCACGAACGCATCGACCCCAAGACGATCATTGGAGCTGTTCGCACCAACGGCGACCGCGTCGTGAGCGGCACGCCCGAGACTCCAAAACCCGCGACCACCCGCCAGCTTTCCCTGTTCGAAGCCCGCGAGGAAAACCCACCCCTCCGCGACGCCATCGATTTCTACAACCACGCAAAACCGCTCGGCTGGAAAAACCGCCTTATCGCTGGCGACTCTCTGCTGGTCATGAATTCTCTGCTGGAAAAAGAGGGCATGGCCGGGAAGATGCAGATGATCTACATCGACCCACCCTACGGTATTCGGTATGGGTCGAACTTTCAGCCGTTCGTGAATCGCCGCGACGTGAAAGACGGCAAAGACGACGACCTCACCCAAGAGCCCGAAACACTCAAGGCGTTTCGCGACACGTGGGAGCTGGGGATTCACAGCTACCTCACGTACCTCCGCGACCGGCTCTTGTTGGCGCGCGAACTGCTCACCGATTCAGGCAGCGTGTTCGTGCAGATTAGTGATGAGAATTTGCATCGCGTGCGGAATGTTTTAGACGAGGTGTTTGGCGTGGCGAACGCGATGCCACAGATTGTGTTTCGGAAGACAACTGGAGCGGGAAGCCCCAGCGGATATGTGTCAAGTGTTCCGCAAACATTCGACTACCTCGTTTGGTACGCCAAAGACAAGTCCGCGTGCAAGGTGCGTCGCTTGTACCTTTCCCGGAGAGTCGAAGACGATCAGAACCTCCGATGGGTGGAAGAGCCGACGGGAACGCGGCGCAGAATGACGAGCGAAGAATCTCTGCGGCCGGAAACCATTCAGCCGGGCCTTCGAGTGTTTCGGCCAAATCCGCTGACCTCACAGACTGGCGCGGACACCACGACGTTTCCTGTGTCGTTTGAAGGAAATACTTACCGGCCGTCCAAGGGTGGTTGGAAAACGAACGCCTCGGGAATGGAGCGTTTGTTGTATGCGAATCGCCTCGTAGCGAGTGGCAACACGCTAGGATTTATTCGGTACTTGGATGACTTTCCGCTGCGGCCGGTGATTGACATATGGGATGATACGCGCACGAGCGGCTTTTCCGATCCAAAGGCATACGTCGTCCAGACAAATGCTCGTGTCCTCGAACGTTGCATGCTCATGACCACCGACCCGGGCGACCTCGTGTTCGACCCGACGTGTGGCTCGGGCACAACCGCGTACGTCGCCGAGCAATGGGGCCGTCGCTGGATCACATGCGACACGTCGCGGGTGGCCGTCACGCTGGCCAAGCAGCGGCTCATGACATCGCTCTTCGACTACTACACGCTCGCGAAGCCGAATGAGGGCGTTGGCGGCGGGTTTGTCTACAAGACGGTGCCGCATGTCACGCTCAAATCGATCGCGAATAACCCCGACATCCGCGAAGGCATGACGAGAGCAGAAATCGACGCGGCCATCGCAAGGCACGCCGATCAGGAAACGCTCTACGATCAGCCTCGCCTCGATAAATCAAAGGCTCGGGTGGCTGGGCCGTTTACGGTCGAGGCGGTGCCTGCCGTGTCGGGGGGCGTGCCCGATGTCGTGCCGATCGGCGAGAGCGGTCCTGTGGAGCCGTCGTCGGCGCCTGTGATCTCCGCGGGCCACGCGCTGCCCGATGCGTCGGTGGCCCGGTCGGGTGAAACGCTCAGGCAATCGGAGTGGCGCGACGAGCTTGCCCGCACGGGTGTGCGTGGCAAGGGGGGCGCACTCCTGAAATTCGCTCGGCTCGAACCGCTACCGGGGGCACGCTGGCTCCATGCCATCGGCGAGACGTACGACGGAACAACAAAAAACGGCGGGCCAAAACTCGTGGCGGTGTCGTTTGGCCCAGCGTATGCGCCGCTCGAACAGCGGCAAGTTGAAAAGGCGTGGGAGGAAGCAAGAAACCTCAAGGTAAAGCCAGACATTTTGCTGTTTGCGTCGTTTCACTTCGACCCTGAGGCGGCCAAAGACATCGATGTGCTCGCGGCCGACAAGTCGGGGCTGTTGTTTTTGCGGTCGCAGATGAACACCGATCTCTTGACCGACGACTTGAAAAAGAAACGGTCGAGCAACGAGAGTTTTTGGTTGATCGGCCAGCCCGATATCGAGCTGCGACGGATCGCCAAGGGTGAATCAAAAGGCCTGTGGCAGGTCGAGGTGTGTGGGTTTGACTACTACAACCCGGCCTCGGGAGAGATCGAGTCGGGCGATACGCGAAAAATCGCGATGTGGCTTTTGGACACCGACTACGACGGCCGCAGTCTCTATCCGCGTCAAGTTTTCTTTCCGATGAGCGGTGAGAAAGACGGCTGGAGCCGGCTTGCCAAGAATCTTCGAGCCGAGATCGACGAGGATCTCATCGAGGCCTACCGCGGCACCGAGTCGCTCCCCTTTGCTGCCGGGCCGAATGCCAGAGTCGCCGTCAAGATCGTGGACGACCGCGGCATCGAAAGCCTCAAGATCGTCGATTTCCCTGAATGAAAGAGAAAGCCATGAACTGTGTGCTCTGTCGGCAAGGCGAAACTCGGCCGGGTGTCGTTGACGTGCCCCTTTCGCGAAATGGCGCGATCGTGGTGATCCGCTCCGCTCCGGCGGAGATTTGTGAGAACTGCGGGGAGCATTACCTCACCGAGACGGTATCCGAGCATGTGCTCGCGCAGGCGGAAGAGGCGGTTCGCCGCGGGGCCGAGATCGAAGTCGTGGGCTACGCGGCGTGACCCGGCAGGGCATCGATGGCGATCAACAAAATAAATCTCGGGACGGGCGACCTCATCCTCAACTCACCGTTCGAGGAGCCCGACGCCTATTGGAACCACGACCGGTCGGCGATGGTCTTTACGAAGATGGCCGGAAGGCGGCCGGCGGGCTACGTCGCGGCCACGCCCGACGCCGCCGGCTTCGATGATCCGGGGGTTTTCGTGCCGCTGGCGCTTGCCAACGAACTGAGGCCGCTCGTGCGGGAGTGGCGGGAGGCGGATTATCCCGGCATCACGAGCGTCACGCGGCGGCTCCTCGAACACTGGCATGACCCGGGCCAGCGCGAAGGCAAACGGTTTTTCTTCTGCCAGCTCGAAGCGATCGAGACGCTCATCTGGCTCACCGAGGTGGCACCGCGGGTGGCCGCTGGAGTTTCAGTGCCGAGCGACGGCGGGGACTTTTCGCGGTGGTGTACGAAACTTGCCACGGGGACGGGCAAAACCGTGGTGATGTCGATGCTGATCGCCTGGCAGGTGATCAACCGGGTGACGTACCGCGACGATCCGCGATTCAGCTCGGATGTGTTTGTTGTCGCCCCTGGCCTCACGGTGCGGGACCGTCTCAAGGTGCTCGTGCCTGATTCCCCCGGCAACTACTTTGATTTTTTCGAAATCGTGCCGCCGGGGCTCGAGCAAAAACTTCGGCAAGGCCGGGTGCTCGTCGCCAACTGGCACATGCTGGCGATCGAAACCGAGGCCCAGCTTGCGAAGGTGCGAAGCGTCGATCAGCGGCGAAAGATGCCGCGGAGCGACGCAAAATATCTCCAGGACGTTTTGGGCGAGCTGGCCAACTCAAAGAATCTGATCGTCATCAACGATGAGGCCCATCATGCCTGGCGGGTAAATCCCGAGGCCAAGGCCAAGGGCGTGGACAAGGACGAGATCGAGGAAGCGACCAAATGGGTGGGCGGACTCGACCGTATCCATGCCACCAGTGGCATTCTTCGGTGTTTTGATTTCTCGGCGACGCCGTTTGCCCCGTCTGGCAAAAAAAGCAGCGAGGAGGCGGTGTTCCCGTGGATCGTGAGCGATTTTGGGCTCAACGATGCGATCGAGTCGGGGCTCGTGAAGACGCCACGGGTCGTCGTGCGGGACGACGGCACGCTCACGAAGGAACTGAAGTCGCGCTTCTATCACATCTACCGCGACGCCGATGTATCGGCCGACTTGAACCGGAGAGCCGAGCCACATGATCCGCTGCCCGACCTCGTGACGGCGGGCTACACGCTGCTGGGGGCCGACTGGCTGGCCACGGCAAAAGCATGGAAGCTCCAAGACCATCCGGTGCCGCCGGTGCTCATTACGGTGGCCAACCGCACGGAGACGGCCGCCCGGATCAAGTACATGTTTGATCGGAAGCGGATCGAGATTTCTGAGCTGTGCGATCCGGCCCGCACGCTTCACATCGACTCCAGAGTGCTCGACCAGGCCGAGTCGCAGGAGCAGGGGGCGGAGATTTCGGCTGCCCGCGGCGACGACGATGACGAGGCGGTTGCCGGACCCGCCGCGACGCTCACCAAGCAGCAACAGGCCGAGCAGCTACGGCGCACGGTCGATTCTGTTGGCCAGGTCGGCAAGCCTGGAGAACAGATTCAAAACGTGATCTCGGTCGGGATGCTGTCGGAAGGCTGGGATGCCAAGACCGTCACGCACATCATGGGCCTGCGAGCGTTCTCGAGTCAGCTTTTGTGTGAGCAAGTGGTGGGCCGCGGCCTCAGGCGTACGGAGTATGAGCCGTATCGTCGCGAGGACGGCCGTGAATTTTTCCATCCCGAACACGTCAACATATTTGGCGTGCCGTTCACATTCTTGCCGCACGAGAATGAAGAAGTTGGCGTGCCTGATCCGCCACCGCCCAAGCGGCTGGTGCTGGCGATTCCGCAGCGGGAGCAGGAATTCGCGATCTCGTGGCCCAACATCATCCGCATCGACACGGTCTATCACCCACGGCTCGACCTCGATCTATCAACGGTCAAGCCGCTGGTCTTGAATGCGTCGGACACGCCGACGATGGCCGAACTGGCGTCGATTCTCGAAGGCAAGCCGAACCTCGAAGCCCTGTCGGAGATCGACATCGAGGCGATCGTTCGCGCCAACCGGTTCCAAACGATCCTCTTCAAGGTGGCCCGCGGTTTATTTGAGCAGATGGAGCATGCGTGGACGGGGAACCGCGATGTCCTTGTGTCGCAGTTGATCCAATTGACCGAGCAGTTTCTGGCGTCCGACAAAATTCAGATGCGGCCGCAGGCGTATGCCGGGATTCCGGCCAAGCGACGGCTCATGCTCATGCTCAACATGAACCGGATCATCTCGCATTTCTGGAACGCGATCCGGCAAAAGAACACGGCCGAACGCCGGCCGGTCTTTGACGCCGAGCATCCGGTGCGGGGCACGGCCGACATGAGCCCGTGGTACACGGCGCGGCCGTGCCAGCCGACTTTCCGCTCGCATGTGAGCCCGGCGACGTTCGACAGCACCTGGGAGGCGAGTGAGTCGTTTACGCTCGAACGGAGCGATCTCGTGCAGGCGTGGGTGAAAAACGATCACCTCGGGTTCGACATCTGGTATGTGTTTCGTGGTGCCCGCCGTCGATACCGCCCCGACTTCCTCGTGCGGCTCGTGAACGGTGTCACCCTGATCTTGGAAACCAAGGGCACGGTTGACGAGGAAGCCGAAGCAAAACACGAATACCTTGCCGAGTGGGTGGATGCCGTGAACGCCCACGGAGGATTTGGCCGCTGGGCCTGGGCCGTATCCACGAGCCCCGACGACGTGGCGGACATTCTCGCGCAGTACGCGCCCCAGGCGTTGCAGGCGTGATCTCGGCTGGGGGTCAGAAAAACCAAACCCCCTGCGGGCTGGCGTAGCCAGGTTGTGGCGGCGATCGCTACGCTTCCGGCATGAAAACCAACAGTTTCTTTGCGGCCTTGTATCTCGCGGCGGTCACGGCCAGCGTGATTCTCTTCGCTGCCGCGGCCGGCGTGGCTGACGACACCCGCGGAGACGACCCTCCCGCGGCGCCCGAAAATCCGCTCGCCGAATTGGCGACGATGGAGTACCGGCCGACGTCCCTCGTGAAAGGGCCACTGCGGCTGGCCGGCTCATCGACGCTCGAACAGGGGGCCGCCTTTTGGGCCAGCGGCTTCATGCAGGTCCACCCCGAAGCCACCCTCACCATCGCCCGAACGAGCACCGACGCGGGCTGGCAGGCTCTCGTGGACACCACGGCAGATGTCGCACTCCTGAGCCGTGGGATCACGCCCGCCGAAATCGCAGCCGCAACCACCAAGCTCGGGCGACCGCCCGTCATCATCGCCGTGGGCTTCGACCAGCTCGTCTGGATCGTGCATGAAAAGAACCCCGTAGCCGCGCTCCCGTGGAACCCCGAAACGGGAATCATTCCGGACGGCGCAGGCCGCGATCCGCCTCGATGGTCAACCTGGACCGATGCGGCCGACCAGGCTTCCGTGCCGGTGCAGGTGCATGGTTCCGAGCCGGGCTCGGGAACCCGCCGCTACCTTGAGCGACTCGTCGGTGGCGAGGCCGGCTGGCCGGGTCCCATCACGGGCCACGACTCGATTACCGCAGCGGCCGAGGCTATCGCCGCCGACCGTGGAGGCCTGGGGCTCGTCGGCATGGCAGCCGCGGGGCGACCCGGGCTGCGACGCGTCCCACTCGAGATCGCCATCGGCGTCGATGGGGATGTCCGAGGCTCGGATCGCCCGCCGAACTTCCGCCCACTGTATGTCGCGGTCGTCCCGCCGACCGAGGGCGACTGGCCGCCGCGGCTTCGTGAATTCGTGTCCTACGTCCTGAGCTTCCCCGGCCAGCTCGACCTGGCCAAAGACTCGCTTGTGCCCCTCTCGCGAGGTGAAATCCATGCCCAAAAGGAACGGCTCGGCTGGCCGATCGAACGATGACTATGGCGACCTGTCGCCCGAAATCCTGGGTGCCGATAATTTTTTCGAACGGAGCCCTCGGAGTGCTCGCTGCTGCGATGCTCGCGATTCTGTCCGGCGTCCTCGCCGATGCCGATGAGCCCCGGACTCGTGACGATTCCGCCTCGGGGGCACCTGGAGCTCAGATGTCGTACCTGCGGCCAGCGCCGGCCCGACCCGGTGCGTATCGCCTGGGCATCAATGTCCAAAACTCACCGGTCGGCGTCCAGGTTATCGAAGTCGGCTCTGGCACCCTCGCGAAATCGGCTGGCCTCGAAGTCGGGGATACCATCGTGGCGGTCGGAGGCTATCAGGTTGGATACGTGGGCGAGCGGCTCTTCGACCTGGGCGATGAACTGGCGCGTCGTGTTGATGTCTCCGAGAGCGTCACACTCTTGGTCCGCCATGGCCGAACCGGCGACCTTGCCAATGTGCCAGTTCAGTTTGCTTCGGCAACTCGAAGCGTGGCTGGACGACTGTTCTCCGATGGCAAGGCACGGTTGCCGGCCTCGGGCGTTCTCGTGGTGCGGGTGGTCGATGTGACCCACCCAGAGTGGGAAAACGTGTCGGTCGTGCAGGCACAGTTTCCCGCAGGTGAGTTTCCAGTCAGCTACCAGTTGGTGCTGCCCACTCTGGCGTCGGGCCATCGCTACGCCGTCGACGCCAGAGGCGAGCACGGCGGTCGCATCGTGCTCCAGACAAGTCAGCCAACGCCACTGGCGGCAGTGGATCGAGATCAGCAGGTCGATCTCGTCCTCACGGCTGCGGCCGCAACCGGAGTGAGCAGTTCGACGGGTCTCGCGCCTGTGGCCAGACCCACGGGGCCACCAGCTGCGAGCGGCCTCGTGCCCGTAGCTGCTACCCCCAGCCCGTCGCTTCAGCCACGCGACCAGATCGATCAGTGGATTCGTGCCTATCTTGGCCGTCCGCCCCGCAATTTCGAGACGGATGTGTGGGTTGCGGAGCTCATGCGAGGCCGATCGCTGTCGAGCGTTCAAGCCGGGATCCTGAGCAGCACGGAACTGTTTGAACGGGTGAGTCGAAGTCCTGATCTCTACGTCGCCGAGGTCTACCGACTCCTGACGGGATCCCAGCCCAGCCCAGCCCAATTTGCTGATCTCCGAAAACGCTTTGACCAGGCGCTCGGCGTCCGCCTGCAGTTTGTCGAGGGCCTGATTCCACCGTCGCGTTAGCTGTCCGTGGAAAAAGCCCTCCATGGCCTTTTTCCACTCGGCCGACCGATGGAAAAGCCGAGGTTTTCCATGGTCGGCATCGCCGCATCGTGCGGCGGTAGACTTTTTCCGCAGTCTGCTTACGCCTGCATGGCTCCGCGGCCGTGGATGTGCGGCGATCCCCTGCTTGTCTCCTACTGGCTCGCCCGCGCTCGATGACAGCTTCCGACACTGCCGAACTCCGTCTGCCAGCAGGCGGTCTCGCCACCACGGCGTTCGAGGAGCACATGCTGAAAGATGATCGGCCATCGCATCCGATGGTGATCGTCGCAAGGTTTGAGTTCTCCGGTCGGCCACCGGTGGACGCCCTGACCACGGCCTTTGATGCGGTCGTCCGGCAGGAGCCGCTCCTCACTGCACGCGTCGATCAGCCGGCTTGGGGACGGCCGCGATGGATGCCCGGGCCAATTCCTTCCCTCCACCATGTCTCATGTTCGCAGCCTCGAGGCCTGCAGACCGTCTCCGTCCCTCGCCTCGACCCCCAGAGTGGTCCGCTCATGCATGCGGAAATCGTGGAACACGAAGGGGGCTGGTCGATCGTCCTGGCCGTACACCATGCGGCTTGTGACGGCCTCGGCCTGGTCGCATTCATGGAGCGATGGCTCCTGGCCACAGTGGGGCTGGAGGGCAGGCGGCGACGGGCCTCCCACGAGGTTCTCGCATGCCTGCGAGCACGAGGCCGGATCGCCACGACATGGAATGAGTTTCTGCGGATGCTGCCCGACCTTCGCGTCGGCATTGCCGGGATTCGGCAGTTCGTCTCCCGGCGGGTGGTCGGCCTCGGTGGCCAAGCGGTGGCTGCCCCTGACAACGGGGATGGTCCTTGGCGTCCGACAATCGTCGTGACGGAAGTTGATCCGGCGATCTATTCAGTCGTCGAGGCTCGGGCGCGTGCCGTGGCCGTGATGGTGAACGACGTGCTTGCCGCTGCTTTTCTGGCAGCCGTTGTCGATGCTGCTCAAGAGGCGGGGCACCCGGCCACCGGGAACGAATGGGTCCGACTGAGTGTGCCCGTAAGCCTGCGGACGAAGAGCGACCACCTCCTCCCGGCAGCCAACCGGGTCAGCATGGTGTTTCTCGACCGCCAGCGAGATCATTGCAATGATCCGTTGAAGCTCGTCACCGGAGTGCATGCCGAGATGGAGCTCATCCGTTCCCATGGGCTGGGCCATATCATGCCGCTGAGCCTCGAGCTTGGCCGCCTGATGCCCGGCGGTTTGGCACGTACGGCCAAACGCCCCCAGGCCCAAGCGACCGCCGTGCTCTCGAACCTCGGTCGCTGCTTTCATCGCTCACCGCTCCTCGATTCCTCAGGCACGCTGCGGGTTGGGGAGAGTGCGCTGGAGGGCTGGTGGGTCGTGCCACCCGTCCGTCCTGGTACCGCGTTTGCCGTCGCCACGCATGAGACCGGCGGTCGGCGCACAGTCGCTGCGCACGTCGACGCCGCGGCCCTGGAACCAGCAGCGGCCTCACGGATCCTGGCCCGATTTGCTGATCGGCTGCGCGACTTCATGAGTCTGGGCGTCGAGACGGCGGGCATCACGCCCGAGGTGACAGCGCCATGAACTTCTCCACCACCGATGCGGCTGCAATCGTGGCGGCTGTGCTGACGGGAATGATGATTCCCCAGGTGGGGCTCACGGTCTGGTTCATTCGAATGGTCCGGGTTCGCGCGCGTAGATTTTCGGAGGAAGCCGGCACTCGCGAGGCCGCTGCGGCAGTGCCGGCGGAAGTCGTGCTCTGCCTCCGCGGCTGCGATGCGACGCTCGGCGACGTGTTCGCGGCGCTCGCAGGCCAGCGGCATACTGACTGGCGGCTCCGCGTGATCGTGGATTCGACGCGTGACCCGGCGTGGGATGTTGCGCAGGCGTCCGTCAACGAGCTCGCGGCCCAAGGAGCCACCTGGCGCGAGGCGACCATCGAGCCACTCGTCGTTCGCCCCACGACCGGCTCGCTCAAATGCGCGTCGCTGAGGCAGGCCTTCGCATCGCTCGATCCGCGCACCCGCGTCGTGGCATTGATCGACGCCGATTCGGTCGTGCGCGAGGAATGGCTGACCACGCTCGTGGACGAGTGCACGCGGCCTGGCGTCGGGGCCGTCTCGGGCAACCGCTGGTACGACCCGGTCCATGACTCGGTGACCGGCACAGTCCGCCTTCTCTGGAACGCCGGTGCGATCGTCCAGATGTCGGCGTTCGGCATTCCGTGGGGGGGCTCGCTGGCCGTCCGCCGCGAAGCGATGGATGCCAGCAGTTGGCCCGATATCATCCGCACGACGCTCTGCGAGGACACAGCCCTGGCGGCGCCGCTGGCTCGATCAGGCTGGAAGTTCCGATTCGTGCCGGCACTCATGGCGGTGGACGAGGACGATGACGTGGCGATTGGCCCGCTGACCCGCTGGATCGCCCGCCAACTCCTCACCGCGCGGCTCCATCACCCATCATGGCCGCTCGTGGCCATCCACGGCATCGGCACATCGCTCGCGCTTGTCACCGCGATGATTGTGGCGGCCGTTGCAATCTGGCAACGCTCATGGACCGCGGCTGGGATCGCCCTGGGTGCCGTCGGCGTCTACGAACTAGCTTCCGCGATCCTGTTGCTCGCGATCGCTTCGGCCGTGGGCGCGGCGGTCGCTGCGGGGGGTGGGAGCCTGCGTCCATGGGCGATACGTCGCACACTCTGGCAATTCGCTCTCATTCCCCTGACGCAGGCGGTCTATGCCACGGCAGCCGTCACGGCGATCGCCACCCGCTCGATCGAGTGGCGCGGCGTCATCTATGACATCACACGGATCGCTGGCAGGGCTGGCGTCCGTGTCCGCTCGGCGACGGATCAGGACACGGCCCGCGCCGACGACGTGGCAACCGGATAGCCTCCGAGTTGCTGCGCCAGCGGCGATGGAGCCGTGGTGCCGCTGCGCTCTCCGACATGGACGGCCGCGGCGAGGTCGTGGACCGATACCGTGTAGCACGGGAGCTTCCGATCCAGACCTCGCTCCAGACGTGTTGCCGCGTTGATGTCACGACGAATCGTCCAGCTTCCGCCACCTGCGCCCACCACTTCGATCCCGATCGTGGCCGGAGGACTCGCCGCAGCGCCCCCAGCGACCGCTCGGGCAAGGGCCGAGAGCGCCGTCGGCTCGAGGCTCCCGAGGAGGTTGGCGGCCCACGTCTCGACGACCGGCCCACGGTGTCGCTTTTTGCCCCAGCGGTCAGCGTCACCGTAGGCCAGAAAGCGGTGGAGCATCGACTCATCGATCATCGGGCACGGGAGGTCGGGTAGAAACTCCGCGAGCGTAGTGGTTTCAAACACTGGGTCGGTCTGCTCATAGGGCTCGTAGAGCGACTTCCCGCCGTACGCCATCGCCTCGATGTCGTTGAGATCAGCCGGCTTCCCCGGTCCACAGAATTCGACACCGCCCGAGTTGAGATAGCTGCTGGTGAAATCGATGATCTGACGGATCGTGATTGGCTTGTCTGGGGCCAGGTGGATCGTGCGGCCCCGCGTTGCTGGCATTCCCAGGAGCCGCACCATCGCTTCGGCAACCCAGTCAACCGGAATGAAATTCCTTTGCTCTTCGCCCGTCATGGCCAGCCGGAGTGACACCTTCCGAAAGCCTGACTCGTCGGCCGAGAGGCTCCGCACGATCACGGTCATGAGCTGGAGCATGGCCATCATGCCGTGGTAAGTGGTCGTGGCGCCGGTTCGGGAATCTCCCACGATCACTGCCGGGCGGAAGAACGTGGGGCGATCGAGGAACGCGGCGGTTCGAACGAGCTGCTCAGCCTCGAACTTGCTCGCCTCGTAGTCGTTGCGAAACCCATGGCTTCCCGAAGCGGGACCTTCCGGAACCGGCCCAGGAGTAAAACCACAGACATACGCCGTCGAGACGTGGTGAAACTCGCGGATGCCCACCCGCTCCGCGAGGCCCAAGAGATTCCGCGTGCCTCCGACGTTCGTACTCCACGGCTCGTCGTGGCGATCCTTGCCAACGAACTCAAGCGAGGCCGCGTTGTGAAGGATCGCCGAACAGCCCCGTCGCACCCATTCGATCTCGGCATTGGCGAGACCGCAGCCCGGGCTCGTCAGCTCCCCTTCCAGCACAACTGGACGGGGAAGGCGTCGACCGGCGGCCTCCTCCTCACGGGCGAGGATCGCTTCGATCCGGTCGCGGCCGCTCGCCGCCGACGTCGGACGCACCAAGACTGCGAGCTGCCGCCCCTGCTCAAGCAGCCGCCCCATGAGCTGGCCACCGAGAAGCCCCGAAACACCCGTCACGAAGAGGTGGGACATTCCCTGTCTCCAAAAGGACAATGAAAGCTCAGCGGAAAACAAAAGCGCACTGCTAAGCTGCGAAGCCTTCGCAGTCTAGGTAAACCAAAACCGTAGATTCATGGGCCTTTTATGTCAATCATCGCAACCCCACCCAGGCGAATGATTTGGTTCTTGAAGGCGTGAAATCGGGCACATTCAGCACAGGCGATGTCTCGGCCAGCCTTCCGCCAGGCACTCCATTCGCCCTATCTTTCCTGCCTTCGCGCAAGGACCATTGCGAAGCGCTGGCGACGCCGGCCGCTCGGGCCATCCGTTACGCAGGCACAAGCGTGCTCGTTGCCGGGCCATCGCGATCGATGGCAACGACCTGCACCAACACGTCCATACCGGCGAAGGCGCCAGCGGGGCCTTCCCATGAGCCGGCAATGGGCATCGCCTTATCCTGCTCGCGGGCGACGGCAACCGATACATGCTCGATGCCAACGAGCTTGTTGTTCGTCGGGTCGTAGCCCCGCCAGCCTGCCCCCGGGAGGTAGATCTCGGTCCAGGCATGGGTCGCGCCATGCTGGCCATCCTCCATCTGGATGTAACCCGTCACGAATCGTGCGGCAAATCCCCAGTGCCGTGCCGCCTCCATCATGAACACGGCATAGTCGCGACAGGAGCCTGTCCCTTTGGCCAACGTCTCGCAGGGGACTTGCACGCCGTGATCATCGCGGGATGAGTATGTGAAACCCTCGAAGATCCGAGTATTCAATCGTTTGAGCAAATCAGCGGTGTCAACCAATTGCCCCGGACGGTAGAGGTCCAAGAGCCATCGCTGCACCTTGGGGCCATCATGCGGGTAGCTCGGCAGTCGATAGGGAATGATCTCAATCTGTTCGCTGGAGTCGTATTGAAAAGGGTAGGACTCCGCGAGGGGCTCGATGAGCCATGGGATCGGTGCTTCATACCGCAGATCGACTTCGACCTCGCCACAGATCATCAACTGCGCCGCCGGCTCCAGGAACGTGATGATGGCAATGGAGTTGCCGTAGATATCCCGCATCCAGCGAACCGCATGCGCGGGCGCAATGTCGACGTGACCACGCACGATGTGGACATCGTGCCCCTCACGCGGCCGCATCATCACGCGATGCGGGCCAAACGTCACAGGCTCGTTGTACGTGTACGTCGTGCGATGCGTGATGCGGATCCGCTTCATGATGCCTCCAGTGCCCTGCGGTCAGATTTGGCGATAGACTCAACTCGACTGATTTTTGTGCCCTGTCTTCGCCCACCGAGGTCCACCGTGCCAGGTCGCCTGCTGTACCTGATCCTGATCATTCTGGCAACGCCCGCGGCTGCCCGGGAACCATCTCGGCCAAACATCATCGTGATTCTTTCAGACGACATGGGCTACACCGACCTGGGCTGCTATGGCGGCGAGATCGCCACTCCGGCGCTCGATGCGCTCGCCGCAAAGGGCCTCCGGTATTCCCAGTTCTACAATACTTCTCGCTGCTGCCCGACCCGAGCCAGCCTGCTCACCGGCCTCTATGCCCACCAGGCCGGCATCGGTCAGATGGTCAACGATCTTGGGTATGACGGCTATCGTGGTGATCTGAATGACCGCTGTGTCACGCTCGCGGAGACCGTGCGCCCCGCCGGCTACCGCACCTACATGGCGGGCAAATGGCACGTCACGAAGCAGGTCGGTACCAGCGGCTCGAAGGAGAACTGGCCGATTCAGCGAGGCTTTGACCGTTTCTATGGAACGCTTTCCGGGGCCGGGAACTACTTCGATCCGCAATCGCTCGTGCGCGACAACACGATGATCTCCCCATTCGATGACGCCGAGTACCGCCCGAAGACCTACTACTACACCGATGCCATCAGCGACCATGCCGTCCGGTTTGTCCACGAGCACGCCGAGAGTCATGCCAGTTCGCCGTTTCTGATGTACGTCGCCTACACGGCGCCCCATTGGCCGATGCACGCCCTGGCCGACGATATCGCGAAACACGAGGGGCGGTATGACGATGGCTATGAGCCCGTCCGCAAGGCTCGACTGAAGCGTGCGATCCAGGCTGGCGTGCTCGCTGCTGAGCAATCGCTGCCCCCCGCCGTTGGCGACTGGAATGCCGTCTCCGACAAAGCCTGGGAATCGGCCGGCATGGAGGTCTACGCCGCCATGATCACGGCGATGGACCGCGGCATCGGCCGCATGGTCGCCGAGCTTGAAAAGCAGAATCAGTTGGAGAACACGCTCATTCTCTACCTCCACGACAATGGCGGTTGCCACGAGGCGAATGGCCGTACGGCAAAGCAGGGGCATCCCGACGGCCCGCGTCCTTCACAACCGACATTCCCTTCCGTGAGCCCCACGGCGGTGCTCGCACGTGACTTTTTCCCCGTACAGACCCGGGAGGGGTTCCCCATACGAATGGGCCCACACGTGATGCCGGGGCCGGGGGATACGTTCCTGGCCTATGGCCGCAACTGGGCTCAGGTGTCCAACACACCATTCCGTGAATACAAGCACTGGGTCCACGAAGGGGGCATCGCCACTCCCTTGGTCGTCTCCTGGCCCGCTGGTATCGACCCGAACATTGCAGGCTCAGTGGTTCACGATATCGGCCACCTGATCGACCTGATGCCAACGGTCATCGAGGTCGCCGCCGCGACGTATCCCGACACCGTTGACGATGTGTCGATCCATCCGATGGAAGGCGTCAGTCTCCGGCCGACGTTCGACGGCAAGCCGCTCGCACGGCCAGGCCCTCTCTTCTGGGAACACATGGGCAACAAGGCGATTCGCGACGGACAGTGGAAGCTCGTTGCCAAGCAGGGCGGGCCGTGGGAACTCTACGACCTCACCGTGGATCGCGCTGAGCTCAGGGATCGCGTGAACCAGCAACCCGACGTCGCCCAGCGGCTCACGAGCCAGTGGCAATCCTGGGCCGATCGGGTGGGCGTGCAGCCTTTTCCAGTCAAACGCTCCCGAAGAAAGTAGCCATGAACACCTACGGATACATCCTCGCGTTTGTGGCTGCAGTCCTGTGGGGACTGACGTACTGCCTCGATGAGCGGGTGCTGGAGAGCCTGTCGATCCCCAAGCTCTACTTTCTGCACTCGCTCTGCGGCGTGCTCGTATCCGCTGGCATCCTCCTCAGCCAGGGCAACTCATTGGGGGGCCTGTTCCATGTCGACCCCGCCAAGTCCAGCCTCGTGCTTGTGGCGGTCACGCTCGTGACTGCCACGGCAGCGGCCTTCGCCATTCTGGGGTCGATCCAGCTGCTCGGTGCAGGCACGTCGGCCGTGCTCGAGATCTCATACCCGCTCTTTGTCGCCCTGTTTTCAGTTCTCCTGTTCAAAGGCCAACTCGAGATGCCAGTGATCATCGGTGGAGTCTTCATCTTCATCGGCTCGGCCATCATCGTCATGGCGAGCTGACTCCCCGCGACGCATCCGGAGCCACGACGTGCTGCCTAACGGAGCCTGGGCATTCCGGCCTCGGCCCGCAGGCGGTTGAGCGCTGTCCAGGCCTGAGGTGACCGCTGAAAGAGCTTCAGGAGTTGGGTCGTCGTCACGCCGAGCGTCGCTGCTACGCGTGGCATGGCGACACCGCCAGCCACGAGTTGATTGAGGGCCTCAGCGATGAGGGCTGGAAAGTCGTCATGGCTGGCGGAAACCACGAGCGCCTGGCCCCTGCACCTCGACTTCCACAACTCCGAAGGCTCGGGCCCAGCGGGCGTGCGGTGCTCAATCGCCAGCTTGAGCCGGAGTCGGGCGATCGCGACGGCCCTGTTCTCGGCCTGACTTCGTCGTTCGGACGCCTCGGCGGAAACTCCAGTGGGCCGATGCAGCAACACCACGGCAGTCTCCGTTTTGTTGCGGTGCTGGCCGCCGGGGCCGCTGCGTCGCGTCCGCGTCTCGCTGCAGGCTTCCAGCAAGACTGCAGGAGCGAGTGCTGCCGGATGAACCACACCAGCGTGTCTCAACGGCATCTCGATCAACACGGGGTGCGCGGGCGATGCGGCTGACGGCCGCTGCTCACCAATTGTCGGTGCGGAACGGCGAGGCGGGGAGGCCCTCGCGATTGTAGAGGTTCGCGCCGTCCGGATTCATCGAGAAGGCATACCGTACCGCCACCGGTTCCTTGACTGCCGGCGCCGACACGACCACCGTCTTCCCGTCGACTACCGCGTCTGCCCAGGCCCACTCCTTGTTGGCTCCGGCAACCGCGAACCGCTTGAGCGTGCCCGCGGCATGCTCGACCACGGGCTGCCGCGTCCCGTCCTTGAGGCCGACCATGAGCCCGGAGCCCACGTGGTCAAACTCCAAACGAATCTTCCCCCCTTCAACCTGGAGCGACTTGAAGAGCGGACCCGACGGCACGAGATCGGCCTGGCCGTAGTCGCGGTGGAGCGCCCAACGGGCGAGTCGCATGCCGAGGTCGTACTTGTTCTTGGGGTGGATGTCGCCCGCCACGGCCAGCGGCACCGTGTCGATCGCGACGGCCATGCCGGTGTTGGGAATCCCGAGTGCGTGCCGCTGGGCCTCGCGGAGATGTGCCCAGCCGTCGCCGCCCGCGGGAGCATCGGTCGGTTTCTGAAAACTCGCCAACTGCACGAAATAAAACGGCATGTCGGGCTGATTCCAGACCTTCCGCCAGCCACCAATCAAGGCCTGCATCTTGTGGAGGTACGACTCCCCTTCCTTGCCGTTGGACTCCCCCTGGTACCAGATCGCACCCTTGATGGGGAACAACACGATCGGGTGGATCATGGCGTTGGAGATGCTGCACCAGGAGTTGGCCGCCGGATTTCCCGGCATCGCCGGCGCCGGCTCCACGCTCCTGCCTGCGGCCCACGTGGCCCGCGCGCGGGGCAGCCATTTCTCCAGGTCGTCGAAGTACTTCGGCATCTGCTGCGTCCGCCAGGCCTCGACCGCTTGCGTGCGTGCGGCGCTCACCTGCGCCAGTTCCGGCACCGCAGCCAGTCCTTCGGCCACGATCCACGGCTCAATGGCCGTACCGCCCCAATTGTCGTCGAGGATCCCGATGGGCACACCAGTCTTGGCGTGGATCTCACGGGCGAAGTAGAAACCGGCCCCCGTGAATCCACCCACGGTCTGCGGGGTGCACACCTGCCACGCCCCGGCGACCGGCGGCTCGTCGGCACCGGTCGCGGCAGTCACATGGTTGAACTTGATCCGCCGGATCTTGGGAAAGTCGGCTGCCTTGGCATCCTCTGCCGCATCGCACTGGTTCAGGGACCATTCCATGTTGGACTGTCCCGAACAGAGCCAGATGTCGCCCACGATCACATTTTTCAAAACGAGCTTGTTGCTGCCCGTGACCGCCAGTTCAAGGCTGTCGCCGTCGGCGAGCGGCGGCAGTTCAACGAGCCAGCGGCCCTGGTCGTCCGCCTTGGTTTCTGCGGCCTTGCCGGCGAGTGACACAGCCACCGCTTCCCCGGGCGCTGCCTGGCCCCAGACGCAAATCGGCTGGTTCCGCTGGAGCATCATGTTGTCGGAGAAGATCTTCGACAACGACACCTCCGCCCGTGCCGCGCCACCTACGGCTGCGGCCATCAAGGCCAGAACGACGAGCGCAGGTTTGCGAACGCTAGCGGGCTTGAGCATGAAGACTCCTGATGCACATGAATAACCGCGGCGCGACATGGGCGCTGCAGAACCGGGCGACGCCCAGAATACGGCGGTCAGCGACCGTTCCGCAACCAGGCGACCACCGCTCGCTATCGCCTGTCCTTCGTCGGCCGCCGTGTAGCGTGACGAACGGCAGCCCGAGCCGCGAGGTGCTCCAGGGCCACCCACGCCGCGTCAGCGGCGGTCGCGAAGCCCGCGAAACGGCTCGTAGATCCGCACGGAAACGAGCAACTCGCTGGCGTAGTAGTTCGACAGGTAGCTGCCGGCCGGAGACCCTCCCGGACCGCCCAAGGAGAGCGGTAGCGCGCCGGTCACCGTGTCGAAGAACCGGTAGCCCAGGTCGATCGTCACCCGGTCGGTGAGTTCATAGGTCGTGCCGGCGCCTACCTGCCACGCAAAGCCTCCCACATGGCCATCGCCCGACACCACGGTGTCGTCCACACTGAGGTGATAGCCTCCGGCTCCAATGCCGCCACCACCATACACGCCCAACCGCTTGGTGAGATACCAATCCCGCCACACGTTGGACATCACCGACCAGCCGTCGGTAGCGCGAACGGCGTAGAAGAATGACGGTGTCGGCGGCTCAAAGCTGTTGGTCACGCCCGAGAGTGTGTCGCGTCCGCGGCCTTCGACCTCGAGTCGCAGTTGGCCCGTCGGCCTCGCGAACGCCATGCCGACGGCGCCGCCCGCGGTGAACAGGCTGTCGCTGGCCTGGCCGATGTTGTCAAAACCACCCACCGTATTGAAACCGCCGCTCTGCAGCGTGCCAAACGAAGCTCCCACAATGCCGCTGGCGTAGAAGCGGTTGGCCGACGACGTGGTGCCAGAGGCCACGTTGGTGAAGGAAATGTCTGCGGAGTCTTCGTCGGCCACGTAGGTCGACCCGATCTCCGACAAGCTGGAGAGATCGACGGCCGTTCCCTGCTCGTCACTCCGAGCACTCACTGCGGCCAGCGACGCAAGCAATGCGGCACCAAACATGGTCGCGCGACGCATGATCCCTCCTTGGATGAAAAGCCCCCGAAATCCATTCCGTAGCATCCAAGATCGTGAACCCCCAGCGCGCTTCATCGCGGATAGACACAGCAGGCCTACGACCGTTACTCCGTGCATGACCGGACCCCGCAAGGTCCATCACAACCGGCAGGCCTCTTCGATTCGCGCAAACACAGCCTGCCAATCGCCGCGGGCGGGCTGCCGGAAGGCCCGCAGGCTCGGATACCACGGGCTTCGCTCGCCGGTGATGCCCCATCGCCAATCGGCCGAGTGGGCGAGCGCGACAAACACCGGCACGCCCAGGCCGCCGGCCAGGTGGACGAGCGCCGTGTCGGATGTCACCACGAGGTCGAGGGCGGCCATCATGGCCGCTGTATCCATGAAGGCGCCTTCGCCTTCGTCCATCTCGGCGGTCCAATCGAGGATCGGCCACTGCGCCGCAAGCCCAGCGACCTGCTCGCGGCCGATGCCCTTTTGCAGCACCACCAGGCGGGTGTCGGGGAGCGCTGCCAGCGGCGCGAGAGCCGCCCAGGGGACCGAACGGTTCCAGTCGCGGGCGTAGGCCGGGTTGCCTTGCCACGCGATGCCGATCTTCCGCCCCGGAACCTCGGCCAGCCGATCTCGCCACTTCTCAACCAGTCGGAGATCGGGCGAAAGGTAGGGCACGCCGGCCCCCAGTCGCTCTCCGCCGATGTGCAACAGGCCCGGTAGGCTCATCAGCGGCGCGTGCAGATCGCACACAGGCAGCGGCTCCCCGCGTGCCACCACCTGGTCCGCCAGGCGGAGTCGCCGCAGCAGCGGCGCGAGCGGCGGCTGGCATTCGAAGACCACAGACCCGCACAGTTCGCGGAGGTGCGGCAGAAAGCGGACAAATTGCAGCGTGTCGCCCAGCCCCTGCTCGGCGGTCACAAGCACCGTGGCTCCCGGCCGCGGCAAGCCATCCCACCGTGGCGGCAGCCCGGTTTTGGCGAGCTGGCCCGGCCGCCGGAAACGCCATTCGTGCTCCAGCCACCCTTCGTCCCACCGGCTTTGCAGGAGCAACACCTGAGACCGGTTGTAGTGTCCCCACACATAGTCCGGCGCGAGCGTCAGAGCCCGCTCGTAGCACGCGATCGCCTCGTCAAAGCGGCCCAGAAATTGGAGTGTCACTCCCAGATTGTTATGCGCCTCGTGGTTGGAACCGTCGCGGGCGATGACGGCCCGCAAGCGCTCTTCGGCCTCGTCCCATTGACCGGTATCGCGGAGGGCGACCGCCAGGTTGTGCTGGGCTTCGAGAAAATTGCCGCGCATGGCGAGGGCCGCCCGGAAGGACTCGATCGCCGCCGCCTTCTCGCCCCGCTCGAGCAGCGCGATGCCGAGCGCGTTGTGCGTGGCGGGCGATTCCGGCTGCGGCCTCGAGGCGGCGCGGTCGCTCGATTCCGCCTGAACCCGCACGGCGGGGCTGCCACTCGTTTCCGCCTGTGCCAGCCGGCCGAGATGCTTCCAGAGATTTCCATGCCGCGGTGCCTGCTGCTGCGAGCGGCGCGACGTTGCCACCGCTTGCTTGCCGCGGCCCGCCTCCCGCAGGAGCATGCCCAGGTTCTTCTTGGCGAGCTGATACTTCGGATCGATGGCCAGGGCTTGCTGCACGCGCTCGATCGCCTCGTCGCGCTTTCCCTGGGCCCGCAGCACCATCGCAAGATTGACATAGTAGGCGGCGTTCCGCGAGTTGCCGGCAATCGCCTGCTCGATCAACGCGCGGGCCTGCGCGTGGTCGCCCTGCTGATGGTGCACGACTCCGAGTAAGTGCCGGGCATCGGCATGGGCGGGATTGGCCGCGAGCACGCTGCGATAGCTCGCGGCGGCTTCCTCCAGCTGGCCCTCTTCATGCAGCGCGACGGCTTGGGTGAATTGGTCGGTCATCGTCATTGCGTCGAGGTATCCCGCGGCCTTACGAGACCGACCATTCGTCCGGCAGCCTATAGCGGGCCCGCCCGGCGCGGATGCGGGCGACGAGTGGCTCGAGTTCACGTTCGTACTTCTGCCATCGGCCGCGGCTTCTGGTGTGGATCGGCTCGCGCACTTGCAGATTACTTGCGGTCTTCACGGTGCGGCGGTTTTCGTGAAAGGACAGGCAGGCATCGTCCCACGGCATGCCGATAAAGTCGATCATCCGTCGCGTGAAGCCCTCCTGATCCTCGAGCAGCTGCTCGTAGGGAACTTCCAGGAAAGTTTCAGGCAGGTGCGCGCGCCAATGGGCCATGACTCGCTCGTATTGCACGTAGTAGCCCGCCAGATCATCGAGCGAAAACGTGAAATGCAGGCCTGGCGAGGCGAAGTTGTGCAGATAGCAGGAGAGGCACGTGTCCCGCGGGTCACGGCGGCAATGCACCACCCGGCTGCCCGGAAAGAGCAGGTGCATCGGCCCCAGGTGGAGGAAGCTGATCGTCATCTTGTCCACGACCCGCTCCGCCTCGCCGGCCAACTCCCGCAAATGGGCCAGATGTCGTTCCGAAACCCGCCGCAGTTCGGCAGCCTGCGAGGGCATCGCTTCGCGGGCGAAATAGCCGGGATAGTTCCGCGGGACTCCCAGCGACCGCGGCAGCTCTTCCAGCAGGATCGAGAGGATGTCGTTTAACTCGCCCGCCCCGTGGACCCGCGGATGGCTGCAGAGGATTTGCTCGACGAGCGTCGTGCTGGAACGCGGCATACCGACCACAAACACCGGCAGGGAGTCATGGGCCCCCGGCGGCGGCACGGCCGTGAAGTAGTCGCGGGTAAAGGTCGCCACGATTTCATCAACCAGCGCTTCGTGCTGCGCGAGCATGAAAGGCATGCCCCGGCGGCGATATTCCTCACGGCGGATGCGATTGGCCTCGTGGCCAAACGCCATCGCGCGCTCCGCTTCGCCCCGCTTGTCGCAGGCATGCGCCAGCGCGCAGGAGAGTAAGCCACGCTCCTCGGCCGACGTGCTCGGCCGGGCGAGCACTGCTTCGATCCGGCGGATCTCATCGTCGGTGAAATCGTGCTTGCCCGAGGATGCAATCGCATACCAGGCGGGGATCGAATTGGGCTCGCGGGCGACCGCCTCCTGAAACCGCGAGAGCCCCGCAGCCACCTGGGCCTGGGCGATCAAGGCGTTGCCGAGGTTGATCAGCGCGGGCACATAGTTCGGGTTGAGCGACAGAGCCTGTTCCAGGTGCTTCTGAGCTTCCGCGGGCCGCTCCTGGTCCTTGAGTGAGATGGCCAGATTGTTATGCGCCTCAAAGCACTGCGGGTCGAGCATCACGGCCCGCTGGAGCAGCGGCTCGCCTTCGGCAGGCCGGCCGACTTTATTGTAGATTTCGCCCAGATTGTTGAGGGCAGGCACGTAGTCGGGCCACCGCTGGAGACAGTGCTCGAGCGTCGCTTGTGCCTCGGTCCACCGCCCCAGATCCTTGAGCGCCACGGCCAGGTTGTTGGCCGCCAGCGCGTGGCTCGGGTCGGCCTCGATCGCCGCGCGATACTGGGCGATTGCCTGTTCGGCCTGCCCGCGATCGGCCAGCACCAGCCCGAGATGGTTCCGCGTGTCGGCATGCCGCCCGTCGATGGTCGTCGCTCGTGTCAGCACACGTTCGGCCTCGGCCAATCTCCCGAGTTGTCGCAGCGCCAAAGCCAGATTGTTGAGCGTCTCCAGCGAGTCGGGCGCGAGGGCGCGGGCGGCCATCAGCGATTCCACAGCGGCCTGCGCGCGGCCCTGCTTCAATCGCAGCGCGGCGAGGGTGCGATAGGCCTGCGGATCGCCGGGGGCCGCGTCGATGGCCTGGGCGAGGTGGTCTGCCGCTTCGTCGAGGCGGCCCAGCTCCTGCAGCACCACGCCGAGATTCTTGCGCGCGGCGAGATATCCGCCGTCGAGACGTACGGCCGTCGCCAGGGCCGCAGCCGCCTCGTCGAGCCGGCCCGCGGCCCGCAGGGCCAGTCCGAGGTTTGAGTGAAAAGCCGCCTGCTGGGGCGCGAGACGGATCGCCTGCTCGATCAACTCGACGGCGTTGGAGTGATCCCCTCGCTGGTGCCGCACCACGCCGAGGAGTTGCAGAGCCTCCGCATGCAGGGGCTGGGCTGCCAGGATTTGGCGATACGCGGCCTCCGCGGCCTCGAGCCGCCCGGCCTGATGCTGGGCCACGGCCTTGTCGAAAACGGAAGCCGCCGCTGCTCGCGCTGGGGACGGAGGGCGGGATCTTTTGGATGAGGCAGCCATGGCCCTAGCATAATTGCCCACCCCGCAGCCGCTCGGGGGATCACCCGCGAGACAACTGAGTCGTGCCGCCTGGGCAGGAAATCTAGGGGGAATGCGTGAACAATCCGGGGGGCTGCTTGCATCCCGAATTCCTGGCGGACTAGGCCCCCCGGAGAGGTTGCGGAGGAGGCGCAATTTCCTCATGCCCTGAGGCCGAGTCGGCGATGAAGTGAGGACGCGAGTGCCCAGAGGCGTCAGACAGCGCGTGGTTTGCACACTCAAAATACCTTCCATCTCTTTCAGGAGTTTCCCCTCATGAGCTCGAAACGCAAACTGCGCCGGACCGGTGGTCGTGGGTCACGCCTCGCGATGGAAAACCTGGAGTCGCGGCGCGTCCTGGCGGTGAACGTGATCGACGTGAGTCTAGCGAACAGCTTCACCTACACAGACTCCACAAGTGA
>JANNSZ010000073.1:0-85109 GCA_031403195.1 Planctomycetota bacterium | reverse complement strand
CTTCGTCATCGCCGGAGGCAACATCTTAATCGCCACGAGTCGGTCCATGCGGCGATGCAGAGCCTTGAAGACTTGCCCCATGCCCCCCGCTCCGATCCGGTCTTGGATCGTGTAGCCGCCGAGGATCAGCGACTTGGATTTCCCGGCGGCAACGCGAGCCGCCTGAAACCTGGTCAGATGGTTTTCTTTGACCAACTGAGCGACAAGTTCTTCGGCGTCTTTCGGTCGGGCCTTCGGCGGAACAAACTTTTCCAACTGCCCCTGAGTAATGATGCCGGAGTCGGTCAGTTGCTTCACAACGGTTTCGAGGGCGACGGCCATAGCCCCCGATTCTAATCCCACGGCCGGAATGATCGAAATCGGGTGGGTGCGAGAATGTGTTGGCCCGAAGAAATACGATCCACACGAGACTCAGCCACACAGGTCCGTGGTGCCATTTGGCCGCACACGTCCGAAACGAACCAGTAGCAGAACCGCACATGCAACGGGATAATCTGCCGCATGATCCTCCACGAAGCTCCGCGTGACCCAACCCTCCTCTTACTTCGTTCTGACCGATGATATGCTGCGGCATCCAACCATTTCAAACACTTCGGGAGCATGGACATGACCGCATCAAACGGCACTTCGGCCGACGCCAATGAAGGATTCTTGGAACTGATGATCGTCGTTCTCGTCACGGTCCTCTTTCCTCCCATCTTGCTGTTCGGATTCTTCGTGATCAACCCGCGCCAAGAGATCGTCGTGTTGCGGTTCGGCAAATTTGTCGCGGTGCTCAAAACTCAGGGCATACGCTGGATACATCCTGTGGGGCGAGCACTGCATCGCATTTCGACTCGGGATACCACGTTGGACATTCAGCGGGAAACCGTCGTGGAACTCAACGGCAACCCGATCGAAATCAGTGCGGTCGTGATCTATCGCGTCGAAGACACCTACAAGGCGGCGTTGCACGTCGAAAACTACCGCCAGTTCCTGGACGATCAGGCTGGCGCCGTGATCAAGCGGGTTGCATCGCGGTTTCCGTATGAATCCGCTGACCCCGCCCGCCATTGCCTCAAAAAAGAAAATGACGAGGTGACGCAGCAGTTCATTACGGAATTGCAGGAGGTCGTCAACCCGGCCGGTATTCGCGTGCTGGGAGTGCGGCTGAACGATCTGACCTACGCCCCGGAAATCGCCCAGGCAATGCTGATGCGACAGCAGGCCATGGCGTTGATCGATGCCAGAAAGACGATTGTCGAAGGCGCCGTGGAGATTGTCCGCGACGCCGTCGAACGCCTGGCCGCCGCCGGTCTGGAAGTGAAGGAGTTCGACCGCGATGCGCTGGTGTCGAATCTCCTTGTCGTCCTCTGCAGCGGCGAAAAAGCCCAACCGGTTCTGCAGGTGCAGGCAGGAGGCCGGACAGGACGCGGCGGCTGAAAACAGTTCTCGATTCACCGCAAAAACACATGTTCCGGCATCGGCTTGACGTTCCGTACGTTGGGCCGAAATTCCATCTGTTGAATGACCTGACTTTCGACGTCAATCCCCTTCGCGACTTCAATCAGTTCCAGACCTTTCGAGATCGCTTTCCAGTGCCCTTTGGCGGCGTTTCAGAGCGAGTGGATGTCGATCACAGGCAGCTCGTCAGGAGAAGCCTGGACGACATCGCCGCCACAGGAACTCCCGATGGCAGCATGGCTGGGGCAATCAGGGGAGCGAGTCTGTCGAAAGACGAATGGTCGCGTCGTGTCAATCACGCCATTCAACGCCGCTGCAAGCCACTCCACGTATGGTGTCGATTCCTTTGACACGCGATAGACTTCCCTCTGTGGCACGTGCTGCCTTTATCGCCGATCGCCATTTGGAGATTTGAGCCATGTCTGGGGAACGTCGCATCGTTGCAGCCAAGCTACTCGCCATCAGCGGATTTCTGGTGCTGTTGGTGATTACTTACTGGCTCAGGTCCGAGGTGCTGGGTCTCAGTCGGATTCATTTCTCGGCGGATGAGAAACAGGTTGAACTGGAGCAGCAGCGATATCGAGAGTCGTTTCCGGATCGCCAGAAACAGTACGAAGTGGGTCTCAAGAACCACGACATTCAATTGAAGCACTACGAAAAGATGGTGGCGGTTTACGAGAAGGATCTGGACGAGTATGCCAGCCTCACCAAGGACCAGCTCCAGCCGCCGCTGCTGCCTCAGCGCCCCGCCCCTCCGAGTGCACCGGAGGTTGAAGACCAGTTCCGGGCGATCCAAACGGAGTTTGTGTTGCGTCGCTACCGCTATTTCGTCGTCAGCGAATATGGCAACGGGATTGCCTGTTTCGCGGCGCTGTCACTCGTCGGCGGGTTGCTGTACCTGCTGATGTTCGACTTGAACAGCAACCGCCTGTTCTACTTCATGACACTCGTATTGAGCTTTGTGTTCCTGATCGGCCCGTCACTCCAGTCGGTCATGTCGGCCATTATCGGCCTGATGCACGGGCCGCATGGCTATTGATGGGTGACGGCGCGAATCTCGATGGATGAGGATAGGACGGTCAACGGACGGTCAACGGCACTTCGGAAACCGGATGATGGCTGACGACCCACGACTGATCGTGTCCGAATCGGTCGGGAGTTGTCTTTCGACCTGACGGACGGTCGCGGAATGGGCCTGAATCGTTCTTCGGGTGCGCTCGCAGCGTTCGGCGGGGTAGCTCTAGCTAAGATGATGGGAACTGAGTAGGTGTGCCACACCCGTTTCATGCGCCGGCGGGTAGAATGGCGGGGATGACTGCCAACAATCTCGCAGTAAAGGAACCGGCGATGCTCACGTTTCAAGAAGTCAAAGCGACCATCGGCGATCGCGCGATCAAACTGAGCCGCGCAAAGGTTCCCGGTGGCTGGCTTGTGTTGGTCGCATGGAACGACACCCAGGGCAGCAGTTCAAGCATGACGTTCGTTCCAGACCCTGCGCACCAGTGGGACGGCACATCCTTGCCAACGAAGTAGCCGGCCAGTAACACACCTTATTTCCCAAGGAAGCGCCGATGAAAAATGAACTTGCGGCGTGCGTTCATAAAACGGTCGATATTACCTTGCACGCCACCATGCCTGTGACGCTCGAAGGTCGGTTGCTTGCCGTTGACGACAGCGGGATCGTGCTTGGCCAGCCGAAGGGGCGATCGTTCATTCCGTTCACGTCCTTGCTGCACGTCAGTTTGATAGCCTAACAATGAGGCATCCCGTTTTCTGGAAAAATCGCAAACGGTATCACTACCAGTTGGCCACTTTTGCCCGAAGAAGGACGGCCAACGGCCCTTGTGCAACGGGTTGAAGGCTGACGACCATCGCCTGATCGTAGCCGAGGCGTCAAGCGGCTGTCTGGCGGGATGCCCAACGGCCTCGGACGTTCACGAAAGGGCACGTTGTGGTACGGTTTTTCGCACTGGGTGCAGTCCATCTTTACGCGCGCCGTGGCCTGCCCTCTGGCAGCGTCGCTCTTGCATCGGGCAGAGCCAAGGGAATTGCTCGATGTCGCCTTCGATCCATGCCCCTGCGACCGAGGCGGTCGCTCGATCACCTGGGACTGGCAGTGTCGGCCAACCAGTTGGCAAACTCGGCAAGGGTGAGGTCGCCTGCCGCCAACTGGAATGTCTTCAGCAAGGCGGACTCCTCCGTGGCTGTCAATCGGAAGCCGTTCGACTCAAGGAACAGGGCTGCGGCCAGGAAGCCGCTCCGCTTGTTGCCATCCAGGAAGGGATGATTCTTGACGATCCCATGCGCGTAGGCAGCCGCCAGTTCGAACATGGTCGGCCGCTCGTAGGCCAAGAGATGCTGGGGGCGGGCGAGGGCTGAAAGCAACAGGCCGCGATCCCTCAGGCCGGAGGCCCCACCGAACCGTGCTAGGAGCTTCTCGTGGAAGGAGAGACAATCCTCTTCTTCCACCCAGACCGGCTCGCTCATTTGGCCAGTTCGCCAAGCGCGTTGCGGTAGCGCTGGATGAGGTCGTCGGCGATGGCTGCCTTCTCGGCGAAGCCGGGACGTCGGGCCGAGAGACGCACGGACCCTTCTGCCGCTTCGGTGAGAAACACCGCGTCCCCCTCTCCGACATTCAAGAGGGCGAGGGCCTCAGTCGGGATGATCACCCCGAGCGAGTTGCCTACACGACGGATTTTGAGCTCCAAAGTCATGTTATAACTATAGTTCCAACATGCGGCCGAGTCAACTTTCAAGGAAGTCTGGACGGCATCACCTACTTGGCCACGAGGCGGAGGTCGACTTCGGTTTTCTCGCCGTCGCCGTCGGCTGCGGCGCGTTTCACCTTCACAGGGATAATGTCGCCGACGTTCACTGAAGTGCGAAGTCTGCGGTCAAACCCCCGGCGGTCGTCGCGGCTGGAAAACTCAAGCCGCTGACCGGCCCACTCGAGGATCTCGTCGCCCGACTTGAGGCCGGCCGCCGCGGCAGCAGAGCCGTCTTCGACACTCTCCACCTTTGGCACCAGGTCTTCACCCCGTGCCCGCGCGAGTGAAAAACCGAGCTTGGCCCGCTCGGGCGCCGTGAGCGTTACTTCCAGCGATACCTTCTCAGCGCCCCGCTGCACCGTCACCGGCACACGGTGGCCGTCGGGATAGATGCCCAGCAGCCCAGCCAGCCTCCGGGCATTGGCAACTGGTGCGGCGTCGAGCTCAAGAATCGTGTCGCCCGCTGTAAACCCGGCCGTCGCCGCCGGCGAACCGTCGGCCACATCCTTGATGACGACGCTCTGGCCCGACTCGGGCTCGGCCTTTAAAAACTCGAGGCCGGCGATCCGAGCGTGTTTTACTTCTCCCCCTTCGGCCGTCTCGAGCCGCGGCAGCCAGAGTTTTACTTGTCGGGAACTGATCGCAAACCCTAGGCCCGTATTGCTCCGCAGCCCAAACCGCGTGCTGATCTGGCCGTTGATACCGACCACCTGCCCGGCCATGGTGATGAGCGGCCCACCCGAGTTGCCCGGATTCACCTCGGCATCGGTGACGATGCACTCGGTATAGGTGCCCTGCGTGTGGTTGAGCGCCGAAATGATCCCCACGGTAAAGGTCGGCGCCTGATCGAGCACGCCGAGCGCAAACGGATTGCCGACCGCGAGAGCCTCGTCGCCCACCCGCAGGGCGTCGGAATCACCAAGCTCGAGAAATGGCACCGTCTGGCCTTCCGGCACATCGAGCTTGAGCGCGGCCAGATCACCAACAGGATCGGTGCCCAGCACCTTCGCCTTGAAGGACCGACCGTCGCCAATGCGGACGGTAAACGATCGCTTGCGGCCGATCACATGGTCGTTGGTCAGCATGAGCCCATCCGGCCGGATGAGGACGCCGCTGCCACCGCCGATAAACACAAACGCGGGGCGCACTTGAATGCACAGCTCAGTGAGGCTAATCGGCGCTGGCTCGGCAGCGGTCGCCGCCGACACCATGCCACTCACGGCGACGCCAAGCACCACCGCGACGAAACACCGGCCAACACAGTGCATCAGGATCCGTGTCACTTGTTCTCCTCCAAGACGACCTCGATCTCACGGGTGTCTTCGATCGAAAGCACTCCCTCAAATGTGTCACCGGGGCGGAGTGATTTTTTCAGCCGCTGAAGGTCTTCGAGCGTCTCGAGATCCCGGCCCGCGACCACCAGCCGCGGTCCCTTGCTTGGTCGCTGGACCAGGAGCGTGACGGCATCGCCGGCCGTGCTCGCTGCGATCCGGTCGGTGAGGTCGCGCCAGGTCTTGAGATCGACGCCGCCAAACTCGAGGATCCGGTCGCCCTTCTTGAGGCCCGCCTTGTCTCCCGGTGAGCCGGGTGCCACGCCGCCGATCACCACATCCTCACCAAACGCCCGGTCCATGTCGGCCACGACACCGAGAAACGGGCCTGGGATGCGGTTGAACGACCGCCCCTCCTGCATCGCCTCGAGGACTGCCTTGATCCGATCGGCGCGGGCGACCATGCCGACGCCGGAGTTCGGGGCCCGGGTCCAACGCATGAGCTGCTGCGGGGGCACGAGCCGGCCGAGGATCGTGTCGGGCTCGATCGGCGCGGTGGCAATCCCGAGAAAATTGCCAGCCGCATCGACCACCGGGCCGCCCGAGTTGCCGTAGTTCAACAGCGCGTCTGTCTGAAACTGATAGCCGCGGTTCCGCGAAGGCGAGCTCACGATGCCGTCGTTGAACGTGGTGGGCTGAGGTCCACTCGGAGCGCGGCCGACGACAGCGACGGCGTCGCCCAGCATCGGCGAGCTTCCACCCCCCAGCACATCAAAGGCAGCCAGATCGGTGGCCTCGATCTTGAGGAGCGCCACGCCGAGCGGTTCGTGCTTGGCCACCACCTTCGCCTCGTGGCGGTCGCCGTTGGGCAGGATCACCGACACGCTCGTGATCGTGTTGGGCTGTCGGACGTAGCCCCCAGTCGGGTCGGCCAGGAGCTTTTCGATCGGACTTGTCGGGTCGAACTCCCTGAGTTTGCCAGTGGCTTTCGCGACGAAGGCCGTGTCGTCCCCCACATTAAAGAGGCTCGTCAGCACAAAGCCGTCGGGCGAAACCACCAGGCCCGTCACCGCGCCGGGCGGACGCCTCAGCAGCTGGTTGACCTCAAAGGCCCGCGACGAATTGGCAAAAGCGGCAAACCGTTTGAGTTTCTCGGGCTTGGCGAGCTTGCCCCAGTTTTTGATTGTCGCGAGAAATTCATCCCATGAGATCCGCGGCAGTGCTTCCGGGGGATGCTGTCGCGTGACCTCGATGCCCACGATGTGGGGCGCCATGAATGCCGCCACACGGCCGAGTGCGTCGGCCTTCTCGGCGGCGGCTCGGGTAGCGGGATCGTCGGCGAGGTTTTCTGGAGCGTCAAACGACAATGGCACGTCAGACGACGTGAGCTTTGAAAACTTCTCGAGGAGCACGGTGCTCGGCACCGCCACGCCCTGCCAGCGCAGCGGTGAGACACCGAGGCTGATGACGCCGCAGAGCCGACCGGTCGCGTCGACGAGCGGGCCGCCATCAGAGCCGGGGTTCACGGCGGCGGTCGTTTCCAGGACGGGACCGGTGTAGGCAGACTCCCCCTGCTTCACGACGTCGTAGCCGCCACTGATGATGCCGCGGCTGAACGACGCACGGCCGTTGGTGAGCAGCACGCGGTCGACGTCGCTCGCGGTGTAGGCGAGGCTTCCGATGCGCGGCATGTCTTTCGCGACTGGAAGGCAGGCAAGATCCTTGGCATCGACTTTGATGAGGCTCACGGCGAGGACGGGGTCTGTTGCCACGAGCGTGGCTTCGCGGTCTACGAATCCCGGAAACATCACCTTGATTTCCGCCGCGTCGGCGGGGACGGCGCTGGTGGACGTGAGGATATGACCGGTGGGCGTGACGACGCTGCCCGTGCCAGAGAACGTCGCGCCGTCGGACGTCGTCGCTGAGATCCCGACGGTCGCAGCGAGCACATGGTCAGCCACGGCCCGCGTGGCCGCCGGTTGGGCAGCGCTCGCGAGGCCTGTCAGACTTCCTGCGACGCAGGCGACAAGCAGCCGCGTCCGAGAGGTCCGACTGTCGCTCGCCGTTGCCCAGATTTTCATCGCGGCCTTGCTCCAAACACCAGTGGTGTTACTCGGAATCGTTCCTAGCGTTGACTGATTCTAGCCACACGAAAAGCCTCGCCCCAGCGGCTCCTTGCGGGCCTGTCGGGCGACCCGTACAACAACATGCCCAATTCGATCGGTTGACCGTTCCCGAGGGGTTTTTCACTGATGGCTACTGCTACCGCTCCACGTGCCTCCGCCACGTTGCCCGAATCCAAGAATGTAGGCTCGGCCCTCGACCGTGCGTTCGATGCCGGTAAGGGCATTCTCCGCCTTTCGCCCACCTGGGTGCCCCGCAGCTTCCTCCATCCCGGCAAGCGGGTGCGGCTCCATCCCGACGACTACTACGCCTACGGCCTCGACCGCGGCGGCATCGACGAGCGGTGGTTTGCCAGCACGACCGAGGCGGCGAATGAAGGCCGCGTCGTAGACGAAGGCCTCTCGTGGTGCGTCTTCGAAGGCGAGCGATTTCTGTTGCGAGACGCCGTGGCCGAAGGCAAGGGCAAGCTGGTCGGCGACGCCATCTGGAAGCAGTATGCAAAATGGCCCGTCTATTCAAAATTCTTCGACAACATGGGGCCGATCCCGCACCACATGCATCAGTCGTTTGACGATGCGAAGCTCGTGGGCCAAGAAGGCAAGCCCGAGAGCTATTACTTTCCGCCGCAATACAACAACTGCGACAACCATTTTCCGTACACCTTCATGGGCCTTGAGCCGGGCACCACAAAAGCGGACGTGCGCCGCTGCCTCGAGGACTGGAACCGCGGCGACAACGGGATTCTGGATTTGTCGAAGGCCTATCGCCTCGAACGGGGTACGGGCTGGCTGATTCCGCCGGGCGTGCTGCACGCACCCGGGTCGCTCCTCACCTATGAGCCGCAGTGGGGCAGCGATGTCTTTGCGATGTTTCAATCGCTCGTCGAAGGCCGGGCGGTGCCGTGGAGCCTGCTCGTCAAGGACATGCCGACTGCCAAACACCACGACCTCGACTTCATCATCGGCCAACTCGACTGGGACAAGAACATCGACACTCACTTCAAGGAGTCGAATTTTCTTGCTCCGATCGTGGACGAGAAAGGAAGCTTGCTTGGCGCGGTAGATCGCTGGATCGTCTACGGCCGCGTGGATGGCCGCCAGCTCTTTAGCGCGAAGGAGCTGACGCTCGAACCGGGTGCCACGATCACGATCCATGACGCCGGCGCCAGCGGCTGGATCACGGTGCAGGGCGAAGGCACGGTGGGCGGTCACGACGTGGCCACGCCCACGCTTATCCGGTTTGGGCAGATGACGGCCGACGAGCTGTTTATTTCGGCCGAGGCTGCGAAGGCCGGCTACGTTGTGAAGAACACCGGCCCCGGCCCGTTTGTCGCCCTCCGCTACTTCGGCCCGGATGTCCACGATGATCTTCCCACCCACGGAAAGCGGGCCTGACCATGAAGACACTCCCCAAACTTCATAACGCGATGTGGCCCGGCCTTGTGGGCAAGGGCACTGACGCCGGGCAGGAGCCGCCGATCTCCCTCGAACGGATGCTCGAGCTGACGGCTGCGGCAAGCGTGGACGGCCAGAAGTTCGACGGCATCGACTACTTCTTGTTTCTGCCGCACACGAATCCCGAGGCGACCGACGCCGAGCTGGGGCAGATTGCCGACATGATTGCCTCGTTCGGTTTTTCTGTCGGATCGCTGGTTGCTCCGGTGTGGCCGGGGACCGTGGGCGATTCCGCGATGGGCGATGCCGCGGCGAAGCAGAAATTTCTGTCGGCCGTCACGATGGCCTGCCGAATCGCCGGCATCTTCGAGCAGCGGGGCGTCAGGAAGTATGGTGTCATTCGCATTGATTCGGCCGAGTTTGGCGTGAACACATGGCGGGAGAATTCGAAGGCCAACACATCGAAGATAGCTGCGACATTTCGCGAGGCTGCGAAGATCGCGAAAGCTCATGGCCAGCGGCTGGCTGCCGAGGGGGAAATCTGCTGGGCTGGCATGCACTCCTGGAAAGACATGCTCGATCTCCTGGAGGAAGTGGGGATGCCCGAGGCCCTTGGCTTCCAGGCCGACCTCGCCCACACCTATCTCTACCTCTTGGGCTACAACGCCCCCGAGCATGCCCTCGTGAAGCCGGGCTACACCGAGGCCGAGTTCTGGCCGGCCTATGAGACGATGGTATCCAAGCTGCGGCCATGGACGATTGATTTCCATGTGGCCCAGAACGACGGCGAGGTCCACGGGGCTGGGGCCCACGACAAGACGGGCAAGCACTGCCCGGCCGACGACCCCAATGGAAAGCTCGACATCGTGAAGTGCTCCGGGCTTTGGCTCGAAGGGGCAGCACAGCGCGGCATCCAACACATCTGCTGGGACGGCTGCATGTTCCCGAATGCCATGCTCGAGAATCCGAAGACGTGGAACACAATTCTCAAAACCATGATCGACGTGAGAAACGCCCACGGCTGGAGCTGACTCCACCGGTAAAGCGACTCTTCATTCCGGCCCACTGCAAAAGACTCTTGAAGGACACCCGAGGTAACCCCCAATGGCAAAACCCCTCCGCATCGGCATGATCGGCTACGGCTTCATGGGCCGCACCCATTCCAATGGCTACAACCGCGTCAAAGATTTTTTTGACCTCGAGTATGTGCCGGTGCTCCAGGCCGTCGCCGCCCGCGACGCCGACAAAGCAAAAGCCTTTGCCGACCGCTGGGGCTATCAGCGGGTTGAGACCGATTGGCGGAAGGTCGTCGCGGCCGACGACATCGACGCGGTCGATATCTGCACGCCCAACAACCTCCACGGCGAAATTGCCATCGAGGCCGCGAAGCATGGCAAGGCCGTCCTCTGCGAGAAGCCACTCTCGATGGACTCAGCCGAAGGCGAACGGATGTGTGAGGCGGTCGAGAAGGCCGGCGTGCCAAACACCGTCTGGTACAACTACCGCCGCATTCCGGCGGTGACGTTTGCCAAGCAACTCATCGACTCTGGCCGGCTTGGTCGCGTATTCCATTACCGCGCCGAGTTTCTCCAAGACTGGACGATCAACGCCGACCTGCCACAGGGGGGCGCAGCTCTCTGGCGGCTCGATGCGAAGGCTGCCGGCAGCGGTGTGACGGGTGATCTGCTGGCCCACTGCATCGACACGGCGCTGTGGCTCAATGGATCGGTCACGGATGTCACGGCGATGACCGAGACATTCGTGAAGGAACGAAAACATCAGCTCACCGGCAAGGTGGAGCCGGTGACCATCGACGACGCCTGCTCGTTCCTGTGTCATTTTAAGAACGGGTCGCTCGGCCTCTTTGAGAGCACGCGGTATGCCCGTGGCCACAAGGCCCTCTACACGTTCGAGATCAACGGCGAGCACATGAGCCTCAAGTGGGATCTCCATGATCTCCACCGGCTTCAGGTGTTTGACTACAAGGATGCTGGGCCGGAGCGTGGCTGGAAGAGCGTGCATGTGACCGACGGCGACCATCCCTACATGGATAAGTGGTGGGTGCCGGGGCTCGCGATCGGCTACGAGCACTCGTTTATCCATCAGGTGGCCGACTTCCTCGAGGCGTATGCCAAGCAGCAGCCCTGCCACCCGACGTTCCGCGACGCGCTCGAAACGCAGAAGGTGTGCGACGCCGTGCTGAAAAGCGCGAAGAGCCACCAGTGGGCCACGGTGGGCTAGCCGCCCATGCGGAAGCACCGCGTTGCCATCGTCGCGGCGATGATCGTTGCCGCGACGGCGGCCCTCCTTGCGCGTCCCGTGCGGTACGCGGTGGATGGCGTCTCGATGGGGCCTGGGCTCCTGCCGGGCGACGTCGTCTCAGCCAGCTGGTTTTCAAGGTGGGGTGGAACCTCCGAGACGTGTCGTTTTGAGCGATGGATCGTGACGTTGCCCGACGGGTCAACCGGCCTCAAACGACTCATCGGCTTGCCGGGTGAAACGCTTTCACTGGTCGACGGCGATCTCTCTGTCGATGGCCGGCGAATCCTTAAGGGACCGAGGCTGCTTGCGGAGAGTGGCTCCATTGTCGCGACGGCAAATCTCTGTGGCGCAAGCACATGGTCAGCGCCGGCCACGCGTGTTCTCGACGATGCCCCGTTTGCGGTGAATGAAGTCAGCCGGCTCATGCTGCCCGTGCGTGACGGCGGGTTTGGAGCGGAGGTCACCGTCTCATCCGCTGCCGTTGCCACTGGCCCAGCCCGTCTCCGCGCAGAGGCCGGTCCGCTTCGAATTACCTGGCAGATCAGCGCCGCAGGCCGCTACGCCATTGTCGCCGGCCGTCTCGACGGCCATGCCGTCGCCGCTACGTGGCCCCTTTCTGTGACGCCGGCCTTCGAGCCGCCGCGGCGAATCCTCCCTGCGGGCGCGGCCGAAGCCTGGGACGTGACTCGCCCGTGGCCAAGTGTTGATACCGCCATGGAGAGCGACGACGAGTCTGCACCATCCCTCGCGATCGAGATCCTCGCACCCGATCCCGCAGGCGTCACGATCGACCGCGTCGTCACCTGGCGAGACATCCTCTACCGCCCAGCCGCCGACGGCGTCACGCAGTGGTCGCTCGGCAGCGGCAACGTCTTCGTCCTCGGTGACTTTCCGTCGGGCAGCCGCGACTCCCGTCACTTCGGCCCACTGCCAGTCATCGCCCTGCGGCACCGCCTGCCGTAACGGTCCGGGAACTTTACCGCGCGCTCGCGCATCAACGCTGTGGGCTTCCCTCGTGTCGTTACATTCTCTTTACCGCGCACCTGAGAGCTGCCCGGTAGGATCAGGGGAACTCGCTGGCCTCCAGCGTCGTCCAACCTCCTGAGTCGCCACCGGGAGGCCCCTGAACGTGTCGCCATTCGGCGAAGATTTCGCGTCGATTCACTCAGTTGCCAAAGGAGAAATGGCCATGACAGTTCGCAGTCGCTGGGTCGCCCTGTTGGGGAATTCGCTCGTGGCCGCTGGTGTGGGTGGCTTTGCCATCAATTCCTCGCTGGCCGAGCCCCAGGCGCTCGAAAAGGATGGGTCGGGACGAGGAGTCGAGCAGGTCATTCAACCGGGGGGAGCCGACGCAGCCGCCGGCAAACTCCAGCCGGGTGAGATTCCCCCCTTCGTCACCAAGGGGATCATCTGGCTGCTCGAAGCCCAGCACCCCGATGGCGGCTGGGGGGGCGGTTCCCACAGCGCACAAGAGGTTCGTGACCCCCATGGCGTGAAGGTCGATCCCGGCACCACGGCGTTTGTGCTGATGGCCCTGGTCCGCGCCGGGCACACGCCGACCGAAGGGCAATACAAGGCGTCGGTTCGGAAGGGAACCGAAATGCTGGCCAAACTGATCGAGGACTATCCTGACGCGGGGCCCAAGATCACCGACATCACGGGGACGCAGCCGCAGGCCAAGCTGGGACCGCTGGTCGACACCTCGATGGTCTCACAGTATCTGGCCAAGGTGCTGCCGAAGATTCCGGTCGACGATCCACTCTACAAGCGGGTCGACAAGGCACTGGAAAAATGCCTCGTGAAGCTGCAGGGTTCGCAAAAGGATGACGGCAGTTGGGCCGAGGGGGGCTGGGCCCCGGTGCTGCAATCGGCCTTTGCCGGCAACGCCATCGAGCTGGCTAAGGCGGTCGGCAAGAAGGTGGACAACAAGGTTCTCGACCGTGCCCGCGGCTATCAAAAGAGGAATTTTGATGCCGAGACAGGCCGGGCGGATGCCGCCGCCGGGGCGGGGGTGGAACTCTATGCCCTGTCCAGTTCTCAACGGGCCAACGCCGGCGAGGCTCGCGCGGCAGAGGACATCCTCGCGAAGGCCAAGATCGAGGGGAAGGTTGCGGCAGATGCCCCCGTGAGCCCGGCCACCCTGCAACAGGCGGGGGTCGAAGAAAAGGACGCCCAGCGACTGGCCAAGGCCTCGACGGACAACCGCGCGCAAACTATTCGGTTGGACGATGCGCAGTTGCTCCAGGGCTTCGGCAACAACGGGGGTGAGGAGTTCTACAGCTTTCTGATGACGAGCGAATCGCTGGTCATCGTTGGGGGCGGGGACTGGACGAAGTGGGATGCGAAGATGCACGACATGCTGGGGAAGGTGCAGAACAACGACGGGAGTTGGTCTGGGCATCACTGCATTACCAGCCCCACTTTTTGCACGGCGGCGGTCGTCGCCTGCCTAACGACCGATCGGGATGCCGAGTTCCTCCGCCAGATCGCCGCCGAGCACAAGCAGGAGTCGAAGACGAAGAAGTAACCACCCTGCTTTAGGTTGGGACCACTACCAGCACGCGGCGCACGCAGGTGTGGCACGGCGAGACTCTCGCGTTCGCCGGGAGCATTGCACGCACACGCTCGCTGGCGCTGCGAACTGGTGCCCGCTCTTCGTCCGCAAGGAAACGATCATGCGGTATTGTTTTTTATGGGGGATGCTTTGGTTGATGATGCCGGTGGCACTCGGCTGCGACCACCGTCCCGTCCCGTCCCCCGTTCCGTCACGTCCGGCCGTTTCCTCTGACTCACCCGCAGTGGAGGGGACGCATGACGCCCAGGCCCGCGACGTCCTCCGCCGCGCCGCCTCCTGGCTCCGCGATCAGCAGGCGGAAGATGGCGGCTGGCACAGCCCGCAGTATGGAATTCTCAAGTCGGGTCAGTGCTATACGCCCTATGTGATGGACGCGTTGCGGCGGGTGCCGCATGATCTTTGGGGCGAGCAGCCCCCCGACTTCGCCGCGGCGATCGGCTTTATCCGTCGGCATGTGCGCGACGATGGGGTGATCGGCATGGCCGACTCCGATGTCTTGGAGTATCCCAATTACGCGACGGCCTATGCCGTGCAATGCCTGCTGTCGATGGGGACGGCAGAGGACCGGGAGTTGGCCGCCAAGCAGCAGCGTTTTTTGGCGGCGGAGCAGTATGCCGAGCGTCGCGGGCTTGCCCCCGATTCTCCCGCGTATGGAGGCTGGGGCTTCGGCGGCACCCATCCGCCCGGTGAAACGGGCCACATGGATCTGGCCCACACGCGGCGGGTGTTGCAAGCAATCGAAGTCTCTCCTGTGGCTGCCATGGACGCGGGTTACCCCATTGACGAGACGACGCTTGAGTCGCCCGTACGACAGGCTACCTCCCGCGAACAGATGCTCGAACGGGGGCAACGGTTCCTCGCCGTCGTCCAGCGGCGGCCGGGAACGAAACCGCTGCAACCCTGGCCTCCCGAGGAAACGCCGCGAATCAACTTCGCGGGAAACCTCCCTTACGACGGGGGTTTCTATTTTTCGCCGATTGTCTTGGGGGCCAACAAGGGAAGGGTGATTCCCGCAACCGATACCGACTTTCCCTACTACCGCAGCTATGCCACCGCCACCTGCGACGGGCTATTGGCCCTGTTGGCGGCTGGCGTGCCGAAAGACGACCAGCGGGTCGTCGATGCCAGGCGTTGGCTATTCGATCACCCGCGGCTCGATTACCCCGAGGGGATTCCCGAGGACCATCCTGAACCGTGGGGCGCGGCGCTCCACTTCTATCACCTGTCGGTCCGGGCGGAGGCGTATGCGGCGGTCGGCGGCCCGCAAGGATGGCAGGGAAAGCTCGTTCGCCTGCTGGCGAAGGAGCAGCGGGAGGACGGCAGCTTCCGCAACGAAGAAAGCCCGCTGATGAAGGAAGACGATCCCGTGATGGCCACCACCCTGGCAGTGACCGCCTTGACCCATGGGCTGCTGGATGAATAAGGGATCCATGACCGCTGCGCCAGCAGCGCGCCGTAACACTCGTCCTTCACTCGCCATCATGCACCCGTGACCGCCGGCCCACGAGCATGCGGATCTTGGCCGCCCTGCTGTCGGCGCTTCGCCGCTCGCTACAGTCGCTTGAGCCGCGTGTATTCGTCCATCGTGATGGTCGTGTGCTCGCCTGATTCCCGGACGAGGATCAAGACGTCGCTGTACACCTTGTCGTCGGAATTGCGACGGAAGTGGAGGCCATGGCGGCGGCGTTCACGTCTGAGCACGCGGCCGGTGGTCGTGCTCGTCCACGCGCCGGTCGAGCCGACCGTCACGTCGTGCGCCACCTCCACCCGGTCGCCCGGCTGAAGTTCTTCATAGAGCGCCCGCGATTCCCGTTCTTGCTGCGTCACTGCTGCTGCTGCTCCTTCACGTAGAGTTCGTCTGCCCAGGGTCACCACACCGCTCAAGCGTACGAAAACGGACGCCCGGAGGTGCGGCCGCCGGCCGGAGGGCCGGCAAGCCCGCCGGGGCCATGGATGGCCCGCCGGGCTAAAAACAACTGGCCCGCCGGGCATGAAGCCAGCAGCTACACCTCCTTGGAGTCGATCCACTTCATCATCTTGCGGAGGTTTCGGCCCGTCGCGGTGAGCGGATGCTCACGCTCCCGCCGCCGCGTTGACTTGAACATCGCCGCGCCACCACGGTTCTCCAAAATCCAGTCGCGGGCGAATTGGCCGGAGCGAATCTCCTCAAGAATCTTCCGCATCTCCTTGCGGGTCTCCTCGGTGATGATCCGCTTGCCACGGGTGTAGTCGCCATACTCGGCCGTGTTCGAGACGCTGTACCGCATGTACTCAAGGCCGCCCTGGTAGAACAGATCGACGATGAGCTTCATCTCGTGGAGGCACTCGAAGTAGGCCATCTCGGGCTGATAGCCCGCCTCGACGAGCGTGTCGAAGCCAGCCTTGATGAGCTCCGAGACACCGCCGCAGAGCACCGCCTGCTCGCCGAAAAGGTCGGTCTCCGTCTCCTCGGCAATCGTCGTCTCGATCACACCGCCGCGGGTGCCGCCAATGCCTTTTGCATACGCGAGGCCGATCTTGCGGGTCTGGTCGCTGGCGCCGGTGCCCAGCGCGATCAGGCAGGGCACGCCGCCCCCCTTCACATACTCACTGCGGACGAGATGCCCAGGGCCCTTCGGGGCGACGAGCAACACATCATGACCGGCCGGCGGTTCGATTTGGCCAAAGTGAAAATTAAAACCGTGGCTCGCCATGAGCACGGCACCCTTCTTGAGGTTGGGGCGGATACTCGCCTTGAAGACATCGGCCGCGAGCTCGTCGGGCAGGAGAATGTTGATGACATCGGCCTGCTTCACAGCCTCTTCCACCGAAACGGGCTCGAAACCATGGCTCTTGGCGAGGTCGTAGTTGGGGCCGCCCGGCCGCTGGGCCACGACGACCTTCAGGCCGCTGTCACGAAGGTTTTGCGCCTGGGCATGCCCCTGGGAGCCGTAGCCGATGATGGCGATGGTCTTGCCAGCGAGGTTTGCGAGATCGGCATCGGCGTCGTAATAAATCGTCAGGGGCACGGGGGGTTCTCCTAGTCAGGGCAGATACTGGTTCGTTCAACAAACGGTTTACGCGAGAGAGTCGGCGTCGGCGACCGGACGTTCCATCGAGTCGACTTCGGTGAGCTCACGGGTGGGGGGGCTTCCCCGAACCATGGCGATGCGTCCGGTGCGAACCAGCTCGAGGATGCCGTGGGGCCGCATCATCTCCACAAACGCTTCGAGCTTTTTCTCGGTGCCAGACATTTCCAGGATGACGCTGTCAGAGGCGACATCGACGATCCGGCCACGGAAAATCTCGGCGAGTTCCTTGACCTCGGTGCGGGTCTTCCCTGCTTCGGCCGCGATCTTGATGAGCATCAAGTCGCGCTCGACAAAGTTGCGCGAGCTGATGTCGACGACGTGGACGACGGTGACAATCTTCTCGAGCTGGCGGCGGACCTGCTCGAGCACGCGGTCGTCTCCGCGGAGCACAAACGTCATCCGCGAGAAGCCGGGGTCTTCGGTTTCGCCAACCGCCAGGCTGTCGATGTTGTAGCCGCGGGAGGCGAGCATGCCCGAGACGTGCGACAGCACCCCTGGGACGTTCTGGACCGTAGCCGAAATGACGTGCCGCATCGGGGGGGACATGCCTCGGGAGGACTTTGGTCGGCTTGGCAAAACGCCTGAAAAAGCCGAATGGGGAGTGTAGTTGGGCGTTTTACCGCGATTCAAGCCGGGGACTGTTTCCGGGGGAGTCGCGGCGGTGCGGCAGAGGCTCTCCTCCCGCAAACGCCCCGTGGCGATTGACATGCCCCTCAAAAAGCCGATAGTTTGCGGTGCTCAGCAGTCCGTCTTTTTCGTCCCCTCTCTCCCGAGCGAGTCATCAGCACGTGTCGAACGTTTTGGCCCAGGAACTGATCGAAGCCGGCGTCCACTTCGGCCATCGCGCCAGCCGCTGGAACCCGAAGATGCGGCCCTATATCCACGGCCGCAAGAACCTCATCCATATTATTGATGTCCGCGAGACGATCCGCGGCCTCCTCCGCGCTCGCAAGTATCTCAAGCAGGTCGCCGCCTCCGACAGCCTCGTGCTGTTCGTGTGCACGAAGCGCCAGGGTGCCGAAGCCATCGCCCGCGAGGCCGCCCGCTGCGGGATGCCGTTTGTGACGGAGCGCTGGCTCGGCGGCACGCTCACCAACTTCCGCACGATCCGGAACCGGCTCGCGCGGCTTGAGGAACTGGATGAGCTCATCCCGAGCGAGAAGTTCCAGACCTATTCCAAGAAGATGCAGTCGTCGCTGCGGCGCGAGCATCGCAAGATGCTGCGCAACCTGGGCGGCATCCGCACGCTGTCGCGGCTCCCCGAGTGCCTGGTGGTGTTCGATCCCAAGAAAGAAAAGAACGCCGTCAGCGAGGCTCGCAAGGTGGGGCTCACCACCGTGGCGCTCATCGACACGGATTGCGATCCGGATCTTGTGGACCTCCCGATCCCAGGCAACGACGACTCGATCCGCTCGATCGAACTGGTCGCGGCACGGCTGGCCGACGCAATCCTCGAAGGCAAGTCGTCATCGGCCGTCTCCGCCCAGGCGGATGCCGAAGGAAAGGAAGCCTCCGGTAGCGATGGTGCGAAGCCAAAACCCCGTTCCCGGCCGATGGTGGCCAAGCGGTCGGTTCCGAAGCCGGCAACCTGACCGGCTGGATTCACAAAAGGGGATCACGCGGGGGGAGCACGCGGCTGCATGTGGTGTACGAGCCACGTGTCCCAGTCCAAGCCCTCTGACTGGTTGACCATCTCCACGACTCACCCCCACGTATCAAGCAGGAGTATGACATGGCTGAGATTACTGCGGCTGCCGTAATGGCCCTCCGAGAGAAGACGGGCCTGCCCATGATGGAGTGCAAGAAGGCGCTCCTGGAGTGTGGCGGGAACACCGACCAGGCGGTGGACTGGCTGCGGAAGCAGGGCATCAAGACCCAGTCGATGCGGGCTGACCGCGAGACATCGTGTGGCCGGCTGGCCGTCTACGCCGACCTCGCGAAGGGTGTCGGGGCGATGATCGAGTTCAAGTGCGAAAGCCCGCCGGTGGCCAGTAGCCCCGACTTCAAAGATTTTTGTAACGACATCGCCAAGACGCTGGCGCTTGGCCCTGGAGCTGCGACGGCCGAGGCGCTGCTGGCACAAAAGAGCCTGGCTCATCCCGACAAGACCCTTGGCGAGATCAAGGACGACCTCTTCAACCGCATGCGAGAGGTCTTCGAGCTTTCGCGGATCAAGCGGATCGACGCTCCCTGCGGTGGCTACGCCCACCACGACGGCTCGAAGGCGGCGCTCGTGGAGATCACTGGCCCCAAGGCAGCCGAGGCGGGCGAGATTCCGAAAGAGATCGCGATGCACGTCGTGGCGCTGGCCCCGGCAGCAATCCGCAAGGAAGACCTCGACCCGGCGGTCGTCGAAAAGGAGCGCGAGATCCTCACGGAGGCGGCCCGCACAGAGGGCAAGCCAGAGAACATCATCGCCAAAATGATCGAGGGTCGGCTTCGCAATTTCTTCGCCCAGTGCGTGCTGATCGAGCAGCCCTTCGTGAAGGACGACAAGCTCACGGTAGGCCAACTCGCCAAGCAAGCGGGCTTCGAGATCAAGTCGGTCGACAACTGGAAACTCGGTAGTTGACCGAATGGTGCTGGCGGTCCGTATTCCCATCGTTGCAGCGTACCTGCGGCCGCTGAACGCTGGCACCTCGCTGCGGCGGCGGGTCTGCTAAAGTGTCGGCCATGTCGTCGAACCCCTACCGTCGTGTGCTCCTCAAGCTCTCGGGCGAGAGTTTCGCGCGAGCCGGTGAGCGGGGTATTTCGATGGACGAGGTCGTCCACATTGCCCGGCAGACGGTGCAGGCCGTCGCGCGGGGTGTGGAGCTCGCGGTCGTCATCGGCGGCGGCAACATCCTGCGGGGCGGCTCGTTCACCGCGGGCAATGCGGCGATTCAAGAAGCCACCGCCCACTACATGGGCATGCTCGCCACGGTGATCAATGGCCTCGCGCTCCAGGATGCGCTCGAAAGCCTGGGGGCGCAGACGCGGCTCATGACAGCGATTCGGATGGACGGCGTGGCCGAGCCCTATATCCGCCGCCGTGCCCGTCGTCATCTCGAGAAGGGGCGGATCGTGATCCTCGCCGCGGGCACCGGCAGCCCGTTTGTAACGACCGACACGGCCGCCGCCCAGCGGGCCCTCGAGCTCGGGGTCGACATCCTCATGAAGGCGACCCGCGTTGACGGCGTCTATTCCGACGACCCGGAAAAGAATCCGCACGCGATGCTCTTTACCGACCTCTCCTACCAGCAGGTCCGCGACAAGAACCTTCGCGTCATGGATGCCACCGCCATCTCGCAGTGCATGGAACACGGCATGCCGATCCTGGTGTTCAATTACCGCCGCGAGGGCAACATCGAGCGTGCTGTGGCGGGCGAGCGAATTGGTACGCTCATCGGCCCTGCCCGTTGACTTGAATTCCCGCTGACTTGAATTCTCTCGAGGAGCCCCACGATGCCGTCTGACGACATCCTGCTCGACGCCGAAGAACGCATGGAGAAGGCCGTCGAGGTGTTTCGTCACGCCCTGCAGGGCATTCGCACCGGCCGGGCAAACCCGGGCCTCGTGGACACGCTTCGCGTGGAGGTCTACGGCTCGCCGACGCCGATCAAGGCGCTGGCGAATGTCGGCGCGCCTGAGCCCAACCAGATCGTCGTCCGCCCGTTCGACCCGAGTACCCTCAAAGACATCGAGAAAGCGATTCAGGCCAGCGGCCTGGGGTTCAATCCGCAGAGCGATGGCCGCGTGATTCGGATCATCATTCCCGCGCTCTCAGCCGATGTCCGCCGCAAGATGACCGGCCGTATCAAGGAGCTTGCCGAGGAGGCTCGCGTCGCGATCCGCAACGTCCGCCGCGATGCCAACAAAGCTGCCGAAACCCAGGAGTCTGGCGGCGACATGACCGAAGACGACTGCAAGAGCTGCAAGGAAGAGGTGCAGGAGCTCACGAAGAAGTTCGAGGGCACCGTGGGCAGCTTCGCTTCGGCGAAAGAAGCCGAAGTCATGGAGGAGTGACGCGGCGCCGCTCGCTGCAGACCTTCGGTACGGCAACGCTTGCAGGTGGGGAGGGGTTGCCCGTGTCATGTCGCCGGACGTGAGCGACGGGCATCCTGCCCGTAGCTCACTCGACGAAAACCGAGCTTCGCCATCCTTGCTGCGCTCGGTTTTCCACGCCGGCTCCATGACACGGGCAACCCCTCGTGGAAAACCTACCGTAACCCGGAGGTACATGAGTGTGGCACTCGATCGACTGCCAGGAAGGCAGCCGGCTACCCGTGGAACATAAGGCTCTCTCGTGCTCTGTTGGCCGAGCCAGTTGTGCGGGGCCTTTCACGGTGGCTACGATCTTCGGTCGTTGGGAACGAACATCACCCTGGAGAAATGCCGATCATGTTCAAGCTGGGTTTGTGGCTGAGTATCTTTGGCGTTGGCTCCTTTCTGTTGAACATGGCAGGGATGGAGTTCAAGATTCTGATGTGGATCGACATGTGGGGCGCTGCCATTGGGAACCTGATTCGCGGGAGTGTCGTGGTCGCGGGCCTGGCACTGATGGGGCTCCACTGGTTCATCTTGTCGAGGGCCGTATCCGACAGCGAGTGATTGCTCGCCTGGCCGGTCGTCGGGATCGATGTGAGGCGACACGGCATGGGTCCCCCAAGTTGCGGCACCCTCGCCGTCGCGCTTGAACTCCGCGGCGATCCCCTCGATACTCGGGCCATCAAAGCCCCTTGCAACGGAGTGTTGGGGGGACACCTCCTTGCCTGACCAGCCCTTTCCTGCGGCCGGACATAGCCCCAGCCTGACCGCCTGCCAGCAAGGAACGCACCGTGACCGGGACCGCGGCCGACGCTACCCCTCCGGTGCAACTCCAAAACGTCACCAAGCGGTACGGCCGGCGGACCGTGCTCGATGATGTGTCGTTCGACGTGCCGCCCGGGATCACCGGGCTGGTGGGCCCCAACGGCGCCGGCAAAAGCACGCTGGTGCGGGCGATTCTGGGCCTCGTGCGATTGGCGCGCGGGAGCGTGCGTGTCCATGGGCTCGACCCGGCTCGCGTTCCGCGGCGCGTCCGTGCGATGACGGGCGTGGTGCCCGAGGATGATGCTACCGTGCCGGGGCTCTCGGGCGTGGAGATGGTGCAGTACGCCGCGCGGCTCTGCGGCATGCCAGCGACCGAAGGGCTCCGGCGTTCGCACGAAGTACTCGACTGGTGCGATGCCGGCCAGGAGCGGTATCGCGCGATCGAAACACTCTCCGTCGGCATGAAACAGAAGGTCGCGTTTGCGGCCGCGATCGTGCATGATCCGGCAATCGTGATCCTCGATGAACCCACCAACGGCCTCGATCCACTCGAACGCCGCGCCATGCTTGGCCGACTCGTGTCGCTCGCTCGCGACCACGGGAAGACCATCCTCGTCTCGACGCATGTGCTGCGCGACGTGCAGTCGATCTGCGACCGATTGGTCCTCCTCGTCCGCGGCCGGGTGCAGCTGGCTGGACAACTCGCCGATCTGACCGGTAGCGACACCACCTCGATGCGGCTGCGAGGCACTGGGCAGCTGGCCGACTTGGTCGGCCGTCTCGCGACCCGCGGGATTGCGGCACGGCTGGCGCACGACGGCGATGGTCTGATTGTGGAGGCTGGCGAGGCTGCGGCGATTCGTGAGGTGTGGGCAGAGGCACTCGGGGCGGGTGTCACGGTGTGGTCGCTCGAGCCCGAACGGCGGCCCCTCGAGGAAGTGTTTCTGGCGGCGCTGGCCGCAGCCGATGCCGGGGAGGCGCAGCATGCCACTGCATGATGTCGGCTACCGCGGCTGGCAGGGAACGACGCGGCAGGGCCTGGCTGCCGGCGTGATTGCCACCACGGGCATCAGGCTCGCATGGAAGAGCCGCTGGCTGCGTCGGGTCATGATCTTTGCCTGGAGCCCGGCGATCATCTTTGCGGGCGGATTCTTCGCCTTCGAACAGGCAGTCGATGATGCATCCAAGGGTGGGGGGTTCTCGGAGGCCGGCCGGCTTGACGGCTTTGGCATGATCGGCAGCCTGGTGGCCGAGTCGCTCGGCGGCAACCTCGACGATCCGGATCAAGCCCGACGCCTCGTCTGGTCGCGGCTCCTGCTGGCCTTCATGCGGGCGCCGCAGGCGGTGCTTCTCGCGGTGGTCGTGGGGCTTGTCGCGCCGAAGCTCATCGCCGGCGACCTGCGGGCCAAGGCCTGGCTGGTCTACTTCGCGCGGCCGGTCTCGCGAGGCGACTACATCCTGGGGAAGGTCGGTGTGCTCGCGGCGATTGTGTGCCTCGTGACGCTGCTCCCGGCGCTCGCGCTCTGGGTGCTGGGTGTGCTCGTGAGCCCGAGCGCGTGGGTGGCAGTCGCCACCTGGGATCTGCCGCTGCGGATCATCGTGGCCGCGGCTGCCGTCACGATCCCGACCGTGCTTCTTGCCCTGGCCTACTCGTCGCTCACGGCCGAAAGCCGGATCGCGGCGTTTGCCTGGTTTGCCACGTGGATCGCGTGTTGGATCACCCATGGCGCCCTCACTGGCGCCGACATGGCTGCGCGGGGCCGTCCCGAGGTAGCGTCGCTCCAGGCAGCTTTTGGTGATGACGGTTTCGATGACGGTCCGCCCGCGTTCCGACGCGGGTCGCGGTCCCAGCGGCGGCTGGGATGGCTCGCTCAGGCCGCTGGCATCGACCGCACCACCGACCGCTGGGCATGGCTCTCGCTGTTCCACGCGCAGGGTGTCGTGCAGGCCTGGATCTTCGGTATCGAAAAGCGGTTCACGGCGGCGATCCCGTCGCTGATCACGCTTGTGACAGTCACTGTGGGATCGCTGGTCGTACTCTTCCTGCGGGTCGATGCCCCTACCCGAACCTGAGCGAGCATGATCGCCCTCGAGCGCGCCACCAAACTCTACGGCACAGTGATCGGGGTCAACGATCTCACAGTCGTGCTCGGCCCCGGGGCCCACGGGCTCCTCGGCCCCAACGGTGCGGGCAAGACGACCCTCCTGGGCCTCGTTACCGGACAGCTTCGGCCGACGATGGGCAGCGTTCGGATTTTTGGCGAGAAGCCGTTTGGGAACGCCCGCGTGCTCGCGCGGATCGGCTACTGCCCAGCGGCCGATCTACTCGAACGACGGGCCACCCCGCGGGAATGGGTCAGCTATCTGGTGCGACTCAACGGCATCATCGCTCCGGCTGCGCGCCAGGCCGCAGCGATGGCGCTGGATCGTGTGGGCCTCGGCGAGGCGGCCGATCGTCCGCTCATGACGCTCTCGAAGGGCATGCGACAGCGGACCAAGCTCGCCGGCGCTATTGCCCATGACCCTGATCTGCTCGTTCTCGATGAGCCGTTTGTGGGGCTCGATCCCGTGGCGCGTCATGATCTGGTCGTGCTGGTGCGGGAGTGGGCGGTGCACCGTAGCCTTCTCGTGGCGAGCCACCTGCTCCATGAGATCGAGGCGCTCGACGCCGGGCTCGCCGTGATCCTGGGTGGCCGGCTGGTCGCCAGCGGTGACGCCGAGGAGATCCATGCGCTGGTCGATAGTATGCCGGCCGAGATTCGTCTCGACGCAGACCGACCACGCCGGCTCGCCGAGATCGCCTGCGGGAGCGGACTGGCCGACAGCATTCGCTTCGATGGCCCCACGGGCCTTTCGATCGGCACGCGCCGGCCGCGGGAGCTTGCGGCGTTGCTCGGGCAGGCAGCTGTCGGTGAAACGATCTTGATCTCGACCTTGTCGGCCGTAGACCGGTCACTCGAGGGCGTGTTTGATCGGCTGGTTCAGTTGCACCGCGGCATCGGGTCTGGCAGCGGCGGAGTGCGACCTGCGGCGCCAGCGGGGCTTGCGTCGGAGAAGGTTCCATGAACGCCATTCGTGGAATCATGGCCGTCGCGGGGTTTCAGATTCGACGCCTGCTCGCGCCGCAGCGAATCATCATGGCGTTGATTGGGGCGGCATTTCCCGCAGCAGTCATCCTCGCGGTGAGGCGGGTCGACAGTGGCCTCCCGGTGGAGCTCATGGTGCTCCTGATCTATGCGCTGGTGCCCGAGGCGGTCTGCATGCTCGGCCTGCTGGTGACGATGTGCCCGGTCGTGGCCGACGAGCTCGAGCGTGGCACCTGGCAGCAGGTTACGGTGCGGCCTGGAGGCCGGCGATCGCTCCTTGTGGGCACGTTTCTGGCTGCTGTGGGATGGACGTCGACGGTCGCCCTGCTCTCGCTGGCGCTCGCACTCGTCGCGGCGGGGCTCTCCCGCGACGGGCAGATTGCATCGATGTTCGTTGTGCTGGTGCTCGTTTCGTGCGTCGGCCGGGCGGCGCTGTTTGCCCTCCCGGCCGTGATCGTGCCCAAGCGAGCGCTCGTGGCGAGTGTGGCGGTGGCGTTTGTGGTTGAATATCTGGCCGGCTTCCTCCCGGCGGTTATCAATCAGGTGACGGTGAGCCTGCGGCTACGGAGTCTGCTTGTGCAATGGATGGGTTGGCAACGAAGACTCCCGCCCGAACTCGAGCTTCTCATCGACACCCAGCCTCCATGGGTGCAGGTCACGGCCGTCCTGGCGCTGGCGTCGGTGATGCTCTTCGCGGCGAGTGTGATCCTGGCCTGGCGGCAGTTTCCGCCGGCCGAGGAGAGCTGACATGATCGAAGTCGTCGGTCTCAAGAAGCATTTTCGGGCGGCGGATGGGTCGCTGGTGCGTGCGGTCGACGGTGTTTCGTTTTCGGTGGCGCCGGGGGAGATCGTGGGCCTCCTCGGAGCCAATGGTGCGGGGAAAACCACGACGATGCGACTGCTCGCGACACTCCTGGCCCCCACGGCCGGCACTGCTCGCATCGCGGGCTACGACATTCTGACCGACCCGATCGGTGTTCGCCGCCACCTCGGCTATCTTTCGGCCACGACCGGTGTGCCGGACAGGCTCACACCGCGGGAGGTGCTCGAGTTTGCAGGCAGGCTCCATGGGCTCGACCGGGCGGCCATCGCCGAGCGATCCGCGTCGCTCCTGCACACGCTGGGGCTCGAAAGCTGCGCGTCCCGCCCGTGCGGTCGGCTCTCGTCCGGTCAGCGTCAGCGGGTGTCGCTCGGCCGTGCGCTCGTCCATGATCCGCCGGCTCTCATTCTCGACGAGCCGACCAATGCGCTCGATGTGGTCGGTGCTCGTGATCTCCTCGCGCTCCTCGACACGCTTCGGGACGCAGGCCGCACGATCCTGGTCTCGACCCATCGGCTCCACGAGATAGAGCGGCGGTGCTGCCGCTTTGTCGTCATTCATGCAGGCCGTGTCGTGGCCCAAGGGACGCAGGAAGAATTCTCCGCCGAGCCCGGCGGCCTCGAACGGGCTTTCTTCGCAGCGGTCGAAGGGAGTGCCCCGACATGAGTGGCATGGTACGTCACCCGAGGTGGGCGGCCATTCGCGGTGTCGCGAGCCGCGATCTGTTGGAGTTCATTCGTGACCGGCGGACGCTGTTTGTCACGCTCCTCATGCCGATGGCGATGTATCCGATTCTCGCGTTGGCCAGCACGCTTGGCCTCAGGACGGCCCTGGCTGACCTCGATGCCAAGCAGGCCCCGCAGCCAATCGTGGTCGTGCTCTCGGGCGCCGACGCCGAAGCGATGGCCCAGCGGATTATGAAGGTGGCCAGAGGCTCCGGTGGTTCGATCCCCGATTGGCCTGCGATGGTGACGGTGGAGCCGACGAGGCCTTGGGAAGCCAAGCATCGGCTTGACACTGGCAACGCCGATGCATGGATCCATCTGCCACAGTCTGCGGCAGAGACGCTCGACGGCCAAGAGACCCTCACGCTCAATGTGCGGCTGGCGAAAGCACGGGTGAATGACACGCGCCTGCGGCGACACATCCGCACGCTCGGGGAAGCAGTCGCCGAGGATGCTCGACGGCGGCGGGTGGCGGCAGCCGGCCTCCCGGAGGGCCTGCTCGAGCCGATTATCGTGAGGTTTGCGGACAAGGAGGTCGCGGCCCGGACCCCGGCGCTCGACGGTGTGTTTCCGTCGGCTGTTGCAGCTGTCCTCGTTCTCCTCGCGCTGCTAACGGCCACCGGCGGGTTCTATCCTGCCATCGACGCGATCGCGGGGGAGAAGGAGCGAGGCACGATCGAGACGCTGCTCATTACGCCAGCCAGCACACTCGACATCGTAAGGGGCAAGTTCCTTGCCGTGTTCGCCGTTACGCTCATGTCGCTGGCGGCCAATGCCCTTTCAGTGGCCCTGACAGCCGCGGTGCTCCTGCGACTCCTGCCCGACGGAATGGAACTGGGAATCTCGCGGCATGCGGCAGTGAGTTGTGCGGCGACGACGCTCGCGGTGTTCGTGGGCTTGGCTGCCGTGGCAGCCGCCGCCTGCCTGGCGGTGACGAGCGCCGCGCGGAGCACGAAGGAGGCCCAGAACGCGCTCACACCCGTGATCCTGCTCACCAGCGGTCTGGCGGGATCGGCGCTTGTGCCCGGCGTGGGCGGGCCCTTTGTGGCGATGGTTCCGTTTGCAGGCCAGGTTTCGGTGGCCCGCGAGGCGCTCGTCGGCGAAACCGACTGGCCGATCAGCCTCCTTCTGCTCTTGTCGCTCACGGCGTCTGCCATAGCGACATGGATTCTGTTGCGGGCCGCCGCCGCTGCGCTGGCCGACGAAGAGGTCCTCTTCCGTGGCCCCGACTCGGCCGGCAGCATCACCGCCCGCCCGGCCCCGCGCGACGTGCCGACACCGATGCAGGGGTTTGCCGTGGGGCTCGCCGCGCTCGCGCTGCTGTGGTATTCCCAAGGAGTCGCGCCGGCAGACCCAACCTTCGCGATCCCGATTTCTCAGGGGGCGCTCCTCGCCACGCTCGCCGTCATGGCGGTCTGGCAGCGGGTGAATCGCTGGCGGACATTCCGGATCGTGTGGCCTGGCAGTGTGTCGCGTGGGGGGCTCATGCTCGTGGCCGCGGCATTTCTCGGTGCGGGGCTCGCCGTGCTTGGCGCCACGCTCCTGCATGCCGCGCGGGGGCCCGAGCTATCGGGCTCGGCCCGCGACATGGCAGAGCAGATCGTGAAGCTCTTGCTGGCGCGGCCGTGGTGGGTTGGGTGGCTGCTCGTCGTGATCCTGCCCGCGATCTGCGAGGAGCTATTCTTTCGCGGGTGGATGCTGTCTGCCTTTGCTGGCAAGCGACCGAGCAGGGGCCGCGCCGTGTCGGCAGTGCTTGTGCAGGCTGCCGCGTTTGCGGCGTTTCACCTGTTCCCGGAGAAGATGCCGCAGACGTTTGTCCTCGGTGCGGTGCTCGGCTGGATGACCCTTGCGACGGGCAGTCTCTTGCCGGGCATCGTCGCCCATGCGGCGCACAACGCCGTCCCCCTGGTATTCCTTGCCGTCGCCGGCCGTGAGCGGCTCGAGCAAGCGTCTGTCGCTGGCGTGCCTGTCCAGACCTGGGTTTCCGCACTCGTTGCCGTTGTGGTTGGCTTCGCCGTCATCCGTGCCGCGAGCACGAAGCGGGAGTAGCCAGGCACAACTGACGGCTTCTGAATCGGCTTCGCCAAGGCGGGCCTAGAGGTCGGCAGCTTCAGCCTGGAGCCTGGCGACGTGAGCCTGGAGCCTGGCGACCTCGGCCTGGAGCTCGGCGACGTGAGCTTCGAGCTCGGCGATCCGCTGTCGGAGCATTGCGACTTCGCTCGCATCACTCGGATCGGGCTTCGCGGATGGCTTGGGGGCGGCGGCTGCGGCCGTCGCAGCGAGGCCGAGTTCACGGCGGACCTTTTCGAGTTTTTCTTCTGGAAGAAGTCCGTGGGTGAGCATGCGGCCTCGGCCCGGCGGAGAAAGCCACACCACAAGGCCGCGTTCGGCGAGCCTGTCGAGGTGGTTTCGGAGCGTCGTCAGATCGGGAACCTCATCCATGCGGCTCGCGCGGCCGCGGAGGTCGCCTTCGGTCTGCTCGCCACGCAGCAAGAGTTCGCCGAGGATCGCCAGCTCCTCCTTTCCGACGGTGAGCCATTCGTAGGCCAAGTGGCGGTAGCGCGGAAGCTTGCCGTTCCCAAAAACTTCGGCGACGGCACCGACTGCCTGGAGACTTCGCACGGCACGAATCACCTGATCCTCATCAACGGTCATCACGGGATCACGGTTGCTCTTCTGGTTGCAACCGGTGACGAGGCCATTGAGCGAGAGCGGGTATTGGTCGGGCGTCGTCTTGCCCTTTTCGATGAGGACGCCAAGGACTCGTCGCTCGATCGATTCGAGTGGCCGGGTGGCCTTACTGGCCGGCGGTGCGGCAACTGCTTCGCCAGAATCGAGTGGTTCCATGGTGGAAAGAATCGCCGCTGGGCCGTTGGTACGTCAACACGGAGCGAGAGCGCGATGCCATGAACTGCACGTGCAAGGCCTGGATGGCCCGCGCCGCGTGAAGCAGCTCTATCGTCGGCGGGGGGCGATGCGGATGCCCGGGGTCGCGGGGGGCGTGAACGTGGGTATCGCGGCATTCCCCGCGAGATCGGCAATCGCGGCGCCGAGCGGCAGCTCGAACTGTCGCCCGAGGCGGATACCCGACGGGGCCGAAAGACCAGCGGGCACTGTCCACCGGAAGACGAGTCGATCGGTGCCGCTGCCTGAGACATAGGCCGCCCGCTGCACGACCCGGCCCACATGCAAGGCGAGCCGCGGAACGCCTGCGACGATGACCGGCTCACTGAACCTGATCGTGAAAATAAGCACCGCGCCCGGCCGGTAGAGCGCTGCCCGTGGCACGATCACCTCGAGTGCCTGTGGTCGCACGGTGTCAGCCGGAGGGGGTGGAGGCGGGGGCGGGTCGACCGGCGGAGGCGTGTTGGTCGAGCCAGCGGCTGCAAACGCCCCGGGGGCCTGTGGCCCGGTCCGTGGCGCGCCCACATGATCAAAGGCCACGCTCATGTCGGTGCGGCCCACGGGGATCGCCGGCCGCGATGGCGCAGCGGACCAGCCGAACGTGGGAATCACGACGGTCGCCGGCGGCGCGAATGACGTCGCAAGCCTGTAGTTGCCACGTGCCAGGTCGGCAAAGACAGGCCGCACGGTGTTAATGGCATTGTGCGCCAGGATGTCGGCGGCGAGGGTCGTGTTCTCGATGCCGAGCGGGTGGCTTGCCGGGCCGTTCCAGATGATGTTGCCGCGGATGACAAGGCCGTCATCGGCCCGCGCGGGAGACGGAATGTTGGAGCCGGCGGGCGTCGATCGCGGACCGGCCACTTCAAAATGCTGCCAGAGGCTCGATACGCCGTCGAGGTTGTAGACCACGTTGTTGACGATGACGACGTTCTTGTTGGGGATCGGCACCTCAGCGCCGACCGTCGCGGTGCCCCAGCCGCCGAGGGCAAGGTTGGCCCTGCAGGTGGCCGTGTCGCCATCGCAACTGTGGCTCCCAAAAACGACCTCGATCACATGGCTTCGGCTCCCCACATTCACGAGGGTGTTATGGGCCATGAGGATGTTGTAGCCGCCGTTGACACCAAAGCCTGCCCCCTGCACATCGTGGATGACATTGTTGGTAAACGAGATGTCGTAGGCTTCGTAGTGCAGCCAGGGCGAGACCATGAACTCGAACCCGGTCCCTTGGCCAGCAGTGAATCCCCCGGTGCCCGCATCAAAGAATTCGTTGCCGGTGATTGTGAGGTAGGCCGAGCCTCCCTTGGCATACATCGCCCAGTCACCCGAGCGATGGATCTTGCTGCCCACCACATGGCCGTATTGCACGCCCACGAAATCAATGGCGTTGTCCCAGGCACCCGAGATGTCGCAGTTCTCGATGTAGACATGCTGGCTCTGGTTGACCTTGAGCGTTTCCTGCGGCACGTCGTAGGTCGCGATCGTGCCGGTGCCACGGATCGTCGTATTGCGAAGGAGCACATACGAGCAGGCTTCGAAGTGAACCACGTCGCCGCCCTCTGCGGTCACCTCGAGGCCCACAAGTTGAAGATGGCGGCAATCGAAAATGTTGAGCGTCGGCAGGCGGACCGTGCCGGGCCCGTCGGCCGCCTGGACGATGATCGGCGCGGTGGAGGTGCCGTAGCGGCTCTCCCAGTAATTGGGTACGGCCGACTCGGCATAGGTGCCGGGCATGAGGTTGATCCGGACACCTTGGGAAAGCGTCGTCCCGATGGGCACCCGCCGCCAGGCCTCGGTGAGCGTTCGCACGGCTAGGTCGCGGGACGCCCCGCTGCGGGCGTCGTTGCCCGCGGTCGGATCGACCCAGAGATCAATGACATTGGGCGTGCCCGTGTCGTACGAGGGCAGAAGGCTCGTGCCGCTCAGCACGACCCGGCGCTCGCAGGTCTCAACGCCGAGTGGCCGAGACAGCCGCCTACTGCGGGACAACACCCGTGTGGTCGCCATGTGACCATTCCCCATTGGCGCCGCTTATCGCGACGCCGTCCCCGCCCTGCCCCAAAGAAAAGCCTACGCCTGCCCGGGCAAAAAAACCACAGCCGCGACACGCTCGCCATGCCGGTCGGTTACCCGAGCGAGATGATGGCCAGGGCGGCAAGGCCGATGACCACGAGTGCCAGGCCCATCCAGCGAGCAATGGCGGGACGCTCGGCGTAGCGGTAGTCGATGCTCCTGATCGACGCGAGCACATGGCGGTGCTCCCACATGCCGGCGAGCGTGGCCGCGATGCCGAGGACGATCAGGGACGCGCCAAAGAGGCGGCTCTTGAGCGGCGCGAAGGGTGCCAGGCCACTATTCATTCCGAGGGCCATCTGGCCGAGCCGCTCGATCGCAAAGCCGAGGCTGATCATCGCCAGGCTCGTACGAATCCAGGCGAGGAGTGTGCGGTCGGCCGCCTCACGGTTCCGCTCACGGGCCAGCTCATTGACGAGCGACGATGTGGGGTTCGGGATGTCCTCGGGCATTCCTGGAGTCTAACAACCTTCGCTACTTCACCTCGAGAGAGACGCTCTTGGAGTGGGCTGAAAACTCGGGGGCATACCGGCTTTGAATCTTGGCAAACCCGCTCGAGGCCGTGCCCCGATGGGCGACCCTCAGCGAATACTCGAAGACATGCGTGCCCCGCGGCAGCCGCTCGAAAAAGAGCTGCGTCGAGGCGTCGCGGATCGCCATGTACCACCCCGCCCCGTCGCCCCACCGCCAGCCAGACTGCACATCCACCGGCTCGGTCAGGCTTGGCCTGTGATCGGCCAACTCCAGAAACTCGTAGTCGCGGTCGCTCGTGACGACCAGCCGCACGACGAGCTCGTCGCCGATCTCAACCGCGGTGCCATCGCCCGCAGGCACCAGCTCCGGCCCCGTCTTTGTGAATTTTTTGACGAAGAGTTTTTTCTCGATCGCCAGCTCCTCGCGGCCTGCCGCAGGAACTTTTGAAATGTCGTCGAGATAGAGCCAGTGGACACCACCGAAGGCGAGCCCCTTGTCGGGCTTCTTCATCGTGATCGTGGCCATTGCCGGCGTGATCTCGCGACGCACAAACCGCGTCTCGAAGAAGCCCGTGCCTGCCTCGACTTTTTCAGGCTTGATCGCCTCATTACCCACCGTGACGGTCACGAGCTCCTGCGAACCGAGGAGATTCTCGCCACGGCCCAGCAGGGCCCCGACCGCATCGGTTGTCGAGCGGCTGCCGGGCCACTTACTCGTGCGCTTCTGCGACAGAAGCCAGACCTTCATCGCCTCCACGCTCTCGGCATCGCCGGCGACTTCATCAAAGGCCTCGATCATGATGGCCTGCGTGGCAATCGGGGCGTAGGCCCAACTCCACCACGACGGATGCCGATCCTTCCACCACATGCCCTGCCAGGATTCCTTTTCGGCGCCCGGCTTCACGTCGGCATCGACGGCCCGCTGTTTGAGGCTGTCAACGATCGAAAGCGCCGTCGGCTTGTCACCTGACCGGGAAAGGGCAATCGCGAGGTGGCCCTGCGACCGCCTGGCATCGACCTTCATCCAGTTCTTCTTGCCCACTCCGAGCGCCCACTTGATCGCCTCAGCGGCTTCCCCTTCGGGCGGCGCGTCTTGGGTAAAGAAGCTGCGGGCATAGAGGGCGTAGCAGCCGATCGGAGTGAGGATGACCTCGTCCGGTGTGGTGGTCCAACGATGAAGCGCCCGCCGCCTCTCCTCGATGAGCCGGTTGTCGAGCCAGGGGATCGTTTGGATCGCAGGCTGGACATCGATGTCGACACCGGCGGCCCGCAGCCGGCCGAAGCCGGCGACGATGCCGAGCGTGACCGAGTCGCAGGAGGTCGTACCGCCAGGGAACCACGGCCAGCCGCCGTCGCCACAGCGGGTCGCGGCCAGCCGTTCGAGCGCGGCCCGAGCTTCATTGCCAGCCCGAGTCGCATCAAACAGCAAAGCAATCCGAGCCCGTGCTTCCTTCTCGTCCACCGCATCGCGGACCCATGGCGTTTCGGCCAGCAGCGTCCTCACGAGGTCCGTATTCTTTTCCAGCGGGCTTTCGAGGGCATCGGTCCCCCTCCACTGGTCAAATATGCGTGCTATTTTCGGATCGCTCGTGGCGAGATGCCGGGCTAGCGTGTTGGCATAAAGCCGCGTGAAGAGCGTCTCGACGCTCTCATCGGTCTCCTCCATGATCACGGGCAGCGCGAGCACGGCATACCAGGCCGGGTTCGACGCCGCTTGCACAACGAGTGACTGGCTCTCGATATCCGATTGACCGGGAACGGGAATCCCCAGCCGACCGAGGAACACCTTTCTTTCACCGGGCCCGCGGATCGTGATCGGAATCGTCTCGGTCACAGGCACCCGCCGAGGAAGCACTACCAGAAACGCTTCTTCGCCATCGGCCACTTGGCGGCCAGAGGCCGTGGACGATCCCGTCGCGAGGTACTTGAGCACGTCCGTGCCATCGGCCACCTTCACGGTGAACACGACAACCTTGGACTCACCGGCCGGCACGTCAAACTCCTGCGAGGTCGGGCCTTCGATGAGCCCATCGCGGGAGGCGTCTGTTCGGGCATCGGCCAGAGAAAACTTCACCGACCCGGCAAGCCTACCGGTCGTGGTGTTACTCACCTTCACCGGAATCGACACGACATCGCCCTCGCGGAGGAATCGCGGCACCAGCGGCTCCACCATCAGGGATTTTGTAGACACGCAGGTATCGACGAGAGTTCCGCTGCGAAGAGCCGCATCGTGGGCCAGGCCCTTGAACTGCCAGGTCGTGAGCGTGTCGGGTAGCGTGAATTCGATCGTCACGATCCCATCGGCACCGCTCGAGAGCGTCGGCAGGAAGAACGCCGTCTCGACGAGGTTTTTGCGTGGAGGTGGCGCGGCGGCCTGGGCTCCTTCCGGTTCACTGGGAGCCGCGCCGCGACCGTTCTTGGATTTGTCTGCGCGATTCGCGGACTTTGCGGGTTTCGGGCTCCGAGGCGCTTTCTCATGACCAAACGCCATCCCTTCATCAGCCGCAGGCGCCGCGCTCATGGCCATCATGCGTGGCATCATGCGGCCACCGCCGCCCATGCCGCCAGCCATGAATCCGTTACGAAAGCGCGCATCCCCAAAGGGTTCGCCGCCAGGCGAGCCAAACGGGTCGATGAGCGCACGAAACGTCATCTCGGGCACGTCGTGGTGCGGCGTGTGAAAGTTCGTTCCGCGGATGTCATAGAACGACTCGCCGGCATTCGTGAACCCCAGATTCACCCAGCTCGACTCGCTGCGAAACATCCCCATGAGCCCGGCACCCGGCCAGGCATGCGTGGCCAGTGCGTCGAGCGACTGGTCGTAGGCGAGCGCTAAAAACTCAGCGGCGTGAGGCGCGGCAGGCCCGTCGATCGCATCGGCCACGCTCATGATCTTGGCCCGCCAGATTTCCTTGGCGCCTGGCTGCGTCTTTCGCGTGAACCGCTCCCACTCGACCGAAAACTGCTTGTCGGTCCATGGCACCTGTACGGTCTGCGTCTCTTGGTACAGCCGCCCGTCCCGCACCATCCACGCGCGGACGGTAAACCCGCCGCGGTTGGCCACCATCGCCGCGTATGCCACAGGCCACTGCGTGCGGCCCGGCTCGGTCCAAAACCGCTCCAGAATCTTGCCGCCTTGGGCAATCTCGATGAGCGCCCGGCCTTTGTCATATCCCGTGCCCACGATCGCAGTGAACTCGCTACCCGGCGCTACCGACTGCTGTTCACTCTTCATCACGAAGGCTCGCTTGACGCCATACGCCTTCGCGGCCGGATCGATCACCTCGATAAGCTGCGTCGCTTTGACCTCCGGCACGTCACCGGCCGCTGGAATCGCAAACGTCGCCCGGTAGATGCCTGCGGGGAGGTGCGGCGTTTCGGCCTTCTTTCCGGTCGCGTCGGTGGTCACATCCACCTCAAAAACCTGTTCGCCGGCGGCCCAGGTTTCTGGGTTTGCAGGATCCGGCTGTGGCGCGGCCTGGCGGAGACCAGCACCGCGGCGCGGCCACCGCGGCGAGCGACCATCGAGCAGATCACCGCGGTCGACGGCCGCCGGCTGCACAAGCCGGTGGATCGCGAGCTTTCCAGTGGCGGCCCGCGGCATCCCGTCGAGTGTCGTCGTGGACACAGTGACCGCGACGCTCGCCGGCTCGCCATGTTTCTCGGCCTGCCAACTCCCGGCCGAAACACTTGCTTCGACGTCGGTGTAGCCCACGCTCACACTCCGCTCGTCGCTGCGGGTCTCGCCACCCGGATCGGTCACGTCCGCCGTCACGCGGTAGGTAAAGACGGGCAGCGACTCTTTCGGCACGGACCGGTCCGGGTTCGCCGGAAACGCAATCGTGAACGAGCCTGTGGCGTCGGTCTTCGCGGTGCCCCGGGCGATCCGCTGCGATCCTGAATCAAACGGCAGCCACGGGAACCACCAGCGACACCAGAATGGCCAGCGAACGCTCCGCTCCACCCGCCAGCGGACCGTGGCATCGCCCACGGGCAGGCCGGTGTAGGTCAGCGCCTTGCCAGTGAGCGTGGCATCGCCCCCGAGCGGCACCGATTTCTCAGGGGCCGCCAGCTCCACCTGAAACTTCGGCCGCTTGTATTCCTCGACGCGCACACCCGTGCCGCCGCCAGCACCGCCCCCCTGCGCTTGGATCGACCATTGCCCAGGCAAGCAGCCTGCGGGTATCGGAAAGTTGCCGTTGAACGAACCGTTGGCGTTGGTCTTGTGGTTTGCCTTGGCGACCTCGCGGCCATTGGCGTCGCGCAAGGTCACGGCCACGTCCACGCCCTCCATCGCCGCATACTTGGCCGCGGCCTGGCCGGCGCGGCAGGCGATCCCCTTGTAGAAGACGATCTGCCCCGGCCGGTGAATACCGCGGTCAGTGACGAGCACGATCGACGTGATCTCATTGGGCATCACGCTCGACCAGATGTTTGTGGGGGCTGTCGAGACGGCCTGCTCGCGGCCATCGAGCTTGGCTTTGGCGACGACGACGAGATTGGTCCCCTGCGGTGCGGCAAGTTCAAAGCGACCATCGTTGTCGGTCTTGCCGCGGGCCCGCTCATCAAACCGCTGACCGTTGCCATCATGCTTCTGTTCGTAGAGCACGACCTCGGCCCCAGCGACAGGCTCGCCGGTCGCGAGATCGACGACATGCCCCGGGAGCCCGCTCGGCGCCTGCCTTCCGCGGCCACGGCGAGGCCGCCCACGATCCACCGGTGCCCCACCCGAAATAATTTTGGACTCAAAGTCTGACTCAAAGCCCGTGCGGCTCTGCTCCGTCACGATCGCGAGCCTTGTGACCCAGACGAGATCGGCGGCGACAACATTGTCATCCCCGCTGAAGTCTCCGCGGTGGCTCGCGATCACCCAGTAGGCGCCGGGTGGGAGTGTGCCGGCATCCAGAGCCTGCTCCACCGGAATGTCCTCGTGCCGCTCGTGGTAGTCCGGGGTTTCCGGCAGATCGATCGCCTTCTCGCGGACTGCGGGAAGCGCGAGGACCGCCTGGCGATCGTTTTCATCCAGCCAGCCGGCACCGACCTTTCCACGTCGAAGCAGGCTTTCGTAGTCCGCCTGGCACACCCGCAGGTGCACCTTTGTGATGTTTTTGTAGGTCACACGGATCACAGGAAAGGGCGCCGCCCAGGCCCGTTCGGTCGCGAGTGAAAGGTTTTTGGACTCGATCTCACTGACGAGGTTCGCGCACGCCGCGCCACCATGACTCTTGGGATGCGTTGCCGCGGCTTCGGCCGCGATCTTGCGGGCGCGCACAAGGTCGCCCTGCCCCTGCACGAGGCTTGCCAGGTGGAAGTTGGCCTCGGCCACGATCTCATGGTTGCCGGCCCGTTCGATGAAGGCCGTGAGCGCCGCCTCCTTGCGATCCTCGACGCCGTCGCCCACAGCCGCGCCGGCGGCCCAGAGAATCCGATCGAGGTCGGCCGAGAGGAGCGCTGAGGGGTCGGCGTCGCCCTTGTGAAATGCGATCAGGCTTCGGAAGAGTGCGGCGGCTTCCAGGAGCGGTGAATCCTTGTCGGTGACCGTGTCGCTCGCCTCGGGCTTCCAATCTAAAAACTCTTCAGGCGTGCCGAGCGCGGGGGATGCCGGGTCGAACTCAAACGCATCCTCCGGGGCCATGAGCCCACGCTCACCGGAGGCCGCAAACGCCAGGGAGTCGCGGACGATCACGTCCCACACGGTCGGCCGGTAGGCATCGGGCATGGTGCCCTTTTGAATGATCGCGTCCCATTCGGCCACGGGCAGCGATTGAATCGCTTTGCGTTCGGGGCTGCCGTGAGCGCCGACCGCCGAGGCAAACTGCGTACGGATCGCGGCCACAATCGTGGGTAGGTCCCACTGGGCCATCTTCGAAAGGTCTTTGCCGTCGGCGCCGCCCTGCGTTCGCTCGTGATACCGCCACGAATTCTGCGCGTAATACCACCACATCCAGTTGGCCTGGATCGCGGTGAGCGTGGCTCGGGTTTCGGCCGGTGCCTTCGCAATCTCGGCAGCCAGCCGAATCACGCGGTCAGGCTCGTCGCTCGCCTGCTCACCTGTCTCGGCGAGCACCCGCGTCGCGATCGCGCGAGCCACCTCGGCCCAGGACTTCTCAATGATCGCGGCCTGCTCGATGCCTCCCAGGACTATGAGAGCGGATTTTGGTTTTCCCTCGTCGAGCGCTTTCTCGACTTCCTTCCAGGCTTGCTTCCGAATGTCCCCAGCCCTTGCCGAGCCCCCCATGCCGATGCCTCCAAGGAAAACCGCGACCGCAGTGACCGTCACCGCGAGTGCCGCCGCGACTTCGCGGCGAAACTGACCAGAAAAACGCATCATTGTCGCTCCGCCGCAAGACGAGACCCACAGGCCGCTAGGGACCCCTGGGCGAGAAGTGTACGCCGCCGGGCGAATCAGATGGTGAACTCCGCAAAAAAGTTCCGAGGCGACGATCAGGCAACGGCCGTCGCCATCCACCGGTTGCGGACGTGCCCTTGACCGTCCTATCCTTCTCAAGGCACGTAGAGAGCCGCACAGCGACCACGTGACGATGGTGCTCGATTCGGCGGCGGTTTTGGAGGCGGGACAGACGCTCGAGGTGGGTCCTGATTTGTTGACCCGGTAACGCCGTCATGAAGTACCTCGTGCTGGCCGCAGCGGTGCTGCTTTGTGTGGTGTTCGCCGACACCGGACGCGGCGACACGGGCGTGGTCGTGCGCGACGCTGGGCCGTCGCTTTTGGTGTCAAACGGGGTTGTCGCCGCGGAGTTCAGCCGCGGGGCAGGGCCGGCAACGATCACGTTCAAGGCGATCGATGTGCAGGGCCAGTGGCGGAACGTCTGCCGAACGTTCGCTCCCGATTTTGTGGCCAAGCCACTCGGCAACAGGTTCTTCGACACCACCGTCACGCCCCACCGCTACCTCGTTTCGCAATTCGTCGCTGGAGCGAAGGTTCTCCGGCAGTCGCCCGTCGAGGTGGTCGTGTCGCTCACCGGCACGCACCGCGGCGCCCGAATCAAGCAGACGGTCTCGCTGGCCCGAGCCGACGCGTTCTTTCGTGTGGAGACCACGCTCGACCTGCCGGAGCCGGTCCTCGACTACGCCATGTGGTCGCTGGAGTTTGCCGGTGAAGGCAAGCCGGCGTTCGTGCACTCGCCCACGGTGAAGATGGACGACCCACGGTCTGGCCCCGGCCGCGACCAGGTCATCGGCGACCCCGCGTTCCATTCGCCCGCCCTCGTGCTCGAGGATGGCGGGCTCTTTGCGGCGCTCGTGCCCAACCTCGACACCATCAACGAGGCGGGCATCGTCTCGCCCGACGCCCGCCGGACCCAGCGAGTGCCGCGAAACAAGTTTTCCGTGCCCATCGAGGACGACAAGTACACCATGCCCACGGCGCTCGATCTCAACACCACCTCGGGCCTTGGCCCGCGGGCAGTCATGTCCTTCGGCATGATGGACTTCGTCGTGGGCCACCACGTGCGGTACCAGCGGTTCAACGACGGCTCGATGGTGCGCAGGCTCAATGACAGGCGGGTCCGCTTCGGCTGCGACGTGCTCTGCGGCGCCAGGGAAGCTCCAGGCCGGGCGTTCCAGGCCGTGTCGCAGCACCTCTGGCGGCGCTTCGGGACCAGGCAGTTCGCCCAGCCGCACCTGGCGATGCCGTTCCAGCAGTACGTGCGAACGATCTACGATGTCGTGTCGGTGCCGATGGACCCAAGGGTCCAGCCTCCGGTGCCCGGGCACGAGAACCATGGCGTGTTCATCGACTTCGATCGCGAGGGGGAAAAAGTCGGCGGCATGGTCACGCCGCTGGGCGCGCAGGGCTTCGGCGACTCCCTGTGGAACTCTGTATTTTGGAACAACGTCCGCGACGCCCGCGGGATGCACCACTGGGGCGAGAAGCTCGGCGACGAGCAGATGTCGCACCGGGGGCAGCGGGCCATCAATCTCGCGCTCCAGGCGCCGCAGAACGGTGCCGGCTTTTTCCCCACGATCTACGCGGCCGCGTCGGGGCGGTGGGTGCTCAGCGGGATCGGCCCGGCGGCCGCGCTCGGGTCGATCTTCGCGCGCGAGAATGTGGTGTACGACGTGCCGGGGATGAGCAAGACCGTCGCGTACTTGCTCGAGTACCACCAGCAGTGCCGTGCCGATCCGCGGATTGTCGAGTACGCCCGCCGGTACGCCAACGGTTTGACCGCGCGCATCAACCCCGACGGGAGTCTGCCTTCCTACTTCACTGCCGAGATGACGCCGCTCGAGCCACTGCGGGCAAGCGCGCAGCCCGCCGCGAGCATGTGGTGCCTGGCCGAGTTGTACAACGTCACCCGCGATGAGCCATACCTGCGTGCAGCCGAGCGGCTGGCGGAGGTGCTGCGGGCCGACGTCCTGCCCAGCCAGAAGTGGGTGGACCTCGAGCCGTACTACTCCTGCGGCCGCAACCCGTTGGCCTATCGGGAAGACCTGGAGCAGGGGCTCCCGGTGCGCGGGAACCTCTCGACCTTGTGGGCCGCCAAGGGCTTCGCGGCGCTGTTTCGTGCGACCGGCGAGCGGGGGTACCTCGAGGACGGCGCCAGCGTGGTGGATTACGCCGCCTTCTCGCAGGCGTGCTGGTCGCCACACTCCATCTACACAGCCAACCCGTTCGGCGGCATCACGGCCGACAACGTCGACACGGCCAACTATCTCGACGCCCGGCAATGCGAGTGGGTGGAGCCGATGATCTGGTACGGCCAAATGCTCGGCCGGCAGGACCTGCTCGAGCGCGGCGTGGCCGCGGCCCGCGCGTCGGTCGTGCTCATCAACCACCCGCTGCACAAGGCCAACGGCATCTACCGCCATCCGAACGTGTACGGCTTCGCCCTGGGCCCGGAGAACATCAACCACGAGGGCCACAATCAGTCCGCGATGCGCACGCATCCGGGCTGGGGCGAGTGCTCGGCCATCTTCACCGGGCTGGCGGACGCCGAACGCATGCTTGGCGGCGCCTCCGTCGATCTGGCCCGCCGAGTGGGTGTCGGTGTGGACGGCGTCCACATCACGGCCGTGCGCGGGCAAGACAGCAACGTGGTCATCGAGGTCGTCGATCAACTTGTCCGGTTGGCGGTGCCGTGGCGCGAGCCCAGGCCAGTCACGCTCCGGCTCGACAACTGCGGCAACGCGCTGCCGGTGCTCGCCGTGGTAAACGGTTCCGCGCCGCAGAGGGTCCCCGCCGGCGAGTCTGTCGAACTCCGCTTGACCGTTCACCCTGGGGGCGAAATCCGCCTCAACGAGCCCATGCCTGATGACACGGAAGATGCTGAAGCAGAAGGCGAGATCCTTGAATGACACCCCGAAACCGACAACTATCCACCATGACAATCTCCATCTTCTGAGGCGTGGCCCTGGTGGTCGCCGTTGCTGCTGACCTGTGTCGTCATGCTGGTTGTGATCACCGTCGATGCGGCACGTGCCGGCGCGTCTTCGGCCGCGATCCGCACGATGTCTGTCATGCCTCCGCGTGCATGGGGATTCACTTTGATTTCACTTCGTCACCGTAGCCGTTCGTGCTGAACGGGCCGGCCGGCAAACCGTCCTTGCTGTAGAGCAGGCTGCCGACCGGGCGAGCAGTCCAGGCGTAGCGCACGGCGACAGGCTCGGCGACATCCTTGCTCGACACGAGTAACTCCGAACCATCGATCCGCGCGTCGGCAAAATGCCACGAACCCTCCTGCGCCTGAATCGCGATCCAAGACAGCGCGGCGTCCGGCGTGGGTGTCGGTGGCTGGGGTCCGTCCTTCTCCGCTAGCATCAACCCGTTCTGCGCGTTGGCGAAGCTGACTCGGATCGTCGTTCCGTCCACCCGGTGCGATTGGTACGTCGGACCGGAGGGAACAAGGTTTTTGAATCCATAGTCGTGATGGAGCGCGAGCCGGGCGAGTCGCTCGCCGGTGTCGAACTTGTTGGGCGGGTGTTCGCCGGGAGCGCCGACGTCGATGGTGATCGCCATGCCGGTGTTGTCGAGTTCAAGCGTGCGGCGCTGCGCCTCGCGGATCTCAGCGCGGCCGTCCCCACCGGCGGGATGGTCGAGAGGGGAGTTTCCGAGGCCGGGCAATTGCACGAAGTACACGGAGAACTTCGCGTGAGGCCCACCCTCAACGCCCGAATTGGGCTGTTGCCACGCGTCGCGCCACCCCGTGATGAGTGAGCGGAGCTTGGGTTCGTAGTCTCTTCCGTCGCGCTCGTTGCTCTCGCCCTGATACCAGACGACGCCGCGGATCGGGTAGCCGGCGAGCGGGTCGATCATGCTCGTGTAGTGGCCGCCACGCTCGAAGGGCTTCTGGTTCAGCCACGGCTCGATCTGCGATCCGCCGACGGCGGCGTTGATGATGCCCACCGGGACGAGGATGTCGCGCTCGAGCCGCCGTGCGAAGAAGAAGCAGACCTTCTTCATCTGCGGTGCGTTCTCGGGCGTGCAGACCACCCATCCACCCGTCTGCGGCGATACCAACTGCCGGAGCGCCGGATAGTCGATCACTTCGTCCGGCCCGCCAGTGAGAGCCGACAGCGTGTTCCGCCGAAGTGTGCCCGCGATGTTCGATTGGCCGGCGCAGAGCCAGACTTCCCCCACAACGAGATTCTTCAGCTCGATCGACGCTGCGTCACCATGCTTCTCGCAGACGATCCGCATCGCCCTGCCTTCAGGCAGCTCATTGACCGACGCTAGGGGCTGGGCGGTCATCGGATCGAGCACAACACGCCATCGCCCTTGTGCATCCGCATCCGCGGTTTTCGTCTGATCGAAAAACGTGACGGTGACCTTCGCGCCCGGCAGGCTTGTCCCCCACACCGGCACGGGCATCTGCTGCTGAAGCACCGCGTTGTCCTGAAACGGAAGCCCGCACTGTGGCGCCAGCGCAAGCTCCGGCGGGTCGTTGGCCTGCACCAGCGATCCATAGAGGCACAGCCCCACCAGGATCAATGCCAGCCGGTGGTTGGAACGGTTCAAGGAAGTGGCGTCCATACAGAGCCTCCGTGATGGTTATGGCTCGCGCGTGCCGGCCGAAGCCTGGCCAGCATTGTGTCCGGATCACCAGTCGTGCGGGAGGAGACGGCCAGAAGGCGAAGCGAGAAATTCCACCAGGCGGTCGATCCTTTCCAACGTTGTGGCGTCGTTGGATTGGCCCTTCGCCGCGGTCAGTGCGGCGACGATCGGACTGTCGCCCGCTCGGTATCCGTGGTGTTGATCCACGAGCCCCTGCGCAGCGGCCTTGGCCACTTTCCCGTTTGCATCCCCGAGCGCCTTGAGCATGCTTTCCAGGACACCCGTGCCGCGATAGCACCCCAGCGTCCTCACGGCAGCCGCGCGGAACGCCGCGTCCTCAGAAGAAAGGTGTGGCTCGAGCGCGGCCAAGAGCCTTTCGGAGACTGGATTGCCCCTGTAGTACGTGTCGCCAAGCGCCGAAATGGCTCGCAGGGCGACCTGACGATTGTCACCCCCGATCTGCTCGAGAAGGTATGTCGTCGCTTCGGGGATGCGGAAGTCTCGGGCTGCCACAAATGCAGACAACATCATGAAATCGGTATCAGACTGAAGCTCACTCATGAATTCCGCGTCTGTAAAAATCTTTCGCAGAGCTTCTCGAACCTTCGGCTTCGCCCGCTGGTCCCAGATCGGGCAGGGCATTGAACGCAGCGCGGCCTTGAAGAGCTCAGGACGGCCGGATTCGAGCGCGGCCATGTGAATCGGCGCGACGTAGGAGTTTCCGGTTCGACCCGAGATCGCCTTCATCACGAACATCGGGACCGCAGGGTCGTCGTGCGTCACGAGGGGCACAACAATCTCGTGGACGGAATCGGCTTTTGACTGGGCGAGGGCTCCGGCGCATACGGCCAGACAGTTCTGCTTTGGAGTCTGGTCTACACGTGCCTTCAGCGCCGCCACCACACACGCTGCCACCTCCTGGAGGGTCGCCTCATCGGTGAGCTTCTCGACGTACCGCTGCAGGCCTCCTTGAAGCGCGGGCAATGACTCTGCCGCGTGGGCATCCGAGGCCTGCCACAATCGCAGGAGTCTGGCAGCACGCACGGCGACCAAGGGCCCGCTGGCGTTGGCCGCCTGCTCGACCAGGCCTGCCTGGCTTCGGCCTTCTCGAAAGAGGATAGAAGTGGCCTCGGCTCGAGCCTCGTAGGCATCCGCCCCAAGCTGGGCGACAAGCTCCAAGGCCCGCTCGCGAGTCATCGCAGCCGAGTCACCGAGAGATTCCGGGAACACCCGACTCAGAATCGCTCGGCAGCCTGGCTTCCCCAGCTGCACCAATCGAGTGGGATCAAAGCTCAGGCCCTGACTGACCATCTGGCGAAAGATGCCGTCGATCTCGGCGGGATCGATAGTCGCCGTGCGGTCCTCGGTAGCGGCGGGCTCCGCCCCGAAAGCCACCGGGCATGACGCTGTAATATGGAGGCACCACACGCTCGCAGCTACGACGTGCCAACGCATCACGGCGGATTGGAAAGCATGCGGTTGCATCATTCACAGCCGTGGCCGATCCATACTGGTGAAAGACGGCGGCAATAGGGTCACGACACGGCCCCATCGTACAAAGCACTGCCACCGCCGGCAGCCGCGTGCTTTTGGGGGCTTCATGGGGTATACTTCTGGAAGTTAGTCCTCTCGCCCCAGCTTGATCTGGCCATTGGATGACTGCCAGGTCCCATGGCTTTGAAGAGTGCTTCTTTCGCACTCGGCGCATCCGGTCCTGGGTTTTTTACCCGTGAAAGACCGTATGACGTTCCATGAATTGGGGCTCGCAGAGTCCCTTGTCCGCGCTGTCGCCGCCGACGGCTACTCCACCCCCACGCCCATCCAGGCTGCCGCGATTCCGCACGTGCTCGCCGGCCGTGACCTCCTGGGCTGTGCCCAAACAGGCACCGGCAAGACCGCTGCCTTCGCCCTCCCGACGCTGCACCGGCTCATGGCCGCCACGAACCCCCCCAAGGGTCGTGGCCGCCGCATCCGAACGCTCGTGCTGTCACCCACCCGCGAGCTCGCGGGGCAGATTCATGAGAGCTTTCGTGGCTATGGCCGGCACACGCCCCTTCGCAGCACCGTGATCTACGGGGGCGTGAGCCAGCGGCCGCAGGTGCGCGACCTCGAGCATGGCGTGGATATCGTGGTCGCGACGCCAGGCCGGCTCATGGACCTCATTCAGCAAGGGTTTGTCGATCTCGCACACGTCGAGACCTTCATTCTCGATGAGGCCGACCGGATGTTTGACATGGGATTTCTGCCGGATGTCAAACGGATCGTGGCGAAGCTCCCGCGGAAGCGGCAGACGCTCTTCTTCTCGGCCACGATGCCCAGTCCGATTGAAACACTCGCCAATGAGATGCTCGTTGATCCGGCCCGCATCCGCATCGCGCCCCAGCAATCGACGACCGATCTCATCGATCAATCGGTCTGCTTTGTCGCAAAGGCAAACAAGCCGCAACTGCTCATCGACCTGATCGGCACGCACGCCATCTCGCGGGCCCTTGTCTTTACCCGCACGAAGCATGGGGCCGACAAGGTCGCCCGGCAGCTCGGGCATGCCGGCATTCGGGCCGAAGCCCTGCACGGAAACAAAAGCCAGAACGCCCGGCAGCGGACGCTCGACGCGTTCAAATCGAAGCGGCCACCGGTGCTCGTGGCCACTGATCTCGCGGCCCGGGGTATCGATGTCGATGCCATTTCCCACGTTTTCAACTTCGACTTGCCGCATGAGCCCGAGACGTATGTCCACAGAATTGGCCGGACTGGCCGGGCTGGTGCCACGGGGCGGACCATCGCCTTCTGTGACCGCGACGAACGCAAGTTTCTTACGGCGATCGAGCGGCTGTTGCGGCACACGATCGAGGTTGATGACCATAAGTATCCCGACACGACTCCGGCGAGTGCCCCTCCCGCGAGCAAGTCCCGCCCGAGCAAGCGGGGCGGCCAACGCCGCAAACCCGTGAACGTCGAGCCCGCGGCGGCCGGATCATCCCATCCCGTCGGCACCACCGCACGCCGCCGCTTCGGCAAACGTCCCGGCCGCAGGCCGAGCTCACAGGCAGGCGGATCGCGCGGCGATCGGCGGCTCTGAGCCGCTGGTCGGCCGCTATCGCGAAGGCGCCCGTGTGGCTACTCTTCACGGCATGATGGCAGCACCGCGCGAGGCTCGTTCCCTTTCCGCCGCTGATACCGCGTGGCTGTGGGAGCTCGCGAAGGGACTCCAGCAATGCGGCGACGTGACGGCGGCGGAGGCTCTCGCGAGTGAGTCGCGGGCGGAACTGCAGACGCGCGGCGGGGGCCCCGCTTTGGCGGCAGCGTTCGATGAGACGCTCGGGCCCGTGCTCGAAATCCTGCGAGATCGTGAGCGACTCCAAAGCCTCGTGATTCGCGATCCGCTGACAGGCCTCTTCAACCGTCGGCAACTCGAAGCGGTGCTCCCGCGGCAGGTAGCTCATGCGGCAGCCTCTGGCGAGCCGCTGGCTGTCGGCATGCTCGATGTCGATGCGTTTCACGACTACAACGAGCGGCACGGCCACCCGGCCGGCGACATGGTGCTCAAGGCTGTCGGCGTTTTGCTCGAAGGCTTTGCGCGTGATGGGGATGTGGCCTGCCGGTACGGCGGCGAAGAGTTCGTCCTCATCATGCCAGGGGCCACCGCGACCGATGCACGCGACCGGCTCGATGCCCTCCGGGAGGCACTCGCGCAGGCTGTTATCCACCACGAGGGCCATCGCATCGATTCGGTCACAGCCTCGATCGGTGTCGCCGACCTCGCCCTGCATGGAACGACCGCCGCGGCCCTGCTGGCCGCCGCCGACGCAGCCCTGTACGCGGCCAAGCGATCTGGCCGCAACCGGGTCGCGGTGGCAGGTGCCTTGTGACACTGTGACCATCAGGGCAGTGGTCCGTGGGTCGTGACTCCTTGAAAAGTGTGTACGTTCGTATAGACTCAAAATGGAAGGTTTCCGGAAGCCGCGATATGACTCACGCCGTCTCTAACATCCGGCTCACACCGCACGAGCGAGAAGCCATTCGGTTCGCCGTGGCAAAGGCCTGCGGAGAGACCGGCACGACATGGCGGCGAATCGTGCTCTTCGGCTCGCGAACAGATCCGAGTCGCCGAGGTGGCGACATCGATCTCCTTGTCGAGCTCGATCCGCGAGCACCGGCTGACGTGTACCGCGTGACATCCCGATTGCGGCTCTCCCTCGAAGACGTACTCGGCGCGCAGCGGATCGACCTCGTGATCGACGATGGCCACTCCACCAGCGGCTTCCCGGGATTGGCTCGTGAGCAGGGAGTCGAGTTGTGGTCGAACACCTGATCCGTCTCCTCACCGAGCACCTGTCGCTCATGCAGGCGGCAGCCGCTGTCCTTGAAGAATCGAGGAGCCGAGTCGCCACCTTCGCGCACCGGCTCGGAGGTGACCTGACGGTCGGCGAGCGGGAGTCGTGCGAGGCGCTGACGTCGCGATTTGCAAGGCTCAATGACTTTCTCGTGCAGCGGGTGTTTCGCACCCTCGACCAGGTCGAGCTCCTGGATGACGGTACACCACTCGACCGTCTCCAGCGGGCTGAGGCTCGCGGGCTGGTCGCCTCCGCCGATCGCTGGCGAGAGTTGCGAATGCTCCGAAATGCCATCGCACACGACTACCTGATCGAGAGTGCCGACCGCGTTCTGGCAGAGGCGTTGGCAGCAGCGCCGGAGATGCTGTCGACCGTCCAGCGGATCAGCCACTATGTCACGGCAAAACGATATTGCCCGCATTAGTCAGTGCTTCCAGCGCGATGCCAAGCGTCGCGCGGAAATGCGGGTGGAGTGGCCTGATGGGCTCAAAAAAACAGGGGCGGTAGCGAAAACTGTGGAAACCCTTCTCGGTGCGTGAAGGGCCGGACGCTGGCTTGGCAGCGGCGCCGTGTTAGAATCTCATTGTTCGTGGCGGCGGAGCGCAACGCCGACACCCTTGAACTCACGTCGCCAAGTGCCCCTTTATCTGGGCACCAGCGGCCTGACCTACCAGGAGGTGTTTTTGATGCTCCGCCTCTGTGCCACCTTTCCGGCGACCCGCAGCGATTCGGTGCCCCTGCCCTCGCGCGACGGTGTGTGGCTGTTCCGCTGCTGTGTTGCTGTCGCCGTCGCGGTGACGCTCACCGCCCCGCTCGCCGCTGCTGACGACGAGCTTCGCTACAACCGCGACATCCGGCCGATTCTGGTCGAAAACTGCTTCGCCTGCCACGGCGCCGATAGCGCGAGCCGGAAGGCTGATCTCCGGCTTGATATCCGCGACGACGCCATCGAGAGCGGCGCGATCACGCCGGGCGATTCCGACTCGAGCCCCATCCTCGACAGGATCTACTCAGACGATCCCGACGAGGTGATGCCGCCTCCGGCGATGAAGAAGACGCTCACGGCCAAGCAGAAGGATCTCCTCACCAAGTGGATCGCGGCCGGGGCACCCTACGAGCCCCACTGGTCGTTCGTTCCGCCGACGAGGCCCGAACTTCCGGCGGTCAAGCACGAGGCCTGGGTCCGCAATCCGATCGACCGGTTTATTCTCGCCGGCCTCGAATCTGAAAAACTCACGCCCGCGCCCGAGGCCGATCGCCGCTCGCTCGCTCGCCGCGCCGCCCTCGATGTGACTGGCCTGCCTCCGGATGCGGCAGCCGTCGAGGCATTTGTGGCCGATTCGCGGCACGATGCGTATGAGCGCTACCTCGACACACTCTTCGCGTCACCTGCCTGGGGCGAGCACCGCGGTCGCTACTGGCTCGACTATGCCCGGTATGCCGACACCCACGGCATCCATTTCGACAACGAGCGCGAGATGTGGTCGTTTCGCCAGTGGGTGATTCAGGCCTTCAATTCCAACATGTCGTTTGATGCATTTACGCGGCTTCAACTTGCAGGCGATCTTGTCGACCTCGGGCCAGAGGCTTCGCCCGAAGCGGTGCTCGACGCCCGGATCGCTAGCGGGTTCAACCGCTGCAACATGACGACCAATGAAGGGGGCATCATCGACGAGGAATACATCGTCCTCTATGCCCGCGATCGCACCGATACGACGGCCACGGTGTGGATGGGGCTTACGGCGGGCTGCGCCGTGTGTCACGACCACAAGTTCGATCCCATCTCGACGAAGGATTTCTATGCACTCTCGGCCTTCTTCAATAACACGACGCAGGCCGCCAAAGACGGCAATGTGAAGAATACGCCCCCGGTCCTGCCCATTCCGCTGACAGAAGACCGGCCGCGCGTAGCTGAGCTCGAGCGGGCGCTGCCGGAAGCCAAGAAGGTTGTGGAGGACCGGCGACGCGAATCCAAGAGTGCCTTTGAGGCGTTCCTGGCGTCGGCCACGCCCGCTGCGGTGCCCTCAGTGCTGCCGCAAGAACCGCCGCTTGTGTCGCTTCCGTTTGCCGAAGGCGAGGGTGCGACGACTCGCGGGAATCTCGCGGGCACGCCGCTGGATCTTTCCCTGTCGCCCAACACTGCGTGGCAGCCCGGCCCCCACGACAAGCCTGCTGTCATCCTCGATGGCAAGGCCGTAGAGATTGCCACCGCCGGTGACTTCGAGCATGACAAGCCGTTCACCGTGAGTTTCTGGCTCCAGGCCCCTCCTATCGACTCGCCCTATTCCGTCGTGGCCCGGATGGATACCGCCGCCAATCATCGCGGCTGGGATGTGTGGGTGCAGAGCCGCCGCGTGACCATGCACTTGGTCCATTCATGGCCCGACAACGGCTTCAAAGTCGTCGCGAAAAAGCAGCTTCCGGCCAATGAGTGGACGCGGGTGACCGTCACGTACGAGGGCAAGGGCCGGCCCCGCGACGTGAAGATCTACTACGACGGCGTCCCCCAGCCGTTTGACATCGAGAGCAACAACTTCAATCAGAAGACGATCCGAACAGGTGTTCCGCTGACTGTCGGCAGCCGCACCGGCGGCGGCGATGCCAACGGTGTCGGCTTGGCCGACCTCACGATTCACGGCCGAGCGCTCTCGGCATCCGAGGTGGAAGGCGTGTCGAAGGCCGCGAAGCTCGCGGAGGTTTTCGAGCTTCCGCTAGCGGAGCGGCCAGCGGCTGCCAAGGGGCTGTATGAATGGTGGCTCGGCGCGCACGACGGTGGCTTCATCGCGGCCACGAGTGCCATGGCCGACATCGAATCGGAGATTGCGACGCTCCATCGTCGTGGCACGATCGCCCATGTCATGCACGAGAAGCCAGGCGCGCCGATGGCGGCGATCCTCGACCGCGGCGAATATGACAAGCCGAAGGAAGAGGTCACGGCTGATACGCCGGCGGCCTTGCCGCCGTTCCCGGCCGCGCTGCCGCGAAACCGTCTCGGCCTGGCCGAGTGGCTCCTGAGCCCAGCGCACCCGCTGACCACGCGGGTCACAGTCAACCGGTTCTGGCAGGAGATCTTTGGGCACGGTCTCGTGCGAACCGCCGGCGACTTCGGTATCACCGGTGAGCTGCCGAGCCATCCCGAGCTTCTCGACTGGCTGGCGGTTGAGTTTCGTGAGACCGGCTGGGATGTCAAAAAACTCTTCCGGCTCATGCTCACCAGCGCAGCCTACCGCCAGTCGGCGGTGACAACGCCCGAGAAGGCGACCAAAGACCGCGACAACCGGCTGCTCTCTCGAGGCCCGCGATTCCGGATGGATGCCGAGATGGTGCGAGACCAGGCGCTGGCCTGGAGCGGCCTCTTGGTCCGAAAGCTCGGCGGCCCGAGCGTGAAGCCCTATCAACCTGAGGGTGTCTGGGAGGCCGTCGCGATGCCCGAGAGCAACACGAAGCGGTACGTTCCAGACACGGGCGAGAAGATCTACCGCCGCAGCCTCTACTGGTTTTGGAAGCGGTCGGCACCACCGGCCTCGCTCGAGATCTTCAACGCGCCGTCGCGGGAGGTCTGCACGGTGAAGCGGGAGCGGACCAATACACCGCTCCAGGCGCTCGTGACGCTCAACGATCCCCAGTTCGTGGAGGCGGCCCGGGCCTTGGCCGATCTGGCCCTCGAGCAGCCTGGCGACGACACGGCTCGGCTCGACTTCGTGGCTCGACGACTCCTGGCCAGGCCGCTGGAGGTGGACGAACAGGAGATCGTGGGGGCCTCGCTGGCCGCGCTCCGCGGCCATTACAACGCCCACCCCGATGACGCGAAGAAGCTGGTCGCCGTGGGTGAATCAAAGGCTCGATCCGCCGACACGCCGGCGCTGGCGGCCTGGACGATGCTGGTCAACGAGCTTTCCAACCTCGATGAGGTGCTGTGCAAATGAACCCCATGAACGCCATGAACCCTTCGAATCCTCAGATTCATCCCGAGCTCGCCGAAACCGCGATGAACCTCACCCGCCGCCGGTTCTTTGAACAGGGAAGTCATCTCCTCGGCGGGGCCGCGCTCGCCTCGCTCATGCGCGAGGGGGCCGGGGCCGCGACCATCGATTCAACTGGCAACGTGACGCGAGTGCCCGGCGCGATCGGCCCCCACTACGCCCCCAAAGCCAAACATGTGATCTACCTGCATATGGTGGGCGGCCCGCCGCAGCAGGACATGTACGACTACAAGCCGCAGATGGATGCCTGGTACGACAAGGATCTGCCTGAGAGTGTGCGGGCCGGCCAGCGGCTCACCACGATGACGTCGGGCCAGAAGCGGTTTCCGATCGCGCCGTCCTTCTACAAGTTCGCCCGGCAGGGGCAGTGTGGGATGTGGATGTGTGAGCTGCTGCCTTGGACGGCCAAGGTGGCCGACGAGATGTGCTTCGTCCGTTCGATGCACACCGAGGCGATCAACCACGAGCCGGCGATCACGTTTATCCAGACGGGGAACCAGATCACGGGCCGCCCGTGCCTCGGCTCTTGGGCAAGCTACGGCCTGGGCTCGCTCAATAGCGATCTGCCGACCTTTGTCGTGCTCGTGGCCCGGTCGACGGTCGTCGAGCAGACCCAGGCGATCGGAGCCCGACTCTGGTCGAGCGGCTTTCTGCCGGGCCAGCATGCCGGCGTGAGCTTCCGGTCGGCAGGGGATGCAATTCTGTACCTCAACAATCCCCCTGGTGTGCCGCCGGCGGTCCGTCGCCAGACGCTCGATGGCCTCCAGGCCTTGAACGAGCGGACGCTCGCGAAGATCGGTGACCCCGAGACTCGCACCCGCATCGCCCAATACGAGATGGCCTTCCGGATGCAGTCGAGTGTGCCGGATCTGACCGACCTCACCGGTGAATCCAAGGCCACGCTCGATCTCTACGGCGAGCAGGTCACCAAGCCCGGATCATTCGCCAACTCCGTCCTCATGGCCCGCCGGATGGTCGAGCGGGGCGTGCGGTTCGTGCAGATCTATCTCAACCACTGGGATCACCACGCCAATGTGGTGGGCCGGCTCAAGAATGGCTGCAACGACATCGACCATGCCACCTACGGGCTCATCACGGATTTGAAGGCCCGCGGCCTGTTGGATGAAACGCTTGTCATCTGGGGTGGTGAGTTTGGTCGCACGGTCTACTCGCAGGGCGGCCTGTCGAAGCAGAACTACGGCCGCGACCATCATCCGCGGTGCTTCACTATGTGGATGGCCGGCGGCGGCACTCGCGGCGGCCAGATCTACGGCGAGACCGATGACTTTTCCTACAACATCATCAAAGACCCTGTGCATATCCGCGACTTCCACGCCACCGCGCTGCACCTGCTCGGCTTCGACCACGAGCGGTTCACATACCGGCATCTGGGCCTCGACTTCAAGCTCACCGGCGTCGAGCATGCCCGTGTGATCAACGACCTTCTTGCGTGATATCCTCCGGGCCTGGCCCAGAGTCCTTGGAGCGAGAACATGAGGCGGTTTGGAGGCGGTTGTGTGCTCGTGGCTCTGGCGATAGCGCTTGCATGGTCTGGTGAGGACGCCCTTGCCCAGAAGGACAAGAAGCCCGAGGACGACAGCCGCATGGCCACGGCCCGAGAGTTCCTCGCGCGGCCTCCCCGTCCAGTCCGGCCGGCGCTACCGCCGAGCACACTGCCGCTCGAATTGCTTGATGGCGAGCGGATCGCCTTCATCGGCAACTCGACCGCCGAGCGGATGAGTCTCTTCGGCCACTTCGAGACGCTGCTTCACGAGCGTTTCCCACAGAAAAAGCTCGTGGTCCGCAACTTTGCGTTTCCGGCCGACGAGGTGGCCAACCGCCAGCGGGCTTGGGAATACACGAAGCTCGACGATCCGATGGTCGCCTTCGGGGCCGATACCTATTTCCTGGTCTTCGGGTTCAACGAATCGTTTGCGGGCCTCGAGGGCATCGAGAAGTTCAAGGCCGACTACGCAAAGTTCCTCGACGACTTCGCGGCCAGATATCCCCGTGATGACACGAAGGCCCCGCCGCGGTTCGTGATCGTGTCGCCGATCGCGGTCGAGGACACGGGCGACCCACTCTTGCCCAAGGCCGATGAGCGAAACGCGATTCTTGCGAAGTATCGCGACGCGGCCCGCGACGTGGCTGCCGCGCGAAGCATCGCGTGTGCCGACATTTTTGATGCCACGCGAGGGGCGTTTGTTCGCAAGCTCAAGCAGCCCTCGACCATCAACGGCTGTCATGTGACCCAGGAGGGCGATCGTCTCATGGCCTTGGCGCTCGACAAGGCGATCTTCGGTGCGCCCCCCGCCAAGCGCCTCTCCCCCGAGGCCTTTGAAAAACTCCGCGCTGCAATCAACGACAAGTCGTGGGTCCACATGCAGGACTACCGGATGCTCAATGGCTGGTATGTCTATGGCGGCCGTCGCACCTGGGACACCGAGACCTTTCCACGAGAGTTCGTGAAGCTCCGCAACATGGCGGCCGTGCGTGATCAGTACGTGTGGGATATTGCCGCGGGCAAACCGGTATCGGCCGCGCCCGACGATTCCGGCACCGGTGAGCTCATCGTGCCCGAGACCCGCTTTGGCGCGCCTGGGCAGGAGTACAGCGAAAACGCCGAGGGGGGGCCGACGATCCTTCCACCGGATGAGCTCATCAAGACCTGCACGCTGCCCGAGGGTTTTGACGTTCGTCTTTTCGCGAGTGAGAAAGAGTTCCCCGAGATCGCCAATCCCGTACAGATCGCCTTTGACTCCCAGGGGCGGCTCTGGGTCTCGACCATGCCGAGCTACCCACACTGGCGGCCCGGTGATCCCAAGCCGGCTGACAAGCTCGTGATCCTCGAAGACACTGACGGCGATCAAAAGGCCGACAAGAGCACCGTCTTCTACGACAAGCTTCACTGCCCGACGGGGTTTCAGTTTTTTGACGGCGGCGTGCTGGTGATGGATCAGCCGCGAATGCTCTGGCTCAAAGACACCAACGGCGACGACAAGGCCGACGAGGTGATTCATCTCCTCGACGGCTTTGCGACCGAAGACACCCACCACTCGGCCGGCGCCTTCGAGATGAGCCCGAGTGGTCTTCTGCACATGCTCGAAGGGGTGGCGACGGGCACGGCGCTCGAGACCCCGTGGGGACCGTTTCGCAAGCACGGCCCGTCGGGTTCCTACGTCGTCGATCCGAGGTCGCTCGAGGTCCAGTTCTTCGCGACGCCCGGCCATGGCAACCCATGGTGCTACGTCTTCAATGAGTGGGGCCAGGGCATCGTCGGCGACGGCACCGGTGCCACGCAGCATTGGGACACACCCCTCTCCGGCGCTCAGTACCGTGGCCGCAAGGGTTTCAATCCTGTCTTCGACACTGAGCAAATGCGGCCTGTCGTGGGGAGTGAGTATCTCCGGACGAGCCAGTTCCCCGACGACGTGCAGAACCAGTTCGTCTACGCCTGCGTCATCAACACCAACGGTATGCCCCGCTGGACGATTTCCGATGACGGCGCGGGCTACAAGGGAATCCGCGTGCGGCATGATCCAAACGATCCCCAAACACCTTTTGATCTCCTCAAGAGCACCGACAAGCATTTCCGGCCAGTTGATCCGCAGATCGGTCCCGATGGGGCGCTTTGGTTTGGTGACTGGGCCAATCCGCTCATCGGCCACATGCAATACAGCCAGCGGGACCCCAACCGCGACAAGAGGCATGGCCGCATCTACCGGATCGTCTACACCGAGAAGCCGCTCCTCGAGCCCGAGACGCAGTTTGGCCAGCCGGTAGAAGACGTGCTCGAGCAGCTTCAGAGCCCCGAGTGGCGCACCCGCTACCGGGTACGGGCCGAGCTCCAGGCGCGGTCGCCCAAGGAGGTCCTGCCCGCCGCGGTGCACTGGCTCGCCAAGGCCAAAGCTTCTTCGCTCCCGCAAGAGGTGAAGGATCGGCTGGCTACCGAGGTGCTCTGGCTCCAGCAGAGTGTTCATGCGATTGACGCGACGCTCCTCCGAGAGATCCTCGCGGCAAAGACGCCTGATGCTCGGGCCGCCGCCACCCGCGTGGTGGCCGATGCACGGAAGCAGATTCCCGAAGCCGAAGCGATGCTCATCGCGCAGGCGTCCGACGCGCACCCTCGCGTGCGAACCGAAGCCGTACGGGGCCTGAGCTTCTTTCCGACCCAAGCCGCCATGACAGCGGTCTTGGCGGCTACCAATGTCAACCCCGGCGACAGCTACGTCACCTACACGGCCGACGCGGCGCTGGGGGCGAACATCGACGTCTGGCGGCCCCTGCATGACAAGGGCGAATTCGTGTCGCAGGGTACTCCTGCTGCCGAGCTTGTCACGAACGTGCTGGGTCTCGACAAGAAGGCGGCCGAAATGAAGCCCTACCTTGCGATCCTTTTGGCCGAGCAGCCTCGCAGTGCCGAGGAGCGAAACAAGGCGATGCAGGCGATCGCATTCATGCAGGGAGGCGATCCTAAGAACGGCCGGCTCGTCTTCGGGCGGGTGTGCATCAATTGCCACAAGGTTGGCGAGAAGGGTGCCGAGCTTGGCCCCGAGCTGACGCACGTGCGTCAGAAGCTCGCGCCGGTCAAGCTCTTGGAGTCGATCCTCGAGCCCAACGCCGAGGTCGATCCCAAGTATGTTTCCACGCTCGTTGTCACCGATGACGGCAAGAGCACGACAGGCCTTCTGGTGAGCGAAAATGACAAGGAGCTTGTCCTTTACGACGGCAAGGAGAAGAAGACGATTTCGCTCGACACGATTGAGGAGCGTGTGAAGCTCAAGCAGAGCAGCATGCCCGAAGGCCTGGCGTCCACGCTGTCGCCCCCCGAGCTCCTCGACGTGATCGAGTATCTCAAGAGTTTGAAATAGCGATCAGATGTGGCCTCTCAACAGATTCGTCGGCATACGGGCCGATGCCGTGGCCGTCGTCTCACTCGCCGTGCTGGTAACGATGATGTTCGCGGTCACGGCGACGTTCGACTTCGTCGATTTTGACGACCGAGAAGTGGTCGTGAACAATCCTTTTGTGGCCGACGGAGTGACGTGGCCAGGGCTGCGGTGGGCTTGGGGCTTCGGGCACAAGCCTGAAACAGTTGATTGGTGGAACTGGCCGCTCACATGGATGACGCATCAGCTTGACTGCCAGCTCTATGGGCTCTGGGCTGGCGGCCACCACCTGACCAACGTGGCACTCCACACCTGTGGCACGGTGGCGTTTTTCACCGTCCTACGAATGCTGACGTTCTCACCCGGCATGGCATTTGTCCTGGCGGCGATTTATGGCATCCATCCGGCACAGATCGAATCGGTCGCCTGGATTACATCGCGGAAGAATGTGTTATCCGCGCTGTTCTTCTTCGGTGCGATTGCTGCTTATTTACGTGCGCACGGGGCATCGGTTGCTTCCCGCGGCATCGTGGCGACGCTCTCATGGAACCTGCTCGCAGTGGGGGCCATGCTGTCCAAGGCGACGACGGTAACGCTGCCGTTGGTGTTGCTGCTGATGGACTGGTGGCCACTGCGACGATTGCGGCTTCCACATCTCGGCCCGCCGACGGATGATTCAATGCCCGCAGCAGGACCGTGGCGAGCCGTCGGCGAGAAATCCGTACTCTTCGCCTTCGCTGTGTGGACCATGCTGCTGGGTTATCGTGTTCAGAATGCTGCAGGAGCCATTCACGGAGGTTTTGCGCCACTGGCCCGCGTTGGGCATGCGGCGCGGGCGATCGTTGCCTATCTCGAGATTTTTGTCAGCCCGGCCCACCTGTCGCCGGTCTACCGTACTTCCGACCAGTCACCTCCCCTCGGAGTATCACTGGCGTGTGGATTGCTCATCGTCGGCATGACGGTGGGCGCTCTCTTCGTAGCTCGTACCCGGCCGGCGATCACCCTTGGTTGGCTTTGGTTTCTGGTCACTCTCGCGCCCACGGTCGGGCTCGTCCAGGTTGGTGGCGCGGCATGGGCGTGTCGTCATTTGCAGATTCCGATGGCTGGCCTGCTCATTGCTGCGGCGAGCGTCTATGTCGCTGCGACGGCGCGCTTTCGGTCATTTCGGTCAGTTGCCCGTGGGCTTCGCTGGGCTGCTGCCGCGCTCCTCATCAGCCTTTTAGCAGTGCTGACATCCCGCCAGCTCCCGATCTGGCGGGATGCCCCCTCTCTGGCCCAGGCCATGCTCGAACACAACCCTCGAACATCTTCTCTGTGGTCCAACTTAGCGATCGTTCTCGAGCGACACTCGGCCGCAACGCCGGCCGTGATCGACGAACTGTTCAGTCGCGCTTTTGCACTAGCCGCAACCACGATGGAGCGGGTTGTGATTGCGCATGACCACGGGCTTTTTCTTCTGAAGCAGCATGACAATGAACGCGCCTGCGACACGTTCAAGGAATGCCTTCGGTTAGCTCGCTCCACCGATCAGATGGAGAGCCCTATTGTCAACAACGCCACCACGGATCTTGCCGTTGGGCTCACGCGTCTTGAGAAGGCCGACGAGGCGGTCGCCCTCCTCGAGGCCCTGCATGCCCGCGCACGCACAACGCCTACGTCACTGAATGCTCTCGGAAACGCATTGACCGCTTGCGGGAAGCACGCCGACGCGCTCGAAGTGTTTGAGAGGGCACTCGCTTTCGAGCCCGACGATATTGTGTTCATGTGCAACGCCTCCACGGCAGCGATGCGAGCGGGTGACGAGTCGACTGCTCGGCGCTATCTGGCCCAGGCTCAGAAACGTGATCCACACAGCCCCGCGGTCGCGGCAGCGGCGGCGGTTCTTGGAGAGGCACAGTGACCTGCAATCGCCTTGAAGATCAGCCCTACGGGTCCTGTACCTGCTGCCCCTCCTAAAAAAATCTCGGCATGGGCAACGGCGTCAGACTATTTCCACACACTGCTAGCCCCGCGCGACAAGGTCCAAGAGCACATCGCGGACATCGTGCATTGCGAGGCGGTCACGGGCGATGCTCGCATCGGTACACACAAACACCGGCCCCTCGGCTGCTACGGCCGGCAGCCGGCCGTGCGAGCCACGCACGAGCCCGGCATCGGTGCTGATAAACCGCATGAGCGTGCGGAAGCCGAGTGACTTCTTGGCGAGCGCCCACGCGATCGTGAGTTGTGGGAAGGCGATCGCAGGGTCGAGAAAAAGCTCTACGGGGTCGTAGCCAGGCTTCCGGTGGATATCGACCGTGCGAGCAAAGTCGGGCATCTTTGAGTCGTCAAGCCAGTAGTAGTAGGTACACCAGCGATCGGGAGCGGCCACGGCGATGAGCTCGCCAGCCCGGGCATGATCGAGTCCTGCGTCGGCCATCTGCTCACGGTCGAGTACCTCCGCGACACCTTCGGTGGCCGCGAGGATCGCCCGCACTTCACCGATCTTCGCCGGGTCTTTCACATACACCTGCGCGACTTGATGGTCGGCCACGGCAAACGCCTCGCTCGCGCCGGCGTCGAGCAGCTCCCAGCCGAGGTCAACCTCTTGCACGCGAAGCAGGCCGGCTCGCCGGAGTGCCCTGTTGAGATGCACGCCATCGCGGACCGGCGTGATCCCATACTCCGAGAGCACCACCACCGTGTGCCCGGAATTCGCGGCTTGCTCGGCCAGCTCGCCCGCCACGCGATCGATCTCACCACAGGCCCGCACTGCCTCGGGTGAATCGGGTCCGAACCGCTGGAGGTCATAGTCGAGATGGGGGAGATAGCACAGCGTGACGGTCGGCCGCTTCGTCTCCATCACCCGCTTCGTCGCTGCGGCGATCCATTCCGACGAGCGAATCCCCGCCTTCGGTCCCCAGAAGTCAAACAGCGGAAATTTCCCCAGCGGCTCCTGAAGCTCATCCTTCAGTTCCGGTGGCTGCGTGTAGATGCTCGGGATTTTCCGGCCGTCGGCCGGATAGACCGGCCTGGGTGTCACAGCGGCATCGACGGCCGCATACATGTTGAACCACCAGAACATTGTGGCCGTTGTAAAACCGTGCCCGAAGCGCCGCCGTCCCGCGTGCCAGAGTTTCTCACGCTCGCAGCCCACGAGCCGATTGCTCTGTCGCCAAAACATCACCTCGGCGAGGTCGCGGTCGTACCAGCCGTTCGCCACGATCCCATGGTCTCGCGGCGGCCTGCCAGTGAGCAGCGTGGCTTGGGCCGGGCAGGTGACTGCTGGCAGGACAGTGCCGAGCGACGCCGTGAACCCCGCACGGCCGAGTGCCGCAATGCGTGGCGTGTGGTGAAGCAGGTCGGGCGTCAGGCCGACGACATTGATGACCAGCAGCGGTTTCATGACCGGCAAGGGTACCATCAGTGAATTGATCGCTTGGCCGGCAATTGATCGGTCGCGGAATCCCGAGGCGTAACCATGGCCAGCGGCCTCACGTGCAACAGGCCGCGCTGGCCCCGGGCAGGCGGCCGCGGTAGAGTAAACATCTCACCCTCCAGCGAGCCTCTCGAGGCTTGCGATAGTCCGGCCAACCAGGTGCTCCTGATGGTGCGGGATCCCGCCTTGTTCGTGCTGGCCTGCCTTGTGGCGTTCTTCGCCGCGGCAGAGTCTGTCACCGCCGCGGAGCTGCGGCCGCCGCAGGGCCTCGCGGTGTTTCTCGAGCAGCACTGCGTGGATTGCCATCGCGGAGAGGCTGCTGAGGCCGGCTTTGACGTGGCGAAGCTCGCCCTCGATCCCGATTCGCCGCAGGCTGATCGCCCCTGGGCCACGCTCATTGACCGCGTGGCCAAGGGCGAGATGCCACCGCCCGATGCCGACCAGCCGAAGGCTGCCGACCGGGCGACGTTCGTGACCGCCGCGGGCCGCTGGCTCGCCAACACGATTCGCGGCCGGGATGCTCGGCTGGGCCGGGTGCGTGGCCGACGGCTGACGCCGCGAGAGATGGAGCGATCGCTCCAAGCGGTCCTGGGTATCGACATCCCGCTGGCGGAGCATCTCCCGGAGGAAGGGAGGCCCGGCGGCTACACGACCGTCGCCGAACGACAGACGATCTCCCACCACCAGCTCGGTGGGCACTTGGGGATCGTTGACCTGGCTCTCGACGAAGCCTTCCACCGCGCTCTGGTGAAGCCCGAGCCGTTCCTCCGCGAGCTCGATGCTACCGCGATCGTGCGATCCAATCCAACCGCCCGCTGCCGCGAGCCGGAGTTGCAAAACGGCCAGGCGGTCGTGTGGTCGGGAGGTCCTATCTATTACGGCCGCCTGCCCTGCACGATCGCCCCAGCCGATGGTTGGTACCGCTTTCGCGTCACGGCGTCGGGCCTCAAGCTGCCGGAAACCGGTGGCGTGTGGTGTGCGGTGCATACGGGACTCTGCGTGTCGAGCGCACCGCTGCTCCACTATGTGACGGCCTTCGAGGCTGGGCCGGCGCCACGGGAGATTGCGTTTGAGTGCTGGCTGGACAAGGGGCACATGCTCGAGATTCGGCCGGGTGATGCGACCCTCAAGCGGGCGAAATTCGCCGAAGGCCAGGTCGGGGCTGGGGAGGGCGATCCCCAGGAGGTGCCGGGCCTGGCGCTCGACAGCATCGTCATGGAGAGGTGCCACCACGGGCCCGACGATGCCGCGGTGCGTCATCGCTTGTGTGGTGATGTGCCTCTCGAGTTGATTCCAGAGAAGGGTCGCTACCGGCCGCGGCCCGCGGATGCCAAAGCCGATGCGGCTCGGCTGGTGCAAGCGTTCGCGAGGCGCGCCTTCCGTCGGCCGGTGCCTGATGATGTCGTCGCGAGCTATGTGGCGATCGTCAAAGAAAAACTCGACGCGAAGGAAGTCTTCGTCGACGCGGTACGCGCGGGCTACCGAGCGGTTCTGTGTAGCCCGCGGTTTCTCTATCTCATGGAAGAGCCGGGGCCGCTCGACGACCATGCGCTGGCTAGTCGGTTGTCGTACTTTCTCACCGGCGGCCCGCCCGACGACACGCTCATGGCCCGAGCCGATGCCGGGAAACTTCGTGACCCTGCCGTGCTGCGGCGACAGGCAGACCGGCTCTTGGAAGGCGACGGCCTGCAGCGGTTCGTCACAGACTTTTCTGCCGAGTGGCTGGACCTCGACCAGATCGATTTCACCGAGCCAGACCTCAAGCTCTATCCGGGCTTTGATCCGATCGTGCAGGCCGGAATGCTCGCGGAGACGCACAGCACGCTCTCTGAGGCGTTGGCCGAGAACCGGTCCGTGGCGTGGCTCATCGACGCCGACGCAACGTACATGGACAGCCGCCTGGCGAGGTTTTACGACGTGCCGGGTGTCGAGGGTGACACCCTGAAGCGCGTGCCGGTCTCGCCGGCGACGCATCGCGGCGGGCTCTTGGCCCAGGGAGCGATCCTGAAGGTCACCGCGAATGGCAATAACACGTCGCCGGTGGTCCGCGGCGTGTGGATTGGCGAACGAATTCTGGGTGACGAGATCCGGCCACCGCCGGGAGGCGTGCCGGCGATCGAGCCCGACATCCGCGGCACGACCACGATCCGTGAGCAACTCGAGCGGCATCGCGCCGACGCCTCATGTGCGTCGTGTCATCGCACGATCGACCCGCCGGGGTTCGCGCTCGAAAATTTCGACCCCGCAGGCCGCTGGCGGCAGCAGTATCTGGCGATTGAGCGTGGCAAGCGGAAGCCTGGCGCGACGATCGACCCGGCGAGTGTGCTCCCAGATGGCCGATCGTTTACGAGCTTTGACGAGTTCCGGTCGCTGGTAGCCGGCGAACCCAAGCGACTTGCCCGGAATCTCGCCGGCCACTTGCTCGTGTATGGTACGGGAGGCAGGCTTTCCTTTGCCGACCGCGAGGCAGTAGCGGCGATTGCCGAGGGTGCCGCGAAGCAGAGCTACGGCGTCCGATCGATCCTTCACGGGGTCATCACCAGCCCCGTGTTCATGACCAAATAGGTGCGTTCCATGATGAGCCAGCCAGCCCGCTTCCAGATCGACACCGGCCGATCACTCTCCCGCCGCACCGTGCTCAAAGGCGTGGGTGTGTCACTCGCGATGCCCTGGCTGTCTGCGATGACCCCGGCGTATGGTGCCGCGCGAGCAGCCACCGCGCCACGACGGTTCGTATCGCTGACGCTGAGCCTCGGGCTCGTTCCTGAGAACCTCTATCCGACCGAGTCCGGGCGTGGCTGGAAGCCCTCGCTGTATCTCGAGCCGCTAGCTGACCTTCGGGACAAGCTCACGCTCATCTCGGGCACGTCGCATCCGGGGGTATCCGGCGGCCACCGCGCTGAGGCCAGCCTGCTCACCGCCGCACCGATGTCGAACGCCGTCCAAACAAAAAACACCGAGTCGCTCGATCAGCTTCTGGCCCGCCACTTCGGCCATCAGACCCGTTTTCCGTCGCTCGTCCTGGGTATCACCGGTGGACACAGCCCGTCGTACACCGAAAACGGCGCGATGATTCCGGCCGAGAGCTCCCCGGCGCAGCTCTTCACGCGGCTGTTTGTGGCCGACAGCCAGGCCGCGCGGGCGCGGCAGGTGGCCCGGGCCCGCGAGGGGCGGAGCATCATGGATCTCGTCGCTGAGGATACGCGCCGGCTCGAGCGATCGCTGGGCGCGGGCGATCGCGGGCGGCTGGATGCCTACCTCACGAGCGTGCGTGATCTTGAACGCCGGCTCGTCGTGGCCGAGGCGTGGGCCGATCGTCCCAAGCCGGTGGTGGAGGCCGCGAAGCCCGTCGATGTCGGGAATCCGCACGATGTTGTCGCCCGCCAACGCCTCATGAGCGACATGGTTCGCCTGGCGCTGCTGACTGATTCGACCCGGTTTGTGACGATGCACATGGGTGGAGGCGGTGGCGTGGTGCCCGTGCCGGGCGTCGACGAAGGCTATCACTCGCTGTCGCACCACGGCCGCGATGCCGAGAAGCTCGCCCAGCTGGCGCTCGTCGAGGCGGAGATCGTGAAGTCGTTCGGGGAGTTCCTGCGGGGACTCGCCGCGAGTGAGGAAGGGCAGGAGACGGTCCTCGACCGCACGACCGTGCTGCTCACGAGTAACCTCGGCAACGCCTCGAGCCACGACAACCGCAACCTTCCGGTCGTCGTCGCCGGCGGAGGCTTCCGCCACGGGTCACACCTTGCCTTCGACCGTAAGGACAATCGCCCGCTGCCGAACCTCTTTGTTTCGATCCTTCAGCAAACAGGCCTCGAAACAGACCGTTTCGCGACTTCCACCGGCACGCTCACCGGGCTCGACCCAGCCTGAGGTGCGGCACCCACACGTTCTCAGCGTCATGCACGCCGACGGTGCCGAGCGAGCACCATCGACGAACGTGCCATGACAAGAGACCTTGAACCTGGAGCCACGACTCGATGATCGCAACCATGAAGCGGCAGATGGCGGCGGAGGCATTTGGCACATTCGCCTTGGTCTTTGCGGGTACCGGGGCGGTTGTCGTCAATGAGACAACCGGTGGCGCGGTCACCCATGTTGGCATCGCCCTGACATGTGGGCTCGTTGTGCTCGCGATGATCTATGCGGTCGGTGACGTATCGGGGGCCCATCTGAACCCGGCCGTGACGCTCGGCTTCTATGCCGCCAGGCGATTCGAGGGTCGCAGGGTCGTGCCATATATCCTGAGCCAGTGTGCAGGGGCCCTGGCCGCAAGCATCGTGCTACGACTCCTGTTTCCGACGAGCGTCATGCTGGGGGCCACCCAGCCCGCGGGCGAACCTCTCCAGAGTTTTGTGATGGAGTTTGTGCTGACGCTCATGCTCATGTTCGTGATTGTGAGCGTGTCGATCGGTGCGAAGGAGAAGGGCCTGCTGGCCGGCGTGGCGATTGGCGCAGTGATCGCGCTTGAGGCGCTGTTTGCCGGGCCGGTGAGTGGGGCCTCGATGAACCCTGCGAGGTCATTGGCACCGGCCGTGGTCGCGATGCACTTCGACCACCTCTGGCTCTACCTTGTAGCGCCTACGCTGGGCGCGATTGCCAGCGTGGGCGTCTGCCGGTGCATCCAAGGTCCTGGCTGTTGCTGCCGAAACGCAGCCTCCTGCACGCCCTCGGTGTGAATTCACACCCCGAGACATCCACCACGATTGACTACCGAAGGTGGGAGTCGAACCCACACGCCCTTGCGGGCAACGGATTTTGAGTGGGGTTGATGAGTATAGTCGTGTCACGTTCGTGTCGTGGTCATACGAGTTCTTCGAGAACGGTGCACATCGTCCGGCTCAGGATTTTGGGAACGGAGCGCGTGCGCCTAACAGTTTGTCTAACAGTTCGAGCCGCCCAGGCAGCTACCCCTACCCTGCGTGATCCCCTCCTCAAATCCGCCAAGCATCATGAATCGCAAAACAATGTGTCCACTCGCCGCCCTCGCGGTTTTCTTTCTTGTTTGGCAACCCGTCGCAGCCTCGGCTCAGGTTGCGGATGGAAAACTGGTTGCTCGGTATTCGGGCCTGATGAATCAGCTTCGAACGGAACTAACCGCGAAGCTGCCCGACCTCAAAAACGAGCAACAGGTGCAGCAGGTGCTGGCGAGCGACGCGCTGGACGCAAAGCTCGTCACGTTTGTGGTCTTGCATGAAGCGACACCGGAAGGTCTGGCAACGTTCGCCCAGCAGGGCAAGGAACAGGAACAGTTGATCGAGCGTGTGCTGTCGGACCCCGAGTTGATGAAGCACATGCTGGTGGCGGACGGCGCAAGCCGCCCTCAGGAAGGGAAGGGGGCTGGCCCGGCACAATACGGAACGGCGATGGAGATCTATACCGCCATCAACAAGGCGAGCCAGAAAGCAGGCGAGGGCATCTTGCAACGGCTGGCCCTGGCGATTTCCCTGGAATATGCAGCACCAAGCTTTGACCACGACCCGGTCCAGCGTTACCTGCATTTCGAAAAGGCGTATCTGAACGGCGAGCTGGTTCCCAATTTCCCGAGCCTCGATACGTGGAGTCTGCGATTTGTCGTAAACGGAAACGAGCCTGACTGGATGCTGGCTTGGGGCCGCGCGATGCTGCGAAACTATCGGCCTGACCATGTCTACACCGGAAAGGACGGCTGGCGTTATTCGGCCATCGTCAGGACCAACGTCCACTATGGATCGAACCGAGTCGGTCAAGACAGGCCTGATCTGCACGCCTATCAGAACATCCTCATGAATGGCGGCATTTGCGGACGCCGTGCATTCTTCGGGCAATTCATCTGCCGGGCCTTCGGCAACCCGGTGATCAAGCGGCCCAGTCGCGCCCATGGCGCTCTGGCGCGTTGGACACCCAACGGCTGGGTCGTCAACCTCGGTCCAGGCTGGGGTTCCGGTTCGACGAATACGTTGTACAGCAAGGATCGCTCCTTTCTTGCCAGCACCCAGGCTCGCCGAAGCCCGGAGGCATACCTCCAGGTCAAGCGGGCCATGTGGGTCGGCGACGTCGTCGGGGAGGCGCGTACGTACGGCGGAGAGGGAAAACCCGGCACCTGGAACGGTGTGTCACTGCTCGAGCAGCAGAAGATCATCAAGGAGTCCAAGGCCGTCACACTCGCCCCGCTGGGTGAGGAATTGGGCGAGGCGGATGAACCGACCCTTGCCGAGCAGGTCATCGCCTCGCCGGCCACCGAGGACGACAAGAACGTCATCACAAAAAGCGACGGCTCAATCGAAATCCCGGCCGCCGCCATCAGCACCCCGCCGAACGAAGTCAAAGGCGTGGCTGTGATGAAAAGTTTCGCCGGCGGCATGCAGATATATCTTCCGAATTTCGGAGGCGGAGGCAGCCCCATCTATCGTGGCGGCGCATGGAAAGTCCCTGCGACGGGCTGCACCTCTGAAAGACGCATCCGAGAGTCCGGTCTCGGAGGCTATCCCAACTGGGGTTTCCGGTTGGCGGTCTCCCCTGCACACGGCGAAACCACGCCCGAAGTCACGCTCGATCTCGGCAACGGCGTGACCATGAGGTTTGTCTACGTAAAGCCCGGCACGTTCATCATGGGTGGCGAATCCGCCGTGGAGACCAAGTTCGATTGCGTGGAAACGCCGAAGCACGAGGTCACCATCAGCCAAGGCTATTACCTCGGCGCTTACGAGGTGACGCGGGCGCAATACGCCGCTCTCGGTCCGGGAGGCGGCAAGGAGATCAAGGATGCCGACTCGCCACAGGGCGGCATGCGCCGTGAAGCCGCGATCCGCTTCTGCAAGATGATTTCCGAGAAGACCGGGCGGCAGGTGCGGCTTCCCACCGAAGCGGAATGGGAATATGCGGCCCGCGCCGGCAGCAATGCCCGCTGGTTCTTCGGTGATGACCCCGCGCAACTCGGTGACTACGCCTGGTTCCAGGACAATTCCGACAACAAGCCACATCCGGTCGGTCAGAAAAAACCGAATCCGTGGGGACTCTACGACATCTATGGCAACGTCTGGGAGATGGTTGCCGACACCTATGCGAAGGACTATTTCGCCACCAGTCCCACAACGGATCCGACCGGACCGGGCCAGAAACCGCAATCACTCGTCGATTACACGATCAACGTGTCGCGGTCGGGCCAGTATGCCCTCACGGCGCGGGTGGTGACCATGAACGACGAGCAGATGATGAATGTCGCCGTGAACGACGACCCATCTGGCACCAGAATCGGCCTGCCCTTCACGCTTGGGATGTGGAAAGACACAGAGCCGGTCATGGTCACGCTGAAGGAAGGCGAAAACAAACTCCGATTCTGGCGGGTCGAAGGACCGCAATTCGGGGTCGCGGTGAAATCCTTCACCTTGAAACCGACCCGGTAGTGCCACCCCCGTCCCGCACGAAATACGAAGCAAAGACGCCATGAGAACCATTTGCAAATCGCCTCATCAGAAGAAAACCCTGCTGGCACCCGCCATGGTGCTGATGGGTCTTTGCCCGTCGCTCTCGGGCGTCGCCGCCGAGCCCAAAGCAGCGCACGACGCCGTGACGCGGGGCGTCGTGCACTACGAGGATTTCGGCGCGAAAGGTGACGGCAAGACCGACGACCACGCCGCGATCGCGCTGGCCCATCAGTTCGCAAACCAGCGCGGACTGCCGGTGAAGGCCAATGACACCGCGACCTACCTCATCGGCGGCAGCGACACGCTCGTGGTCATCCAGACCGACACCCACTTTGGCAAGGCAAAGTTCATCGTCGACGACACCAAGGTGACCGATAGGTCCAAGAATGTCTTTGAAGTGAGTTCGGCGCTCAAACCGATCACACTCGAGAATGTCGCGACGCTCAAACAGAACCAGAAACGGGTCGACATCAAGCTGCCGCAGCCGTGTCTCGTGGTGGTCCTCAATGACCACGTGCGACATTTCCTTCGCCGCGGTGCGAACCAGCACGACGGCGTGCCGCAGCGGGATCTTTTTCTTGTCGATGCGGATGGCAACGTCGATCCCGATACGGCGATTGCCTGGGACTTCGACGCGATCACGGAGATGACGGCGTTCCCGATCGATCAGGAGACGTTGAAGATCACCGGCGGACACTTCACGACGATCGCCAATGGTTCGCCATCGAAGTACGCCTACTACGCCCGCGGCCTGTCGGTCCGACGTTCCAACACGGTCATCGACGGGCTTGAACACTATGTCACCGGTGAAGGGGCGCAAGGCGCGCCCTACGGCGGATTCCTCGGCATTGGGCATTGTGCCAATGTGACCGTCCGTAACGGAGTCTTCACCGCGCACAAGACCTATCGGACCAAACTGGGCAACTTCAAAAAGAAGATGGGCACCTATGACCTGTCACTGGGCCGGGCTCTGAATGCGACACTCATCAACTGCCGGCAGAGCAACGACATCAACGACGGCACCTTCTGGGGGGTCATGGTCTCCAACGGCAGCAAGAATCTTGTCTTCGATGGTTGCGAGCTTAACCGGATCGACGCGCACCAGGGCGTCGTCCAGTTGACCATTCGCAATTCGGCGATCGGGTACGCCGGCCTCGAGGTGATCGGCATGGGAACGCTCCTGCTCGAGAACACCACCGTGCGCAGCAATGGCTTCGTGAAGCTGCGCGAAGACTATGGCAGCACCTGGCAGGGCGAGCTCATCATCCGCAATTGCATCTTCCAGTTCACTGGCGAAAAAGACTCCCCGGTCATTCTCTCGGGAAAAAACAACGGTCAGCACTCTCACGGCCACACGGCCTCCATGCCCGAACGCATCACGATCGAAAACTTGCATATCGAGGACGCGAGCGCGCCCGACGGCCCCGCCGTCCTCGGGAACTTCAACCCGGGCTACAAGGACGCGTCCTTCGTGGAGAAGTTTCCCTATGTCAAAACCCGCGAGGTGATCGTCTCGGGGGTGACTACCGCCAGCGGCAAACCCCTGCGACTCAGCGACAATCCTGTCATGTTCCGGGACGTGGTCGCGAAGGGACTCGGTGGCAATTGAGACATGGGGTTGGGCTGCTTTGGAACTCGTGATCCAGTCGCCGTGAAGGTCAACGACCCCTCGAGGGCGGGTGATCAATCTCGCAGTTCGCGCACCGTCACGCTTCGGAACTCCGCTTTCGTGTGATGCAACTGCAAGCAAATCGAACCCTTGAGCGGCTTCTTTTCCAACCCTTTCATCATGCTTTGGTCGGCGTCGAGAACCTTCTTGCCATTGAGCACGATGGAAATCTTCGGGCCTTTGCAGGTGATCTCAATGGTGTTCCATTCCCCGGCGGGCTTGGACGCATTTTCCGTCGGGGCGACGTACCGATAGAGAGACGCCGTGCTGGTCTTCTTCGCCGGTTTTCCAGCATCGTCGAGCAATTGCACTTCGTAACCGAAGTACGACGGGCGGGACGCATGCGAGTTCTTCGGATCGAAGGGCCCGGTGCGGATGCCGATGCCGGTGTTACCACCCTTGGCTACCTTGTACTCGACGGTGAGAACGAAGTCCGCGAACTCTTTCTCCTGGTAGCGCAAGAAGCCGAAGCCTCTGCTTTCGCAGACGATGGTGCCCTCGGCGACTCGCCAACTCGGTTCCCCGTCGTTGTTTTTCTGGGCGTTGTCGTCTCCCTCGATCACCCAGCCGTCAAGGTCCTTGCCGTTGAATAACGCCAGAGGCTTTTCCTCGGCGTTTGCGAACGCGGTCAGCATCACCGCGAACACAGCAAGGTGAATCATGGCGTGAACCTGGAGAGGAATCGGATGGCGAAATCGATAAAGCAACCCCTCGTCTGTAAATTCCTGGATGATAAGGCGTTGTTTGAGCTTGCGGGTCTATTTCGTCATTTGTTCCTGACGCTCTGGCATCGCGAGCCCTCAAGCAAGCGAAGTATAGGGCGTTCTGGCCGCAATTTCCGCCCGTCGACCGCGTCTCGAAGATCATCAGCACGATTGGCGGCACAGCCAAGGTGCGGGTCGACGTGAAGAAGACGGCGTCAGCACACGACCTCCGGCGGGCGTTCGGTGAGCGGTGGGCCGCCCGCCTGATGCCTGCACAGCTCATGGAGCTGATGCGGCATGAGTCGATCGAAACGACCCTGTCGTACTACGTCGGCCGCAACGCCGAAAAGACCGCCGCGATCCTGTGGCATGAGCACGAGAAAGCAGTCGAGCCGGAGCGAACAGTGAGCCATGAAACGCCGCCGTCACAAAGCGGAAAGAGGAGCGGTTGAGTGACCAAAAACAACCGCTCTTGCTAGCAGTTTTGCTAACAGTTGCCCCTTTCGGGGGTAGAGCACGAGGGGTCGCAAGAGTGCGAACCCCTTGTTTTCAGCACTACCGAAGGTGGGAGTCGAACCCACACGCCCTTGCGGGCAACGGATTTTGAGTCCGCCGCGTCTGCCATTCCGCCACTCCGGCATCTTGTGCGGCCGATGTCGCACCGCTGAGACTACGCCGCGGGGCAGGCCTTTGCCAGCAGGCCGCTCTTCCCGCCCGGCCGCTACAATGCTCGCGATGTTTTTGACCGGCGGTTGCTCACGTCAGCCGCCCAGTTTTCCCCTGCGAGCCATAGCCCCTTGTCGCTCACGGAACCCTACGAGGATGGCCGCTTCGGCCTCTCCTTCGAGCTCTTTCCACCAAAGACGCCTGAATCCGAGGCGGCAATGTGGCGCACGGTGGCCGACCTGGTGGCCTTCGAGCCGGCGCTTATCACCTGCACCTACGGCGCCGGCGGCTCCACCCGCTCGACCACGCTCGATGTGCTCCGGGGCCTCACGACACGGCACGTCATGGCTGTGGCCAGCCACCTCACCTGCGTGGGCAGCAGCGTGGACGAGCTCCGAGGCTATCTCCGCGAAGCAGCGAGTGTCGGCGTGACCGCAATCGTGGCGCTGCGGGGCGACCCGCCCAAAGGCGAGACGACGTTTCGGCAAACGGATGGTGGCCTGCGGTATGCCTCCGAGCTCGTGGCGGTCATCAAAAGCGAGTTTCCCGAGTTTGGCATCCTCGTCGCCGGCTACCCCGAGACGCATCAAGAGGCGACCAGCCCCGAAGAAGATCTCGAAAACCTCAAGCGGAAAGTGGATGCCGGTGGCGATGTCGTCGTCACGCAGCTCTTCTACGACAACGAGGATTTCTTCCGGTTCCGTGACCGCTGCGAGGCGCTCGGCATTACCGCGCCGATCGTGCCGGGCATCATGCCGGTCACCAACTACGGCCAGATCCGTCGGATCGCCACACTCTGCAAAGCCAGGCTGCCCGAGCGATTCACGCGGGCGTTTGAAGCAGCCGGCGACGACGCGACAGCCCAGTTTGATGCGGGTGTGAACTACGCTGCGAAGCAGGTCGAGGAGCTCATGGCCAGCGGCGCGCCCGGCATGCACTTCTACGTGCTCAACAAGTCGCCCGCCACCGTGCGTGTGCTCGAACACGTCGGCCTGAGGGCAAGGCGCCATTGATCCTGCCGAGGCATCCCTGCCCTCGGCCGTCTCGTGCTCGGCATAGGCAAGCCGAGGTTGCCTGCGCCGAGCCGGCTGGCTTCCTGCCAGCCGATCGCGTGTTCACGCTGTCGAGATGTCTCTGGCCTCGTGGATGGTGAGATTCGCCGCAGCGGAGTGAGCGTGCTATCGCGGTGGCTGGTCGTCGTCCATCGTGCGGATGTATCGCCTCAGCCGTTCCAGTTCGTCGCTTACATGGCGGAGCTTGAGCATGTTTTCGACGCGCTTGACGAGCTCCACGCGATTGACGGGCTTCGAAAGAAAATCGTCGGTGCCGGCTTCTACGGCCCGCTCGATGTCGCCCAGCTCGCCGAGGGCTGTGACCATCAGGATCATGATCGGGCTCGTGGCCGGATCGCCCTTGAGCCGCTGGCAGACCTCGAAGCCCGAGAGCTTCGGCATCATGACGTCGAGCAAGATGACGTCGGGCCCGAAAGCGACCACCTTGTCGAGCGTGTCGGCACCGTCCACCGCGGTCGCGATATCGCAGTCGATGTCGACGAGGTAGGCCTCGAGGAGCTCGCGGTTGGGCTCGTTGTCGTCGGCGATAAGGACGCGAGCCCGGCGGGTCTCGGTGGCGTGGGGGCTCGTGTCGGGCATTGCGGTGAAGGACCAAAAAAGGGTCAGGTGACTCGGGCGATCAGCTCGCCGGCGTTTCAAAGAGCGACTGTGTCTTCACGATCGCGAGGTCATCAGGGAATGTGTGAAATGCTTGGACAAGCAGGCTGCGTGGGCGGGTCTCGATGTCGATCCAACTGATGGCGCCCAAGGCCATGCGGCCCCCTGCCTCGAAGCGATGGAGCAGGCCCCGCCGACTGCCAGAGACCACAAGCTCTTCCTGGAACGACCAGAATAGCTCGGCCGCCACGCGCTCGAGTTGGAAGCACGTCTGGTAGGTGGCGCCACCACGGCACTGCACGCGGTCGCTCCGCTCAGCGGCAATCTTGTGGGCGAGGAGCCTTCGCTTCTGGGGCAACGGCTGCGATGCCGCTGCGGCCACTTCCGTGAGCGTGGCGTTTCCGTGCCGCCACGTGACGACATGGCCCGCCTCCGTGATCGCGATGCTCGCCGTGAAGCTGCCGCGCTCGATCGACCGCACGGCCTGCGCCTCGATCAACTCCGGGTGGAGCGGTCGGGCGAAGACCTGAAAGACGAGCTCACCCGCCTTGGGTCGCAGGGATAGCACGCCAGGGGCACTCCAATGAAAAACGAAAGGGAACGCACACGGTGAGCGAGATCAACGGTGAGTCGCGGTCTCGTGTCACGCAGTATACGGGCCGCGGCAATGCGGTGACAAAGTCGCGCCGTCGCGAAGAAGCCAGTCCGTCGCGAGGCGATTTTCGTGCAAGGCCAGGATGGCCAGTTGACTTCCGGGCGGAGGCCCGGCAAGCGAAGCTGGGCCATGGAAGGCCAGCGCCGCGTGGAGCAGTCGGCCAGTTGACTTCCGGGCGGACGCCCGGCAAGCGAAGCTGGGCCATGGAAGGCCAGCGCCGCGTGGAGCAGTCGGCCAGTTGACTTCCGGGCGGAGGCCCGGCAAGCGAAGCTGGGCCATGGAAGGCCCTCGCCGCGTGAAGCTAGCCCAGCCCCACGAGCATGTCGTAGGCCGCGTGCGCTCCTGCTGCGATCCCGAAACCACGCAGCGAAAACAGCACGGCAAAAAACATACCGGCCAAGAAGCGAAATGTGAACGAATACCACTGGAACGTGTCGCCCAACGGCCCCACATAGTGCGCCAGGCTGAAGAGCACGCTCGATGCAATCACGGCCCAGATGGTCGCGGCACCGTGGGCTGCCCCGAACTGCATGAGGAGCCACGCAATCGCTGGGAGAAGCAACAGCCGAAACAAAACTTCCTCGTAGAGCCCAGCGCCACAATAGGCGATCAGCCGCGCAAAAAATCCTTCTCCATCGGCCATGGCGAGCGGCCAAAACCGATCCTGAAGCCGTCCCAGGCTCATGAGGAGAGCGGCCCAGAGCACGCATTCGCCGGCCATTGCCGCCAGCACGCCCGCGCTCCATCGCCAGCGGTCATGCTGCACATGATGCCATGCCAACAGTCCCACCGCGGTGAGCATCGGCAGCAGGAAATACTGGCCAAAACCGAGGTGATCGAGGAGTGTTCGCAGCCACACGTCGGCGCCGTTGCGGGGTGATCCGCGACCCAGCAGAAGCACTCCCCCCTCGTAGGCGATCACGAGCGGCAGCGAGAAGACGAGGCTCGTGAGCGGCGTGCGGGAAATGCTCCAGTAGGTGTCGCTCGCATCGGGGGCGGCTGGTTCGCGATCAAGCGCGGAAGACGCGGCTTGAGGTGACGGTTCTTCGCCAGAAAACGCATCGTCGGGCCACTCGTCGCCCGGCGGCAGGCCGTCATTCGTGTGCATGAAACCCGTCATAACGCGATGCCTGCGACCTGTTCGTTGAAATCAAAAGCATTCGACAGCCGTGCGTGTGCCCGCGTCAACGCTGCATGCAAAGATCACAGAAAAATCAAGCGTCCTTTCGAAAAAATATTTTGTCGTCAAGACCGGCTCTCAACGGCATGGCATCACGCGCGCTTGACAAGATTTGAGCGCTTCACACAATGCCCATCAACGTCAGTCGGATGCCGATGTGACGTCGATGGTTCTGAAACCCAGGATGACCAGACGTGGCCCACGCGACCCGCTCAATGCACGGTTCGCGAGTTGGTTCGTGTGGTCGGTCGGCAGGATGCCGGGTTGTCGGTTCGCGTGTCTCGCGTTGCCGACCAGAGTGTCGGATTAAGTGGCGGGACGGTGTGTCCGTTGGCGAGGATCGGAGCGACAGCATCGCCGTGTGGCACTCGTGAAATTGGGGGGCGACGACTTGAGGGATCGACAGTCGACGACCTTGGTCGTGGCCTGGATGTCCCCCCCGTCTTCACGAGCCTGCCACGGATGGCAGTCGCCGAATGTGTCTGGCACTCCGCGGGAAAAGCTCTCCATGGCCTTTTCCCGCGTTGCCGGCCGGTGGCAAAGCCGAGGTTTGTCACGGTCGGCGAGCGCCGCATCCATGGGCGGCAGGAGTGCTCGGCAGCCCGTGTTCGGTCGCGGCGATGTTTGCCTCGGGGGGGCTGTCCTGCCGTAGAATCCGGCGTCTCGGCTGTCGCGTGGGGGAGTCCATGGCACGATGCCTCATCGGATGCGGATCGAATCTTGGGAAGCGTCGAGAACAGCTCGACCTGGCCCTCGATCTCCTGCGGTTCATGCCGGGGGTCGAGCTTCTGGCCGTGAGCCGGTATCTCGAGACGCGGCCGATCGGTGGGCCGGTGGGGCAGAGTGGCTATCTCAACGGTGCCTGCCTCATCGAGACCGATCTCGAACCCCACGACCTGCTCGGCGCCCTCATGGCGGTCGAGCACACGCTCGAGCGACGCCGCGACGAACGCTGGGGCGAGCGATCGATCGACCTCGACCTGCTCCTCTACAACGACTTGGTCGTGGACACTCCGGACCTCACGCTGCCCCATCCGCGGATGGCCACGCGGCGATTTGTGCTCGAGCCGTCGGCCGAGATTGCGGCGGAGTTTCCGTACCCACCCGGTGGATGCACCGTCCGCGAACTGCTCGACAACATTTCCGTGCCCCATCCGCTCGTGGCCGTTGTCGGTGTTCCAGGCAGCGGTGCGACGGAGGTGGCTGTGGCGGTGGCAGATGCCACGCTGGCTCGACTCATGCGAGCATCGGCGACCATGCCCACTCCAGGTGCAGCGTCTGCAAACGATGGGACAGGCACCACGGCCGAAGACTGGCTGGGCGCTGCTGCCGCGTGGCAAGAGCCGCTGGCCGCGGATCACTGGCACGACGATCCGCATGGCACAGTGACCGACTACTGGCTGGATGCGCTGCCGTTCGCCGCCGCAGCGTCGCTTCCGCAGGATCAGTGGGCTCACTTCCAGCAGGGCTTTGAAGCACTTGCCCAAGCGGCCGTGGCACCCCATGTGGCGATTCTTCTCAAGGTCAGCCAAGACGAGTTGCATGAGCGGCTCGCCTTCCGCAGCCGTCAGGCCAGCCGGCACACCGATGTGTTCGCTGATATCGCGGCTGCCACGGCGATCGCACGAACCGATTTCGACGATCAGGCCGAGGCCCTCTTCCAGCTCCAGGGTCAGTTTGAGCGCAGGCTTCGCTGCCCGGCCAACCGCTGCCCGCGGGCGCCAAAGGCGGTGATCGCGATCCATGCCGACGACCTGGCCGCCGCCACGGCCGAGGCCACGGCCGCCGTCGAGGCGATGCTTTCATGAGCGTTGGAAACGAGCTCAGGGTGTCCCGTCGCCCCGCGACGGGGATTGTGGGCACACCGTCGTGAAGCCGGTTCTTTGGACACCACCCGTGGCGACGACCGACCCTGCTTTGGCTCGGGCCGCAGCGATCGTCGCTGATCCAGCGGAGATGCGTGCGGAGGTCGTGGCTGCCCGTGCTGCCGGCCGACGGGTCGGCTTCGTGCCGACGATGGGCGCGCTCCACGATGGTCATCTGTCGCTCGTGGCGCAGGCTGCCGCCGACTGCGACGACGTGGCGGTGTCCATCTTCGTAAACCCGACGCAGTTTGGGCCGGGTGAGGATTTTGAGCGCTACCCGAGGTCGCTCGAGAGCGACCTTGCGAGGCTTGCCGGCCACGGTGTTCGCTGGGTGTTTGCACCGACAACCGAGGCGATGTATCCCGGAGGCGCCGCCACGCGGGTGGTGATCGATGGCCCGGCGAGTGGCTTCGAGGGCACGCTCCGGCCAGGACACTTCAGTGGCGTGGCCACGGTGGTTTGCCGGCTGTTCCATGTGGTGCCGGCGGATCGCGCCTACTTTGGCGCCAAGGACTGGCAGCAGACGCTCGTGGTGAAACGGATGGTCCGTGATCTCGGCATGGCGATTGACGTGGTCGTCTGTCCTACGCTCCGCGAGGCCGACGGCCTCGCCATGAGCTCACGCAATGCCTATCTCGCGCCCGCTGATCGCAGCCGAGCCGTCGCGCTCTCTGAGAGTCTGGCCAACACGGCGACGATGTGGGACGCCGGTGAGAGCGTCGCCACGATCGAGGCGACCATGCGGGAGCAGCTGGAAGCACGCGGCATCGCGGTCGACTACGCGGCCGTCGCCGATTCAGAATCACTCGGGGCAGTCGTGCCCGGCCATCCCGCCGTGGCGATCGTCGCCGGCCGTCTCGGAAGCACACGGCTCATCGATAACCGGCTCCTGCCGCCCCGCCCTGAACCTCGCTGATGCGATCCATCCTCTTTCATGTGCCGACCGTGTTGCCGTGGGGTGCAGGCGCGCTGCCACTGTTCGGGCCCACTGGGGTGGTCACACTCGCGGCGCTTGTGGCAGTACTCGGATGGTTGGCCATCGTGGCTCGGCGACAGGGGCTCCAGGCAGCCGTCGTCCAGCTCTGGCTCCCCGCCGTCTCGGTCGCGGCGCTGTTGGGCGTGGTGCTGCCGATGATTGCCGACGAGGCTGGCGTGCCCGTGCGAGGGTATGGCGCCATGCTGCTTGCCGCTGCGGTCTGCGGCACGTGGCTCTCCATCGTGCGGGCGCGGCGGGTGGGGATCGATGCCGACACGATCCTCTCCCTGGCAACACAGGTATTTCTCTGGGGGATCATCGGGGCGAGGCTGTTCTATGTGCTCCAGTACCACGACCGGTTTTTTGCAGCAGGCAAGCCGCTGAGCCAATCGCTCCTGAATGTCGTGAACGTCGCCGGTGGGGGGCTGGTCGTCTTCGGGTCACTGCCGACGGCCGCGATCGCTGCCTGGTTTTTTGCCAGGTCGCGTGGCCTCGACATCCTCACGCTCGCCGATGCGATCGTGCCGGGCATGCTTGTGGGCCTCGCGATCGGTCGCGTCGGCTGCTTCTTGAATGGCTGTTGCTACGGTGGGCCGTGTGACCTGCCGTGGGCGGTGTCGTTTCCAGAAGGTACGGAAGTCGCGGCGAAGTTTCCGGCTGTGAGTGGGGCGAGCGTGCCCGTTCACCCCGCTCAGCTCTATGCTGCGGTCGATGCCGCGATCTTAGCCGCACTCGCCGTTGCCTGGACACCCTTTGCCCGTCGCGCTGGCGAGGTGTTTGCGGTTGTGCTCACGCTGCACCCGATCTCGCGGATGCTCCTCGAAGCCATCCGCGTCGACGAGCCACCGGCGCTGGGGACCCCCTTCTCGATCTCGCAACTTATCTCGCTGGTCCTCCTGGCCCTCGCCGCCACGCTGTGGTGGTGGATCGGCCGCCGCGGTGTGCCCCCGGTCGCGGCTGTGAGCAAGAGTCTTTGACGGGAGTGGCCAGTCAGGCGACATTGGGCGTTTTCCAGGCTCATCATTGGCGGCGGGAACCTTTTCAGGCCCTGCCGACTCTGATCCACAAGAGGTGATGGCTCGTGGCGACCAGCACGGGGCAGCCCGAGAGTGTCGTGATCGACGAAGGAGCGCTCGTGGGCCGTGCAGCGGCTGGCGACGCCGAGGCCTTCCGCGCGCTCGTCGAACTGCACCAGTGCCGGATCCTGGCGTTTCTCAGGCGGCTCTGCGGCTGCCCTGAGCAGGCGCTCGATCTGGCCCAGGAGACGTTCCTCTCAGCACACCGTCACCTCGGTTCGTTCCGTCAGGAGAGCAGGTTTTCGACATGGCTTCACTCGATCGCGCTCAATCATGCGAGGGGTGCTGGCCGTCGCCGTCGAGTGGTTCACTCGCTCGATGCGGTCACGGCCGACGGCTCACGGATGATCCCCGAACCAGCTGCGGCTGTGGCACCGGCCTCGGCCCGGCTGGAGCATGCCGACCTCGCGCGGAAGATCAACGAGGCCCTCGACCGCCTCGTCGACCGCTACCGCGAGGTCATCGTGCTGGCCGACATGCAGGATGCCACCTACGAAGAAATTGCCGAGACGCTCGAGATCCCGATTGGTACCGTCCGCAGCAGGCTGCACCGTGGCCGGCTCGAATTACGTTCCCTGCTCGTTGATTCATAACCCACACGTTTCCTTGATTCCCATGTCTGACCAACGCCCACCCGCCGACCTTCCACTCGACGCCGATGACCCGCGCATCAGCGAGTGGCTCGACGGTCGGCTCCCGCCGGCCGAGGCTGCCGCGATCGAACGGGCCGTGCAGGCATCGCCTGAGCTTGTGGCGCTCGTGGACGATCTCCGCATGATCCGTGGGGCGATGCAAGCGGTTGTCGCCAATGAGCCGCCCACCGATTTCGGAGATCGCGTCATGGCTGCCCTGGCGTTGTCGTCGGACACGCAGCAGGCCATCACGCCGGGGGCTCTGTCCCGCGAGGCAGCCAGTGGCCGCAGCCGCCGGCTGCCGTGGATGGCGCTGGCCGGGGCGCTCGCGGCTGGCCTCCTAGTGACGGTCGTGGTGAATTTCCCTGAAGAGCATGGCCGCGAGGTGGCTCTCGCGCCGCCCCAGAAAGATGCGGGGCCAGCGATCAATCGGGAGGATGCACAGGAAAAGCTCCGCGCGCTCGCTGAGAGGGAGGCTGGTGGTGTGGCTCCTAAAGGCGAAGCTGCCCCGGGTGACTACGCCGCAACGGAAGCGCTCGCTCCCCGGGCGGAGTTTCGCGCTCGCAAAACTGACCGTGACAACAATCTTAAGGATCTCGAAAGCCAATTGGCCGAGGCGGACGCTCCTGGGAATCGCTGGGCAAACGACAACCCATCATCCGACCCTACCGCGACCGGCCAACAATTGGACTCCGTTGGGAGCCTCGCCGGGGCATCCGCCGCAGCGTTGCCGAAAGAACAAGAGCTTGCAGAAGGCAGCGGCGGTGGGGCACCTTCACAGGTAGCCGCCGCTCCAGGCGCCGCACGAGGCGGCTTCTCGCCGCCGCCACCATCCACCCAGGCTCCGGCGGCTCCAGCCCCGGCTGTCGAAGAGTTGGCCAAGGGGAAGAAATCGATCGCTGATGAAGCGGCCGATGAGACGGCCGCGACGGCCGACGACAAGTCAGTCGAGCCATCACGCCGCGCTGAGTCACGTCAGTTGGCCAAGCGGGCTCAGGCGGTTCCGGCGGCTGTGCTCGTCATCGTGGTTGGCAGCCCATCGGAGCGGCGGGCGCTCGATCATCTTGTCGCCGCGAGTGGTCTGGAGGTAACGCCCACGAGTAATCACCTGGAGCTTGTGGGCTCACCCGCAGCGATCGACACGTTTCTCGGCGAGCTCGAGGATGCTGGGCTTGTCTCGGCCGCGCCTCTGGCCGGTCGTCGGAAGCAGGCCGCGAAGGAATCACAGACGAGTGTGGTCCTCCGCATCGTGGAGCGGAAGACAAAGGCACCGCCGACGGCGGGCGAGAACAAGCCGTGAGCGACGAGACAGCGCTGCCTGGCTCGGGTGAACCCACGGAACCATCACGCTGGGCGAAGCCGGGCTGCGTCACGATCCGCTGTCGCCGCGATGGTCCGCTCGTGATCGAAATTCCCGACGGCAATGCGGGGCTGGGCGTGCGCGTTATCGATCACGAAGGCGGCGAGTTTGTGTCGCCGAGCGGCAAACGCGGGGTCGCCCTGTGCCGCTGCGGGCATTCGGCTGCAAAACCATTCTGCGACGGAAGCCACAAGGCCGCGGGCTTCACGGCAGAAAACCTTGCTGGGAAGTAAGCCTAATCGCGCAGGTCAGGGTAATGAGGCTGTCGGGGCAAAGTGCGAGAAAACTCCCTTCAAATCCGATTCCTCCGGGCGAAGCGGCGGAGGCAGGTCGATGAAACATTGGTTTTGCCGCAAAGGCCCGGACCGATATGGACCGGGCCGCTGGGCCGCTGTACGGTTTTCTTATCTGCCCGGCCATTTCGCCGGTCCGTCCACGGACGCCCTTGATGTCCAAGTCGCCAAAGCCCTTTGACTTCTACCAGCGGTTCAGCGTCCCCATTTTGGCGGGGCTGTTGTTTCTGCTGCCGCTGGTGGTCGTGGGAGCGATCAAGGCCAAGGGCAACAATCGCAATGATGTGAAGGGGTGGTTGCCGCCCGAGTATCCCGAGACGCAGACCTACAAGTTCTTCCGCCAGAATTTCCAGGGTGAGGAGTTCATTCTCGTCTCGTGGAAAGGCTGCACGATGGCCGACCGGCGGCTCGAGCTCTTGGCCAGCAAGCTCCTGCCTCCGCCAGAGGAAGCGGCCCGGATCGAGCGGACGCTTTTTTTCAAGACGGCCCAGACAGGGCCTCGGGCCGTGGCGCGGATGTCCACCGAGCCTTTGAACCTCGAGCCGGATGAGGCAGTGCGACGGCTCACCGGCGCCCTCATCGGCCCGGCCGCCAAGGGCGTTGAGCCAGGCTCAGTGGACGACGACATCGACACCCGTCAGAGCTGCCTCGTGCTGACGCTCTCGGATGCTGCCCGCGCAAACCTCCACGGCGCGATCGACGAGATCAGGACCGTGGCGATCAAGGAACTGGGCATTCCCGAGGACGACCTCCACATGGGTGGGCCGCCGGTCGACAACGTCTCGATCGACAAGGCTGGCCAGGCGAGCGTCACGATCCTGTTTGGACTCTCGCTTGTGGTGGGCTTCTTCGTGAGCTGGTGGAGCCTCCGCAGCAAGGCCCTCGTGGGAATCGTGATTGCGTCGGGCGTGTACAGCATGTTCTCATCGCTCGCGGTGGTCTGGTACTCGGGCTATCCCGTCGACGCGATCCTCCTGACGATGCCGTCGCTGGTGTATGTCGCCACCACGAGCGGCGCCATCCATCTGGCCAACTACTACCGCGACCAGATCGCCGAGACCGGGAAGTTGGAGGGCGCTGCTGGCGAGGCGGCCGTCCACGCGCTCCTGCCGCTCTCACTCGCTACGGGCACCACGGCCGTGGGCCTGGCGACCCTCGCGGTGAGCGAGCTTGTGCCCATCCGGATGTTTGGCATCTTCTCCGCGGTGGGCGTGGTCCTGAGCTTCCTGGTGATCATCACGCTGATGCCCGCGATGCTCGAGCTCTTTCCGCCGAAGCTCAAGCTCGGCGCGGCCGGAGGCGGTGAGGATGACGGCACCTGGCGGCCGATCGAACAAAGCCCGTGGTGGAACGCGGGCCAGTGGGTCACCAAGCACCATGCGTTTGCCACGGCGGCGTGTGTACTTCTGATGGCCGGCGTTGGCTACGGCATGACCCGGATCGAAAGCAGCGTCCAGCTCATGCGGCTGTTCTCGCCGAACGCCCGCATCCGCACCGACTACAAGTGGCTCGAGCAACATCTCGGCCCGCTCGTGCCGATGGAAATTCTCGTGCGGATCGACGATGACGCCTGCCCGCTCGACTTCCGCGAGCGGATGGAGCTCGTGGAGCAGTTTCAGGAGAAGATCGCTGGCCTCGATGAGGTGGGCAGCTCGCTCTCGACGGTCACCTTCAGCCGCGGCCTCGACGCCGGCGAAGGCGGGGGTGTGTTCGCGCGGATCATCGGTATCAACCGCCAGCGGCGAGAGGACACGCTCAACCGCACACTGGCCCGGCACAAAGATGACTTCCTCAAAGAGGATTACCTTCGCGTAGCCGAGGTCAAAGTGCCGGTGGGTCCGCCACCGCCAGCCCCCGAGCTGTCGATGTTCGAGTCGCTGGCCGTCTCCGCAGGTCTTATGACCGCGCCCGAGACTCCGCCGATTCAGACCCGCGAGCGAACGGAAGAGCTCTGGCGGATCAGCGCACGGGTGAGCGCGGTCAAGGAGGTCGACTATGCCGACTTCAAGGCGGAGCTTCAGAAAGAGATCGACCCGATCCTCGCCGGGCTCAAGGCCGATGGCGTGCAGGGCGTGCGGGTTGAGTACACCGGACTCGTGCCCTTGGTCTACAAGGCCCAGCACTCGCTGCTCGATGGCCTGAAGATCGGCTTCATTTGGGACTTCCTGATCATCGTCGCGGTGATGATCCTGCTCTGCCGTGCCGCGTCGGCGGGCCTTGTGCTGCTCCTGCCAGCGGCCTTCCCGGCGATCATCGTCTTTGGATTCATGGGCTGGGGCAATTTCACGCTCAAGTCGTTTGGCATTGGCTCGCTCCTGGTAGACATCGGCACCGTGATGGCCCCCAGCGTCGCGCTCGGTGTGACCGTCGACGACGTCGTTCATTTCATGCTCTGGTTCCGCCGTGGCATCAGCGAAGGGCTCAATCGCCAGCAGGCGACGATGCTCGCCTACAAGGGCTGCGCCCGCGCGATGTACCAGAGCTGGGGCGTGATCGGGATCGGGCTTTCGGTCTTTTCACTCTCGCCCTTCGGACCCACGCAGCGGTTCGGCTACATGATGCTCGCGATGCTCACGATCGCCCTGGTGGGCAATCTCGTGTTCCTGCCCGCGCTTCTTTCGGGGCCGCTGGGTGGGATGTTTGCCTCGAGCGTGCTGCGAAATGACCGCAAGAAGGCAGCCCGTGAACAGGGCCGCCGCGTCAAGATCGACCCCGGGGCCGACGCCCTTCCTGCCCCACACGTCGCCCCCGGACCAGCCAGGCAGGCTGTCCATGCCTGATGGGCTGCCGACGGCAACCGTGATCCTGAAGCCCCGCCGCGCGCGGCCATTCTTCGGGCGGCATCCCTGGGTGCTCGACAGTGCCATCGACGTGATTGAGGGGGAGCCCACGGCCGGCGATGTGGTTGACCTCGTCACGCATGATCGCACGTTCGTGGCCCGCGGGCTGTACAACCCCAAGAGCCGGATCCGTATCCGGCTCTATGTGTTTGATGCGGCGACGCCGCTCGATGACAGTCTCTTCTCAAAGCGGCTTGAAGCCGCCGTCGAGCTCCGAAAGTCACTCGGCCTCCTCGATCCGGAGGCTGCCTGCCGGCTCGTCAACAGCGAGGGCGACGACGTCTCGGGTCTGATCGTCGATCGCTACGGCGAGTACCTCGCTGTGCAGGTGACGGCGCTGGCCATCCTGCCGCGGCTCGACATGATCTGCGACCGTCTGACGGCGCTTGTGCCCGCCCGCGGCATTCTCTTGCGGGGCGCCGAGCGGGGCCTCGCGAAGCTCGAGGGCCTCGATCTTGTGGACCGGGTCGTGCGAGGCGCTGCACCCGATGGCCCACTGTTTGTGCGGGAGCATGGCCTGACGTTCGGGGTCGATCTCGCGGAGGGCCAGAAGACCGGCTACTACCTCGACCAACGCGACAATCGACAGGCCGCCGCCAGGTACGCTCGCGGTCGCCGCGTGCTCGACATGTTTTGCTATTCGGGCGGCTTCGCAATGGCCTGTGGGATCACTGGCGGTGCGCGGAGTGTGCTCGCGGTGGATTCGAGTGCCAAAGCAACGGCGCTCGCCAAGGCCAACGTCCAACTCAACGGCTCCACCACGATTGAGGTGGAGACATCCGACGCCTTTGAGAAGCTCGACACACTCGCTGGCAACGGCGAGCGATTTGGCATGGTCATCCTCGACCCGCCCAAGTTTGCCCGCAGCCGGGCGACCGTGGAAGACGCGCTGCGGGCCTACCACCGGATCAACCGCAGGGCCTGTGATCTGCTGGAGCCAGGCGGGATTCTCGTCACCTGCACCTGCTCAGGCTCTGTCACGCGCGATGAGTTTCTCGAAACGCTCTCGGGCGTGGCCCAGCGGACCGGCCGCACGGTTCAACTTCTGGAAGTCCGCGGCGCCGCGGCGGATCATCCCGTGAGTGCTAGCTGCCTGGAAGGCGAATACCTCACCTGCGTGATCGCTCGCGTGTCCTGACTTCGCCGCCACTCGGGCGGCCGGCAATTGAAATCTCTGCGCAGCTCGGGGCTGCCCGTGCCCTGTCGCCGGACGTTCACGACGGGCATCGTGCCCGTCGCTTCACTCGACGTAGCTTTCGCTTCGCCATCCTGGCTTCGCTCAACCTACCACGCCGGCTCCATGGCACGGGCAACCCCTCGCGGATGATTCCATCCGTATGGTTTTCTGCTCGGGCGGTTTGCACACGAGCTGACCGCCGGTGAGTTCCAGGGGTCTCGGAAGAAGTTTGACGACCGTCGGTGTATCCGATATCGTGCCCCGCGTCGGTCCGCGTCGTCGTGGGTGCGCTCGCCAATTCCGTCCAGTTTTGGAGATCTCTGATGCGTGCATCGCTTCTCGCTTGGACCAAGGCCCTTGCTCAAACAGCCAGGTGGCCCGCCCGGTGCTTTTCCCGCTTGTGTGTGTGGGGGGGGGGGGGCAGAAATCGCTCGCGTCGCCGCGTAGCGCGGGCGTTTGGGCCTGAGCCGCTCGAGGGCCGAGCGATGATGGCGATCACGCCAGCCTTCCTCGATGGTCGCCTCTCGATTACGAGTGATGCAGCCAGCGACACGATCCTGCTGACAACGCTCGATGAAGGTGGAATCCCCTTTGTGCGAGTCAACGGCCTCTCGGTAGGCGCAGGAGTTCGAGCCGCGGAAGTCACGTCGATCTTTGCCGAGCTCGGGGGCGGGGCAGACAAGCTGGACCTGTCGGCGCTCGACACCGCCACATTCTCTGGCCTGACCAACTTCTCGATCACGATCAATGGCGGCGCCGGCCGTGACACGATCGCCGGCACCTCGCTCGCCGATACGCTGAACGGCGGCGGCGGTGACGACGAGATTCGAGGCAATGGGGGCGACGACGCAATCGAAGGTGGTGCCGGCGCCGATGCGTCGTATGGCGACGATGGCAACGACACGATGTTCGGCCGCGGCGGCCAAGACATCATGCACGGTGGCCACGGCGATGACGACATCCGCGGCGGCACAGAAAGCGACGAGCTGTATGGCGACGGCGGAAAAGATGTACTCCGCGGTGGGGAAGGCCCCGACTCCTTGTACGGCGGCGACGATAATGACCGGCTGATCGGCGGCAACGGCGACGACTATCTGGCTGGCGGTGCGGACAACGACGGGTATGTCTTCCCAGATCCACTTGTCGTCGGCTTCGACACGATCGACGAGGTGCCAGGCGAGGGCACCGATCGCCTCAATGTGAGGAGTCTTACGCTGATGGGGCCTGTGAATCTCGACTCAACAGAGGTTCAGCCCCTGACGGCTGGGCAATTGCTCCGGTTCGTGACCGCGGGCACCGTGGAAACGATCCTTGGCAATCCAACGATCCCCGGTGACGACGGGATCTTCACGGTGCCTGGAGAGCCCGGCGAAGTCACGCCTCTCGTGTTTCGGAATGCTGGCAGTGTGGTGGGGGGCTCATTCAGTTTCTTCGTCTACGAGGTCGATGCTGACGGGAATGCCCTGAACACCACCAACCCAGGCGACCCACCCTCGTTCGCCCAATACCTGACCAACAGCCA